>NZ_JAKRND010000010.1 GCF_022347285.1 Corynebacterium sp. ACRPH
ACGACAACGCTATCCCAACCGAATACCAACACAACTTAGGCATCCGGAAAGGACCAATGAAATAAAAAAGGGGCCCACCCCGGCGACACGCCGAGCGGACACACTTTTTGTCTATTAACCCGGTTTTGTCGTATCCAGTCGAAACCAGGGGGATTCTCCCCACTTTGCCCCACCTCAAGCCTTTTTGATCTCTCTGGTGTTGTGGACGGGAGCGTCCAAGCGTCGGCAGAGGGATGGCTTGAATATTCCTAGCTGCGCAAATGTCTCAGTTGGCTGAGGTGAAGGGGTGGGGGAATGGTGGCGTCACAAAGAAAGAAGGGTGAGGGGTCGTGTGTGAAGGGGTGAGGGGCGAAGGGGTAAAGTCCAGCTTGAACGTTGTTGATGTGAAGAATATTGAGAAAAGATGCGCACAAACACCTCGTGTTGTGGAGTTTGTGGGGGAGAGTGGGGTAAAGTGGGGCTCGTTGGAACAAAGCTGTGCCAACAACTCCAAACTTCATAGCGAAACCACTGGTCAGGGCTAGTAACAGTCCGCTACCTACGGCAAAAACGGCGATAGAAAGCAAGAGATCTTCCAACAGAAAGGGGCCGATGTATGTTTTTCGGCACCTTCACGCCGAAGCTGGACGACAAGGGTCGACTGACCCTGCCAGCAAAGTTTCGGGAAGAGCTCGGTGACGGCCTGATGGTCGTGAAAGGGCAGGATCGCAGCCTGGCTGTGTACCCCAAGGCAGAGTTTCTGGTGCGGGCGAAGAAGGCGGCTGAAGCCTCACGCACAAACCCGAAAGCTCGCGCCTTCGTGCGCAACCTGGCGGCCAGTGCCGACGAGCAAACCCTCGATTCGCAGGGGCGCATCTCAGTCTCGGCGATGCACCGGGACTACGCGGGGCTGACGAAGGAATGCGTTGTGATCGGCAACGTCGACTTCATTGAGATTTGGGACGCCGAAAGCTGGGCCGAGTACAGCGCGGAGCACGAAGAGGATTTCTCTGACGGCGACGACGAAGTGTTGGCGACATTCCTGTAGCCCCGAAGGCCTTAGCGCTTGACCAGATAAGACAAATTCATAGTGAAAACGGAGTGTGCGCAGGCCCTTACCTGCGTGGACGACGCGGAATCTTGACGTACTTCCCCAATGTCAAGCCCGCACCCACGCAGGTGAGGCCCTGTACGCGCTCCTTTAGCTTTTGAGTCACATAAGTATCTATGTGGCACATGAACTACATAGAGCCCCAAGAAACGCAGTGAAGGAAGGAGGGAACATCGATGAAGGAAGAGCACGGTACCGAGCAGCGCGAAAAGCACGGCCATACCCCAGTCATGCGCGACCGCATGGTCGAGCTCGTGGGGCTGGGTGTGAACAGCGAAAACGCGCCCGCCCACCCCGTCATCGTCGATGGCACCCTCGGCGCCGGTGGCCATAGCGAGGCCTTTTTGGACGCCTTTCCCCACGCAACCGTCGTCGGCCTAGACCGCGACCCCAACGCCCTGGCGGAGGCCAATGAGCGCCTGGCGCGCTTCGGGGGCCGCTTCGTTTCCTACCAGACCCGCTTCGATGGAGTAACCGAAGCGCTGGAGGACCTGATGGAGCAGGGCAAGCTCCCGGCCAGCGTGCGGGAGCACGGCATCTCCGGGTTTCTGTTCGACCTCGGAGTGTCCTCCATGCAGCTGGACCAGCCGGAACGCGGATTCGCCTACGCGGTAGACGCGCCGCTGGATATGCGCATGGATCCCAGTAGCCCGCTGACCGCCGCCGAAATCCTCAACACCTACAGCCACGGCGAGATCGCGCGCATCCTGAAGACCTACGGCGACGAGCGCTTCGCGGGCAAGATCGCCTCCGCCGTCGTCCGCGAGCGCGAGAAGCAACCCTTCGAGAACTCCGCGCGGCTGGTGGAGCTGCTGTACGCAACCATCCCGGCAGCGTCGCGCCGCACCGGCGGGCACCCGGCGAAACGCACCTTCCAAGCGCTGCGCGTCGAGGTGAACGCGGAACTCGAGTCGCTGGAGAACCTGATCCCCGAGATCTCCCGCTGGCTACATGTCGGCGCCGTCGGCGTGTTCATGAGCTACCAGTCGCTGGAGGACAAGATCGTCAAGAAGGCATTGATGCAG
Organism: Corynebacterium sp. ACRPH; assembly: GCF_022347285.1. Taxonomy (GTDB): domain Bacteria; phylum Actinomycetota; class Actinomycetes; order Mycobacteriales; family Mycobacteriaceae; genus Corynebacterium. The sequence goes on from NZ_JAKRND010000010.1 coordinate 2,116, forward strand.
CTCAGCACATCAAAGACCCCGCCGGGGTTGCCGATGGAGCTGCCCGGCATGGAAGCCGAGTTCGAGCTCAAAACCCGCGGGGCAGAGAAGGCCAGCGAGGTGGAGATCGAGCAGAACTCCCGGGCCGCCCCCGTGAGGGTGAGAGCCTACAGCAGGGTCAGCGACAGAGGAAAAACAACATTTCCGCTGGACACGCCCAGTTAGCTAAGCAAAACCCCCCCAAATACCACTGATAGAAACAGCCCCGAACCTGCCGAAACTTCGGAAGGAATCACATGACAGCACCAGGCACCATCCGCACCCGAGGCCAGCACACCGACCGCGATCGCACCACCGTAGCCGGTCGCGGCGCTGCCGACCGCTCACGCGCCAAGGCTCGCCCGGCGCGCTCTAGCCAGCGCACCGCCGAGCCGACCCGCCGCGGAAGTGCCTGGGATGCCAACCGCACCAGCGCCCCGGGGCGCAGCACTCGCCGCTTCGGCGGTAGCCGGGTGGGCTCGCGCCAGCAGGTCTCGGTCCGCGGACGGCGCATCATTGCCCTGGAGCGCGGGAACCCGAAGCTCACCCGCCGAATCGTGCTGGCGGTTACTGTTTTCATCCTCGGCGTGGTTTCCATCATGGCGCTGTCCGCCGTCACGACTAAGCAGTCGTTCCAGATCTCCGATGCGCAGTCTCGAAGCACCACGTTGGAAAACGAGATCGAGAGTCTGAACCGGGACGTCGCCAACGCGAAGTCCTCCGCCAACATCGCCAAGGAAGCCAGCGAGATGGGCATGGTTACCCCGAACCAGTCCGGAATTTTGGAGGATCGCGGCGGCAAAATCGAGGAAACCCGCCCGGCCAACGCTGAAGATGGCAAGGAAGTCGTCGACGTCAACGGCGAAGCTAAGCGTCGTGGCGCAACCAGTGATCCGAACAAGACCGAACGCGTCGAGGGCCTGCACCCGGATCACCCGGTCCTCGCAGGTGACCGCGCCCCGGATGTAAACGTCATCGGTCCCCGTAACAACTCGCAGGGCAACGGTGGTCTTCCGTACTCCGGCGGCCCGGCGGGTCAGGCGCCTGCACCGGCGGCACCTGCTCCCGCTCCATCGCCTGCAGCTGAGGCCCCGGCCCCGGCACCGCGCTAGGTCACCGCGGACAGCGAACCGAAAACTTCAGACACGCCGGGGCCAACCCCGGCCTGTTTTCGTATTTACGGGGACAATAACCAAGAGTGAATAGAAAGGAGGGCAACCACGTGTCCACACCCAACGACCGCCGCTCCCCGCGGACGGTTGACTCTAACTCGTGGTTGATCCTGGATACCTCCTTCGCGCGCTTTAACAAGCGCGTACGCCTTGTGTTCCTAGTCATCTTCCTGACGGTTCTCGCCCTGATGCTGCGCCTTGCTTGGGTACAACTGGTTGCCGGCCCATCGCTGTCTAATCAAGCGCAGCTGCAACGTACTTCGGTGATTACCGAACCGGCTCTGCGCGGAGGCATTACGGATCGCAATGGCCAGGTGCTGGCCTACACCATGGACGCACGCAGCCTCTCTGTGCTCCCGAAGCAGGCCGAAAAGCGCATGCAGGACAGTTATGAAGAAAATCCCGAGGAGAACCCCGAGCCCAAGCGGCGCATCGAAGAGATCGCCAAGCGTCTGCCCGAGATGATCAATAAAGAAGGCGACGATATCGAGGAAGACGATATTCGCGACAAACTGACCAGCGATAGGAATTACCAGGTGCTGGTGCGCAACGTCGACCCGGACGTTGCCGAGAAGGTCGGCAAGGAATTCCCCGAGATCACGGTCGAACGCCAGGACCTGCGCCAATACCCCAACGGTGCGGTGGCGCAGAACATGATCGGCAAGATCAGTACCGATAACCAGGGGCAGTTCGGCCTGGAGCTTTCCCAGGATGCGCGCCTGCAGGGCATCAACGGTTCGCGCACCGTGGACATTGGAGGCGATGGCTACCTGATTCCGGGGTCTACCCGCGATGTGCACCCGGCCGTCAACGGCGATTCCTACGAGTTGACCATCGACCTGGACGCGCAGACCTATGTACAGCAGGCATTGCAACAGGCGCGGGAGAAGTCGGGCGCAAAATCGGCCTCGGCCGTCGTGCTGGATTCGAAGACCGGCGAGATCATCGCCATGGGCTCTAGCGATTCCATCGACCCGAACGGGGACATCGAAAAGCAGCTGAAGCGCAAGAAGGTCTTCGGCGATCGCGCCACGGCCGATTCCTTCGAGCCTGGCTCCGTGGCCAAGATCATGACCGCCGCGGCAGCCATCCAGGAGGGCAAGACCACCCCGGATGAGGTGCTTAAGGTTCCCGGCAGCATCGAGATGTCCGGCGTGACAGTGAAGGATGCATGGGACCACGGCGAGGTCCCGTACACCACCACCGGCATCTTCGGTAAGTCCTCGAACGTCGGCACCCTGATGCTCGCCGAGCGCGTGGGCGAGGACAAGATGTACGACTACTTCCGCAAGTTCGGTGTGGGCCAGACTGCGGGCGTGGGATTGCCATACGAGGTTGCTGGCTACATGCCGGAGCGGAACCAGTGGTCCGGCGGCACTTTTGCTAACCTGCCGATCGGCCAGGGCATGTCCATGAGCCTGCTGCAGATGACCAGCATCTACCAGGCGCTGGCCAACGATGGCGTGCGGGTGGAGCCCCGGCTGATCAACAAGATCACCACTTCTGACGGCGCGGAGCTGGACTCCGACCCGGTGAAGGAGACCCGCGTGGTCTCCCCGGAGACCGCCCGCACGACCGTGGACATGTTCCGCGCGGTGACGCAGAAGGACGAAAGCGGAGTTCAGCAGGGCTCTGGCGCGCCAGCGGCCATCGACGGCTACCAGGTTTCCGGCAAGACGGGCACGGCCCAGCAAGTGGACCCGGACACGGGTGCCTATTCGAACTCCAAGTACTGGATCAACTTCGCGGGTATCGCACCCGCCGACAAGCCCCGCTTCGTGGTGGGCATCATGCTGGATGACCCCGAGCGCGGTACTGACGGGGGCGCAGGTGGCAGCGCGGCGCCTCTGTTCCACGACATCATGGCGTGGATGCTCGACCACTACAACGTGCCACTGTCCAAGGAAGCAGGACCAAAGCTGATGCTGGAGGCAAATCAATGACATCGCTGAAGCAGCTCGCCGAAATCTGCGGAGGAACCCTCACCGGCCCCTGGGAGGGTGTGGAGGTGACCTCTGCCGCGATCGGTTCTAATGATGTGCAGCCGGGCGGCCTATTCTGTGCCGTTCCTGGTTCGAAGGTCCACGGCGCGACCTTCGCCGCGGATAGCAAGGCCGCCGCCGTTCTTACCGACGCCGCAGGACAGCGCATTATTGATGACGCCCCTACGCCGCTACCGTGCATCGTCGTCGACGACGTTCGCGAGTGGATGGGCGCCGTGTCTGCGGAGGTTTATGGCCACCCGGCACGCCAGCTGAAGACCATTGGCATCACCGGCACGTCCGGCAAGACCACCACCAGCTACCTGGTGGAGAAGGCTCTGCTGGATTCGGGGCTGAAAGTGGGGCTGATCGGCACCACCGGCACCCGCATCAATGGCCAGCCCATTCCGACCTCACTGACCACCCCGGAGGCTCCCACCCTGCAGGCCCTGCTGGCGCGCATGGTTGCTGAGGGCGCCACGCACCTGGTGATGGAGGTCTCCAGCCACGCCCTGCAGCTGGGGCGTGTGCGCGGGGTGCACTTCGACGTGGTGGCGTTTACGAACTTGAGCCAGGATCACCTGGATTTCCACCCGACGATGGAGGACTACTTCCAGGCGAAGGCGCTGCTGTTCGAGCGCGTGGAGGACGGTAGCGTTCCAGGCACCGCTGTGATCTGCTGCGAGGACGAGTGGGGCGAGCGCATGCGCGCCATCGCCGCGGAGCACTCGCCGACCGTCGCGCTGTACCCCCAGGGTGGTGACCATGCGGCCGAAACTGGTGGGCCGGTATGGTCCATTGTCTCCGCCGAAGTGACCCCTAGCGGTCGTCAGCACATTCGCCTGTCCATCGCCGGCGGCGCCGAACCCCGCGAGCTGGATTACAGCATCGGTATGGCTGGCTCCTTCAACCAGGCCAACAGCTTGGTGGCGCTGGCCTGCATCGAGACCGCCATGGGAGACCCGCTGACCAGCGACAGCGCCGCCGTACAGGCCCTGAAGGACGTGCAGGTGCCCGGCCGCATGCAGCTGGTCGAGGAGGGCCAGGACTTCCTGGCGATGGTTGACTATGCGCACAAGCCGGGCGCGGTTCAGGCCGTGTTGGGCAGCTTGCACGACTACCTGCCGGACCCGGAAGCCCGCATCGGCATCGTCCTCGGGGCCGGCGGAAACCGCGACCACGACAAGCGCGCGATTATGGGCCGCATCGCCGCGGAACTGGCGGATGCGGTGTTCGTCACGGATGACAACCCTCGGGATGAGGAACCTTCCGCGATTAGGGAGGCTATCTACGCGGGGGCGCGAGAGGGCGTCCAAAAGAAGGAACAAGAACAACCAACAGACGGCGAGACCGTGTGCGAGATCGTGCCCGACCGTGCAGAGGCCATCGCCGCGGCTGTGGCGTGGGCACGCCCCGGAGACGCGGTGGTCGTGGCCGGCAAGGGGCACGAAAAGGGCCAGTTGGTGGCCGGTACGATGCACCCCTTCGACGATGTGGAGGAGCTGGCGGCGGCCCTGAAGAACCGGGTGCGGCAAGAGCGTGAGGCAGATAATGGTGAAGGTAGGCAGAAGCGATGATTGAACTAACAACCCAGAAAATCGCCGAGGTAACGGGCAGCACGCTGATTAACGACGTGGACCCGCAGGCCGTAGTGACCGGCCCGGCGGAGTTCGACTCGCGCAAGATCACCCCTGGCGCGATCTTCATGGCCCTGCCCGGAGCCCGCGCCGACGGGCACGACTTCGCCGACGCTGCACTGCAGAACGGCGCCGCGCTACTGATCGTCGGCCGTCAGGTGGAGCAGCCCGCGCTGCTGGCCGCTCCGGTGGAGGTCAACGAGCAGACCTCCAACGCCACCGCCTTTGAATTCGACGTGGAAGGCCACGGCGCCGCAGTGCTGGCTGCCGTGGACAAGCTCGCGCGCTACAACACCGACGTGCTGGCCGCCGAGGAGGGCATGGTCGTCGTTGGCGTGACCGGCTCCGCGGGCAAGACCTCCACGAAGGACCTGATCGGCGCGGTGCTGCGCGAGGCGGGGGAGACCGTCGCCCCGCCCGGCAGCTTCAACAATGAGATCGGCCTGCCGTACACCGCCCTGCGTGCCGGCCGCGACACGCGCTTTCTCGTCAGTGAGATGTCCGCCCGCGGCGTGGGCCACATCCAGCACCTGACGACCGTCACTCCACCGCGCGTGGGCGTGGTGTTGAACGTCGGCAGCGCCCACTTGGGCGAGTTCGGTTCCCGCCAGGCCATCGCGCAGGCGAAGGGCGAGCTCGTGGAGGCGCTGCCAGCCGCCGCCGAGGGTGGCCTGGCCGTACTGAACGCCGACGACGACAAGGTCGCGGCGATGGATAAGCGCACCGCGGCGCGCGTTGTGCGCTTCTCCACGGAGGGCGCGACGGGTGCCGCGGGTGTTCCGGCGGATTACTATGCCACCGACATCGAGCTCGATGCCGTGGCCCGCGCCAGCTTTATGCTGCACCACCCGGCAGGTCAGCCGGTGCGCGTGGAGCTTTCGGTGTTCGGCGCCCACCAGGTCTCGAACGCGCTCGCCGCCGCGGCGGTTGGTATCGAGTTGGGTATTGACGCCGCCACGGTTGCATCCCTACTGAGCTCTCACGTCGCCGCCAGCGTGAACCGCATGGACGTGCGCACCCGCGAATCCGATGGGGTGACCATCATCAACGATTCCTACAATGCCAACCCCGAATCTATGCGGGCGGGAATCGACGCGCTGGCCTATACAGCCAAGGGCCGCCCCGAGGCGGAAAGCTGGGCTGTGCTGGGGCAGATGGGCGAGCTGGGCGAGGACGCAAGCGAAGAGCACGCCGAGCTCGGCCACGTGCTGGCGCAACGCCGCATCGACCACGCGGTCATCGTGGGCAACGGGGTGAACCAGCGCGCGCTGGCCGAGGCTGCCCGGGAGAGCGGGGTAGAAACGCAGGTCGTCGAGAACATCGACGGTGCGGTGAACTACCTAGACATGAGTTTGAACCCGCAGGATGCGGTGCTGATCAAGGCATCGTATTCAGACGGACTATGGGCGGTAGCAGAAGGACTGCTCATCGGCGAGGACCAAGGAGCTTAAAAATCCCATGTTGCAAATCTTTATCGCAGGTGCGGTTGCTTTCCTTGTGTCCGTACTGCTGACCCCGGTGCTGATCCGTTGGTTCTCCGCCGAAGGACTGGGCCAGGAGATCCGCGAGGAGGGGCCGAAGTCGCACTTTAAGAAGCGCGGCACCCCCACCATGGGCGGCATCGCCGTGCTGGCGGGCATCGTGTTCGGCTACCTGGTGGCCGTGCTGGTGGGGCTCATAACCACCGGCGCCGGGCCGGGCGTCAGCGGCTGGCTGGTGCTCGGGCTGACCCTGGCCCTCGGCGGGCTGGGCTTCGCCGATGACTACATCAAGCTGGTGAAGGGGCGGAACCTGGGACTGAACGCGAAGGCGAAGCTCGTCGGGCAGCTGGTTACCGCGATTGTCTTTGGCCTGCTGATCCTGCAGTTCCCGAACGCGCACGGGCTCACCCCGGGCTCCACGCACCTGTCGTTCGTCCGCGATATTGCGACGTTCGACATCGCCATTGGGGCGGCTATCGTGGGCATGGTTCTGTTCCTGATCTTCATCTACTTGGTGATTTCCGCCTGGTCGAATGCAGTGAACCTCACCGACGGCCTGGATGGCCTGGCAAGTGGCGTGACCGCGATGGTGATGGGCACCTACGTGCTGATCACCTTCTGGCAGTTCCGTAACTCCTGCACCATCAGCGCAGCGACCGCCTGCTACGCGGTACGCGACCCGTTGGATTTGTCGATGCTGGCCTCCGCTGGCCTGGGCGCCTGCCTGGGCTTCCTGTGGTGGAACGCGGCTCCGGCGAAAATCTTTATGGGCGATACCGGCTCGTTGGCTCTGGGCGGCCTGGTGGCCGGCCTGTCCATCACGACGCAGACCGAGCTGCTGATGATCCTGGTCGGCATCATTTTCGTCATCGAGGCCGCGTCCGTGGTGATCCAGGTGATCTCCTTCAAGGCCACCGGCAAGCGCGTGTTTCGCATGGCGCCGATCCACCACCACTTCGAGAACAAGGGGTGGGCGGAGACCACCGTCGTTATCCGCTTCTGGCTGCTCGCCGCGCTGGCTGCGATGTCCGGTTTCGCCATCTTCTACGCGGAGTGGCTCAACGGCGCCAGCTTCTAGGCCTGCCGGTGGCAGGCCCGCAAACCCACAATTCGCTAGCAATGTAAGGACAATCCAGCCGTGGAATCGACACACGCACTTCAGCCCGCAGACGCCCTAGAGACCATGCGCACCCAGACCGTGCTGGTCGCGGGTGCGGGCGTGGCCGGGCGGGGTGTGATCTCCATGCTCTGCGCCCTCGGCGCCCGGTCGGTCCTGGTGGCAGACGACAACGCGCAGGCGCTTGGCCACATCGCCGACGATGGGGAGACGGAACTGCGGCTGCTGAATGTCTCCGAGGCCATCGACTCCCTAGAAGACCTGGCGCCGAGACTCGTCGTGACCTCCCCGGGCTGGAAGCCCGAGTCCCCGCTGCTGGCCCGCGCCACCGAGCTGGGCATTCCCGTGATCGGGGATATTGCCGCAGCCTGGCTGGCGGACCAGGCCGGGGCCTTCGGCGAGCCCCGCACATGGCTGGCGGTGACGGGAACGAATGGTAAGACCACCACTACGGCGATGCTGACCTCCATGCTGATCGCCGATGGGCGCGCTGCCCTGGCTGTGGGCAACATTGGCATCGCCCCTTCCGCCGCCCTGGCTGGCCAGCACCGTGGCGAACCCCGCTCCGACGTCTTTGTCGCCGAGGTATCGAGCTTCCAGCTGCACTGGGCGCCCATGTTCGAGCCCGCCGTTGGCTGCATTCTGAACCTCGCCGAAGACCACCTGGATTGGCACGGGAGCTACGACAACTATTGCGCGGACAAGGCACAGGTCTTGACCGCTGAGGAGTCTGTCCTGGCCCTGGACGACTCAGACGTTGTGGCCACCGCACGCGCTCGCCAGGTCGCGGCTCGCCGTGGGTACACGATTCACGACCCTGAAGAGGTGGCGTCAGAAAACACGGAACGAGTAGTCGGGGTGCGCGACGGGCGGCTGATCGAGGTCGTCATCGACGACCCGAGCCAAACCACGGGCCTCGCTCCGGCGCAGGGGATTAGCCCTCCCGGACCTGCAGGGCTTGCCGATGCCGCGGCGAGTGCGGCGATGGCGCGTGCGCTGGGCGTGGCTCCGGCGGCTATCGAAGCCGCGCTGGCCGGATTCAAGGTGCAGGCACACCGCGGGCAGGTTGTGCTAGAGCACGGAGGCGTTACCTGGATCGATAACTCGAAGGCCACCAACCCGCACGCCGCCGAGGCCGCGCTGCGGGGCCAGCGCAACGTGATCTGGGTTGCCGGCGGACAGCTGAAGGGTGCCGCGGTCGACGGGCTAATTCGGGCGGTCGGCGGCGCTCTCAAGGCAGTCGTGGCCCTGGGCGTGGATCGCGCGGAGCTCGTCGCGGAAGTGTCGCGGCAGCTGCCCGACCTGCCGGTCACTGTTATTGACGCCACCGATCCAGAAGAAGCGATGCGTGCCGTCGCCCGCGCCGCCCACGGGTTGGCGCAACTCGGCGACAGCGTGGTGCTGGCCCCGGCGGCAGCGTCGCTGGATATGTACACCGGCATGAGCCAGCGTGGCGACCTGTTCGCCCAGTATGCGGTGGCATATGCTGGGGCCGATACAGCCGAACAAAAGGCCCAAGAGGCCCAAGAGGCCCGAGAGACTCAAGCAACACAGGAAAGGGGATAGGCGCGCGATGTCCACTCCGACGTCCAATTCGAAGCGCCGGCGCATCCCCGGCGCAGGGGAGAACAGCCCGCACGGTGAGCGACCCGAGCCGGAGCGCAAGGCCGCGAACCAGGAATCTGGCGCCGAGCGCGGCTTGGCATCCCTGCACCGCAAGTTCACCGCTCAGCTGGCCACCCCGCAGCTGAACTACAAGGTGCTGATGGTCGTCACGGCGTGCCTGACCATCCTGGGGCTCGTCATGGTGCTGTCGTCGTCGATGGTGACTTCCTACGCCAGCGGCGCGAGCGTCTTTGGTGAGTTTATTAAGCAGGCCGTGGTCGTATTCCTCGGATTGGTGGCTATGTGGGTGGCGCTACGGATGCGCCCGGAGACGATTCGCAGGTATTCCCCGTGGCTGCTGGTAGTTGCGATTGTGATGCTGATAGCGGTGCTCATCCCCGGAGTTGGCATCGGCGGCGACGAGGTCGGTTCTAACTCGTGGATCCGTATTGGCCCCGTTGGCGTGCAGCCCTCTGAGGTGGCGAAGTTAGCGCTGGCGGTGTGGGGCGCAGCGACCGTTTCTTACCGAGCACGCGCCACGCAGCGCCTTAATACCGGCCTCGGTGCCTTCTTGGCCGTAAGCACTGCGATTGTGATGCTGGTGCTGTTACAGAAGGACCTCGGCATGATGTTCTCCGTGGGCATCGTGGTCGCCGCGCTCATTATCTTCGCCGGCGTTAGCCGTCGAGTGATCACCTGGGTGCTGGGGGCAGTCGCGGTGCTGGGCGTGTATGCGATCACCCGTCAGAGCTTCCGCGGTGATCGTATTAAGACGTGGAAGGACGCCCTGACGCTGAACTTCAGCGAGTCCACGACCCAAGGTGCGGCCTACCATTCCCACCAGGGCATTTTGTCTCTGTCTGATGGTGGGATGTTCGGCGTCGGTTTGGGACAGTCCCGAGCAAAGTGGTTCTACCTGCCAGAAGCAAAGAATGATTTTATTTTTGCCATTGTGGGCGAGGAGCTGGGGCTTCTTGGCGCACTCTTCGTTGTGTTCCTGTTTGGAATGCTGGCCTGGTTCGGGATTCGCACAGCCCTGGCGCAAAAGGATCCTTTCCTGCGGCTGCTGGCGGCAACGCTGACCATCGGTATTTCCGTGCAGGCTTTCTTCAACATGGGCTACGTTGTGGGTCTGCTGCCGGTGACTGGCATCCAGCTGCCGCTGATCTCCGCCGGCGGTTCGTCGGCGATCATCACCCTCATTTCCATGGGGCTGCTGTGCAACTGTGCCCGTAACGAGCCCGAGACGGTCTCCTCCATGCAGCACGAAGGCCGACCGCTCATCGACCGCATTCTCCTGCTGCCGGAGCCGCAGGGTTACAAGGCGGGCGAGCAGCGCCGGAACGAGCGCCGCGAGACGGCCTATAGCTACGGCGAGCCAGTTACCCGACAGCGGGCGAGCGCTGGCCGGGGGAGCCAGGACGTCCGCCGCGAACGCGACCGGGTGGAGCAGTCCATCCGTCGCGTCGGCGGCGAGTCGCGCCTGCGTGGCTACGATGGAGCGCGAAGGCAGGACCTGCCGCCCACCGCGACACCGAAGCCAATGCCGCGTAGCCGCCACCGCGCGGACGAGGCGGGGCCGCCGAGGGCGCGCAAGACTCGCAGAACTATCGATAACCGACACAGGAGGCGCTAGCCAAAGTGAACCCGAAGCCAGAAGCCGACCGGAAGCTATCAGTCGTCGTTGCCGGCGGCGGAACGGCCGGGCACATTGAACCCGCCATGGCCGTGGCAGAGGCAGTTCGCGCGCAGCGCCCCGACGCGCGCATCACCGCGCTGGGCACCACCCGTGGCCTGGAGACCACCTTGGTGCCGGCACGCGGCTTCGACCTGGAGCTGATCCCTCCGGTGCCGGTGCCGCGCAAGGTGAACAAGGACCTGGCTACGCTGCCGCTGCGCCTGCGCAAGGCTCTGAAGGAGACGAAGCGGGTGCTGCGCGAGGTGGAGGCCGACGTGGTTATCGGCTTCGGCGGCTATGTTTCCGCCCCGGCCTACCTGGCCGCACGCTCTTTGAAGATCCCTTTCTTCGTCCACGAGGCCAATGCCCGCGCGGGCGTGGCCAACAAGCTGGGCGTGAAGCTGGGCGGAACTGGCCTGGCCGCGGTGGAGGATTCTGGCCTGGATGCCGAGATCGTGGGCATCCCCGTGCGCGAATCCGTGCTGAAGATGGATCGCAAGGCCCTGCGCGCGGAAGCTCGCGAGTTCTTCGGCGTGGATCCGGAAGCTCCGCTGCTGCTGGTCACCGGCGGTTCGCAGGGCGCGCGCAGCATTAACAACGCAGTGGTGGATGCGGCGAAGACCCTGCAGGACGCGGGCATCGGTGTGCTGCACGCCTACGGCAAGAAGAACGAGGTTGAGCTGCCCACAGCGGTGAAGGAGGGCACACCTCCCTACGTGGCCGTGCCGTACATCGAGCGCATGGATCTGGCTCTCGCCGCCGCGGATGCGATCCTGTGCCGCTCAGGCGCAATGACCGTGGCCGAGGTCTCCGCCGTCGGCCTGCCGGGAATTTACGTGCCGCTGCCGCACGGCAACGGCGAGCAGGAGCTCAACGTCCGCCCGATCACCCACGCCGGTGGCGGAGTGATCATCAAGGATGCCGAGCTTACCGGCCACCGCGTTTCCCAGGAAGTCATCCCGTTGCTGCGCGACGAAACCCGCTGGCACGCCGCCAGCCTGGCAACGCTGGCCGCGGGCCACAGGGACGCTGCCGAGAAGATCGCCGAAAAGATCATCGCAGCAGCCGAAGCTTAGCCCTAGCCCCCATAACAAATTCTTTGTACCCCCTCCTTCCAGAAAGGCATCTTCCACGATGAGCAAGCAGCCTCAGACCACGGACCTCTCCCGCGTGCACATGGTGGGCATCGGCGGTGCCGGCATGTCCGGTATCGCCCGCATCCTGCTGGACCGCGGCTACCAGGTCAGCGGGTCGGACATGAAGGAGTCGCGCAGCATCATGGCGCTGCGCGCGGCCGGCGCGCAGATCCAGGTCGGGCATGCAAAGGAGAATCTGCGCCTGCTGGGGGAGGCGCCGACGGTGGTCGTCACCTCCTTCGCCGCGATTCCGCAGGATAATCCGGAACTCGTCGGCGCCCGCGAGGCAGGCATTCCGGTGCTCCGCCGCTCCGACATCCTGGCGCTGTTGCTGCAGGATCGTCGTGCTTTCCTGCTGGCGGGTACGCACGGCAAGACCTCTACGACGTCGATGGCCGTGGCGGCGCTGCAGGCTGCGGGGCAGGATCCTTCCTTTGCCATTGGCGGCCAGCTGAATCGCGCGGGAACGAATGCCCACAACGGCACCGGTGAGATTTTCGTAGCCGAGGCTGACGAGTCCGATGGTTCCTTCCTATCCTATTCGCCCGAAATCGCGGTGGTCACAAACATCGAGCCCGACCACTTGGATTACTTCAAGACCGAAGCGGCCTACCGGGAGGTATTCGAGAAGTTCGCCCACCGCATTGTGCCGGGTGGCTTCCTGGTCGCGTGCCTCGACGATCCGGGTTCGGCCGCGCTTGCCGAGAAGCTAATCGCCGGTGCCGAGGACGGCGAGCCCTTGCCGTTTAGCGTTGTTGGTTATGGCACTGCCGAGGCTTGTGACGCCCACTCTTCCGTGCCCCCAGCAGCGATCATCGAAAGCACGGAGGTTACCGCCGAGGGCACCGTCTCCGCCTTGCGACTGACTGAGACCGTGAACAGAGCCGCGCAGCAGGGTGCTGGCACCTATTCGCTGCGCGTGGCCATTCCGGGCATCCACATGGTGTTGAACGCAACTGCGGCCGTGCTGGGCAGTGTGCTGCTGGGCGCGGACGTGGAGAAAGTCATCGCGGGCGTCGGTGGTTTCGACGGCGTTCGCCGCCGCTTTGAGTACCACGGCACCCGCCAGGACGTGGAAGTCTACGACGACTACGCGCACCACCCGACCGAGGTCGCGGCCGTCCTGTCGGCCGCACGTCAGCGGGTGGAAGCCCGCGGTGGGCGCATCGTGGCCGTATTCCAGCCGCACCTTTACTCGCGCACGATCAACTTCGCCGACGAGTTCGCCGAGGCATTGTCCTTGGCCGATCAGGTGGTGCTGCTGGACATCTTCGGCGCCCGCGAGGAGCCGGTGGAAGGCGTGGATTCGCGGATTGTTGGAGACAAGATCGATGCCTCCACCGAGTGCGTCTTCGAGCCTGACTTCTCGCGTGTGGCCGGGGTAGTCGCCGGGCTGGTGCAGCGTGGCGACATGGTTCTGACCATCGGGGCGGGCACCGTGACGATGCTGGCGGACGAGATTCTGCTGGAGCTGGACCGTGGTGATCGCGGGTGAGTAGGGCGTCAAGAGCAAGAAGCGAGAAGAACCAGCGAAGCTCGAAGGGCCAGAAGGGTCAGAACACGCCGCGTAAGCGCCTGCAGTGGCTGGTCGCGGGGCTAGTGGCGCTGGTCGTGCTGCTGGGTGTGCTCGCGTATGCGGCGCCCATCGTGAAGGTGTCGCAGATCGATGTGCAGGGCACGACGAACGCGGATCCGCAGGCGATCCGAGAGGCCAGCGCCATTAACGCGGGCGATAACATGCTGCGCCTGAACATGGCAGAAGCCGCCCAGGGCGTATCCGCCGTGCCGTGGGTGGAGAAGGTGACCGTCAAGCGCTCCTGGCCCACGACGGTGACGGTCGATGTGACCGAGCACCAGGCCATCGGCTACGTCATGGATGGCGACACACCGCACGTGGTGGACGAAAATGGGCAGGTGTTTTTGACGGGTGTGAAGCCTGAAGGGTCTTTGGAGTTTAAGAAGACCAAGGCGGACGACGCCCGGGCTATCGACGCGGCGACGAAGGCTCTGACTGCGCTTTCGGATGATCTGCGCGGGAAGCTGGAGGGGATTGAGGCCGAGTCGGCGGATAGCATTCGCCTCTTCTTCCCTAATCAGGCTGTGTATTGGGGCTCCGCCGATAGGGCGGACGAGAAGGCCGAGGCGACCCGAATTGTGTTGGGACGCGAGGGAAATTGGAATGTCTCGAACCCCGCTATGCCCACCGTCAGGCAGGGCTGAAGTGGGGATGAAACCCCAGTTTAAGCTTTAAGTTGAACTTTAAGGATACGACACGCCACCAAAAATATGCACCGCTAAATGCTTGACGGCTAGGAAGATGGACGCAACAGCAAACCGGTAAACCGCAAAGCACGAAAAATTCTTTAGGAAGGCGGAAAAGCGCACATGACGAATCCTGGAAACCACCTCGCTGAGATCAAGGTGGTCGGTGTCGGCGGCGGCGGAGTAAACGCCGTCAACCGCATGATCGACGAGCAGCTGCAGGGCGTGGAATTCATCGCCATCAACACCGATGCACAGGCTCTGATGCTGACCGATGCGGACATCAAGCTGGACATCGGCCGCGAGGAGACCCGCGGCCTGGGCGCTGGCGCTAACCCGGACGTTGGTCGCAAGTCCGCAGAGGATCACAAGGACCAGATCGAAGAGATCCTGGCCGGTGCCGACATGGTGTTCGTCACCGCAGGTGAGGGTGGCGGCACCGGCACGGGTGCAGCCCCGGTCGTGGCGAACATCGCGAAGAAGCAGAACGCCCTGACCGTCGGCGTGGTTACCCGCCCCTTCGGCTTCGAGGGCCGTCGCCGCAGCAAGCAGGCCATGGAGGGCATCGAGGCCCTGCGCGAGGTCTGTGACACGCTGATCGTTATTCCCAACGACTCGCTGCTGAAGATGTCCGAGGAACAGCTGTCCATGATGGAGGCCTTCCGCAAGGCCGATGAGGTGCTGCTCAGCGGTGTTGAGGGCATTACCAAGCTGATCACCACCCCCGGTGTGATCAACGTGGACTTCGCCGACGTGCGCTCCGTCATGACCGACGCGGGCTCTGCCCTCATGGGCATCGGCACCGCTCGCGGCGATCAGCGTGCGGTCAAGGCCACCCAGGCGGCTATTAACTCCCCGCTGCTGGAGAGCACCATGGAAGGCGCCAAGGGCGTGCTGCTTTCCTTCGCTGGCGGCTCCGACCTGGGCCTGTTGGAGGTTTCCCAGGCCGCGGACCTGGTGGAGGAGAAGGCCGACGAGGACGTCAACCTGATCTTCGGTACCATCATCGACGACCAGCTGGGCGACGAAGTCCGCGTGACCGTCATCGCCACCGGCTTCGACGATTCCCCGTCCGCGACGTCCAACAACCAGCGCTCCGGTGCGCACCACGCGCAGGAGAGCGCGGACGCGGCTGCAGGTGCCGGCGCTGCACAGTCGACCAACCTGTTCGGCGGCCAGGAGGCTCCGCAGGCTGGCCAGAACTCCCAGTACGCAGTGCAGGGGCAAGAGGCCCCGCAGGCGGGCTCCGCGCAGGCCGATCCGGCCGCACCGCAGGCTGGCACCCAGTCCAGCTTCGCGCAGCGCCGTGGCACCGTGCCGCAGCACGCGCAGCCGGAGCCGCAGACTAACCAGGGTGGCGGCCTGTTCACTTCCGCTCCGCAGCAGCCGCAAAACTCCACCAACTCTGGCGTGGATCTGACTGAGGAAGAGGACGACCTGGATCTGCCGGACTTCAACTAGTCCGCCGGATACCACCTCACCAGATGCCAAAACTAAGGAGTTTGCTTTGAGCCACGACCAGAGCCCGAAGGTGCGGAAGGTCTTCACCGACCGCAACGGTGGGATCTCTACGGGCGCCTACGCCTCGTTCAACCTGGGCGATCACGTGGGCGATGACCCGGCGGCTGTGGCTCACAACCGCCAGCGCCTGGCGGATGTGCTGGGTCTGGACGTGGGGCGCCTGGTGTTTATGGAGCAGATCCACTCGCCGAACGTCACGGAGGTCACCGCCGACCACCTTGTGTCTTCTGCGCCCGCTGAGGCTCCTGCGTCGCCCGTCATCGAGGCTACTGACGCCCTCATTACCACCCTGCGAGGTACTGCGCTGATCGTCCTCACCGCTGACTGCGTTCCGGTTTTGCTGTCCGATGAGGACGCGGGCGTGATCGCTGCGGTTCACGCTGGGCGAATGGGAGCCCGCAACGGAATTCTGCGCCGCACCATTGCCCGCATGGAAGACCTGGGAGCTGTGCCTAGCAACATTCACGCGCTGCTCGGCGCCGCTGCTAGCGGAGAGAACTACGAAGTGCCGCAGGCTATGGCTGCGGATGTGGAGTCCAAGCTTCCCGGCTCGGCAACCACCACCGCCCAGGGCACCCATGGGTTGGACATTCGTGCTGGTCTGACCCGCCAACTGCTCTCCCTCGGAGTGCGCAGTATTGATGCGGATCCGCGCTGCACAATCGACCCGGAGCACGCCGATCGTTTCTTCTCCTACCGCCGGGAGGGGACGACTGGCCGTCAGGCGGGCGTAGTGTGGATGCCATGACGGAGCAGAAGAGCGTGAACAGCGAAAACCAGGTGGCCGATGACCTTCCCGGTGGCTCGGCGAACCTGAGTCCCCGGGCGCAGGAGATCGCTGAGAACCTGGCGCGCGTCAGGCGCCGCATTGCGGTGGCCGGGGGAGCGGATCTGCTGCCCATCACCAAGTTTCACCCTGCTGAGGACGTGAAGCTGCTGACACAGCTGGGCGTCACCGCCGTCGGCGAGAACCGCGAACAGGAAGCGCGCGATAAGCACGCACAATTGGTAGATACAGGTCTGCAGTTCCACATGGTGGGTCAGGTGCAGACGAAGAAGGCGAACTCTGTTGCGCGGTGGGCAGCCGCCGTGCACACCGTGGATTCGCTGAAGCTGCTGAATGCGCTGGATCGCGGCGCGGGCCTGGCGTTGGAGCGCGGCGATCGAAGCGAGCGCCTGCCGGTGCTCCTGCAATTCAGCGCCGACGGTGATCCGCAGCGCGGCGGGGCAGTGGAGGCGGACATCGACGAACTGGCCGATGCCGTGGCCGCGGCCGAGAACCTGGAGCTGCGCGGGCTGATGACGGTACCGCCGCTGGACGCCGATCCGGCGGCCGTATTTGCCCGGGGTCGGCAGCTCGTCGAGCGCATCACAGACCGTGTGACGGGCGCTGCCGTGTACTCCGCTGGAATGAGCGGCGACCTGGAGATTGCCCTCGCGGAAGGCTCCACGCTGGTGCGTGTCGGTACGGATATAATGGGCGCGCGACCAGTACTTTAAACCACATAGCTGCATACATTCCTTAACAAGCTAAGAGATTCAACCAACGGAAGGTTCCTACAGAGCAATGTCAGAAAACTTCATGGACAAGACCAAGCGGTTCTTCGGTTTTGATTCCGTGGAAACCTACAACACGGATTACTACAGCGACGGCTACGGCTCTCGCGAGCGCGACCGTGCTGATCGCGCAGACCGTGTTGAGCGTGATGCCCACGAGCCTTCCTACCGTTCCCGTTCTGAGCGTGACTTTGGCGACCGCGCAGAGCGCGGCGGCCGTTATGGCCGTTCCGAGTACGCTGACCGCGCAGAGCGGGGCGACCGCGAGGATCGCTACTCTTCCCGCGGCGGAAGCCACTATTCCTCCTCCTACGCGGAGGCTCCGGCGAAGGAGAAGGATCCTTCGGCCTTCGTGTCCTTTACCTTGAGCTCCTACACCCAGGCCGGCGAGCTGGTGGATAGCCTCAAGGCTCGCGAGGTTGTCGTCTTCTCCCTCAGCGGAATGGAAAAGGGCGAGGCAAAGCGAGTACTAGACTTCGCCGCTGGCCTGAGCCGCGGCCTGGATGCACAGCTAAAGAAGCTCAAGGGTGTGCGTAACTTCATCTTGCTGCCGAAGGGCGTGACCCTGGCGCAGGATCAGCTGGATGCCATCGCGGAGACCATCTAGCCAGCGCGCCAGCCGTTTTAGAAGTCTTTTAACTCATAAAGGTCGTTAAACAATAGAGAGTGCTTAAGTGAACGAAATCCTGCTTCTGCTGATGTGGCTGATTCGCTTCTACATTCTGATTTTGATCTTGCGCATCATTATCGAAATGATTCAGTCCTTTTCCCGTAACTGGCGCCCGCAGCGCTGGTTCAGCATTGTGGCCGAGCCGCTGTTTGTGGTTACAGATCCCCCGGTTAAGGCGCTTAGGAAGTTGATTCCGCCGGTTCAGCTCGGGGGTGTGGGGCTGGATGTCTCCGTGCTTGTTTTGTTTTTCGGTCTGCAGTTGCTGACCATGCTTCTTGGGGCATTTGTTCGCTAACACAGCGAAAGTGCAGCGACAGTACGGCGAAGATAGGGCGAAAAGTTCTTTGGAGGATTCTTCGTCCAAGAACCCGCTAGTAGTTCACTAGCGAGGCCGATATCAGTGCATCCTTAAAGTTATAAAACTAAGGGGGTGGATGCCGGGGGGAGAAGAATGAAACGGATATTCAGCAAGCTGTTGTGAATATCCGTTCGTGGGGCTAGGATTGGAGACATCTTCGCGGTAAGTGAGTGAGGCTGCGGAGATGTCGTGTGTAGTGACGGAAGCCGCTGCCGGTCGGGAATGTGGGTCTTGGCCGGTGGCGGTTTCCTTATTTCCTTCACCTGTTACATCGTCGGCGCGTTTCTAGCGTTACGTGTTCACACCGAATAGGTGAAGAAACTTTTGTATGGGGGTGAAACTAGGGGGTGATGTCCTGTCTGTGGTGTTAATGAGGTTGCAGTAAATTAATGTTGAGGCTGAGCTATACGGTGTTATGCCGCGCTACGCAGTTAATCTCGATCTAAAGTTGAGACTGAACCAGCTTATGCTGGTATGCTTTGTAACTGTTTCATAAACCATCAATAGTTCATTACTGTTGTGAACGCCTTCTAGCACTTTGAGGCAATCCGAAAGGGAAAGGGACAACCTATGCCACTCACTCCGGCTGATGTGCACAACGTAGCTTTTAGCAAGCCGCCGATCGGCAAGCGTGGTTACAACGAGGACGAGGTCGACCAGTTCCTGGATCTCGTGGAGGACACTCTTGCGGAACTGCAGGACGAAAACTCCGACCTCAAGCTGAAGGTCGAGCAGCTGGAGTCCGGTTCCGCTAATGGCGCTGGCGCCGGTGTAGCAGGCGCTGCTGGTGCTTCCCAGGTTGACGAGGCTGCACTGCGTCGCAAGATTGAGTCCGACCTGCGTGGCCAGTTCGAGTCCGAGTACTCCGCGAAGCTGGAGCAGGCTCGCAAGGACGCTCGCGCCGAGGTTCAGGCAGAGCAGGGCAAGGCTCAGCCGCAGGCCGCTTCCCAGGCAAACATCGCCGAGATCGAGAAGAAGATCAAGGCTGACTACGAGGCCAAGCTGAAGGCCGCTGAGGATCGCGCCGCTAAGGCAGAGAAGGCTGCTGAGGATGCCAAGAAGCAGGCTCCGGCTGCTTCCGGCGACGGCAAGTCCGGCGTCGCGACCGCCGAGACCCACATGCAGGCAGCCCGCGTGCTGTCCCTGGCACAGGAGACGGCAGACCGCCTGACCGGTGACGCGAAGGCAGAGTCCAACGCCATGCTGGAAGAGGCTCGCGCTACCGCGAAGAAGACCATCGACGACGCCGACAGCAGCTCCAAGAACACCCTGGCGGACGCACAGAAGCGCTCCGAGGCTCAGCTGGCGGATGCGAAGACCCGCTCCGAGAAGATGCTGGCAGACGCGGAGGAGAAGTCCAACGCACTGCTGGCAGACGCAAAGCAGAAGTCCGAGGTCATGATCTCCGACGCTACTGCTCAGTCCCAGGCACAGATCCGCTCCGCACAGGAGAAGGCAAACGCCCTGCAGGAGGACGCAGAGCGCAAGCACACCGAGATCATGAACACGGTCAAGAAGCAGCAGACCACCCTCGAGGCACGCATCGAGGAGCTGCGCACCTACGAGCGCGAGTACCGTACCCGCCTGAAGACCTTCCTGGAGTCTCAGCTGGAAGATCTGAACAGCCGCGGCACCGCCGCTCCGGCGGGCTCCATCGAGATCGAGGGCGAAGACAACTAATAGCACCAGCGCCTTAGTAACGGCCCACTACCGACCGCCAGGAGGAAACAGTAACGATGCTCGCTGCAGCAATCCTCCTGGCGGTTCTCGGCTTTGCGGCCCTAGTCGTTAGTCTCGCGGTCGGATCCACCATCTGGGCCTGGATCTGCGTGACCGTAGCCCTGATCGGCGTGGCATTGTTTGTCTACGATCTGATCCGCCATCGCAAGCGCTAAAGGTTCGCTAAGGGCTAAGGCTCTGATCCCGCACACGGCAGTGTAAGGTGGGAGCCGTAACTGAATATCCTTCAAAAGTACGCATTGATCCGGCCATCATCGGGGAGCGTTCCTGGAAGAACGGTGTCCGCACTCCACACGCGAAGGCTAGGGCGGGCACTTATTAGACCCAGGCGGAGTCGCGGCACGTTATCGCCGTAAGAGACGAAGAGGGCGTATCACGAATTACGCCAATCAGGGTGGTACCGCGCAAGGCGTTTCTAGCCGATGCGTCCCTGTTTTTTAGCGAGAACACCGCCGACAGCGAAACTGTGGGCGTCACTAAAAAGAGCGAAGAAACAGGTACCACACCATGAGCGAAGCAACCCCAGCAGGCGGCGCCTACCCGCGCGTCGATATGTCCAATGGCGGTTCGACCGCCTTCCCCGCACTCGAAGAGAACGTGCTGAAGTACTGGGAGAAGGACGGCACCTTCAACGAATCCGTTAACTCCCGCGAGGGCAACGAGGAATATGTCTTCTACGACGGTCCGCCCTTCGCCAACGGCCTGCCGCACTACGGCCACCTGCTGACGGGCTACGTCAAGGACATCGTCCCGCGCTACCAGACCATGCAGGGCAAGAAGGTTGCCCGCGTTTTCGGCTGGGACTGCCACGGCCTGCCCGCCGAGCTGGAGGCGGAGAAGCAGCTGGGCATCAAGGATCGCGCCGGCATCGAAGAGATGGGCATGCGCTCCTTCAACGAGTACTGCGCGACCTCGGTGCTGCGCTACACGGACGAGTGGAAGGAATACGTCACCCGCCAGGCGCGCTGGGTGGACTTCGACAACGGCTACAAGACGATGGACCCGGGCTTCATGGAGTCCGTCATGTGGGCCTTCAAGGCCCTCTACGACAAGAGCCTGATCTACCAGGGCTTCCGCGTTCTGCCGTACTCCTGGGCGGAGCACACGCCGCTGTCCAACCAGGAAACCCGCCTGGATGATTCCTACAAGATGCGCCAGGATCCGACCATCACGGTGACCTTCCCGATCACCGGCGCGACCGAGGACACTGCCTCTGTGAAGACCCTGGCTGAGCACCCGGAGCTCGCCGATGCCGCGTTTATCGGCTGGACGACCACCCCGTGGACCACGCCGGCGAACCTCGCCCTGGCGGTCCACCCCGAGGTGACCTACGCCGCGGTGCGGATTGGTGATGACGCCATCGGTGCCGACGGCGCAGAGGGCATGCATGGAAAGACCGTGGTGCTGGCCGACGACCTGCGCGGTGCATACGCCAAGGAGCTGGGGGAGAAGGCCGAGGTTCTGGGCACCTTCACGGGTGCTGAGCTGGAGGGCATGACCTACGAGCCGCTGTTCAAGTACTTCGCCGAGCGTGCGGGCGAGAAAACCGGCGCCGGCGAGGGTACCGAGGGCGGAGAGGGCAGGCAGTTCAAGGCGGGTGCTTTCCGCGTGCTGTGCGCCGACTACGTCACCACCGCCGACGGTACGGGCGTGGTCCACCAGGCTCCGGCTTTCGGTGAGGACGATATGTTCACCTGTGAGGCAGCGGGCATTGACCTGGAGATCCCGGTGGACATGGACGGCAAGTTCACCTCCTTGGCGCCCGACTACCAGGGCCAGCTGGTCTTCGACGCGAACAAGGCAATCATTAAGGACCTGAAGGCCGCGGGCCGCGTGCTGCGACACCAGACGATCGAGCACTCTTACCCGCACTCCTGGCGCTCCGGCGAGCCGCTGATCTACATGGCCCTGCCGTCTTGGTTCGTGGCCGTGACCAAGTTCCGCGACCGCATGGTGGAGCTGAACCACGAGCAGATCGAGTGGATGCCCTCCCACATCCGCGACGGGCAGTTCGGCAAGTGGCTGGAAGGCGCCCGCGATTGGAACATCTCGCGCAACCGTTACTGGGGCGCGCCGATCCCGGTGTGGGTCTCTGACTCCGAGGATTACCCGCGCATGGATGTCTACGGCTCCCTGGAGGAGCTGGAGCGCGATTTCGGCCGCAAGCCGGCCTCTCTGCACCGCCCGGACATTGATGAGCTGACCCGCCCGAACCCGGATGATCCGACGGGCAAGTCCACCATGCGCCGCGTGCCGGAGGTGCTGGACTGCTGGTTCGAGTCGGGCTCCATGCCGTTTGCGCAGAAGCACTACCCGTTCGAGAACAAGGAGTGGTTCGATACCCACTCCCCGGCGGACTTCATCGTGGAGTACTCTGGCCAGACCCGTGGCTGGTTCTACACCATGCACGTTCTGTCCACCGCCCTGTTCGACCGCCCGGCCTTCAAAAAGGTCGTGGCCCACGGCATCGTGCTGGGCGATGACGGGCTGAAGATGAGTAAGTCCAAGGGCAATTACCCGAACGTCAACGAAGTCTTCGACCGCGACGGCTCCGACGCCATGCGGTGGTTCCTGATGAGCTCGCCGATCCTGCGCGGCGGCAACCTGATCGTCACCGAGCAGGGCATCCGCGAGGGCGTGCGCCAGGCGATGCTGCCCATGTGGAACGCCTACTCCTTCCTGCGCCTCTACGCCTCCCTGCCGGCGCAGTACGATACGTCCTCCACCAACGTGCTGGACCGCTACATCCTGGCGAAGTTGCGCGACACTGTGCAGGGGGTGACCGATGCGCTGAACAACACGGACATCGCCACTGCCTGCGACGAGATCCGCTGGTTCTGCGACGCGCTGACTAACTGGTACGTCCGCCGTTCCCGCGACCGCTTCTGGGCGGGCGACGCCGTCCACCCCGAGGCCTTCAACACCCTGTACACCGTGCTGGAGACCCTGTGCCGTGCGGCAGCTCCACTGCTGCCGATGACCACCGAGGTGATCTGGCGCGGCCTGACCGGTGAGCGCTCCGTGCACCTGGCGGACTTCCCGAAGGCCGAGGATCTACCCGCCGACGCGGAGCTGGTGGAGGCCATGGATGCCGTGCGCGCGGTCAGCTCCGCGACGAGCTCCCTGCGCAAGGCACACAAGCTGCGCAACCGCCTGCCGCTGCCGAAGCTGACCGTCGCGCTGCCGAACGCCAGCGCGCTGGAGGACTTCACGAAGATCATCGCCGACGAGGTGAACGTCAAGCAGGTCGAGCTGACCGAGGACGTCGCCCAGGTCGGCGGCTTCGAGGTCGTGGTGAATGCCCGCGCGGCCGGGCCACGTCTGGGCAAGGACGTCCAGCGCGTCATCAAGGCCGTGAAGTCCGGCAACTACACCGTCGACGACGCGGGCGTGGTCACCGCCGACGGCATCGACCTGCAGGATGGCGAGTTCACCCGCAAGCTCGTGGCCGCTGAGCCGGAGCACACGGCAGAGGTATCCGGCCAGGACGGCCTGGTGGTGCTGGACACCCAGACCACCCCGGAGCTGGAGGCCGAGGGCTGGGCCGCCGACCGCGTGCGCGGCCTGCAGGAGGCCCGCAAGGCCGCCGACCTGCAGATCACCGACCGGATCCACCTGACCCTTTCCGTGCCCGCGGACAAGGAAGAGTGGGCGCGCACCCACGCGGATGCCATCGCCAAGGAAGTGCTGGCCACAGATGTGAAGGTTGTCGTCGACGAGCAGCTCAGCCACGACGTCGCCGATGGCTGCTCGGCTGACATCGCGGTGGCGTCGGTGGCGTCCTAAAGAAAGACCCGCAGGGTACGCGCATGCGCTGGGTGGCTCACATCGATATGGATGCGTTCTTCGCCTCCGTCGAGCAGCTCACCCGACCGACCCTGCGCGATAGGCCGGTGCTGGTCGGTGGCTTGGGAGGCCGTGGGGTAGTAGCCGGTGCCTCCTACGAGGCTCGGGCTTTCGGGGCCCGCTCGGCGATGCCGATGGGGCAGGCCGTGCGCCTGTGCAACAACCGCGCCGTGGTGGTTAAACCACGCAAGGAGGTGTACGCGGCCGCCTCCCGCCGCATCTTCCAGGTCATCCGCTCCCACGCTGGCGTGGTGGAACAGCTATCCGTGGACGAGGGCTTCGCCGAGCCGCAGGGGTTGGATAGCGCCGCGGAAGCCCGCGACTGGGCCGAGAACCTGCAGGCTAGAGTCGAAGAGGAGACCGGCCTGCCCGCTTCCGTCGGCATGGCCGCGACCAAGCTGGACGCGAAGATGGCCAGCGACCTGGCTAAGCCCCACGGGGTGTTCGTAGTACCGCCCGAGGCGCGCATGGAGGTCTTCGCCGACCGGCCCGTTGGCGACGTGTGGGGGATCGGCAAGGTTGCACAAGGCAAGTTGCACACCATGGGGATCGACACGATCGGACAGTTCGTTGCCGCCGACACCACGGATGTGCGCGGCGCCCTGGGCTCGGTTGGGGTCGAGGTGCAGCGCATGGCCGCCGGCGACGACCCGCGGCCCGTCGCTCCCCGCGCGCCCGCCAAGCAAGTCAGCGCGGAAAGGACTTTGCAGGTGGACGCGCGCACCACCGCAGAGGCCATGCGCGTGCTGCACGAGACCGCGCTGGCCATGCACCGCCGCCTGTTGAAGGACGGCCGCGCCGCCCGCACTGTGACCGTCAAGACGCGCACCACCGACTTTCAGCTGCACACGAAGTCCGCCGGGTTGCCCGCGCCGACGGAGGACTTCGACAAGATCTTTGCCCTCGCCCAGCGCCTGATGCCACGCCCCGAGCAGGCCGGTGCCTTTCGCCTGGTCGGGGTGAGCGTGTCCGGGCTGGTGGCCGACCGCCAGGAGCTGCTGTTCCCCGAACTCGACGGCCCGCCGGTGCCCATCGTCGCCCCTGAAACCGATGCGGGGTTTAGTTCTTTGGTTGATGACGCCACCACGGCCCGCCCCGTGTGGCATGCCACCCAGGATGTATCGCACGTGGAGTTCGGGCACGGGTGGGTGCAGGGATCCGGCAACGGGGTGGTCAGCGTGCGTTTCGAGACCGCCGCGACCGGCCCGGGGAAGACCCGCACCTTCCGCATTGACGATGAAGACCTAAGCCCCGCCGACCCGCTGGACAGCCTGGCCTGGGACCTCGACGGGCTGGCGGAGGACTAGAAACTGAGAGGGGACTAGCGAGCGCGGGCGAGTTTGTAGAGCAATTCGATGCGCGCCTGGCTGGGACGCAGCGCCCCGCCGCTACGGAAGCCGGCGCGGGCCAGCTGGGCGCCGCCGCCCGTACCTCCGTAGACGAAGGAAATCCCGCCGGTTGGTACCCGGCTGCAGACCACCACCGGCAGCTCGGCGGTACGCTCCGCGCGCCAGGCCTCCAGCTCCTCGGCGACAGCTGTGGGAATGTTGCCGGAGCCCATGGCGGCCAGCACCAGGCCGTCCACGGCACCTACCTTGGCGCCAACCTTTGTGCCCTGCTCCCGCTTGTCCTGCTCTCGCAGCGCCCGAATAAGTTGCCCATCATCGCCCGCAAAGGTGCTGACGATGGGCACGTATAGCCCCGCTACCTGTAGCGGAGGTAGGGCAGTGCCATCCGTGATGGGGGACGCGCCATCGTGTTTCCCAGAGTCAATCAGTGCATTGCGGAAGGCCGTTTCGGCAGTGGTGTGAGCCTTGTAAGCCCCGCGGGCGGGCAGGATGGCATCCCCGAAAACGATGTGAACCCCCGCAGAAAGCTCCCCCGATGCAAGTGCGGCGAACGCGCGGGAAAGGTTGGCCGGGCCGTCCGGTGCGGCGTCATCACCCGGGCGCTGGGCGCCCGTAAACACAACAGGGCAGGGAAGATCCAAAGCGCATGCGGCGGCGAGTGCGGATTCCTCCATCGTGTCGGTTCCGTGCAGCACCACGACGCCGGCCGGGGCGGGGGAACAGAAGCGTGCGATGTGGGCGACGAGCTCGTCGATCTGGGGCAGGGTGATGGAGCTGGAGTCGATGCTCATGATGTCGTGCGGCAGGGCTTGGAAGCCCTGGGGAATACGAGCCTGGTTGACAATGTCTGCACAGGTCAGAGTGGGTACAAGGTCGCCTTCGGGGGAGTGGGTGCAACTGATGGTACCGCCGGTGCCGAGGACGGGGATCTGCAGGTAGTTCTGCGAGGGGCTGGAAGTCATGTGACCAATTTACGTGACGCCTAGGCGCGTTAATCGAAGGCGTTGATCGAGTCTCGGCGAATGGGATGAAGTTGTGCAGTAATTCTTGCATGATTATCATGCAAGTATTGTTGCACGATTGAAGGAGGTTGTATGTCCCCTCGCAAGTATCACCACCCAGAAACTGATGAAATCACCTTGGCCAGGGTGTTGGGCGCCCTGAGCGATCCCACGCGTCTCGAGATGATTCGACGTCTGGCTGACGGGCTCGAGCACGACAGTCTCGAGCTCGCGGACGACTTGCCTCGATCGACGCTTACGTACCACACCCGTATGTTGCGGGAGTCGGGCGTGACTTGGACCCGGAGCGAGGGGCGTGCATGTCTGATCCGGTTGCGGAGTGAAGACCTCGATCGCTTGTTCCCTGGAGTGCTTTCCGCTGTGGTGGCCAATACTGTCTCTACAGAGGTACAGGAATGATGGGACGGCTCTGGCCCTTCGTGGTGGGGAGTGTCGCGCTCGGGCTGGACGCATATGTTGTTGCTGGTCTCCTTCCCACTATCGCCTCATCGCTAGACGCACGCGAAGCTACTGTCGGCCTGGGCGTAGCAGCCTTCACCGGCTCATATGCGATAGCAGGGCCCTTGTTGGCTGGACGCGCAGGAAGGCGGTCACGGTGGAGCCTCATCGTGTCCTTGCTTATCTTCACTGTGGCAAACCTAGCCACGGCGTTTTCGCCGACTGTAGGGTTCTTCTTAGTCTCCCGAGTGGTGGCTGGCGCAGCAGCGGGTGTGTACTCGCCCTTGTCATCCGCGGTCGCGGCAGAGATTGCAGGGGAAGCACATCGTGGGCGTGCATTGGCACTGGTTCTTGCGGGTTTGGCAATCGGCACCGTATTTGGCGTCCCGACAGGTCTGGCGTTAGCACACCAATGGGGATGGCGAGCCGCCATGCTGCTGATCGCAGCTATCGGAGGCGCCGCGCTAGCGGGAATTGTCCTGCGCGGAGGCGAGCTGCCAGAGATCCCTGCTTCTGGTGCCCGGGAACGATTGCTCTCGATCGCGCGACCTAAAAATCTAGTTACGGTGACCGTAACTCTGCTGACTGGTGTTGCTTCTCTTGGGCTTTACACCTACATGACCGTGATTTTGTCCGCAGGAAGCTTGGCGTCTCACCAGACGCTTGCGATTTGGGTCTGGGGCATTGGGGGCGCGGTGGGAGCACTAGGTGTAGGCAGACTGTTAGACCGGCGTGCCCCGTTGCAACTGAGCATGGTCATACTCGGGGGTCTCACTCTTGCGCTGCTCGGCATGACACAAGACCAAACCGCGTGGATCATGGTTGCTAGCTTGTTCGTATGGGGAATGTGCGGGTGGGCCTCGCTCGCACCTCAGCAACACATCCTGCTTCAAGCGAACCCGGCCGACGGGGCTACAGCCGTGGCTGCGAATGCTTCCGCCAATTACTTGGGCTCCGCACTAGGGGCAATCTTCGGGGCTTTACTGGTTTCGGTAAATGCGACGCCAACTCTTCTCTGTATTTCCGCGGCCGGGATAGCAGTGCTGGCGTTGCTCAGTCAGTTTGCCCGGCAGCGTATGAGCTCCACGGAATAGTCGTGTATGCCAACGCATAGGTGAGGCTGCTTCTGTAATGTCCATCCCTGGTCGGCGGCTCGTGCCTTTTGGTGCAAATCACACGAATAACATCTGCAACAGTATGGCTTGTATAGTCGGAAACTGGTTCCCCAAATTTTTTTTTGGAACGTGTACTCCATGTGCACAGCTGTCTCCGGCAGTGTGCCACCGAGCACTATTTTCCTACTCGGTTATTTGCACACGATCATTAGCATTACACCGTCCAATCTTCGAAGGAGCATTCTCGTGCGTTCTACCCAGCGCCACTCTCGTAGCACCAAGATCCTTACTCGCGCAACGGCGGTATCCGCCGTGTTGGCTGCCGGGCTGACCCTTTCCGCCTGCGGCAACGACGACGATTCCTCCGACAGCACCTCCTCTTCCTCTGCCACCACCTCCGCTGAATCCTCTGAAGCGGCTGAGAACGAAACCCCGACTGCGGAGGAGCTGTCGGGCGTGCTGAACCGCGCCGTAGACCCGGAAGTTCCGACCGAGGAGAAGGTGGACACGGTCGTGAACGGCGACCAGGCCCCGGAGCTTTTTGACGCCCTGACGAAGTCCCGCACCGAGTCCGGCGCGACCCTCGAAGTCGTCGACCCCGTACTGCCCAGCCTGACCCCCGGCAACGTCAACGCAACCGTGAACCTGACCGTGCCCGACCAGGAACCGCACGTGGTCAGCGACGTGGAATTCGTCAGCGAGGACGGCAAGTGGAAGCTGGACCAGGGCTGGGCCTGCACCCTGGTGGAAAACGTCTTGCCGGATCAGGTACCGCCGATGTGCAAGGACCTCTAGGCCGCCTGCCTTTTCAGGGGGGGAGTTAGTTTTCAGGGCTCCACTTCGACTTCGAGGTGGAGGTTTGCACCACGCGGACCGGGGAATCATCCTGCCCGTAGGTGACCTTCGTCTCCACGTTGATGTGGCCCCGGGTGGGCAGAACCTTGTTTAGATCCAGCGCGATCTGCCCGCTGGACTCGGTTTCGACGTCCAGCACCTTCAGATCGGTCTGTGCCAACGTGGCCACTGCAGGACTACGGGAAACCTCCACCTTGAGCGAGACGGTCTGCCCCTCGCGTTCCAGCAGGGAATAAGTGACCTTCTGGGTCATCGAAATGTCGCCGTCCACGCGGTTGGAAACCGTCCACTTCGCGCCCACTCCCACGGGCTCGGTGGGGAAGATCAAAGGGAAGTCGTTCATCTGGTTCAGCGCGGATTCCACGCTGGCGCGGGCGGTCGCGCTGGCTTCATCGGGGGCGGTGTAGCTGCGGGAGGTCGCGCGCCCGTCGATTTCCTGTTCAGTGGTCATCTTGAAGCCCTTGGCCGTGGCGATGTCCTCGTTCCGCTCGTCGTTGGTGCCGGTTGGCTCGCCCACGGTCACATTGGTCTGGCGCCCCTTACCGTCAGTCGTGACCTCGGCGGACAAGGGCAGGTTCATGGTGACCTCGTCGTAGTCCAGCTCGTCAACATCCGGCTGCTCGTCTTCCTTCGCCGTCTCTGAGGCGTCGGTGGCCGACGCGGTGGCGTCATCATCCTTAGCGGCACCAACAGTGTGCTGAGCGAACCCTTGGGTGGCGTGGTACGTGACCTCCTGGCTGCCCTCCTGCGAGAACCAGGCGATCGGCTCCTGGGGAGAAGCCCCGCGGCTTACAAGCTCCACCTTGACGCCCGGCACGGCCACATCTGCCGGCTTAGCTTGCGGCTGCTCAGAGTCAGAGCATGCGACGGTCGTGAAGGCCATACCAATGGCGCTGCAAACAGCCAGCGCGGACTTACTAGAAATACCCACAAGTTCACAGCGTAACAGGCGGACATTAGACTGAATAAGCGTGACTTCAAAACGTGCATCTCTCGCCGCCTTGACCCTGATGTTCGGGATCATCGTCGTCGACCAGATCACTAAATGGGCGGTCGTCGAAAATCTAGAGGAGCAACGGGCCTACCCCGTCATCGGCGAGTTCTTCCGGCTTTATCTGGTGCGCAACCCCGGCGCGGCTTTTTCCATGGGGACGAACGTCACCATCATCTTCTCCGTATTCCAGCTAATCGCGTTCCTGGCCTGCATTGTTCTGGCTCTGCGCACGCGCTACATGGCCGGGGCGCTACCGATCGGCCTGATCGGCGGCGGTGCGGCGGGCAACCTGCTGGATCGCATGTTTCGCGAGCCCGGGGGCATGCACGGGCACGTTGTGGACTTTCTTTCTTTCGGTAGCTTCGCGATCTTTAATGTTGCGGACGCCGCCATCACCGTCGGTGTTGTCTGCTACCTGATCTACGCGTTCTTCATCGAGCCAGCGAATCACGTGCGTGAAGAACGGGAGGAGCGGGAAGAACAGGGGGACGCCGGTGAGGAACAGGAGGATGCCAGCGAGGAGGTGAGCCGATGACTCGCGAGAACCGAGTGATGCCCGTGCCGGACGGTCTGGCCGGCATGCGCGTGGATTCCGGCTTATCCAAGCTGCTGGGGCTCAGCCGTACCGCAGTGGCGGAGCTGGCTGCCGACGGCGACATCCTGCAAGACCAGGCGCCGGTGGGGAAGTCCGACCGCTTGGTGGCAGGCGCGTGGCTGGACGTGACGCTGCCCGCCCCGCCGCGGGATCTGGCTGCAGAACCCGCCCGGCACGTGGAGGGAATGGACATCCTCTACTCCGACGAGGATGTGATCGTGGTGGATAAGCCCGTCGGTGTGGCCGCGCACCCCACCGTCGGCTGGGAGGGCCCCACCGTGACCTCCGGCCTGGCTGCCGCGGGCTTCCGCATCTCCACTTCCGGCCCGCCGGAGCGCAAGGGCATCGTGCAGCGCCTGGACGTCGGCACCTCCGGGGTGATGATTGTCGCCGCCAGCGAGCGCGCCTACACCGTGCTGAAGAATGCCTTCCGCGACCGGGAGGTTTCCAAGACCTACCATGCGTTGGTTCAAGGCCACCCGGACCCGACCTCCGGAACGATTGACGCGCCGATCGGCCGCCACCCGTCCGCGGGCTGGCGCTTTAGCGTGCGCGAAGACGGCAAACATGCCATCACCCATTACGACACGCTGGAGGCGCACCGCCAAGCCAGTCTGCTGGAGGTGAAGCTGGAAACAGGCCGCACCCACCAGATCCGCGTGCACTTCTCTGCGCTGCATCACCCGCTGTGCGGCGACCCGATGTACGGCAGCGATCCGAAGCTCGCGGAGAAGCTGGGGCTCATCCGCCAGTGGCTGCACGCCGTGGAGCTGGGCTTTCCGCACCCTGATGGCTCCTGGAAGACCGTCTGCTCGCCGTACCCGGAGGATCTGCAGCTGGCCCTCGACAGGCTGCGGGATGCCAACGGTATAGCCACGCCGGGTTCCGGTGAAGGGACACACCCGTGAGCCAAGAACGGCAGTATCGGGGACGCAGCCCCCAGCAGTTGAAGGCGAACAAGAAGCGGCAGCGCCAGCTGGACTGGGAGGATACGCGCCGGCCCGCCTGGGTAGCCTGGCTTTCCGGACTGTGCCTCATTGCGATGGGACTGGGCGTCATAGCCATGAGCACCTCGGACCTGACCTCGAAACCGCCGAACATCAACGGCGACCAGCTCGGCCCCTTCGACGGCACCCCGGCGCAGTACCGGGAGCATGCACGCGAGCAGCTAGACCAGATGACCGGGGACGAACCTCGCTGGGCACTAGTTTCCCCCGACCCGGAACACCCGTGGGACTCTAAGGCGGTGATCGACCTGGTGCAGGGCCTGGATGCGCGCGTGAGTACCCTATACTTCGGAGCGACCGCGCAGGCTGTGCTGCCCGAGCCGGCGGTGGGCCGCACCCGCGCCGATGTCATCAATCAGGCAGTAGGACGGATGGCCCGCAGTGCGCAGACCGAGCCGGAGAAGCTCCGGATCGACGGGGTGCTGGTTCACGCCACGCCCGAGCAGCTCCGCGAACTCGCGCAGCGGGCATACGCCGTGGAGCCCGCGGACCCCGAGGCGGTCTATGGGCGTATTGGAATTCGACCGATGGGAGCTAGATAAGTGATCTGGGGCCTGCTGTCCTACCTGATGTGGGGGCTTTTCCCCGCATTCTTCCCCCTCCTGCAGCCGGCGACGCCAATGGAGATCCTGGCGCACCGCTTCGTGTGGACGCTGGTGTTCATGCTGTTGCTGCTCGCTGCAGTGCGCGGGTACAAGCAGCTGCGGGCGATCACGGCGCGCCAGTGGTGGATCGTCTCTGCCGCCGCGGTGCTGATCAGCGTGAACTGGGGGCTGTACATCTACGCGGTGAACAACAACCACGTCGCGGACGCTGCCCTCGGATACTTTGTAAACCCACTGGTCAGCGTGCTGCTGGGAGTGATCGTACTGGGGGAGAAGCTGCGCCGCCTGCAGCTGGTTTCCGTCGGCATTGCCACCATCGCCGTGGTCGTTCTGACAGTCGCACTCGGCTCGCCGCCGATCATCTCTTTGGGTCTGGCCTTTAGTTTCGGGTTCTACGGGCTAGTGAAAAAGCAGGTTCGTTTGACGCCCATTCAGTCCCTCACCGCCGAAACTCTTGTACTGGCGCCGGTAGGGCTGATTTACCTGGGGTTCCTGCAATCCCAGGGCACCAATACTTTTGTGCAGCTGGGTGCCGGCCACGCAGCACTGCTGATGCTGGCGGGCGTGGTGACCGCATTGCCGCTGCTGTGCTTCGCACGCGCCGCGCAGGAAATGTCGCTGACCAGTCTGGGAATGGTGCAGTACATCACGCCAGTGATTCAGATGCTGTGGGCGGTGTTCGTGAACAACGAGCACATCGAGCCCGCCCGCTGGGTTGGCTTCGTGCTGATCTGGATCGCGGTGATCGTCTTCATCGTCGACCTTGTGCGCAACCGCCCGCCGCGGGTGCGGCGGGTGAAAAAGCTGAGTTAGGCCAGCCCGAAAACGCGATCGATCATCGCGTTGCGCATCATGCCCTGCGGATCCACCTTCGCGCGGATCCCACATGCCCGCGCCAGATCCTCGTGCCGCTCCAGCAGATCCTCGTGGGTGAGGGTGTGCAGCTTGCCCCAGTGCGGGCGGCCACCGGAAGCGGCCTTGAAGATCGGCTCGATGTGACGGAACAGCGCCTGGTGGCTGTCCTTGTTGTAGCGGTGGATGGCGATGTAGCAGGACTCGCGGCCCTTAGCCGTGGATAGCGGCACGTCGTCCGCCGCCGTGGCACGGACCTCGATGGGGAAGAGCACCTGCTCGCCGCAAGTGTTCATGGTGTGCTGGACGTCCCGCAGGATCTCGCGGGCATCGGCCAGCGGCACCGAGTATTCCATCTCGTTGAAACGCACTCGACGGGCGCTGACGAACACGTCGTGAGCGACGTTGGAGTACTCCCGCTGCGCCAGCGTCTTCGCGCTCAGCTTGGCGAAAGGCCGGCATAAGGAGGGGAAGTGGTGCGCCAGATCGTTCATCACCCGGTATGCACCGTTGTTCAGCAGCTCGTCGTCCAGCACCTCCTTCCACCGCGGGATCGGGTTGGTGGGAGTGTTGCCCGCCAGGCGGGTGTTCGTCTTCACGTGGGCCACGTCGGTGCCGGGGAACCAGTAGAACTCCAGGTGATCCTTGCCGCGTACCCGCTCGGCGAAGTTCTCCACCACCTCGTCGTTCGGCTCTGCGCGCTCGACCGCGTGGAGGACGAAGGTATCCACCACGTCCATCTCCACCTCGGTGATGATGCCGTAGGCGCCCAGGGAAACGCGCGCGATGTCGTATAGCTCGCCGGCGATGCCGTCTGCGCCCGGATAGCACTCGTGCGCTTGGCCGTCCGGGGTGATGATGCGGAAGGCGCGCAGCATTCCGGCGAAGCCGGTGAAGCCCAGCCCTGTTCCGTGGGTGCTGGTGCCGATCGCGCCTGCCAGCGACTGCGGATCCACGTCGCCCTGGTTGGCCAGCGCCACGCCCAGGGGAGCCAGGATGCCCGGCACGTCCCGCAGCCGGGTGCCCGCGCGCAGGCGGGCGGTCATCTTATCCGGGTCGAAGCGGATGAGTCCGGCCAGGTTGTCCAGGCTCACTTGGATGCCCTCCGTGGCGGCCACGGAGGTGAAGGAGTGGCCAGCACCGATGGGCTTGACCCTCTCGCCGGAGGCAGCTGCCCGCTGAATGATCTGGATCAGCTCGGCCTCATCACGCGGTGCGACCTGTTTGCGCGGCTGGGCGGCGGAGACACCGGACCAGTTGACCCAGCGAGAGTTATAAGCGGGCTTGCGGGTTGTGGTGGTGCTCATCAGACAAAACTCTTTCCTTCGCCGCGGTAGGTGGGCCACTCCGCGATGATTTCGCCGGCCGAGACGACCAGCACGGTATCGATGTATTCAGTTGCTTCGCCGGCCTTCGCATGGCGCATCCAAACGTGGTCGCCGAGGCGGAGGTTGCGGGCGGCGGGGCCGGTCAGGGGAGTCTGTACCTCACCCGGGCCTTCCAGGGGTGCCATCTTCAGGTCGCGGGGCCAGTCGACGACCGGCAGTCGGTCTTTGCCAGCCGGGCCGGAGGCGACGCGGCCGCCGCCGGCCACCGTCACCGTGTCCTCCGCAGGGCGGCGCACGACTGGCACCACGAACCACTCCGCCGGAGTGGGCTGGAACTGCCGATAGTGGTCGAACAGGGCCGGGCCGATGATGCCGGAGCCCGCGCCGATCTCGGTGACCGCGGCCTCCGCGCTGGTGGTTTCGATGGAGCCGGTGCCGCCGCCGTTGACGAACTCCAAAGGGGGCAGGCCCGCTACCCGCAGTTCTTCTGCGACGGCGGCGACGATCTTCGCGCGGCGGCCGGCCAGCTCGCGGACGGACAGCGCCTTCATCGCCGCGATCGCCGGGGAAGTGTCGGTGGTGCCCGCCACCTGGCCCTCATAAGCCATCAAACCGACCAGGCGGAAGCCTTCGCGCTGGCGAACCTGCCGGGCGATCTCACGCACCTCGTCAGCCGTGTGCAGGGGAGAGCGTAGAGCTCCGATGTGAACGGGGCCGGCGCGCAATGCGGCGTCAATATCAATACAGACCCGTACCTCACCGCGCTCACGGGGTGGTACCACAGCATCAATAAAGTCCAGGTGAGCAATCGAATCCACCATGAGGGTCACGCATTCCATTGCGCGCGCATCGTGGATCAGGCGGTGCAGCCCCTCGCGGTGGGTGGAGGGGTAGGCGACGAGGATGTCATCGCTGACCTGCTCCTGGCACAGCCACAGGGCTTCATTGAGGTTATAGGCCAGAATGCCGCGATAGCCGGGGAGGGTGAGGACCTCCGAGATCAGCGAACGGATGCGGAGCGATTTACTGGCCACCCGAATCGGGGTACCGCGGGAACGGTGCGCCATGTCCAAGGCGTTGGCTCTGGCGGCATCCAGATCCAACACCGCGAAGGGTGCGTCCAGGTGCGCCACTGCGAGGCGAATATCTTTTTTCATGAAAAATAACTGTATAGCGATAAGGAATCGCATGTGCCGAAAAATGCGATTTTTGCGACGCGCTATGATGGCCAATCATGAGCGGTTCCTCCTTTGTCCACCTGCATAACCACACCGAGTACTCCATGCTCGACGGCATGGCCAAGGTCGATCTCTTGGCCAAAGAGGTGGTGCGGCAGGGGATGCCCGCCGTCGGAATGACTGATCACGGAAACATGTATGGCGCGGACGCCTTCTACCGTGCGATGACCGACGCTGGCGTGAAGCCCATCATCGGCATCGAGGCCTACATCGCCCCGGAATCCCGCTTTAACCAGCAGCGTGTGCGCTGGGGCAAGCCGGAGCAGAAGTCCGACGATGTGTCGGCCTCCGGTGCCTACCTGCACCAGACGATGATCGCGGAGAACGCGACCGGCCTGCGCAACCTGTTCTACCTGTCCTCCATGGCCAGCTACGAAGGTCAGCTGGGCAAATGGCCCCGCATGGATGCCGAGCTGATCGCCCAGCATTCCGAGGGCATCATCGCCACCACCGGCTGCCCGTCCGGCGACGTGCAGACCCGCCTGCGCCTGGGGCAGTTCGACAAGGCCCTGGAGGCCGCTGGAATGTGGCAGGACATCTACGGCAAGGACAACTTCTTCCTGGAGCTGATGGACCACGGCCTGGAGATCGAAAAGCGGGTGCGCGACGACCTACTGGAGATCGGCCGCAGGCTCGAGCTGCCGCCGCTGGTGACCAATGACTGCCACTACGTGCTGGAGCAGCAGGCCCCGGCACACGAGGTGATGCTGTGCGTGCAGACCGGTTCCACGCTGGACGAGCCGACTCTGGACCAGGGCGGTAAGCGCTTCGCGTTCTCCGGCACCGGCTACTACGTGCGCAGCGCGGAGGACATCCGCGCGCAGTGGGACAAGGAAGTGCCGAAGGGCTGCGACAACACCCTGTGGGTGGCCGAGCGCGTGCAGGACTACTCCGAGATCTGGGAGGAGCACCCGCACGACCGCATGCCCATCGCCGACGTGCCGGAAGGTCACACGCCGACAACCTGGCTGACCCACGAGGTGATGAAGGGCCTGGAGGAGCGCTTCCCGGGCAAGGAAGTGCCCGCCGAGTACATCGACCGCGCGAAGTACGAGATCAGCGTGATCGACATGAAGGGCTACCCGTCCTACTTCCTGATCGTCGCCGAGCTGATTAAGTACGCCCGTTCCGTGGGCATCCGTGTCGGCCCCGGCCGTGGTTCGGCTGCCGGCGCGCTGGTCGCCTATGCCCTGACGATCACGAACATCGACCCGATGGAACACGGCCTGCTGTTCGAGCGCTTCCTGAACCCCGAGCGCCCATCCGCCCCCGATATCGATATCGACTTCGACGATCGCCGCCGTGGCGAAATGATCCGCTACGCCGCCGACCGGTGGGGAGAGGACAAGATCGCCCAGGTGATCACCTTCGGCACGGTGAAGACGAAGCAGGCCATCAAGGACTCCGCGCGCGCCCACTACGGCCAGGCGGGCTTCCAGATGGCCGACCGGATCACCAAGGCCCTACCGCCGGCGATCATGGCCAAGGACATTCCACTCCACGGCATCACCGACCCCGAGCACGAGCGTTACCCCGAGGCCGCCGAGGTTCGCCAGCTGATCGAAACCGATCCGGACGTGGCGAAGATCTACAAGGACGCACTCGGCTTGGAAGGCGTGATCCGCCAAGCCGGTGTGCACGCCTGTGCCGTGATTATGTCCAGCGTGCCGCTGTTGGACTGCATCCCCATGTGGAAGCGCAAGCAGGACGGCGCGCTGATCACCGGCTGGCCGTACCCCGCCTGTGAGGCCATCGGGTTGCTGAAGATGGACTTCCTGGGGCTGCGAAACCTTACGGTTATTGGTGACGCCCTAGAAAACATCAAGACCAACCGCGGCTTCGATCTGGACCTGGAAAACCTCGACACGGTGGATGACCCCACCTACGAGCTGCTGGCGCGCGGCGAGACGCTGGGCGTGTTCCAGCTGGATTCCGCGGGCATGCAGAAGCTGCTGAAGCGTATGAAGCCCACGGGCTTCAATGACATCGTGGCCGCGCTGGCGCTGTACCGACCGGGTCCGATGGGTGTGGACGCGCACTGGGAGTACGCCGACCGTAAGAACGGCCGCAAGCCGATCGTGCCGATCCACCCGGAGCTGGAAGAAGCGCTGCACGAGATCCTCGAGGAGACCTACGGCCTGATCGTGTACCAGGAGCAGATCATGAAGATCTCCCAGAAGGTCGCGAACTACACCGCCGGCCAGGCCGATGGCTTCCGTAAGGCAATGGGTAAGAAGAAGCCGGAGGTGCTGGAAAAGGAGTTCGTCACCTTCGAATCCGGTATGGAGGCCAACGGCTACTCCGCCGATGCCATCAAGACGCTGTGGGATACGATCCTGCCGTTCGCCGGCTACGCATTTAACAAGTCCCACGCCGCGGGTTACGGCCTGGTTTCCTTCTGGACCGCATACCTGAAGGCCAACTACGCGCCGGAGTACATGGCCGCGTTGCTGACCTCCGTGGCGGATAAGAAGGACAAGTCCGCGATCTACCTGGCAGACTGCCGCCACCTGGGCATTCGGGTGCTGTCGCCGGATGTCAACGATTCACGCTACACCTTCCAGTCCGTCGGCGAGGACATCCGCTTCGGCCTGGGCGCGGTGCGCAACGTGGGCGAGGATGTGGTGAATTCCATCATCGCCTCCCGCGAGGAAAAGGGTGCGTTCACCGACTTCTCCGACTACCTGGACAAGATCGACCTGGTAGCGGCGAATAAGCGCGTCACCGAGTCTCTGATTAAGGCCGGAGCATTCGACTCGCTGGGCCATCCGCGCAAGGGCATGGTGCTGGTCCACGAGGACGCGGTGGATGCCGTCACCGCCACCAAGAAGGCCGCCGCGAAGGGCCAGTTCGACCTCTTTGCAGGCCTGGGCGGCGACGATGGTGCGGGCGATGTCTTCCGCGTTGAGGTGCCCGACCAGGAGTGGGAGCGAAAGCACCAGCTGGCCCTCGAGCGCGACATGCTGGGCCTGTACGTTTCCGGTCACCCGTTGGACGGCTTCGAGGACGCGCTGGATGCGCAGGTCGACACGCCCCTGACTACCGTGCTGTCCGGCGAACTGCCGAACAACAAGGACCTGAAGATCGGCGGCATCATCTCGGCCGTCGAGCGCCGCATCGACCGCAACGGCAACCCCTGGGCAATCGCCACGCTGGAGGACCAGCACGGCGCGCAGGTGGAGCTACTGGTGTTCCCGAAGACTTACCAGATTGTGGCCCCGCAGATCGTCGAGGACGCCATCGTTCTGGCTAAGGCGAAGATCAACTACCGCGAAGACGATATGCGCCTGTTCTGCCAAGACATCAAGTCGGCAGAGCTCACCGTCGGCGCGGGCTCCGGCGTGCCGCTGCGCCTGAACCTCCGCGTAGACCAGGCAACTCCCGACAACATGGCCAATCTGCGCCGCGTGCTCAGCCAGAACAAGGGCGATTCGGATGTCTACCTCACCCTCATCGACGGCGACGAGGAGGTGCAGTTCCTCCTGGCCCCGGAGATGCGCGTGAACAAGTCTCCGTCCTTGATGGGGGCGCTGAAGGCTTCCACGTGGGAGGACATTTTCTCTTAGAGCTGCTGCCGAGCTATTGCCGAGCTATAGCCCCGCATCATCTTTGCCGAGCGCAACCCCGGCCAACCTGACACGATAGAAGGGACACAACGCTCGCGCAGCCGCGCACTTCCCAAGGAGACGTCCCTTCACCATGCAGGTCAACAAGCAAGCCGTTCTAGAAGCGATCGAGGAACTCCTCGACGAACTCGATAGCCAAACCCTGCACTGGTACCCGGAGATCAGCGCCACCGCGCCGACCCACTTCGTCGGCGCCCGCAACCTGGTGCACTACACCACGTTGCGCACCAGCGACCGCCGCGGCCTGCAGGGGAATCTGGAGAGCCTGGGCGCCACGCGCCTGTCCACTGCGGAGCCGGCGGTTAAGGCGCGCTTGCAAGCCGCGCACAACGTGGTCTCTGCTCTGGATGGTCGCTCGCCGCAGTTCGCTGAGGAGGGTGTTTCTGACGCCATCGTGGGGGCCGATGAGCTGCTTGAACAGCACACGGAGGCTCTCTTCGGGGTAGAAGCTTTGCCAGGGGACTCCTCGTACATCATGGTCACCCTGCCGATCGAGGCCGCCTACGACCAGGAGCTGGTAGCCCGGCTGGTGGATTCCGGCATGGAGCTGGCGCGCATCAACTGCGCCCATGACGGGCCGGAGGTATGGAAGCGGATGATCGACAACGTCCGCGCGGCCGGTAAGGCCGCGGGGCGTTACATCCCCGTCAGCATGGACCTGGCCGGGCCGAAGATCCGCACCGGCCGCATCGCGCCGGGCCCGGCGGTGGTGCGCGTGCGTGTGCAGCGGGACGACGCGGGCACGGTCATCCAGCCTTGCCGCCTGTGGATGATCCCGGAGGATCGTGAGCTGGCTGAGGCCCCCATGGCGGAGAACACGCTGGGCCGCCCCATCGTGAGCGTGCACGTCTCCCGGGAGTTCTTTGATGCCCTGGAGGTTGGAGAGACGATCCGTGTGG
Organism: Corynebacterium sp. ACRPH; assembly: GCF_022347285.1. Taxonomy (GTDB): domain Bacteria; phylum Actinomycetota; class Actinomycetes; order Mycobacteriales; family Mycobacteriaceae; genus Corynebacterium. The sequence continues at coordinate 41,819 of NZ_JAKRND010000010.1, forward strand.
AGGACGCACGCGGCAAGAAGCGGAAGCTGGGCGTCATTAAGAAAGACAGCGAGGGCGCCCTGGCGAAGGGGCAACAGAACATCTACCTGCAGCTCGGCGCGGAGCTGAAAACGGAGAACGCAAAGACGGCGGTGGGAGCGGTGCCACAGGTGCTGCAGAAGCTGCGGCCGCAGACCGGCGATAGGATTGTTTTGACCAGCGCCGACGTGGTGTGCGACCCGCAGGACGGTGACATCCCGAAGATCAGCTGTACGCTGCCGGAGGCAGTGCGAGCACTAGAGGTAGGCCAGCAGGTGCTGTTCGACGATGGCGCAATTGCGGCTAAGGTGGTGGGGAAGCGGGGAACCCTGGACACAGAGAGCACAGGGGGCACAGTAGGCACAGTAGGCCCAGAGGAGACGGTCGAGGCGGAGCTGCTGGTCACCCGCGGCGGGGCGAAGCTGGCGGAGTACAAGGGCATCAACCTGCCCGACACGGAGTTGCCGCTGCCGAGCCTGACCGAGGAGGATGAGGCCGCGCTGGCGTTCGTGGCCGAGCACGCGGACATGGCTGCAGTGAGCTTCATCCGCTCCCGCGAGGACGTGGCCTATGTGCTGGAGAAGTTCCATGAGCTGGGCGCCGACGACCTGGGCCTGGTGCTGAAGATCGAGACGATTCCGGCGTTCGAGAACCTGACCACCATCCTGCTGGAGGGCATGCGGCACGCGAAGTTCGGCGTGATGCTTGCGCGCGGCGACTTGGCAGTGGAGATGGGCTTTGCCTGCATGGCGGAGGTGCCCGGCCAGGTGATGGCGATGGTGGAGGCCGCGCACGTGCCGCTGATCATCGCCACCCAGGTGCTGGAATCGATGGCGAAGTCCGGGTTGCCTACCCGCGCGGAGATCACCGACGTGGCGTGGGCGCTGCGCGCCGAGTGCATCATGCTGAACAAGGGGCCGCACATTCCGGAGGCCATCGCGATCCTGCGGGAGATCGGCGTGAAGATGGACCGCTCGCAGCGCAAGAACCGCATGCTGCTGCACCACGTGCGCAGCTGGCAATAACCGGCCAACTAACCGGCCAGCTGCGGCTAGCTACTCGGCTCTGTAGCGCGCCTCCCACGGGTCGAGCCCCAGCCCATCGTGCGGCGCGTCGGCCAGGTTCACGGTCACCTTTACCAGCGATTCCGGGGCCTGGTAGGTCAGCTCGATCCAGCGGCCGTGCGCCAGCTCGTCGCCTGCGTCGACCGGCGCCACCGTCGGGTTCACTCCCGCCAGGGCCTCGCTAACCGGCTCTTCGCCGTCGGCCCACCAGCGGACGTCTAGCAGCTCCGCCTCGGCCAGGCGGTGGGTGCGGCGGAACTCCAGCAGATCCGTGTACCCGCGCAGCACCTCCGCGTGCGGGTGCTCCGTGCGCTCCGTCCACCGCAGCACACTGTTCCGGAAGGTTTCCTCCGCTGCCGGGTTCGGCACTTCCTTCGGATCCCACCCGGCGCGCGCGAACTCGCGCATGCGGCCCTCGCGGGTGGCCTGGTTGAGCTCCTCGTTCTCGTGGTCGACGAAGAACGCAAACGGGGTGGAGGCTCCCCACTCTTCGCCCATGAACAGCATCGGGGTAAACGGGCTGGTCAGCACCAGCGTGGCCTTCGCCAGCTGCTGGTTCACCGACAGGTTCATGCTCGGCCGGTCACCCGCCGCGCGGTTGCCGGTCTGGTCGTGGGTGGTCGTGTACGTCACAAAGCGCCACAGCTCCGGGTCCGTCACCGGCCTGCCGTGCGTGCGCCCGCGGAAGGAGCTATATCGCCCGTCGTGCCAGAACACTCGCTGGAACGCCGTGGCCAGCACCTCCACCGTGCCGAAGTCGGAGTAGTAGGCGTGATCCTCGCCGGAGACCACGGTGTGGATGGCGTGGTGGATGTCGTCGTTCCACTGCGCGACCTTGTAGCCCTCGGTGTACACGGGATCGTTCTGGTCGGATTCGGCCATGATCCAGGCGGGCTCGGCCGCGTCGCGGATCTGCTCGATTAGGCTCACCGCGCCCGTGTCGTCCAGCGCGTGCACCGCGTCCAGGCGCAGGCCGTCCACCCCGAACTCCTGGGTCCACTGGCGCACTGCCTCCAAGATGTAGGTGCGCACCTCGTCGGAATCCCGGCCCTGCAGGTTCACCACGTCACCCCAGCCGGTCGAACCACCAGCGGTGTAGGGGCCGAACACCCCGGTGTAGTTACCGTCGGGGCCGAAGTGGTTGTACACCACGTCCAACACCACGGCCAGGTCGCGGTCGTGGGCGGCGTCAATAAGTCTCAACAATCCGTCCGGACCACCGTAAACGTCCGTGACCGCGTGCCACATCACGCCGTCGTAGCCCCAGTTACGCTCGCCGCCGAAGGGTTGCACGGGCATGAGCTCGATGGCGGTGACGCCCACAGCTTTGAGCTCGTCGAGCTTGTCAATCGCGGCGTCGAAGGTACCCTCCGGGGTGAAAGTGCCGATGTGCAGCTCGTAGAGGACCTCGCCGCGCAGCGGGCGACCCAGCTGCTTGCGTGGCTTGTCGATTTGCCACACCTCGGACAGGCCGTGGATGCCGTCGGGCTGGCGCTTGGAGCGCGGGTCGGGGAAGACGGGGGAGCCGTCGACGGAGAAGCCATAGCGGTCGCCAGGGGTGGCGGGAACGTCGGCGAGGAACCAGTTATCCGCCTCGCGAGTCATGGGGATGCACTGTTCGGTGCCTGTGCTTGCGCCGGAATCGGTATCGGTGCTTGTTTGCGCAGGTTGCAGGACTAGTTCTACGTTTTCGGCCAGGGGAGCCCACACGGAATACATGTGTCCAACCCTAGCTGCGATAATGGGAGAATGCCTGACGATACAGCGCCGCAGAGCGCCTCCCACCCCGAACCCTCGTACGTCCGCCCGCAGCCGGGCAGGTACTCCTCGGAGGTGGAGATCAAACGCTCCCGCTTTATCGGCCTGGCCGCGCGCTGCGCCACCGAGGACGAGGCGCGCGACTTCATAGGCGCCATCCGCCGCGAGTACCCGGACGCGCGCCACCACTGCAGCGCGTTCGTGGTGCAGGTGGATGCCGCACAGCCCATCGAACGCTCCAGTGACGACGGCGAGCCTGCCGGCACCGCGGGCCAGCCCATGCTGGAAGTACTGAAGGGCTGGCACGACCCGGAGCCGCTGCAAGACGTGGCGGTCGTGGTGGTGCGCTACTTCGGCGGGGTGAAGCTCGGCACCGGCGGGCTGGTGCGCGCTTACCAGGAGGCCACCCGCGAGGTACTGCAGCAGGTGCCGTTAGAACTGCGCCGCCAGTTGGACCTGTACACCTGCGAGGTGCCGCACGCAGACGCTGGGCGCGTGGAAGCCGAGGTCCGCGCCGCCGGATACACCGTGGTGGGAGTGGAATACATGGCGGCGGCGGAGCTGGCGATTGCCTGCGAACCCGGCGCGCCGCTGCCGGATTTCCTGGCCAGTATCACCAGCGGGGCGGTGGAGGCCCACCTGGAGGGGCAGCGCTGGATCGAGGACGCGCTGTAGCTGATTAACTACACGCCGATTAACTACACTGGCTAAGCATGAGCAACTATGGCAACCTGCCCGCCAACCGCCCGGGCAACGATCCCATCGCCCAGCGCAAGGCGGAGGTCCGCAAGCACACCCGGAACATCCAGATCGCCGGCGGTGTCGGCGCGGTCAGCCTGATCGGTGGCGTGACGATCCTGCCCACCACCTTCTTCGCCATCATCGTGCCGATCCTGGCGGTGGCGTTCATCGCCTACAGTGGCTTTCAGATCAAGGGCATCGTCGAGCACAAAGATCAGTGGTGACGCACCCCGTTGGCCAACCCTGCAACCTCTAGCAAGGTCCGCATCGATGCCTGGGTGTGGGCCGTTCGCCTGTGCAAGACCCGTGCCCAGGCCGCCGCTGCCTGCCGCGCCGGGCACGTGAAGATCAACGACGTTTCGGTGAAGCCCGCCCAGCCGGTCGTGGTGGGCGACACGGTGCGCGTGTGGATCCACCACCGCGAGCACATCGTGGAGGTCACGCAGCTGCTCTCCAAGCGCGTGGGCGCGGAGCTCGCCCGCAAGGCCTATATTGACCATTCGCCACCCCCGCCGGTGATCCCCGCCATGCCTCGCCGGGACCGGGGAGCGGGCCGCCCGACGAAGCGGGAGCGCCGTCAGCTGGAGCGCTTCAAGCGCGGCGAGCTCTAGCTGGCTCTTTCTCGGGGCTAGCCAGTTTTCTGCCCCAGCTGCTGCCACCTGTTGCCTAGCCTGCCGGGGCGGGATTGCGCATTGTCGCCGATGTGTACCGTCTTGCGGATGTGCTCGCGCCCGTAGGCGAATAGCAGCATATCGTCCACCAGGCGCACCTGGCCGGGGTAGTACGGGTAGTTCATCGCCTTGCGCAGCGCCTTCAGCCGCTTCGGCGCCAGCAGCTCGCGGAGTTGCGCGACCGTCGTGATGTCGTGGGCGGCCAGCATCTCGATGGCGTAGTGGTAGTAGTCCACGCGCGAGGTTGGGTACTTCGACCCCACAATGCGGCTCAGCACGCGCGGCAGCGACTCCTCGTCGAGCGCCCCCTCGACCTCCTCGCCGGAGGTGCCGATGATGCCCGCGATCTTGTCGAACTGCTCATCCGCCAGCTCGATCAGCCCCGCGGCCAGGGTGAATGCGCGCTGCACCTCGGGGGAGCTGGTCTCTGGATGCTGCTGGTTCTTGTAGCGCACGTCGTGCTCGAACTCGGCCCATGCGTGCTGCAGCACGGTGCGTAGTTGTATCTCTATGTACTTTGGTGACGCCCCGTCCTCAGCCGCCCACGGCTCATCCTTAGCGGAGACAATCAGGTGTTGGCTGGCGTACCCGAAGCGCCCCTCGCGGGCGGTTTCGGCGGCCTTGTCGATCACTCGCACCACTGTGAACAGGCCGGATAGTGCGTCCTTGAGCTGCGGGATCTCCGAGGAGTGGAAGGTGATCACGCGCACGCCGATCACGTCGTGGGCGTCCGTAAACGAGTCGTAGTCCGGGTATGCCTCGTTGGCGAGTTTGCGGGCGAAGCTCGTCCGGTCCTTGATGCGGACGCTCACGCGGTCAAACGTGAGGCCGGCGTCATCAAGAACATCAATAATGTGCGCCTCCAGGTCGGCGGCGACGGTGGGGTGCGCCTGAATCCAGGTGTCGTAGTCCTGCAGTGCCCGGCGGGCTTTCTTGGCCAAGGCTTAAACCCCCATGCGCGTGAGGATCGCCTGGCCGCGCTCGCTAAACAGGCTGTCCAGCGGAACCTCGCCCTCCCACATGCTGCCGGAGAGGCGATCCTCCCACACGCCCTCGGGCAGGGCTACCGTCGTGTCCCCCCAGCCGTCGCGCAGGATGTCCAGCGGGCGGCGGGTGACGAGCGTGATGACGTCCTCGCCGCGCAGGGTGCCCAGCACATGGCGTTCCATGGTGCCGGTGGCCATGACGGGCAGGTAGCTGGCCTCGTCCAGCTCGAACTGGTTGCGGATCTGCAGGGCAGTGGTGATGACGTACAGGCGCTCGTCGTCGGTGCTGCGCACGTCGCCGCGGGAAACGCGATCCAGGGCCTCCATGCGCTCGGCGAAGTCCACCTTGCGGCGGTTGTCCGGGTCCACCAGTGAGTCGGTGAAGAACTCCGTGCCCTGGTAGATGTCGGGAATGCCCGGCCCCATGATCTGCAGCAGCTTCTTGGAGATGGAGACCACCTCCGCCGCCGGGGCGATCTCCGCGACGAACGCGGTGATGTCTTCGCCCTGATCGTCGATGGTGGAATCGATCCACTGGTGGATGGAGGTCTCGAACTCCTCGTTCACGTCGAACCAGGTGGTGTGCACACCCGCCTCGCGCATGGCCTTTTCCGCGTAGGCGTGGAGGCGCTCCCGCAGTTCGTCGGTGACGTTGCCGTCCACCGGCCATACACCGATCATGTTCTGCAGCAGGAAGTGGCAGGTGCCGCCGTCGACGTATTCGATGCCGTCGCACAGCTCAGCGAAGCGCTCGGCGGATTCGGTGATGCAGCTGATGCGGCTGCGCACGTCCTCCCCGCGCTTCGTGTCGTGGGTCGTGAGCGCGGTCATCGCCTTTGGCCACAGGCGGGCGCGCTCGGCCTGCAGTAGGTGGAACTCGGCGGGGGAAACGCCGAAGCGGCCCGGCGCACCGCCGACCTCCTGCAGGCTCACCAGGCGGGAGCCGCGGTAGAAGGCGGTATCCTCCACGCCTTTGGCCATCACCGCACCGCAGACCTGGGCGAAGCGCACGTTCGCCTCACCGCGGGAGATCAGGGCGGTGGCGATCAGGTCCAGCGCGTCGGCGCGCTCCGGGTAGCGGATGATCATTTGGGCGATCGCGGTGCTGGTCACGCGGGATAGGGATTCGTAGTCCGCGCGGTAGACCGGCATGGAGGCGATCAGTTCGATCAGGGTTTCGCGCAGCTCCTCGTCGGACACGGCCTCGCCGGAGGTGGACCAGTTGTCGCTGCGCACGGCGCGGGCCAGGCGGCGCACCTCGGCCGCGAGCTCCTGCCCGGCGACCTCGGACTTCAGCTCGTATTCGGCCTTCTCGAAGGCCTCTGCGTCCCACTCCGAGCCGGTCACGTCCAGCGCTAGGTTGGCCATGGTGCCCACGGCCGGGCGGTGAACGAACACGCCGTCCAGCTCGCGTAGCGCGTCGTAGCCGGTGGTGCCGTCGACCGTCAGGCGGGGATCCAGCGGCTCGGTGACCCCGAGGATCTTCTCCACCAGCAGCCAGCGCTCGTCGCCGATCAGCTTGCGCAGCTGCTTTAAGTAATTGAAGGGATCCGCCAGGCCATCCGGGTGGTCCACGCGCACACCGTCGATGATGTCCGCCGCGATCAGTTGGTTCAGGATGCGGTGGGAGTGCTCGAACACCACCGGGTCTTCCTGCCTCAAGCCCGCCAGCCCGTTGATGCTGAAGAAGCGGCGGTAGTTGATCACCCCGTCGCGCCAGTACATCAGGCGGTAGTGCTGGCGGTCGTGCACCTCCTGCGGGGTGCCGCCGAGCGTGCCCTCGGCGATGGGGAAGCGGTTGTCGTAGTAGCACAGCACCGGTTCTGTGCCCTTTGTGCCCTCTTCGATCCGCAGTTTTGCGACATCGTCCTCGCTGCCCAGCACCGGCAGGCCCAGTCGCCCGCCCGCACCGTTGTCCTCGGACCAGTCCACGTCGAAGTACTCCGCGTACTCGGACTCCTTGCCGTTCTTCAGCAGGTCCCACCACCAGGGGTTCAGCTGCGGATCGTCCACGCCGACGTGGTTCGGCACGATGTCTAACAGCAGCTTGATACCTGCTTCGTGGGCCTTTTCGGCCAGGGATCGCAGACCGTCGATGCCCCCGAGCTCAGGGTTAATGACAGACGGGTCGGTGACGTCGTAGCCGTGGGTGGATTCCTTCGGCGCTTGCATCACCGGGGAGAGGTAGAGGTGCGAAACACCGAGGCGGGAAAAGTAGGGCAGGTGATCTTCCGCATCTGCGAAAGTGAAGGCTTGGGTGGGGTCGGATCCAGGTCCGCGGAGCTGAAGGCGATAGGTCGCTGACATGCTCTCTAGGCTACTTGCCTACTTGATTAGCTGCAGGAACTCCTGGAAGCCGATGATCTGCAGCTCCTGGCCCTTATCCTGCAGCTCGCGGGCGCGCTTTTCCTTCGAGGTCATGGAGTGCCATTCGCCGACGATCAGCATCGTCGTCTTCTTCGTCACGTTCTTGGCCACCACACCGCCGCGGGAGGCGATCATGTCCCACACCTCGCCCTTGTCGTAGGGCTCCACGTCGCCGGTCACGCACACCGTCTGCCCGTAGATGGGGCCGTCGATGTCCGCCTCCTCGTTCGTCTCGGGGACTTCGTCCGGGGTGGCTACCTTCGCCCACGGCGCCGGCGAGCGCTGCTGTGTCTTCTTTGAGGTCTTCTTTGGTGACGCCCCCTCGTCCCCACCGCCGGTGGATTCAGCGGAGCTGACCCAGTCCGCGGCGGAGATCTCTGTGTTCTCAGTGCCCTCAGAGCCTGCAGAGCCAGCAGCGCCTGCCCCAGCAGATCCCGCCCCGGCATCTAGGGGGTAGCCGGCCTGCAGGTTGGTGAGCTGAAGATCCAGCGCGGCGAACTCCTCGGTCTGCGAGGGAGAGAAGTTCACGCGGGGACGTTCGGCGTCAAAAAGCAATTGGATGTACCCCGGCGAACAGCCTTCGGGCGCCTGCTTGTACCAGCCGATGAGCTCGTCGGCGGGGCGAGCGGCATCCGGGTACAGCGAGGAAGCCAGCGGCGAGCGGGTCACCCGGATCTCCTCTGTGGTAAGGGTGACTTCCGCGCCGCGGGCGGGGAAGGCTGCAGGGGAGGGGGACGAAGCGGCGGCCATGCCTAGAGCTTGACCTCCGTGGTGATCGGACGTTGCAGAACCACGGTGCTGCGCGCGTCGACCTCCAGGGTGTCGCCACCGGCGAAGCTGCGGGGCTCCTCCGGCACGCCAGTCGGCTCCGCGGTATCCACGACGACGGTCCAGCTTTCCTCTTCGCTCGGCTCCACGTGCATCACCTTGTGGCGGCGCGGCAGCGTGAACGTGATCGGCTCGTGGTGGGCGTTGAAGCAGAAGATGAAGGAATCGTCCTCCACCGGGCGGCCCTGTGGATCCGGCTCCTCGATGGCCATGCCGTTGAGGTGAACCATCAGGGACTTACCGAAGTCCGCGTTCCAATCGGAATCGGACATCAGATCGCCATCCGGGGTGAGCCACGCAATGTCGCGCTTGGCCACGTCCTGGCCCAGCGGGCCGCCCGCCAGGAAGCGACGGCGGCGGAACACCGGATGCGCCTGGCGCAGGTGGATGAGGTAGCGCGTGAAGGCGTGCAGATCCTTATCCATGTTTTCCCAGTCCATCCAGGCGATCTCGTTGTCCTGGCAGTAGACGTTGTTGTTTCCGCCCTGGGTGCGGCCAATCTCGTCGCCGTGGGAGAGCATCGGTGTGCCCTGGGAGAGCATGAGGGTGGTCAGGAAGTTGCGGCGCTGCTTGTCGCGCAGCTGCAAAACCTCTTCGTCATCCGTGGGGCCTTCCACGCCACAGTTCCAGGAGCGGTTGTGGCTCTCGCCGTCGCGGTTGTCCTCGCCATTGGCCTCGTTCTGCTTCTCGTTGTAGCTGACCAGGTCGTTGAGGGTGAAGCCGTCGTGGGCGGTAATGAAGTTGATGGAGGCCGTGGGGCGCCGGCCGGTGTAAAGGTCTGAGGAGCCGGTGAGGCGGGAGGCGAACTCGCCCAGGGTGGAGGGCTCGCCGCGCCAGAAGTCGCGCACCGTGTCGCGGTACTTACCGTTCCACTCGTTCCACAGGGCCGGGAAGTTACCCACCTGGTAGCCGCCTTCGCCGACATCCCACGGCTCGGCGATGAGCTTGACCTGGCTGACCACCGGATCCTGCTGCACTAGGTCGAAGAATGCGGAGAGGCGGTCCACGTCGTGGAACTCGCGGGCCAGGGTGGAGGCCAAGTCGAAGCGGAAGCCGTCGATGTGCATCTCCGTCACCCAGTAGCGCAGGGAATCCATGATTAGCTGCAGGGTGTGCGGGTGGCGGACGTTCAGGGAGTTACCCGTGCCCGTGTAGTCCATGTAGTGCGCCTCGTCGCCGTCGACCAGGCGGTAGTAGGCGGCGTTGTCGATGCCGCGGAAGTTCTGGGTGGGGCCCATGTGGTTGCCCTCGCTGGTGTGGTTGTAGACCACGTCCAGGATCACCTCGATGCCCGCCTCGTGGTAGCTGCGGACCATCTGCTTGAACTCCGCGATTGCGCCCTCGGCACTGGGGGATGCCGCGTAGTCCCGGTGCGGGGCGAAGAAGCCCAGGGTGTTGTATCCCCAGTAGTTGCGCAGACCCAGCTCGCGCAGGCGGTCGTCGTGAACGAACTGGTGCACCGGCATCAGCTCCACGGCCGTGACACCCAGGTCCTTGAAGTACTCCACGATGGAGTGGTGGCCCAAACCGGCATAGGTGCCGCGCAGGTGCTCCGGGACGTCCGGGTGAGTCATCGTCAGGCCCTTGACGTGGGTCTCGTAGATGACGGTCTTGTGCATCTCAATGTTCGGACGGCGGTCGTGGTGCCAGTCGAAGTAGGGGTTGATCACCACCGAGCGCATCGCGTGCGGGGCGGAATCCTCCTGGTTGCGCCCCTCCGGGTTATCCGGGTCGTTGATGTCGTAGCTAAACAGGGAGGCATCGCCGTCGAAGGCGCCGTCGAAGGACTTTCCGTAGGGGTCCATCAGTAGCTTGGAGGGATCGCAGCGCAGTCCTTTCGCCGGATCCCATGGACCGTCGACGCGGTAGCCATAACGCTGGCCGGGGACGATTCCGGGGAGGTAGCAGTGCCAGATGTCTGCGTCTACCTCCTCCATCTTCACCCGGGTCTCCGCGCCCTGGCTGTCGAAGAGACAGAGCTCGACGGATTCCGCGACCTCTGTGAATAGAGCAAAGTTGGTGCCATTGCCGTCGAAAGTGGCGCCGAGAGGGTAGGGCTTTCCGGGCCACCCGACCAAAGGCTCGCCGGGCGCACGCAATCCACTTTTATCTGACAGTCCGAAAGTCATGGCCACCATTCTAACGGCTAAGACCGCGCAGTATTGTTTCTACTCCCAGCACTACTTCCTGGCGTGCGCGAGCTTCGGAAGGCGCACCTTGTTCCTGTTCCTGGTCTTTATCCTGTTTCTGTTCGCCCACTGACGCCCCCAAATTCACGGCGACGCTTTGGCGGGCCTGGAGTTCCAGCACAGAACCGAAAACAAAGCGCAGGAGGAGCTTCGCGCTGTCCAACGCGCTGTGTTCCTCACTGTGCTCTGTGCCCAGCTCCGCGCTGAGCTCTGCACTTACTTCCTCGGCCAAGTCCCGGTCAAGCGTCCCGCTGGCCACCGCCGCCAGCGTGATGTCGGCACCGTCGCGCAGGGAGGTGAGGGCGTCAAAAAGAAAAGAACAATAATCCGCCGCACTGCCGGGGCGGGCGGGCACGGCGGTGAGGATCGACTCGGCGATACCTCCCAAAAGCGCCTGCTTGTTGGGGAAATGCCAGTACAGGGCGCCAGGGGCGACGTCGAGAGCGCGGGCGAGCCGCCGCATCGTGAGGTCGGCCAGGCCGTACTGCTGCAGGATGTCGACTGCGGTGCTCACGATTTTCTTGCGGTTTAACTGCACGGTGTCCAAGGGTAGTGGACTACATTGCCGTAGGGTGAGCGACATGAAGATTCGGAAGACATGCCTAGCCGCCCTGTGTACCCTGCCCCTCGCACTCACGGCGTGCGGATCCGACGACGGAGAAAACAGCGGCGAGTCGAGTCACGCGGACGAAGCAAACCAGGCTGACCAAGCCGCCCCGACCGAAGAAGCGATGCCCGAAGGGCCGGTCTACGCAACCCCGGCCAGCGACGAAGACAAGCAGCAGATCGTCAACCTGCTGCACGAGCTGAGCAACGGTGCCCGACCCATGGACGAGTACCTGCACTGGACCATCGACAACACCTGCCGAGCCGACATCGAGCAGCAGGGCGGCGAGGAAGCCGCGCGTGAACAGGCCGATGCCTCCGCCGGGCAGGGCAACTTCGACGAACAGCCGGGCCGCACCCCAAACATCACCGACATCCAGGAAGTGATGGCCGAGGGTGACAACGCACACGCCACGGTCACCATCTCCGAGGCCGAGCGCGAGGACTCCAACCGCATGTACTTCAAGCGCGAGGACGAGAAGTGGAAGTTCTGTCACGCCGTGGGCATGCCAGAAACCGCGGAAACCCAGGACGGCGAGTAGGTCTAGCGCATTGAGCAGAAGTTTCAAGATCCCCCGCCCGATCGGGGAGGCGGCGCAGGTCCTCTTTATTACCCTGGTGAGCTTCCTGCTGCTGGGAGTGCTGTGGGGTGTGATCCACCCGACCTCCGAGCTAGTGGTGGCCGCCGACGGCGGTGCGGAAATCGCGCCGGGAACCGAGGATGCCTCGTTCCGCGGGTTTACCTACTACGTGGCGCTGACGGCGCTGGGTGGAATTGCGGTGGCGCTGTGGGCGTTTCGCACGCGCATGCGGGGGCTGCTCATGATGCTGTGGACTACCCTTGCTGTGCTGTGGGGCGCCGTGGCGGCCTGGGCGGTGGGCGTCAGCGTGGCCGAGAGGCTGTACGCAGACCCGCTCCCGGAGCACCCGCAGGCGGGAGATGTCTTCCACATTCTGGACGCCGCGGGCCCCTCTGTGGGGATGGTCGTGGCCCCGGCGCTGGCGCTGATCGTCTACTGGATGGCGACGATTTTCGCCGACCCGGAAGACTTTGAGGATTAGGTAGAAACGCGCTGCTAGGGACTAAAGTGGGGGAATGCTAAACAAAACCATAGAGAGTATCACTCGCGTGGATGGCCTCTGGACCATGCCGGATAGCATCTCCACCGACGAGTGGGCCGCGGAAGTCCGCCGGCTGAAGGAACAGAAGAATGCGCTGATTCTGGCGCACAACTACCAGCTGCCGGAGATCCAGGACATTGCCGACCACACCGGCGATTCCCTCGCCCTGTCGCGCATCGCGGCGGAGACGGACGCCGACGTGATCGTCTTCTGTGGCGTGCACTTTATGGCCGAGACGGCGAAGATCCTGTCGCCGGAAAAGACTGTTCTTATTCCTGACGCCAACGCGGGGTGCTCCCTGGCCGATTCCCTTAGCGCCGACGAGCTGCGCGAGTGGAAGGCCGAGCACCCGGGGGCCGTGGTGGTCAGCTACGTCAACACCACCGCCGATGTGAAAGCGCTGACGGACATCTGCTGCACCAGCTCCAACGCGGTGGACGTGGTGGCCAGCCTGCCGGAGGATCAGGAGGTGCTGTTCGGCCCCGACCAGTTCCTCGGCGCGCACGTGCGCCGCGAGACCGGGCGAGACAACATCCACGTCTGGGCGGGCGAGTGCCACGTGCACGCCGGCATCTCCGGCCAGGAGCTGAGCCAGCAGGCGCACGACAACCCGACGGCGGACCTGTTTATCCACCCGGAGTGCGGCTGCGCCAACTCCGCCATCTACCTGGCGGGCGAGGGCATCGTGGAGCCGGAGCGGGTGAAGATGCTCTCCACCGGCGACATGATCTCGCAGGCCAAGTCCACCAACCAGTCCACCGTGCTGGTGGCCACCGAGGTTGGCATGCTGCACCAGCTGCGCCAGGCCAACCCAGAGGTGGACTTCCGCGCCGTGAACGATTGGGCGGCCTGCACGTACATGAAGATGATCACCCCGGCGGCCCTGCTGCGCTGCCTGGCGCTGGGCGAGGACGAGGTGACGGTGGACGAGGAGACCGCCGCCGCGGCCCGCCGTTCCGTGGAGCGCATGATCGCCATCGGCAACCCGGGAAGCGGGGAGTAGGCGTGGAGCAGCAAGACCTGGAGCTTCCCTACCCGGCACAGCTCACCGACCCGTCCCGCATCCGTGCTGCGTATCTGCGCATGGCCAAGGTCGCGCTGGAGGAGGACTTCGGCGATGGTGCGGACGTCAGCACCCTGGCGACGGTGCCCGCCGACGCGACTGGCACGAAGGTCATGCGTGCCAGGCAGGCGGGTGTTATCAGCGGACTGGATGCGCTGGCCATCGTCGCGGAGGTCGCCGACGAGCGGCACGTGGAGTTCGTCCCGCTGGTCGCCGACGGCGACCGCGTGGAGGCCGGGGCCGAGGTCGCCCGAGTGGAGGGCAAGATCCAGCACATCCTCATGCTCGAACGCACATTGCTGAACATCCTGAGCCATGCCTCCGGCATCGCCACCCAGACCCGCAAGTGGGTCGACGCAGTGGAGTCCACGGCCACCAGCCCGCGTGGCTGCAAGGTTCGCGATTCCCGCAAGACCTTGCCCGGCATGCGCATGCTGGAAAAACGAGCGATCGTCCACGGCGGTGGCTACCCACACCGCTACAACCTGGGCGACCAGGTGATGGTCAAGGACAACCACGTGGAGCTCTCGAGCGCCGCCGAAGCGTACGCGCGGGTGCGGGAGTTCTTGGGGGAGGACGCCACCACGTGGGTAGAGGTCGAGGTGGATACCCTGGACCAGCTCGCCGACCTGCTGGCGGAGGGCAAGGCTCACCCGCCGCAGGTGCTGCTGGATAACTTCACAGTGGAGGACACGCGCAAGGCCGTGGAGCTGCGCGACCAGCTGGCCCCGCAGGTGCTGTTGGAATCCTCCGGCGGGCTCACCCTGGACGTAGCCGGGGATTACGCCGCCGCGGGCGTGGAGTCCGTGGCCGTGGGTGGGTTGACCCACAGCGTGCGGGCGCTGGACATCGGCCTGGACTAGAGTTCTGGTCTTTTAGGCTTCCCAGCGTTCCAGCGCCGCGCGTCGGCGCTGGTCCAGCTCCGCGGCAATCTCCGCGTAGCCCAGCTCCGCGGCGGCGACTAGCGCCATGGAATAGCCGCCGATGGTGCGCTCGTCGTCCGCGCTGAACTCCGACCACTCCGCCACCAGGCGGGCGTTCGCCAGAGCCTCCTCAAAGAGCCCGCAGTTTAGAGCTGCCTCCGCCAGGGTGTAGCGCAGGTTCAAAATGGCGGGGGATAGCGGGCAGCCCTCCGTGGCGGCCAGCTCCGCGCTGGCGAGCTCCCAGGCCTCGCCCTCGCGCCCCTCGCCGAGTAGCGCCATCGCCGCCAGACCCGCGCACTGCAGGGCGATCACCTCCGCATTCAGCTTCCCGGCCAGGCGTACGCACTCCTTCCAATGATCCGCCACGGCGGCCAGGGAGGAATCCTCGCCGATGCTTTCGGTGGCTCGGAACATCTCGAAGTGCGCCAGCATGTCGTGCGCCTTATAGAGGGAAACTATTTGCGCGTCCGTGCTGCCGCTCAGCAGGGAATCTTCCTCCAGCCGGTCGATCAGTGCAGTCACCCGGTCGTAGGCCTCCTCGCGCCGCCCGCGGAACCATGCCTCCTGGGCGAACCACAGCTGCCGGTCGGCCGTGCTCGGGGGTTTCGAGCCGAACCTCCGCACCAGTTGGGCGAAGGTGTCGGCGAAGTCGAAGGCTGTGGCGTCATTGTCAGCGCCCCCATCGGCGTCATCGGAAGAACCAGAAAGATTCGTGGCCACCGCAAAGCCCGTCGTGGCGGCCGAGGTCAACCGCGCGGCGATCGACCTGGGCAGGTCGCGGTGGGTGATGTGCGGCGCCTCGGCGAGGGTGGGGGAATCCGGATCCAGGCGAAAGTCGGCGAAACCCTGGGCTAGTTGTGCCAGCATTTCGCGCGGCGAGTGCAGCACGGCCAAGGTGGCGGGGCGCTCCTGAAGAGTCAGCGACTGGTGAGCCAGCAGCGCCAAAGCCTCCAGCGCCAGCGCGTGATCGTCGTTACTGCGCGCCCACGCTCGCAGGTCCCGCAAGGCGGCGATGGCCTCGTCGGCAAAACCCAGGTGATCCGCGGCGCTGGCCCGCATGCTGTAGAACTCGCCCACCAGCTCGTCCGGCACCTCGTCGGGAGTGGCCAGCCAGTACTGCCGGGCGAAGTCGCTGGCCAGGCGCCAACTCGTCGCCGCCGAAGCCCCCGATTGCGCGGCGGTGCGGCTGTCCCGGAGCAGTGAATGGAGTGTCTGGGCCATGGCGTAAACTTTAGCCGAGTACATAACCGCACATAATTATTCAGTATTAGCCAGTATTAATCAGTATTAATCAGTAAGGAAGCTGCGTACACGATGACTAGCGCCCAGCTGGACTTTAGCCGGATCGATCTGCGGGGACAGGCCCCGACTACCGCCGAGCTGCGCCATCGGCTGCCGCGCGGGGGAACGGACGTGGACTCGGTGATCCCCACCGTCGCACCGATCGTCGACCAGGTGCGCGAAGGCGGGGCACGCGCAGCGCTGGAGATCGGGCAGCGCTTCGACGGCGTGACCCCGGATTCGGTGCGGGTTCCTGCTGAGGTTATTGACGCCGCCGTGGGGACTTTGGCCGACGATGTCATCGCTGCACTCGAAGAGGCCATCAAGCGGGTGCGTGCATTCCACTCCGCCATCCGGCCTGAAGACAAGCAGGTGGAGGTCGCGCCGGGCGGCATTGTGACCGAGCGGTTCATCCCCGTCCAGCGCGTGGGTCTGTACGCGCCGGGTGGCAACGCGGTGTACCCGTCGAGTGTGATCATGAACGTCGTGCCGGCTCAGGAGGCCGGGGTGGAGTCCCTCGTTGTGGCCTCCCCGCCGCAGGAGGGCAGCTGGCCGCACCCGACCGTGTTGGCGGCCTGCAAGCTGCTGGGCGTGGAGGAGGTCTGGGCCGTCGGCGGGGCGCAGGCAGTGGCGCTGCTCGCGCACGGCTCCACGGCAGAAGGCGGCGAGGAGCTGGAGCCGGTGGATATGGTGACCGGCCCGGGCAACATCTTCGTCACCGCCGCCAAGCGGCTGTGCCGCTCTGTGGTGGGCATCGACTCCGAGGCGGGCCCGACCGAGATCGCTGTGCTGGCCGACGAGAGTGCCAATGCGGTGGAAATCGCCTACGACCTGATTAGTCAGGCGGAGCACGACACGATGGCGGCCTCCGTGCTGATCACGGACAGCGAGAAGCTGGCCGACGAGGTGGTGGCCGAGATGAACGAGCGCTATCACATCACCGAAAACTCCGAGCGCGTCGCCGAGGCCTTGGGCGGGCAGCAGTCCGGCGTGGTGCTGGTGGACGACATCGCCGCGGGTATCCGCGCGGCGAACGCCTATGGCGCCGAGCACCTGGAGATCCACACCGAGGATTCCCACGAGGTCGCAGCGCAGATCACCAACGCCGGCGCGATCTTCATCGGCCGCTTCAGCCCGGTGCCGCTGGGCGACTACGCCGCTGGCTCCAACCACGTGCTGCCGACCTCCGGCACGGCGCGGCACTCCTCGGGGCTGTCCACCCTGATTTTCCTAAAGTCCGTGCACGTCATCGACTACAACGAGGAAGGCCTGCGGGGCGTGGCCGACACGGTGATCACCCTGTCTAAGTCCGAGGGGCTGCCCGCCCACGGCGAAGCCATCAGTGCACGTACAAACACAGCACGCACCAACACCGCAAACACCAACCGAACGGAGGGCTAAACCATGGCCGAGCAGAACAACCAGATCTCCCTGGCCGACCTGCCGCTGCGTGAAGAGCTACGTGGCAAGTCCGCCTACGGAGCCCCACAGCTTTCCGTAGCCAACCAGCTGAACACCAACGAGAACCCCTACCCGCCGTCGCCGGAGATTGTTGAGGGCATCGCCCGCCGCGTGGCGGAGCTGGGCAAGCAGCTGAACCGCTATCCAGACCGCGACGCAGTGGGGCTGCGTGAGGCCCTAGCGGCGTACGTGAGCCAGCAGACGGGTGTGGGCGTCACTAAAGAACAGGTATGGGCAGCCAACGGTTCCAACGAGGTATTGCAGCAGCTCTTGCAGGCTTTCGGCGGGCCTGGACGCAGCGCCATGGGCTTTGTGCCGAGCTACTCCATGCACCCGATCTTGGCAGCGGGCACTCAGACGGAGTTCATTTCGGTCGAGCGTCGCGCCGAGAATCGCTTCGACATCGACGTGGACGAGGCGGTTGCCGCCATCGACGAGCGCCAGCCGAACGTCATCTTTATTACGACGCCCAACAATCCCACCGGCAACAGCACGCCGCTGGCTGACATCGAGAAGATCCTGCAGGTAGCCCCCGGCATCGTGATCGTCGACGAGGCCTACGCGGAGTTCTCCGATGAGCCCAGCGCGGTGGGGCTGCTGGAGCAGTACCCGACGAAGCTCGTGGTTTCCCGCACCATGTCCAAGGCCTTCGACTTCGCCGGCGGGCGATTGGGCTACTTCGTGGCCCACCCGGCGTTTATCGAGGCCGTGATGCTGGTGCGCCTGCCGTACCACCTGGCGACCCTGTCGCAGGCAGCGGCGGAGGTGGCGCTGGAGCACTCCGCGGCCACGCTGCAGACGGTGGAGAAGCTGCGCCAGGAGCGCGACCGAGTGGTTGCCCGCCTGCGTGAACTGGGCTACGACGTGATCGACTCGCACTCGAACTTCGTGTTCTTCGGCGGCTTCGACCGCGTCGGCGATTCGGCCGCGGTGTGGCAGCGATTCCTGGACCAAGAGGTGCTGATCCGCGACGTCGGTGTGGCAGGCTGGCTGCGCGCAACTGTCGGGCTGCCGGAGGAAAACGATGCGTTTCTTGCCGCCGCCGCCAAGATGATGGACGATTAGACACACCAGACAGACGTTTTAAGAGCTTTTAGAGAACGGGACCAGAGACCCCAGAGAGACCAGAGAGGTAGGTGCAAAGCCACCGTGGCCACGAACCCCACCCCGCGCATCGGGAAGGCCCAGCGCGCCACCAAAGAATCAGACATCCAGGTCGAGTGGAACCTGGACGGCACCGGAAAGACCGACATCGACACAGGCGTGCCGTTTTTCGACCACATGCTGACCGCCCTCGGCGCACACGGCTCCTTCGACCTGAAGGTGCACGCCCGCGGTGACGTAGAGATCGACGCACACCACACCGTCGAGGACACTGCGATTGTGATGGGCCAGGCCCTGGCGCAGGCGCTGGGCGACAAGGCGGGCATCCGCCGCTTCGGCGATGCTTTCATCCCGATGGATGAAACGCTGGCGCACGCCGCCGTGGACGTATCGGGGCGCCCGTACTACGTGGGCGTGGGGGAGCCGGAGCAGATGCTCAGCGCGGTGATCGGCGGCCACTACGCCACCGTCATCAACCAGCACTTCTTTGAGACCCTGGCGCTGAACTCGCGCATTGCCCTGCACGTGCGCTGCCTGTACGGCCGCGACCCGCACCACATCACCGAGGCGGAATTTAAGGCCGTGGCCCGCGCGCTGCGCGCCGCCGTGGAGGACGACCCGCGCGTGGGCGGGGTTCCGTCGACCAAGGGAACACTGTAATGGCGCGCCCGAAGGCGCTGACCATTGAAGAACTAGAAAAGATCGATTCCGTGTGGAAGGCCCCCGGCCTGATCGCCACACTGGTGTCGGTCTTCTGTGCGTTCGGTGGCTGGGCGCTACTCCTGCCGGTCATCCCCCTGGCCGTGATCGATGGGGGCGGAACCGATAGCGTGGCGGGCCTGTCCACGGGTGTGTTCATGGCCGCCACCGTGCTGACGCAGGCCTTCACCCCGCGCCTGCTGCGCGCCGTGGGCTACGCGCCCGTGATGCTGGGTGCCGCGCTGCTGCTGGGCTTCCCGGCGCTGGTGTACGTGGCCGACATGTCCGCGGTGACGGTGCTGGCCATCGCCGCCGTGCGTGGCGTGGGCTTCGGTGCGGTGACGGTGACGGAGGCCGCGCTGATCGCGGAGCTGGTGCCGCCGCGCCTGGTCGGTCGATCCTCCGGCGTGTTCGGCGCGACGGTGGGCGTGACACAGCTGATTAGCTTCCCGCTGGGTATGTGGCTCTACGGCAGCTTCGGCCTGGTCGGAGTGTGCTCGGCCGCGGCGTTGTACTCGGCCGTGGGAGCCCTGGCTGCGCTGCAGCTGCCGAAGGTCGAACGCGAGAACTCGCCCGGTGTGGCCGCCGATATTCCCGACAATGCAACCTCGCAGACGGACTACACTCCGGAGGCGCCCCGCGTGGCTACCTGGAAGCTGGCCACCGTGCCAGGGCTTTCCATCGGCGCGGCCGCCGTGGGCTTCGCCGGGTTCAGCACGTTCCTGGCGCCCGCCGCCGGCGAGATCGACGTGGCAGTGGCCGCCACCATCTCTGGCCTGGCGCTGAGCGTGGTGGGCTTGATGCAGATCGGCTCCCGCCTGTTCAGCGGTTGGTACGCCGACCGCGTGGGCGAGCCGGGACGCCTGAACGCGCTGGGTCTGGTTCTGTGCATGGTGGGCCTGGCCTCTGCGGCCATCATGCTGGCCGTACACCCCACGGGCGGGCTGTTGCTGCTCTGGTCACTGCTCTCGGCTGCGTTCTTCGGCGCGGGCTTCGGCATCAACCAGACCGAGGCGCTGCTGATGCTCTTCGACCGCCTGCCCAGGGCCGAGTCCGCCAAGGCGTCGGCGCTGTGGAACATGACCTTCGACGGGGGCACCGGTGTGGGCGCGATCTTGCTGGGTTTTGTGGCCGGTGCGCTGACCTACCAGGGGGCCTTCATCACCGCCGGGGTGGTCGCCGCGTTCGGCTTTGTGGTGGCTATCCTCGACCGGATTGTGGGGCGTCACCGCGTCGCCGAGTACGGCAATGTGCGCGAAACATTGCGTCGAGTGCGACGACGTGAACTGCGCCCGGGTAAGTCCGGCTAGGATTACCAGTTATGAATTCTTCTCTTTCTTCTCGACGCCCACATGTCGCCCTCCTGGACTACGGCAGCGGAAACGTACGCTCCGCCCAGCGAGCGGTTGAAAAGGCAGGGGCCGAGGTTGAGGTGACCCGCGACCCGGAGACGGTACAGCGAGCCGACGGGCTGCTGGTGCCGGGCGTGGGCGCCTACAGTGCGTGCATGAAGCAGCTGCACAGTGTGTACGGGGACCGTCTGATCGGCCAGCGACTGGCGGGCGGGCGCCCGGTGCTGAGCATCTGCGTGGGCATGCAGATCCTCTTCGACCGGGGAGTGGAGTTCGCGGAAGGCACGGAAGAGGCTCGCGCAGAAGATAACAGCGCAGGAAACGTTAACTTCATGGAGGGCATGGGTGAGTGGCCCGGCACCGTGGAGAAGCTGGATGCTGACGTGTTGCCGCACATGGGGTGGAACACCGTGGAGGTCGGCGATGGCTCCTCGGCCAGCGCGCTAGACAAGCCCGCAGCCGAGCCGACGAAAATGTTTGCCGGTATCAAGGAGTCCGAGCGCTTCTACTTCGTCCACTCCTATGGCGTGCAGGAGTGGGAGCTACTGACCGATGGGCGCACCGAGCCGCCGCTGGTGCACTGGGCGAGCCACGGCCGCAGCCGCTTCGTCGCCGCCGTGGAAAATGGTCCGCTGTGGGCTACGCAGTTCCACCCGGAGAAGTCTGGTGACGCAGGGCTAAAGCTGCTGCAGAACTGGGTGGACACGCTCTAGCTCTAGAAATAGCACTAGTTTCATGGATTTGATCTTCGACGGCCTCGATACACGTTAGGATTCTCCCTATGGCTTCTACTGATAACTCCCGTGCCCTGACCCTGCTTCCCGCCGTCGACGTAGCCGACGGCCAGGCCGTCCGCCTAGTACAGGGCGCGGCGGGCACGGAGACCAGCTACGGAGCACCGATTGAGGCCGCTTTGGCCTGGCAGAACGCAGGCGCGGAGTGGATCCACCTGGTGGACCTTGACGCTGCCTTCGGTAGGGGCAGCAACTTCGAGTTGCTGAAGGAGGTCACCGGCCAGCTGGACGTGAACGTGGAGCTATCCGGTGGTATCCGTGACGACGAGTCGCTAGAGCGCGCCCTGTCCACCGGCTGCCGCCGCGTGAACATTGGCACCGCTGCGCTGGAGGATCCGGAGTGGTGCGAGTCCGTCATCTCCCGCTACGGCGACAAGGTGGCCATCGGCCTGGATACCCGCGAGGTCGACGGCGAATGGCGCCTGCGCGGCCGCGGCTGGACCTCCGACGGCGGCGAGCTGTGGGAGGTACTAGAGCGCCTGGATTCCCAGGGCGTTTCCCGCCTGGTGGTCACCGACGTCAGCCGCGACGGCATGCTGAACGGCCCGAACATCGACCTGCTGCGCGAGGTGGCTGCCGCCACCGACGCGCCGGTAGTGGCCTCCGGTGGCATCTCCAGCCTGGACGACATCCGCGCGCTGGCGGCTGTGGTGCACGAGGGCGTGGACTCCGCGATCGTGGGCAAGGCACTGTACGCGGGCAAGTTCACCCTGGAGGAGGCCCTGGAAGCGGCCCGGGAAACGGGAAGGGGGAGCGACAACTAATGACAGCCTTCCACGGACTGTCCCCGGAGGAACTGGATACCCGCTCGCTGCTGGCCATCGCCGAGGCGGCGGTGGACGAGGCCGAGACGACGTTTACCGCAGCTGTCGGCGCGGAGCCGGAGGTCATCAAGTCCCCCGGCGACTTCGCCACCGAGGCGGACCTGAGCGTTGAGCGCCAGCTGCGCACGCTGCTGACGCAATACACCGGCCTGCCCGTGCACGGCGAGGAGTTCGGCACGGTGCGCCCCGGCGAGATCCCGGGGGAGAACATCACCGAGCCGAACCCTAACGACGCGATGGCGGACGGGTTGGACGGCCCGCGCCGTAAGTCTCTCGAAGCCGGGGACCAGGAACTGCCGGAGACTTTCTGGGTGGTGGATCCCATCGACGGCACCGCCAACTACGCGGTGGGAAATCCTTTTGCCTGCATCCTGGTTTCCCTGGTGCACCAGGGGCAGACCATGGTCTCCGTCACCGAGATGCCGCTGCTGGGTAAGCGCATCACCGCCCGCCGAGGCGAGGGGCTGCTGGTGGACGGCCACCCGGCCCGCGCCATGCCGTCGTCGGATCCGGGAGTGACGCAGATCAGCTTCGGCTCCATCCTGTCGCAGCGCCGCGGTAACCTGCCGATTTCCTACCGCCAGGACATGCTGAACGAGATCGGCAAGTCCTACCCGCGCATGCGTGTCACCGGCTCCGTGGGCATTGACCTGGCCTTCACCGCCGCCGGGGTGTTCGGCGGCACTGTCACCTTCAGCCCCAACCTGTGGGACAACGCTGCCGGCATCCTCGCCGTGGAAGAGAACGGTGGCATCGCCACCGACTTCGCGGGCAACCCGTGGCGCCCGGGCGTTTCCGGCCTGGTCGCAGGCGAGCCGGAGGTGCACGCCACCATCCTGCAGCACATTCAGGCCGTGCCGATTGGCACCGCCGCCCGCAACGCCCAGGAGATCCGCGACCGAGGAGGCATCCGATGAGTGTTACCGTGCGCGTTATCCCGTGCCTGGACGTGGACAATGGTCGCGTCGTCAAGGGCGTGAACTTCGAGGGCCTGCGCGACGCCGGTGACCCCGTGGAGCTGGCCAAGCGCTACGACGCGCTGGGCGCCGACGAGCTGACTTTCCTGGACGTCTCCGCCTCCAAGGACGGCCGCGGCACCATGCTGGACGTCGTGCGGCACACCGCCGACCAGGTGTTCATCCCGCTGACCGTCGGCGGGGGAGTGCGCAGCGAGGAGGACGTGGACGCTCTGCTGCGCGCCGGTGCCGACAAGGTCAGCGTCAATTCCTCGGCAGTTGCCCGCCCCGAGCTGCTGCGCGAGCTCTCCCAGCGCTTCGGCGCACAGTGCATCGTCCTGTCCGTGGACGCTCGCCGCGTGAAGGACCCCGCGGAGGCGGACAAGTACCCCTCCGGCTTTGAGGTCACCACCCACGGCGGCACCAAGTCCGCCGGGCTGGATGCCATCGAGTGGGCCCGCAAGGGCGAGGAGCTGGGCGTGGGGGAGATCCTGCTGAACTCCATGGACGGCGACGGCACCAAGGCCGGCTTCGACATCGAGATGCTGCAGGCCGTGCGCAAGGCTGTCTCCATTCCCGTCATCGCCTCCGGCGGCGCAGGCGCCCCGGAACACTTCCCGCCCGCCGTGGAGGCAGGCGCGGATGCTGTGCTGGCGGCCTCCATCTTCCACTTCGGCGAGGTGGAGATCCGCGAGGTCAAGCAGGCCCTGGCCGATGCGGGCTACGAGGTACGACTGTGAGCGCCACAGATCCCAAGACAGGCCCCAACACAGACCCGGCAAGCTACGAGCTAGACCGCGCCATCGCCGAGCGCGTCCGCTTTAACACAGACGGCCTGGTGCCCGCCATCGTCCAGGACATCACGAATGGTGATGTGCTGATGATGGCGTGGATGAACGACCACGCCCTGGCTCACACCCTGGCCACCAAGAAGGGCACCTACTGGTCCCGGTCGCGCCAGTCCTATTGGATCAAGGGCGAGACCAGCGGCCACACCCAGCGCGTCGAAGAGGTGCGCCTGGACTGCGACGGCGATACGGTGCTGCTGAAGATCGAGCAGACCGGCGCGGCCTGCCACACCGGCGACCGCACTTGTTTTGACGCCGACCGCTTGGCCTAACATGTCAGACATGGGTGACAACACTTCCAGCAAGTCCATCGGTGACCTGACAAGCCTTGAGACCTTCCGCGAGCTCGCGGCCAACCACCGCGTGGTGCCCGTGGTTCGCAAGGTCCTCGCCGATGGGGAGACCGCCCTGTCCGCCTACCGGAAGCTCGCCGACGGCCGACCCGGCACGTTCCTGCTGGAATCGGCGGCGCATGGCCAGTCGTGGGATCGCTACTCCTTCATCGGCACCGGAGCCCGCTGCGCGCTGACCGCCAAGGGTGGCGTGGATGGTGGCGCGGCACGTTGGATCGGCCAGCCTCCGGTGGACATCCCAGAGGGCACCGACCCGCTAGATGCGATCCGCAACACGCTGGCACACCTGCAGACCGCCCCGATGCCCGGACTGCCACCGCTGACCAGCGGCCTGGTGGGCTACATGGGCTACGACATGATCCGCTACATCGAAAATGTGCCGGACACCTGCACCGACGACCTGAACATTCCCGACATGGTGCAGCTGCTGGTGGAGGACATGGCCGTCGTCGACCACTACGAGGGCACGATCTGGCTGATTGCCAGCGTGATCAACTGGGATAACTCCGACGAGCGCGTGGACGAGGCATACGCCGAGGCAGTCACACGTCTAGACACCATGGTGGAACGGCTGGCCACGGGCGCGGCAGGGGGCGTCACTACCTTCGAAACCCCCACACCTAAGTACCGCAGGCAGCGCACCTACGACGACCACCGCGAGCGCATCGGCAAGGTCAAGGAGCACATCAAGGCCGGCGATGCGTTCCAGGTGGTGCTTTCGCAGCGCTTCGAAATGGAGACCGACGTCGACCCGATAGACATCTATCGCATGCTGCGGGTATCGAACCCTTCGCCCTACATGTTCCTGGTTAACGTACCTACCGAGGGTTTTGACGCCACCGCGTTCCACATCATCGGCTCCTCCCCGGAATCGCTGGTGCAGGTCCGTGACGGCAATGTCACGACGTTCCCCATCGCCGGATCTAGGCCGCGCGGCGAGACAGTGGAGCAGGACTTCGCCTTCGAACGCGAGCTGGTCAACGACGAGAAGGAAAACTCCGAACACCTGATGCTGGTGGACCTGGGGCGCAACGACCTCGGAAGGGTCAGCGAGCCCGGCACGGTGGAAGTGCACGACTTCCGCCACGTGGAGCGCTATTCGGCGGTGATGCACCTGGTATCCGGTGTCAGCGGCAAGCTGGCCGCGGGGAAGACGGCGGTGGATGCATTCAATGCGACGTTCCCGGCCGGGACCCTGTCGGGCGCGCCGAAGCCCTCGGCGCTGAAGATCATCGACACGCTGGAGGACACGCGCCGCGGAGTCTACGGCGGCACAGTCGGCTACTTCGACTTTTCCGGCAACACCGACCAATCCATAGCCATCCGCACTGGGCTGTACAAGGACGGCACTGTGTACGTCCAAGCTGGCGGCGGAATCGTAGCGGACTCCGACCCGGAGGCGGAGGACCTGGAGACCCGCAACAAGGCCGCGGCGGTGCTGCGGGCGGTGGCTGCGGCGGAGACCATGAAGAACGCAGGGGAGAAGCAGTGAGCAAGAGCACGGCAGAGGACGTAACAGGGGACGTAACCCAGAAGGCCAAGCGCATCCGGCAGATCGCGCTGCTGTGCGTGGTGCTGAGCGCGGCGGGCCTGTGGGGAGCAAGCCGCCTGAAGTTTGTGACCGTGGCCGTCGACGACGACAAGGCCGGGGCCTCCACCAAGGAGCTCGTGGGATCCGTGTGGGACCCCGCGCTGGTGCCGCTGGCGCTGGCGATGGTGGCCGCGCTGATCCTCTCGATGGCGGTGCAGCCCATGGTTCGGCGGGTGCTGGGTGTGGTGATCGTCGCGCTGGCGGCCACCGCCAGCTTCCGCGCAGTGCAGCTTCTAAGCAGCGACGTGGACCTGGCTCGCGCGCAGAGCCTGCTGCGAAGCGGCGCGGCCACGCAAAAGGAATCCGACCCGGTGCAGATCTCCGAATGGGCGCGAGTGATCAGCGGTGATGTGCACTCGCTGGGCATCGTGCTGGTGCTTGTCGCGGCGGCAATCGGTGTGATCGGTGGTGCGATCCTGATTCTGCGGCCCGGCCAGGAGTCCAGGGGGCACAGCCGCTACGAGACCCCGGAGGTGCGCCGCGCGGACGCGGAGGAGGACCTCGCGGAGAATCCAGATTCAACCCGCGTGCTGTGGGACGCCCTGGATGCGGGGGTGGATCCGACCGAAGAATCCGATTTCTCCCGCACCAAGCAGGGGCGATAAGCTCAGAGGTGTGACACACATGACTGTTCTCGACCAGATCATCGCCGGGGTGCTAGAAGACCAGGCCGAGCGGGAAGCCAAGATCCCATACAAGGAGATCAAGGCCATGTCCCTGGACGCACCTCCGGCGCTCGACGCCCACGCCGCGCTGGCCGCCCCCGGGGTCAGCCTCATCGCCGAGGTGAAGCGCGCCAGCCCCTCTAAGGGAGATCTCGCCGAGATCGCCGAGCCGGAAGTGCTGGCGAAGGCCTACGAGGACAACGGGGCCACCGCCATCAGTTGCCTCACCGAGCAGCGCCGCTTCAAGGGCTCCCTCGAGGACTTCGACGCGGTGCGCCGCGCGGTGAACATCCCGCTGCTGCGCAAGGACTTCACGGTGAACCCGTACCAGATCCACGAGGCGCGGGCGCACGGCGCGGACATTGTGCTGCTCATCGTCGCCGCCCTCGAGCAGCAGCGCCTGGAATCCCTGCTGGACCGAACCGAGTCCCTGGGCATGACCGCCCTGGTGGAGGTCCACACCGCCGAGGAGGCCGAACGCGCTGTTGCCGCCGGTGCCAAGGTCATTGGCGTCAACGCCCGAAACCTCAAGACGCTGGACGTCGACCCGCAGGTGTTCAGCAAAATCGCCCCAACACTTCCGGACGACGTAGTGAAGATCGCAGAGTCGGGCGTCAAGAATAAAAACGACTTGAGCGCCTATGCCGCAGCGGGCGCGGACGCAGTGCTCGTCGGCGAAGGCCTGGTCACCGCAGGTAACCCCGCACAGGCGTGCCGGGACCTCGCCGCGGCGGGGAAGCACCCCGCCTGCCCCCAAAAAAATTCCTAAGCGATAGCATATAAAACTGTGACTACCGAGAAGACCTTCAAGAACGCCGACGCGCAGGGCAAGGCCCTGCCGACGGTAGGCGAGATCCTGGCGACCGCCACCCACCACGAGCCCGACGAGCGCGGACACTGGGGTGACTTCGGCGGCCGCTACGTCCCCGAGGCCCTCATGGCAGTGATCGAAGAGATCACCGACGCCTGGGCGAAGGCCCGCTCGGACCAGGGCTACCTGGACCAGCTAGACGAGCTGCACCGCACCTACACCGGCCGCCCGTCGCCGCTGTACTACGCGGACCGCTTCTCCGAGGCCGTGGGTGCCGAAGTGTGGCTGAAGCGCGAAGACCTCAACCACACCGGCTCCCACAAGATCAACAACGTGCTGGGGCAGGTGCTGCTGGCCAAGCGCATGGGCAAGACTCGCGTGATCGCGGAGACCGGCGCGGGCCAGCACGGTGTGGCCACGGCGACGGCCTGTGCGCTGCTCGGCCTGGAATGCCGGATCTACATGGGGGCTGTGGACGCCGAACGTCAGGCCCTCAACATTGCCCGCATGCGCCTGCTCGGCGCCCACGTGGAGGTAGTGGAGATCGGCTCCCGCACCCTGAAGGACGCGATCAACGAGGCCATGCGCTTCTGGGTTTCCAACGCCGACGACACCTACTACTGCTTCGGCACCGCCGCCGGCCCGCACCCGTTCCCGCAGATGGTGCGCGACCTGCAGCGCGTGATCGGCGTGGAGGCGCGCCAGCAGTTGCTGGCCGAGACCGGTAAGCTGCCCGACGCCGTGGTGGCCTGCGTGGGCGGCGGTTCCAATGCGATCGGACTGTTCCACCCGTTCATCGAGGACGAAGGCGTGGACATCGTCGGCGCTGAGGCCGCGGGCGACGGTGTAGAGACCGGTCGCCACGCCGCGCCGATCAACCTGGGGCTGCAGGGCGTGTTCCAGGGGGCCTTCGCCGACCTCATGCAGGACGAGGACGGGCAGATTATCGAATCGCACTCTATCTCCGCCGGGTTGGACTACCCGGGCGTGGGGCCGGAGCACTCTAAGCTGCACGCGGAGGGGCGCGCCCGCTACCTGCCGATCACCGACTCCGAGGCCATGGATGGCTTCAAGCAGCTGACCCGCCTGGAGGGCATCATCCCCGCGATCGAGTCTTCCCACGCCGTCGCCGCCGCCATTAAGGTGGCCGCGGAGAAGCCGGGCGCCACGCTGATTGTGAACATTTCCGGTCGCGGCGACAAGGACGTCAACACCGCCGCGAAGTGGTTCGACATGCTGGATCAGAAGAGCGAGAAGGACGGCTAACCCATGACCTCCCGACTTTCTAAGGTTTTCACCGACGCGCGCGCCGAGGGAAGAGCCGCACTCGTGGCCTACTTCCCGGCCGGGTATCCCACGGTGGCTAAGTCCAAGGAGCTCGTCGCCGAGCTGGCCCAGCACGCCGACCTGATCGAGGTGGGTATTCCGTTTACCGACCCGATGATGGACGGCCCCACCATCCAGGCAGCAGCCAACGAAGCGCTGGCCAATGGCTTCCGGGTGAAGGACACGCTCGAGGTCGTCCGCACGGTTACCGAGGCGGGTGGCCAGGCCGTCATCATGTCCTATTGGAACCCCGTGCTGCAGTACGGCCCGGAGAAGTTCGCCGCCGACCTGGCCGCCGCCGGGGGACTGGGCTCCATCATCCCGGACCTGCTGCCGGAGGAAGCCGGCCGTTGGGCGGAGGCCTGCAAGGCCAATGACCTATCGCCGGTCTATCTCGTCGCGCCCTCCACCACGCCCGAGCGCATGGCCCTTACTGTTGACGCCGGCGACGGCTTCATCTACGCAGCATCCCACATGGGGGTGACGGGCGCGCAGGACGAGGTCTCCAGTTCCGCTGAGGAGCTGGTCGCCCGCGTCCGCGAGGCCACGGACCTGCCGGTGGCAGTGGGACTGGGTGTGAAGACCGGTAAGCACGCGGCGGATATTGCCTCCTACGCAGACGGCGTGATCGTCGGCTCCGCGCTGATCCAGGCCGCATCCGACGGCAACCTGGGCGAGCTGGCCGCAGAGCTGGCGCGAGGCGTTCGCGCATGATCGCGGCGGCCATTCCTTCGCCACCGCAGGGGGTCTGGGAGCTAGGCCCCATTCCCATCCGCGCCTACGCGCTGTGCATCCTCACAGGCGTGATCGTGGCCTACTTCTGGACCCGCCGTCGCTACGCGAAGCTGGGCGGGGACCCGGAGGTCACCGTCGACGCGCTGCTCGTCGCCGTGCCCGCGGGCATCATCGGCGCCCGGATTTACCACGTGATTACCGATCACGATAAGTATTTCGGCGAGGGCAAAGACCCCACCCAGGTGTTCAACATCACCAATGGCGGTTTGGGGATCTGGGGCGGAGTCGTCCTGGGCTCCCTGGCCGTGTGGCTGCTGTTCAAGGCCAAGGGGCTGCCACTGGGCACTTTCGCCGCCGCCGTGGCGCCGACGGTGCCGCTGGCGCAGGCCATCGGCCGGCTGGGCAACTGGTTCAATCAGGAACTCTACGGCGGGCCCAGCGACGCACCCTGGGCGCTGGAAATCTACCGCCGTGTGGACGAAAGCGGCTACACCGCACCCATCACCGGCCGCTCCACCGGGGAAGTGCTGGCCACCGTCCAGCCGACGTTCCTCTACGAGCTGATCTGGAACCTGCTCGTGGTCGTACTGCTGCTAGTCGCGGAACGCTACTGGCGCGTTGGCGGGAGCAGACTGTTCACCCTCTACGTCATGGGCTACACCTTCGGCCGCTTCTTCATCGAAAACATGCGCACAGACGCCGCCACCACCGTGTTCGGCGACGTGCGCATCAACGTTGTCGTTTCCGCAGTGGTGTTCCTCGCCGCGACAGCACTGTTCATCTGGTGGACGGTGCAGCAACGCAAGGCTGAGGGCGTCACAAAAGAAGAAGCGAAGTAGCGGGGACAACGCTGCGGGGCTATCCTCGAGTCCGTGAATAGAAGAACCAAGATTGTTTGCACCCTGGGTCCCGCGGTCGCTTCGAAGGAGCAGATTCGCGGGCTCGTAGACGCAGGAATGAACGTTGCGCGCCTCAACTTTTCCCACGGCGAGCACGCAGACCACGAGCAAAACTACAACTGGGTTCGACAGGCCACCGATGAATCCGGCAAGGCCGTCGGTATCCTCGCCGACCTGCAAGGCCCGAAGATCCGCCTGGGACGCTTCGCAGAGGGCGCAACCGTCTGGGCGACCGGCGAGACCGTACGCATCACCGTCGACGACGTGCAGGGCACGCACGACCGCGTATCCACCACCTACAAGGGCCTGGCTCGCGACGCCCGCCCCGGCGACCGCCTACTGGTCGACGACGGCAAGATCGCGCTGGTGTGCAAGGAAGTCGACGGCAACGACGTCGTGTGTGAAGTCACCGAAGGCGGCCCGGTTTCCAACAACAAGGGAGTCTCCCTGCCGGGCATGAACATCTCCGTGCCGGCGCTGAGCGAGAAGGACACCGAAGACCTGCGCTTCGCCCTGCAGCTGGGCGTGGACTTCATCGCCCTGTCCTTCGTGCGCAGCCCCTCCGACGTGGAGCTGGTGCGCGACATCATGGACGAAGTTGGCCGCCGCGTGCCGGTGATCGCCAAGCTGGAGAAACCGGAGGCAGTCGACGCGCTGGAGCCGGTTATTCTGGCCTTCGACGCAATCATGGTCGCCCGCGGTGACCTGGGCGTGGAGGTGCCGCTGGAAGACGTACCGCTGGTGCAGAAGCGCGCCATCCAGATTGCCCGCGAAAACGCCAAGCCGGTGATCGTGGCAACGCAGATGCTGGACTCCATGATCGAGAACTCCCGCCCGACGCGCGCCGAAGCCTCCGACGTGGCCAACGCCGTGCTCGACGGTGCGGATGCCGTGATGCTCTCCGGCGAGACCTCCATCGGCAAGCACCCGATCACCACCGTGGAGACGATGGCCCGCATCGTGCGCGCCGCAGAGATCGACGGGGAAGTGCCACCGCTTACGCACCGCCCGCGCACCCGCCGCGGCGTGATTTCCTACGCAGCCAAGGACATCGGCGAGCGCCTGAACGCGAAGGCACTCGTGGCCTTTACCTCCTCCGGCGACACGGCCAAGCGCGTGGCGCGCCTACGTTCCCACCTGCCACTGCTGGTGTTCACGCCGTCGCAGGCCGTGCGCTCGCAGCTGGCCCTGACGTGGGGTGTGGAGACGTTCCTCATCGAAGACGTGAAGTCCACCGACGAGATGATGGACACCGTCGACCACCACCTGCTGGCCATGCCGCAATACAAGTACGACGACATGATGGTCGTCGTCGCCGGCTCTCCGCCCGGGATCTCCGGCAACACCAACATGATCCAGGTGCACCTGCTGGGTCAGGAGCGGAAGAGGTAACTCAGCGTCGCGGCCAACGCCGCGTCCGTGGAGGTGCCCAGCGCCTCAATGCGCGGGGCGAAAGCACCGTGGTGGTTACCCGGCACCGGCTCCCCGGAAGCCCACAGCTCCGGATCCGTGGTGCCGATAGTCCAGAAAAGGTAGGGCACGTCGAAGTGGCGGGGGATCTCCGAGAAGTCCTCGGAGGCTGTCCAGGGTTCGGCGTCAATAGAATCTTCCCCGAAGACCGCATCAAACACCGGGCGTACGTGCTCGAACGTGCTGGGGGTATTGTCGGTGAGCTCGCCGTGGGCGGAGTACTCGAACTCGGGCGGAAGCTCGCAGCCGGAAGCATCGCACTCGGCGCGGACGACCCGCTCGATGGCGGCGTAGGTCTTGTCGCGTACGTCCGTGTCGTAGAAGCGGCAGTTCAGCACCAGCGTGGCATCCTCCGGGATGGTGTTGTTTGTGTGACCGGAAGAAAGTGTGCCGACGGTGATGACGGCGAAGTCCGACGGGGCGACCTCGCGGCCGACGATGCCCTGTAGGCGGACAACGATCATCGCAGCGAGGAACGTCGGGTCGATTGATTCCTGCGGGCGCGAGCCGTGGGAGGACTTACCGTAGAGCTTGATGGTGATCGTGTCGCAGGCCGCCAGCACCGGGCCGGACGCGGACATCACAGTGCCGAGGCGGCCAGGCAGGACGTGCTGGCCCAGGCACACATCGGGGGTGGGGATCTTCTCCGCCAGGCCGTCGTTGATCATGTTGCTGGCGCCGGCGGTGACCTCCTCCGCGGGCTGGAACAGCGCAATGAAGGTGCCGTGCCAGGCATCGCGGCGCTCGTCGAGAACCGCGCACAGCCCCATGAGCGCCGCGGCGTGCATGTCGTGGCCGCACGCATGCATGACCCCGTCGTTCTTGGAGGCATAAGGCCGGCCCGTTGTTTCCTGCACGGGGAGGGCATCAAAATCTGCGCGCATGAGGACGGTTGGCTCGTCTGCGCTAGTTGCCTCGTTGCTCGGGTTACGGAACACTGCGGTGACGCCATAACCCCCGATGCCCGTGGTTACTTCGCAATCCATCTGCGCCAACCGCGCGGTAATGTGCTTGGCGGTTTGCTCCTCCTGCAGCGACAACTCGGGGTTCTCGTGCATCCACTGGTAGAAGCTATCCTGCCAGCTCAGATCCACGCCGTGGTTTGCGATGAACTCTGCAATATTCGCGTTGTGCATTGCGAGATTTGTCCTTTCTAGCGGATTAGCGGATTAGCGGATGGCCGGGTTGTACTTCAGCATGTTGGGGCGGGTGGCGCAGTCGTCGCCGAGGCGGATGCCCGGGGCCAGTTGGCCTTCCTCCTGAGCCTTTACCAGGGCATTGAGCACGCGCTCCCGGAGGTCCGCCGGGGAGATGGTGTTGATGAAAATCTTCGTGCCACCTTCGAAACCGGCGATGGTGGACACGCGCCACTTGATCACGATGCGCCAGGGCATCGGGACGTCAACGTCGAGGGGACGGTGCAGCCACTCCTCATTGCAGGAGACGTGCGGCCCCGCGGCGACGTGGCAGGCGTGAACCAAATCCGAGACGGCATCGCGTTCGGCGTCAGACATCAGCCAAGGTTCGGTCGTGGCGGACTTGGAGAAAACCTCGAGGGTCGGCCAACGGTGCCCAAAACCAGCAAACGCGATGGCGTGGTCGTTCTCGGCGATGACGAGGTTGTGGCGGGCGGCGTAGTCGACGGCCCACTCGTTGTACATGTTCGGGTTAGCGCGGACCTGGGCGATCTCGAGTTCGTTCTGCAGGCCGTGCTCGTCGATGGCGACGAGCTGCTTGTGGAGGTGTTCGAAGCTTGCTCCAGCCGGGGCGAGCCAGTTCTGGAACGCGGCGACGTAGCGGACGTAGCGGTTGGCGCGGTAGAGGCGATCCATGCCGTCGACGGTGAAGGCGATGAAATGGCGGTGGTTCTTCCACCCGAGAGTGCCACTAGAGGCCAGCTGGTCGGTGGTGTCTGCGCCGGGAACGTAGTGGTCGCGGGCGATGATCACATCGTGGCCGCCGGCGAAGAGCCCGGCGCTCTTTTCGTAGAGAGTCTGCATGCGATTCTCGGGGGAGAAAAGCTCGTCGAGTTCTTCTTGCGTGGTGCCACCGGCGGACCACTTGTCGCGCAGGATCTGCTCGACGTGATCCTGGCCGGCTTCCTCGGCCAGGTAGTCGGTCATGTGCTTGGCGGCGGCGGGGTTCATCCGGTAGCCGTAGTTCAAGAGCCAGTAGTCGTAGGTCAGGATCTCGAAGAGGTTCGCCACGCGGCGGAACAGCGGTTCGGTTTCCTCCAGCTTGCTAACCGGTAGTCCGCGCAGGATGTGTGCCTGCCCGTCCTCGTCGAGTACCAGGCGGGACTTCTCCGGCGGGGTGTCCAGCTTGCGGTTCAGGCCGAATGCCGTGGCTGAGTCGCGGTCGCCGACGGTGCGCACCTCTGGACGGTGTTCGGCGATGGGGCGGTTGCCGCGGCCGGGTACGGTCCACACCTCGGTGCCGGAAAACGGGTTGACCTGTTTGATCGTTCCGTCCGGCAGGGTGGTCAGGGGAGGTACGGGCGCGGGGTGCGAAGCATGGGAACCAATCACGGCACACATTCTAGTAGGTTTCCTGTCCTATCGATCACACCGCCGTGCACTCCGCCGGCCTGCTGGCACACCGCCGTGCTTGCTGTTCGCTGCTGCGTGCTGCCACACTAGGGGAATGCCAAAGATTATTTTCAGGCTGCTGGCTAACCAGGAGCAGCTGGCCGCCATCGAGCAGGATTTCCGCTCCATGATCTCTGCCCTCGGCGAAGCGTTCGAGGGCACGCTAAATCTCCAGTCCGGGCAAGCTGGAGACCCCGAACTGGTCACTACCTGGGTGGAGCTTTTCGGCGAGAGCCCCGACGAGAGCAACGATCCCGCAACCGGCGCCGAGCTAACCGTCGACGTTGTCCGCTACGAAATCGGCTCCGTCTCCGGCCTAGCCATGCACTTCGCCGAGCTCCTCACCGTTCGCGAGAACGAACCCGCCGAGCCGATTCTGCGCCAGGTCCAGGACGACCCTGGCACACCCCGCGTGCCTTGGCACGTCACTGTGGCTTCGGTATAACTCCTCTCGCGTGGGTGGTGAACTGCTCCCCGTGGTGGTTCACCCACTTGATTGTCCAACCGCCGTCGCTAGTGCTTGCGCGCCACTGCCCGTTGGTTTTCAGGTTGTGGTGGGCGCGACATAAGCACTGCATATTTCGCACATCCGTCGCGCCGCCCGCCGACGGGTCCGTGTGGTTGTACGGCACGATGTGGTCTTTGTCGCACATCGGTGCCGGGTGTTCGCATCCGGGGAACCGGCAGGTGCCGTCCCTGCCGACGAGGAATTCCTTCATTTCCCTGCTTGGCGTGTACTGCTCCACGGCCGGCGGCACCGTCACGCTGTCTACGCGCGTGGCGAAGCTCTCGTAGATGTCGGCCTGTTCGGTGCTGATTGCCCCGACTCCCGGGATGAACCCTGGGCCGCCTTCCCATCGAAAGACGTGGACGTGCACTACCGTGTTGGTTTCTTCGCCGCTGATTAGCCCCGCGATTACGTCCATTCGTGCTTGTGCGAGGTCGCAGTCTAGCTCCCCGGCCAGCACCTTCGCCTTCTTCGTTACTGCTTCCCACATGCGCTGCGATTGGTCTTTCGGCATGTTCAGCGTCCACCGGGAAAGCTCGGCGGTTCCGCCCAGTGTCGTCACGGATCCTTTAGTCGCGGAGCGTTCCTCCGCCGCCGCTTTCTCGCCTTCGGCAAATGGGGTGGGGAAGTCCTGCGCGATCACTTCGCATAGGTATTCGCCCAGTTCCTTCGCCGTTGGCCCTTCCTCGCGCGCGCTGATGCAGTCCACCGCGTGTTTTTCCAGGTAGCGGTTGAACTGCTCCATGTCCATGATCGCCTGCCCCGCCTCGTCGGGCTCCGTCAGCTGTGCCGCGTAGGCGTTGCGCACTCGCCACACTTGTTCGAGGTGCCGCACGCCGATCACCCCGGCTTTCAGCGCCGCCAGCCCGAGCATGTTCATCACGGCGAGTATCTGCGCCGCGTGTGAGAACACTATCGCATCCGCGGTCCCCGCCTTCCGCAGCGCTTGTATCCGCGCCACGGTCGGGTCGTCGATCACGCTGTATGCATACGCCGCGTCGACCTTATTGCACATCCGCCGCATCTCGTCGGCATCCATTTTTGCCCCCTTCTTGTCCGAGCGCCGCTTACCTTACACACGGCCCCGGACAACCCCTTTTCTTTCTTAGTGACGCCCCCTGATTTTCACCCCTAGAGCAGGCTCGATAGGAACTCTTGGGTGCGTTCGTGCTGCGGATTTCCAATGACTTCCGCGGACGGGCCGTGCTCCACAATCACGCCGCCGTCCATGAAGGCAACTTCGTCGGCGACTTCGCGTGCGAATCCCATCTCGTGGGTCACGACCAGCATCGTCATGCCGTCGTCGGCCAGGTGGCGCATCACGTTCAGCACTTCGCCGACCAGCTCGGGGTCCAGCGCGGAGGTCGGCTCGTCGAAGAGCATCAGCTTCGGCCGCATCGCCAGTGCGCGGGCGATGGCCACGCGCTGCTGCTGTCCGCCGGAGAGCTGCACCGGGTAGGCGTCGGCCTTGTGGGCGAGCCCCACCTGGTCCAGCAGCTTGCGCGCGTGCTCGATTGCCTCGTCCTTGTTTTCGCCGCGCACCTGCACGGGTGCCTCGATGATGTTCTCCAGCACGGTGCGGTGGGTGAACAGGTTGAAGTGCTGGAACACCATTCCAATGTCCACGCGCTGCGCCGCTGCCTGCTTCGGGGTCAGTTCGTAGAGGTTGCCGTTCTTTTCGCGGTAGCCGATCAGCTCGCCGTCTACTTCGATCCGCCCGGAGGTAACCTTCTCCAGGTGGTTCACGCAGCGCAGCAGGGTGGACTTGCCGGAGCCCGAGGGGCCGATTAGGCAGGTCACGCCGCCGCGGGGGACTTCCAGGTCGATGCCTTTCAGAACGTCGAGCCGACCGTAGCGCTTCCAGACGTCCTTAATGGCAATCATCGGTGCGTTGGTTTCAGACATGGTGGTTACTAGTCCTTCTTTTCGTTCGACCCGACGGTGATATTGCGCGGGGGCACGCCTTCGGCGTCAGCAAGAGCGGCGAGTTGGCGCTGCGTGAGCTGGCGCGACGATCCGCGAGAGAAGTAACGCTCAACGTAGAACTGCACAACCATCAGAATGCTGGTGATCACCAGATACCAGGTGGCGGCGACGAGCAGCAGCGGGACGGGCTGGAACAGCGAGTTCGAAATGTCGGTGGTGCGGCCGTAGAGCTCGGCCGTGTAGGGAACGGCAATGACCAGCGAGGTGGTCTTCAGCAGCGAGATGAACTCGTTGCCCGTCGGCGGGATGATGATGCGCATGGCCTGCGGCATCACGGTGCGGCGCATGTTCTGTCCCCAGGTCATGCCCAGTGCCTTCGAGGCTTCGGACTGTCCTTCGGGCACGGCCTGGATGCCGGCGCGGACGATTTCGGCCATGTAGGCGGCTTCGTTCAGGCCGAGGCCCAGCACGGCCAGAATGAAAGCGTTCTGCAGTACTTGCTCCAGGTCGATTTCGGCGAAGCCCACGCTCACGGACTGGTACAGGGAGCTCAGCAGGCCCCAGAACACCAGCTGCACGTACACGGGCGTGCCGCGGAAGACCCACAGGAACAGCCACGCCACACCCTGCAGCACGGGGTTCGGCGACATGCGCAGAACCGCGACGATCGCACCGATCACCACACCGATGATCATCGCCAGAATCGTCAGTGCGATGGTGTGCATCGCCGCCTTTACGATGCGGGTATCCAGCAGGTACTGGAAGTAAGTGTCCCAGTGATAGGCCTCATTTTGGGCTGCGGAGATGATGAACCACACCACGAGCGCCGCGAGAATTACCGCCGCGATCCAGCGGCCGGGGTGGCGTAGCGGGATCGCCTTGTTCTCGGTGGGGCGCCTACGCTGCGTTGCGGAGGAGGCGTTTTGGTTGCTCACTTGATGCCTTCTTTCGGTTCGAGCGTGTGCGGCAGTTGGTAGGGCTTGAGGTTGAACGTCACTGCGTCTAACCCTCCGTCTTCGAGTTCCCATTGTTTGAGGATGGCCTCGTAGGTGCCGTCGTTCATCATGGTCTGCATCGTTGCGGCCAGGGCTTTTCCAAGCGGATTGTTCTTTTTGACGCCCATACCGAACGGGGCGGTATCGAAAGGTTCGCCAACCCGCACCAATTTGCCGTCGGAGCGGGCGATGGCGAAGTCGATCACCGGCGAGTCGGAGCTGTAGGCGTCCGCCTTCTTCAGAATGGTTGCAGTGGCGGCGGCGTCGGCCTTTTCGTAGACCAACTTCTCAATCGGGTCTTTGCCCTGGGCTTCGCATTCATCGGAGCGCCCCTGCACTTCGTCCGTGTCGGAGTAGGTGCCCT
Source organism: Corynebacterium sp. ACRPH (assembly GCF_022347285.1). GTDB lineage: Bacteria > Actinomycetota > Actinomycetes > Mycobacteriales > Mycobacteriaceae > Corynebacterium. Next base: position 79,705 of record NZ_JAKRND010000010.1, read on the forward strand.
TCTGCACGGCGACCTTCAGGCCGCAGGCGTTGTCGGGGTCGATGTTGTCTTCGTTGCCGGGCTGGGTGGCCCAGGAGATGCCGGCGCTGTAGAAGTCGACGAAGTCGTAGCTCGTCTGCCGGTCTTCAGTGTCGGTGAAGGCGCTGGCTCCGACGTCGACGGATCCTGCGCTGATGGCCGGCAGGATGAGGTTGAAGTCCATTTGGTTGACTTCGACGTCGAGGCCCATCATGGCACCGGCGGCGCGGATGAGGTCCATTTCGAAGCCGATGATGTTTCCGTCGGAGTCTTTAAACTCGTTGGGCGCGTAGGGCGGGTTGGTGCCGACGGTGATTTTTCCCTTGGCCTGGACGTCCGGGGGCACTAGGGCGGCGAGCTGCGGGTTCTTCGCTGGGAGGATTTCCTCCCAGTCTTCCGGGTTGCCGAGTTCTTCGTTGGTCACACACCCCGCCAGCGATGCTGAGAGCAGGATCGCGAAGGTGCCCTTGGCCACGGTACGGGCCAGAGAGCGTGGGTGGCTATGTTTCATACCGTGGATTATATCGGAGTATGTGAATACTCCTTAATGGCTTTTGTGCCCTCTGCCTCCGCGTTGGGCCTGTCGGCCTTGTTTCCGCCGCGCACGTCGAGGGCTAGGGCAATGACGAACAGGACGGCACCACTAACAGCAAACAGGGGAGCGATCACGCTGTATCCGCCGAGCAGGATCACCAGCGCTGCCCAGTGCTTCCAGTTGAGTTCCCGGAGGTCCAAGCGGACGCCGTTGTTCTTGCCGCCGCGCCGGCGCCACCACATGATGTATCCGTAGACCACGAGCGCGCCGATGCCCAGAGCCAGTAGTGCTAGTGCAATCTGGCTGACCAGCCCGAACAGGGTTCCCATGTGTAGCTGGATGATCCAGCTGGTTAGTTGGGCTGCGATGGGCCAGGAGCTAAACGGCAGACGGTCGATAACTTCGCCGTTTTCACCGTTTACGGTGATCGCATCGTTGTGCATCTTGTACGCCTGGCGGGGTTCACTGACGGTCCAGGCCTGGCCGGCTTCGCTCGGGAGAGCCAGCTGCAGCGTGCCGGTGAGTCCCTCGTTACGGCCAACCTGGAGGGCCGTATCGGCCTGTGTCAGATCGATTTCTGCCTTTCCGCTGTGGCTTGCGTGCCCCGCGTGACCTGCGTGCTCGCCGTGGCCCGCGTGTCCAGAACCGCTGACTTGCGCAGGCTGTTCGCCGCTGATGTTCGTGTTCGGTTCGGGCGCCATCCAGTTCAGTTCTTCGCGGACAGCTGCGATGTTGTCACCGGCGAAGTGGGACCAGGTCAGGCCGGAGATGCACAGGAAGATCAGTCCTGGTGCGGCTACCAGTCCGATGAGGGTGTGGCGCTGCATAGCCTGGCGGCGGGATTTTTTCTTGGGCTTGCGCTGGTTTTTCTGTTTGCGCATGAACCACCACATGGCCACGCCGGTGACGGCCATTGGGCCTAGCCACGTCGCGGCGGTTTCGGAGTAGATGCGGCCGGGCTCATCCAGCCACAGGTTGCGGTGGCCTTCGGAAAGCCAGGCGCGGAATGGAAGCGAGGCGGCGCTACCGTACTGGGTTAGTTCTCCAGTGATGTGCAGATCACCCGGATCGACGAAAACTGCTCGAGTGTAGCTTTCCGAGGGCAGGGTTGGGTCGGCGAAGAGCACGCGAGTGGTCTTGCCCTCTTCGTCTGGGATCTGCACCTTAGCGACGTCAAGGTCGGGGTGGATCCGTTTTGCTGCTTCGATTTGTTTGGCTACCGGCTGTGCGGGGCTGCTGGAAGTGGCAGTCAGCTCAGACTTGTAGACCCACGTTTCGATGGTGGGGGCGAGGGCGTAGAAGAAACCGGAGAAGGCGGCTACGAGGATGAGGGGTGCGATAAAGAGTCCAGCGAGGGTGTGGACCCTGCGAATAATTCTGCGAGACATGCTCCATTAGTCGCATGCTTGGCGGAATCGGTTCCCAATAGCGACGAGCGGGGTAGCGCTCGGGGGGATCTAATAGGAGGGTCGGTCCGTCTCTAGCGCCTGGAAAACGAAGTCCAGCTTCTGGTCAAGGATCCGCAGTGCCATTTCCTCGTCGTCCTCACGGTCGGCAGGCAGAGAGTCCGTCATTGCGAAGAGCTCAAAGGAGTGCCTGAAAGGCCCGGAGCTGAACACGAAGTTTGTGATCACGTCGATGGCGAACAGAGCCTGTCCGCGGCTGAAGCCGGCGTCATTAAGTCTTCCAAGAAGGTTCGTGACGCTATCCCGGAAGGCGAAAAGGCTGTTGGGGTAGCTCAGTAGAGCTTGTGCGAGCCCCGGGTAGGTGGCGCACATCCGCGCTAGGTAGTAGGCGTAATCCCGGAGTAGTTCCTTCCAATCGCCTTCAGTGGCAAGTGATGTGGCTTCGGTGATGTGCTCGATGCAGGCAATCAGAAGTGTGTCGCGGCTGTAGATTCGGTACAGCGCAGACGTGGCCACTCCCAGTCCCTTGGCGACCTCAGACATGGTGAACTTATCAAGACCGATCGCGAGAGCCTGGTTGATGACGTCTTCGCGGTCAAAGGTTGGCTTCGGGCCGGTCTTGCGGTGAGGGCGTTTTCCCTCCGAAGGAATCGGGGTGGACATGTTGTGAACAATAGTTCATTTTTTATTCACGTTGCCAGCAGGTGCCCCCGAAAGGATAAAGCAAAAGCCCCTGCTCTTTAACAGGTAAAGAACAGGGGCGACGATGGTGCCACTCTAGCCGTTTAGACTACTGCGGGTTCTGGGGGTTCTGGGGAGCGTTGCCCTGCCAGCCCTGGTTCGGCTGCTGGCCGTAGTTGTTCTGACCGTAGTTGTTCTGGTCAAAGTTGTTCTGCGGCTGCTGGCCGTAGCCCTGCTGACCAAAGTTCTGCTGGCCGTAGCCCTGCTGGGCGAAGGCCTGCTTCGGAGCTTGCGGGTTGATCTTGCGGTCGTTCAGCAGTGCGAGCACGCCGAAGGCGATGATGGCGATGGAAGCCAGCAGGATGAAAATCAGGCCTGCACCGACGCTCACCTTTACAACGTCCTCGTCGAAATCGCCGGCCTTTGAGCCGATGCTAGCCCAGTCGATGATGGAGATCAGCAGCAGGATGGCGCCGATGGCGATCACCGGAATGGCGCGCCACCACTTCTGGGCCAGCTGCTCTACGAACAGGTAGGCTGCGATTCCGCCGATGATGATCAGGGACAGGAACATGGTGAGAATGCCGTCACCGTCGGTGCCGGAGACCTTGACGGTGCCGATGATGGGAGCTGTAACCTTGCCCCACGTCATGAAGCTGCCGATGAAGCTGATCAGAGCAGCACCTGCGGCGCAGAGCAGCCAGATTACGGACTTGTTGGAGAAGTCCAGGTACTTCTTGATGTCGAACTGTGCGCCCTGGCCGTTCTGTGGGTTCTGGAAGTTGTTCTGGCCGTAGCCGTTCTGTACACCCTGCTGCGGAGCGCCATATGCGTTCTGGCCTTGCTGCTGCGGTGCCGGGTTCTGCTGGCCGTAGGGGTTCTGGTTCCAGTCCTGGCCCTGCGGCTGCTGCGGTGCACCGTTGTTGCCGTTGGCGGCCGGGTTGTTGGAACGGAAGTTCTCGTCCGTCATGGTTCTCCTCGCGTCACGAAATTGTCTTAGCAGTCCTTAATAAAGGGCTGCGTGATTTCTTCGCGACTTATATTAACGGACAACCTTCGAGCCCGACGGGTTTGGCGATGGTCGCGGCATGTCGGGGGTGATGCTTTTTCTTATTGACGCCTACATTTCAACGAGTTGCGTGACGATCTGACCTAGCAGGACGCAGAGCGTTACTAATATCCGGCTGCCGCGCACTTTTGGGGATCGGTATTGGACGCGCCACATGTGCCCGTTGTTTTGTGGCGTACTTCTTGATCGAAGTCATGCTAGATTGTTCCTTGTCGGTATTTGCGCTGCTGACACCGTGCCCTAGCCTCCCGGTTGTAGTGACTCACGTTTTGGGAAGCTGGGGCGCTTTTCGTACCTTCACGTGCGCTTGGTCGAAATGCGCACCAGTGCCCGGGGATACTTGTATCTACTGCCCATAGCGGGAGCGGAGGTATTCCTCCCAGTGCTCAGTGCCATACAATGCAGCCTCCCGAGAGAGCCTATTCCGGGCGGAAATTAGTTTCGATAGCACTTTCTGTGGGTCGCCGAGCGCGACCGCAGCAGACCATGAACCAGAATCACGGTAGACGACGATTCGAGTGGCGATTTTCAGCCCCTTAGTACCGTGCGGGATAGCCTTGATCTCCTCGCAGAGATCAAACACGTCACGCCACGCGCTCTGCATTTCTTCTTGGATGTACCCGCAGTTGCACCACCCGTCGTAATCGGCGTACAGCTTGCCTCTATCGTTGGTAGTGAGTGTGATGTGAGGGCGCACTTGGGCGATAGGTAGGTTGCCTTGCGCGTCCCGTACTTGGGCGTAGCCTTCCATTGAGTGGGTGAGATCTGCCTGCGTTTTCGTGTTCTGGGTGAGCTGGTGGTTGAAGCTCCATTGGGTGGAGAAGCTTACGGTTGCGCGTACCCAGTTGAGGTATTGGTCGCGGGTGCGTGGTGTGGGTCGTGTCATGCTGCTAGTTCCTTCAGGATGTGGGGTCGTTCCTTGAGGTAGATCTCAAGGATGCGTGGGGTCACTTCGAGGTCGATGGCGAGGCTGTGGAAGGCGTGGCCGTGCCATGGGGCGAGGTGTTTCAGTTCGTCGTCGTTGATGAGGAGTTTCGCGGCGAATCTGTCTGCCCGTGCTTCTTGGCGTTGGTCGAAGTCCTTGTTGCCGGTTCTCTGGTCGTTGTATACGGCGTGGCCGAGCTCGCGGGCGAGGGTGGTTTTGTAGTCCCATACGGCCATGTCGCGCATGGTGGAGATCACGCGGAGGCTGGGGGAGTACCAGCCTTTGGGCAGGCCGTTGTGGTGGCGTAGTTTCACGCCCAGGAGGTTGGCAACGTCATGCAGGTCATGGATCGAGGTCACGGTTCACCACGATTCTTCGCCTTATTGAGTTCCCGTACCTCACTTTCGAGCTGGCGCATGTCGATCTCGTTTATTTCGCTGTCTAAGCGCCGCTGGTAGGCGTCCCATTCGTTAAATGCTTTGCTTTTAGCTTGCGACATCTGCCGTGTTCCGAAGCCTTGGAGGACTTGCCGTTCGTTGAACACAAGCCAAGCGTCTGTCTTCTTCACCCAATCTTTGAGGAGCAGAGTTTCCTCATTTCGGCCTGGTCTTCTGCATAGTCCAAGAACATGGAGGTGAGCCGGTTCATGCGTTTGGCTTCGTCTTCGTATAGGTAGTTTTTGGCGATGGTCATGTCTTTCTTGTGGGGCTTCTCGCCATTCCAAGTTGTGAGCCCCGCATTTGGTTGGGTGTTATCCGCTCGTTCCCAAATGAGTTCGGCAGCGGTTTTGCCGTGTGTTGCGTAATGCAGCCGGTTTTGAATGCCAGCGAAGAAGTTCTTGACCTCTTGAAAGTCTTTCACTTCGTGGTAGTCGGCGCTGGTTTCGGCTATGACGTCGAGAACCTTGCGGAACATCTGGCGTTCAGATGCGCGGATTTCGCGGATGCGTTCAAGTAGTTCGTCGAAGTGAGTGTCGACGCCGTCGTTTTTGAGTCGCTGGTCGTCCATGGCGAATCCTTTGAGGAGGTATTCGCGTAGAACTTCGGTTGCCCATTTGCGGAATTGAATTCCTCGCTGTCCGCGTACTCGGTACCCGACTGCGAGGATCATTTCTAGGTTGTAGTGATTTACTGAACGTTCTTGACCAGGCACTTTCAAAAGTTGTTTGAAACTACCGGCGACTTCTTTTTCCCTGATGATGTTTTGAATGTGGTGCGAGATGGATGCGCTTGTGACGTCGAAGAGTTCGCCCATTTGTTTTTGGGTCAGCCATGCGGTGCCTTGGGTCAGTTGTAGGCGTACTTGTGCGGCTCCATCTTCGGTTGTGTAGATGGCGATTTGGTCGCCTTTATCGTTCGTAGTCATCTGGAGTGCCTCCTACTTCTGGGCTACTGTCAGCCACCGCATCATCAGGGATGCCGTTATCTTCCCAACCAGATCAGACAACGGGGGTGGATTTCGAGTGTTTCACAAGGTGGAGTGGGGGCTTCGAGTCGTCTACTCCATTGTGAGCAAAGACCTCCTCGAAGGTTCCGTCCCAGTGGGCAGGTTGGCTATTAATGCGTCGCGCTAGTTCGGCCACCAGTACTCGGTCTTCGAGAAGACGGAAGTCTGGTGCGTCAGGAAGGATTGCATCGTCGGGATCGATGTACCGGTGTCCACGAGCGCCTGAATCACGTTCACTCCATATGCTCTCGCAATGGCTATGACCGTTGTGGCCGACAACTGGCCAGCGCGGTATTGGTGAGCAATCGTGCTGTTGGCTATGTCGGTTTTAGCGGACACTTCCGCCTTGGTCGCTCCTTCGGTGGTGGTATCGAACCAGTCTTTGTGGTTGTTCATGGTTCCAATTATTGGAGAGCGCGGCGCGATGGCGCAACACGTTTTGAACTTTTTATCCCCTTGTGACCTGCGGAAAGTCCTGTAATTGCAAACAACTATTGGAGCGAATTACAAAAATGGCTTGACAGATTTTGCGATACCAGGGTGGGTTTAACGTCGGTTCCAAGAATTGTAACTAAAGTCTAAAAGTTAGAAGACGGAGGTGAATCGTTGAAAACAAAGTACAAGATTCGTCCAGAAGTCATCGACAAGGCAAGGGAGCGCGGAGGATTCGCCTCTGATGAGCAACTTGCCGCGTCCTTGGGCGTGACGACGAACACTGTCCTGCGATTCCGCCCTGGATGACGTTTGAGCAGTGGCAGGCGTCGCGTCGGGGCGATAGTTAAAGGCGGTTGAGGTGGGGATTGTTTTGAACGTCTAGGCACGTTTTCGCCACGACAATCCCACGACATAAGGGACTAAAACAGGCTTAAAGAGGCCTAACGAGCGGGGTAGACGGGAAGCGAAACCCCCGCCTGACCAGCATTTACGCTGGTCGGGAGCGGAGGGGGTGGAATTGTGCCCCAGGTGAGACTCGAACTCACACTGGACGGGTTTTGAATCCGTTGCCTCTGCCAATTGGGCTACTGGGGCGAAAAGTGCTTACCGGAGCATAATACGCCACGGCCTTTCAGCCAACCAAAACCCCACTCCGTTAAAGTTGAGCGCATGGCTAAACTCCTTCTCCTCGATGGGCACTCGTTGGCGTTCCGCGCCTTCTATGCCCTGCCCGCAGCCAATTTCTCCACCGTTGGTGGCCAGCACACCAACGCGGTATATGGCTTCCTAGGCATGTTCCTCACCCTCATGGATAAGGAACAGCCCACCCATGTGGCCGCCGCGTTTGACCTTTCCGGCCCCACATTCCGCGAGGAATCCTTCCCGGAGTACAAGGCGCAGCGCCCGAGCACGCCCGAGGAGTTCAAGGGTCAGATCGAGCTGATTCGTCGCACGCTCGAAGTGTTGGGCGTCACGACCCTAGACAAAGAGTCCTACGAGGCCGACGACATCATCGCGACCCTAGCCACCGAGGGTGCCAAGGACGGCATGGACGTGCTGATCTGCACCGGCGACCGCGATTCGTTGCAGCTGGTCACTGAGGATGTGACGGTGCTGTACACGCTTAAGGGTGTCTCTGAGCTGCATCGCTTCACCCCGCAGGCCGTTGAAGAGAAGTACGGCGTGACCCCCACCCAGTACCCGGACCTCGCGGCGCTGCGCGGCGATACCTCCGACAACATGCCCGGCGTGCCCGGCGTGGGGCCGAAGACCGCGCAGAAGTGGATCGCGAAGTACGGCAGTCTGCAGGGCGTGATCGACAACATGGACGACATCGGCGGGAAGGTCGGCGCCAACCTGCGCGAAAACATCGACAATGTGGTGCTCGCGCGCGACATTACGGAAATGGTGCGGGACCTTAAGCTCGTTGATGATTTGGACGCCCTCAGCCCCCGCGAAATCGATCCCAACGAGGCACTCGGCATGTTCGAGGAGCTGCAGTTTGGCACGGGGCTGCGCAATAGAGCATTCAAGATCATGGGCGTGGAGTTCGCCGACAGTGCCGCTATCCCCGTCACGGTAGAGGAGCCGCAGCCGGGGAAGCTGGGGGCGTGGCTGAAGAAGCGCACCCGCGGCACGGTGGTGGACGTGGATGGCGAGCAGCTGACCCTGCTGGACCGCGACAACGTTGCCATCGTTCAGGACCTCGCCGATGTGGACCCGAAGGACGAGAAGGCGCTGGCGGAGTGGCTGGCCAACCCACAGGCCACGAAGTGGCTGCATGACTCCAAGCAGACGTATCACGCACTACAGAATCAAGGACTAAAGCTTGACGGAGTGGAACATGACACGTCCCTGGCGGCGTATCTGCTGCGGCCTGACGTGCGCACCCTCGGCCTGGCGGACGTGGTGCAGCGCCACGTGGGCCACGAGCTTTCGGATAATGCCACCGGTCCAGAGCGCGCCCAGGCCGTCGCCGAACTGGTGAAGGCCCTCACCCCAGAGATCGAGGCCGCAGGCCAGGCCGAACTGTACTTCGACCTGGAAGTCCCTCTCGCCCTGATCCTCGCGGCCATGGAACACGCAGGCATCGCTGTGGATGATGCGGCGCTGCAGGAGCTCTCCGATGACTACGGCGCGCGCCTGGACGAGGAGATTGCCGCCGCCCGCGAGCTGGCGGGGGAGCCGGAGCTCAATCTTTCCTCCCCGAAGCAGCTGCAGAAGGTCCTCTTCGAGACCTTCGATCTGCCGAAGACGAAGAAGACCAAGACCGGCTATTCCACCGCCGCCGCGGAGCTGGAGAAGTTGGCCGCCCAGTCCAACCACCCGTTCCTGGGGCACCTCATGGCCCACCGCGAGTACCAAAAGATGAAGTCCACCATCGACGGACTGATCGAGGCCGTGGGTGACGACGGACGCATCCACACCACCTTCAACCAGAAGGGCGCGGCGACGGGCCGCCTGTCTTCCTCCGACCCGAACCTGCAGAACATTCCCGTGCGCACCGACGCCGGCCGCAAGATCCGCGCCGCGTTCACGGTCGGGGAGGGTTACGAGACTTTGCTGACCGCCGACTACTCCCAGATCGAGATGCGCGTGATGGCGCACCTGTCGGAGGACGCGGGCCTGATCGAGGCCTACGCCAGCGGCGAGGACCTGCACAACTACGTCGGCTCGCGCGTGTTCGACGTCCCGGTCGATGAGGTCACCCCGGAACTGCGCCGGCGGGTGAAGGCGCTGAGCTATGGCCTGGTCTACGGCCTGTCCGCCTTTGGCCTATCCCAGCAGCTGAAGATCAGCGCGGGGGAGGCGAAGAGGATCATGGATAACTACTTCGAGCGCTTCGGTGGCGTGAAGCGCTACCTCGACCACGTGGTGGAGGTAGCCAAGGAGACCGGCTACACGGAGACTCTCTATGGCCGCCGCCGCTACCTGCCGGAGCTGAACTCCTCTAACCGCGTGGCCAGGGAGAATGCCGAACGCGCCGCCCTGAATGCCCCGATCCAGGGCACGGCCGCGGACATCATCAAGTTGGCCATGTTGCGCGTGGATCGGGAGATCACCCGCCAGCAGCTGACTTCCCGCGTGCTGCTGCAGGTCCACGATGAGCTCGTGGTAGAGGTCGCGCCCGGCGAGCTGGAACAGATCACCGAGCTAGTCGAGCGGGAAATGGATGCCGCCGCCCAGCTGCGCGTACCGCTGGATGTCTCCGCCGGCACGGGCGATAACTGGGACCTGGCAGCGCACTAGTCGCGCGCGCCAGCCGGGTTAGTTGGCGTCTGCCGGCGTGGCCTTCGCGTTCGAAGCCTTTTCGGCCGCCAGCATTGCCACGACGATCACCGCGCCCAGCAGGAACAGGCCGATCGCGGCGCCCAGGTGCTCGCCCGGCGCCTGCAGGTTCGCATCCCCGTCCTGCCACGGCCACAGCGCACGCAGGGAGCCCAGCATCAGGCCCGTCATCACGAACAGCGTGATGGTGCGGTGGTTGTTAAGCAGGTACTCCAGCAGGCGCACAAAGCACACAATGCCGGTGATCGCACCCAGGAAGAACACGCCCAGGTAGACCAGGTTCCTATCGTCCACCGCCGCCATCGTCGCGGAGTACAGGCCCACGGCCAGCAGGAAGAAGGAACCCGAAACACCCGGCAGCACCAGCGCACACACTGCAATCGCAGCAGCCACAAAGACCCACAGCAGGTTCGGGTCGGATTGTGGGGCACTGGTAACGCCCGTCAGGAAGAACGTGGCCACTGCCGCCACAACCAAGCCGAGGATCGCCATCGGCAGCCGCCGGCGCGCGTCCTCCTTATCCGTCATGCCAATCGGCACGGCCAGGGAGAGCAGCACCATGCCGAAGAACAGCGCGCGCGAGTGCACCGGCTTGTCCGTCACGAAGCTCTCCATCACACCCGCCAGCGAGAGCACCACGGCCGCCATGCCCACCAACATGGGGAGCAGTAGCATCCAGTCCAGTGTCTTGTACTGGGCAAACGCAGCCTTGCGATCCTTCGGCAGCTTCTTCGTGGCATCCAGGAAAAGGTTCGCCTGGTGCAGGACGCGCTCGTACACGCCGGTAACCAACGCGATTGTGCCGCCGGAAACGCCCGGGACGAGCTCGGCCATGCCAATCAACCCGCCACGGACCATATTCACTAGTATTTGCAGTATCTTCATCGCGCCCAATCGTACTGCACGTCTTGGACAACCCCGCTTCAACTCGCGGCCGAAAGTCCATGTTTGCGCTGTTCACTGTGGTCGTGTAGCGTTATGCGCGTTGTGCGCCCCCTTTTTGATTCTTTGGGACGCCCCCACGTGGAGCTCCTAGAGGCTACCCGCCAGGTTATTGACGCTGGTGGTGGCGTCAAAAAGCAGGGTTTGCAGAACTAGAGTAACTGTCCATCTTCTATTTCTATTCGTTCCGAAAGACATTCAACATATGCCCACCAACAACGTCCCTCAGGTAGCCATTAACGACATTGGCTCTGCTGAGGATTTCCTCGCTGCCGTCGACTCCACCATCAAGTACTTCAACGATGGTGACATTGTCGAGGGCACCGTCGTCAAGGTCGATCACGACGAGGTCCTGCTGGACATCGGATACAAGACGGAGGGTGTCATCCCTTCCCGCGAGCTGTCGATCAAGCACGACGTTGACCCGGGTGAGGTTGTTGAGGTCGGCGACGAGATCGACGCTCTGGTTCTCACCAAGGAAGACAAGGAAGGCCGCCTGATCCTGTCCAAGAAGCGTGCACAGTACGAGCGCGCTTGGGGCACGATCGAGGAGCTCAAGAAGAACGAGGAGCCGGTCACCGGTACCGTCATCGAGGTCGTCAAGGGCGGCCTGATCCTGGACATCGGCCTGCGTGGCTTCCTGCCCGCCTCCCTGGTGGAGATGCGTCGCGTCCGCGACCTGCAGCCCTACATCGGCCAGGAGATCGAGGCCAAGATCATCGAGCTGGACAAGCACCGCAACAACGTTGTGCTGTCCCGCCGCGCATGGCTCGAGCAGACCCAGTCCGAGGTTCGCTCCGAGTTCCTGCACCAGCTGCAGAAGGGTCAGGTCCGCAAGGGCGTTGTCTCCTCCATCGTCAACTTCGGCGCATTCGTCGATCTCGGCGGTGTCGACGGCCTGGTTCACGTCTCCCAGCTGTCCTGGAAGCACATCGACCACCCGTCCGAGGTTGTCGCAGTCGGCGACGAGGTCACCGTCGAGGTTCTGGATGTGGATCTGGACCGCGAGCGCGTGTCCCTGTCCCTGAAGGCAACCCAGGAGGACCCGTGGCGCGTATTCGCACGCACCCACGCCATCGGCCAGATCGTGCCGGGCAAGGTCACCAAGCTGGTTCCGTTCGGCGCATTCGTCCGCGTCGAGGAGGGCATCGAGGGCCTGGTTCACATCTCCGAGCTGGCCGAGCGCCACGTCGAGGTTCCGGATCAGGTTGTTGGCGTTGGCCAGGACGCAATGGTCAAGGTCATCGACATCGACCTGGAGCGTCGTCGCATCTCCCTGTCCCTGAAGCAGGCTGATGAGGACTACACCGAGGAGTTCGACCCGTCCAAGTACGGCATGGCTGACTCCTACGACGAGCAGGGCAATTACATCTTCCCGGAGGGCTTCGACCCGGAGACCAACGAGTGGCTCGAGGGCTACGACGAGCAGCGTCAGGCATGGGAGGAACGCTACGCAGAGTCCGAACGTCGCCACCGCCTGCACACCGCTCAGATCGAGCGCAACCGCGCCGCAGCTGCCGAGGCCGCTGCAAACGGCGAGGGCGGCTACTCCTCCGAGACTCAGACCGAGTCCGCACCGGCTTCCTCCGAGGCACCGGCTCAGGACGCCGGCACCCTGGCTTCCGACGAGCAGCTGGCCGCGCTGCGCGAGAAGCTGGCCGGCGGCGAGTAGATCACTCGACACTGCTAGCGGGGACCACTGCTTAACCAGCTAGGTCCGCGCGCTAGGAATTTTTAAAGGCACCCACTTCGGTGGGTGCCTTTTGGTTTTCGTAGGTGCAGCTTTGGCTACAGCATCTGAATGACGGTGGCGGCGCCGATCGTAACCACAAGCATGATGGCTGCGATAATTGCCGAGCCCATGAGGATTTTGACGGTTCGCGGTGTCACACTCGGTTGAATTTCGCCATGCCGGATAGCTTTGCCCGCTATATCCATGCGCAGCTTGTGCGCCTGCACGGCAGCGCGATGGTCCTTCTTTGCTGTTGAAGCGGCCGACGGGGGAGACGACGTAGGAGAACCCGCAGGGGCGCTCTGAGCTGCGTCGTGCTGTTGGATAGACATGTGGGGGGGCTCCTTCTAGCTGGTCGCGTGCCTTAAAGGTATGGCCTCAGCTCTGGTGGGAGTTGGATACGGATTTCTGGTGAATCATTCGCAGGCGGCCTGGGTGCTGGAGCCTTGGGAGGCTTGGGTGCCGGTTTTGCAGGAGGCTTAGGGGGGGGTGGGGCAGTTTCTGTTACTGTCTCTGGCTCCGGGGCTGGGGCCGGCGGGGGTGCGGGCTTAGGAGTTTCAGACTTGGTGCTCGGTGCCGTCACCTCTTCAGGCAGCTCAGGCACTTTGCCCAGTGGTGGAACTTCATCATTCACGGTCTGCTCTTTGGCATGACCTGGCGATTCGCATGCAGCTAGCGTGCCTGTAAGCGAAATCAAGAGCAGTGCGCTTGCAGTGTGAGTTTTCCTCATTAGCGTGAATACTCCTTGGCCTTTTTGTGCACAGCTTTCAAGAACACTGGGCTGGGGTTGAATTCCGAGACTGCTGTGGTCCACCCTTCTGGGCTGTTGAGGTCGCCCGCGCTACAAGTGATTTTCGCGGTGGTTAGGGCGGCGTCGTCAATGTTGTCTGGATTTGGCGTGTTGCCAGGCTCGGCGGCAGTGCCATATTGCTCCCAGCGCGACGGCATGAGTTGCATTGGTCCCACCGGGATGTCCTTCGTGGAATCGCCGTCGATGTCTCCTCCGTCGGTATCGGGCACGGACTTCTTGCCGCCGGCGGCAGGCGCAACGGCGCGTATAGGTTTCGAGGTCACGCCATCTTCGTCGATGGTGGTGGAGTTTACTTGCCCATGTTGGGTCAGCACATCACCCAATGCAGCGAGTGTTTGCCAGCCGACGGCGCAGCCTTGTTCCTGTTCCACGGCGTAGGCGGCGTATGCGTATGCCTGTAGCGCGCGTTCGGGGATGTGGTAGGGCTCGGCACGTTCGGTAGCCCACTGCTTCATGTTATCCACTTGGGCGTGTTGCTCTGGCACAGGTGGTTCTAGGCGATCGGCGCAGCTGGCAAGGGTTGTAAAAGCAAGGAACCCGACGCCCAGCGCGGCCACCCCTCGGGCTACAAAGCTGCGTGACGGTGCCACGAATCAAAATCCTCCGCAACAATTGCTGCTAGTTCCATGTAAGCCTGCTTGGTTTCCTTGCTGATGCGCTCAAGATCAACCGTTGCGCCCTCGGAGAGGTGGCGGTCGAATGGAATGACGTGCACGGCGCGGGTGCGGCTACGGAAGTGTGCAATCAACTGGTCCATATCAATCGTCGCATTTTCAGGGTGTGCCGCAGAGACAACTACCACGGAGTTTGCGGCGAGTTGTTCGTAGCCGTGCAGGTTGAGCCAGTCCAAAGTGGCGGAGGCTGATTGAGCGCCGTCAAGGGCAGGAGAGGTGACGAGCACCAAGGAATTGGCCAGCTCCAACACACCGGACATTGCGGAGTGCATCAGTCCTGTTCCGCAGTCAGTGAGCATCACGTTGTAGTGGTGCTGCAGGATGTCGACCGCGTGGCGGTAGTCCTCATCACTGAAGGATTCGGACACGGCGGGGTCGCGCTCCGAGCCGATAACCTCCAAGCGAGACTTGGCCTGGGTAGTGAACTGGCGTATAGAGGCGTACTTTGATGTGTCTTCTGCGTTGAGGAGGTCGCGGATCGTTGCCGGACCGGGGGCAGCCACACGCTGTGCCAGGGTGCCGAGGTCCGGGTTGGCATCGATGGCGATGACGCGGTCGTGTCGGATGGAAGAGAAAACGCCACCCAATGCCACGGTGGTGGTGGTTTTGCCCACGCCCCCCTTGAGGGACATCACTGCGATGCGGTAGTCGCCGCGCAGTGGACGGCGGATTTTCTCCAGAAGCTGATCGTGTTCAAGATCTTGCTGGGAGTCACCAACGTTCCAGTGCCCACCGGTGACGTTGTAAAGCATTTTGCGCCATCCACTGCGCGGTGCTTTCTTGACGGCATTGACAAGGTTTGTCTGGTCCAATGCCGGCGGTGGCTTTAGGTCATATTCGGACGGGACATGGTGCTTACCGTGATTTAACGGGGCCTGCTGGGGTTGGGGCTGCTGGGGTTGTGCCTGAGCTTGCTGCGGGTGGGCCTGAGTTTGTTGTGGTTGGGCTTGCTGTGGCTGAGTCGGCTGAGGAGCTTCAGATGAAGCGGGAGAACCTTGCGGGGCAGTGCCTTGATGGGCTGTTCCTTGAGAAGGCTGAGGATTCTCTGCGGAATCACTTTCCTCTTGGTTGGCTTGGTGACCTTGCTGAGGCTTGGATTCGTGAGCTTGCTGAAGTGCCGCAGGGACTTGCTGCTGACCTTCATTGGAAGAAGGGGAGGAAGTATGAGACTCTGCAGCGGGCGGCTCTTGGGGCTGAGAAGGTTGTTGTGGTGGGGTGGCTGGTTGTGCTGGCGCACCATCACCAGTGAACTGGAGCCAAGAGGGCAGTCCTTCGTGGGATGGCTGGTTGGTTGACACTACGCACTCCTCGTGTACTTCACTCTTTGTTACCGACAACTTCTCTACGTATAGCCCGTCCTATACTAATGTGTGTTGTGCAATTTGTGCTGTGTGTCCCCCACAGATGTGTTTGATTTGCTCTAGGCAGAATGGATGAGATCGCTAGATGAATTCCCCAAAGGTAGCTAACGCTGCACGAAGTGGAGGTTCGGGCTCGCTGGTCTCGGGGCGTAGCGTTTTCGGCAGGGCTGTGTGGGCTTCGCGTGTTGCACAGGCACGGAGGTTTTCTTCAGTCGACACATCTAGGCCGATGGTCATCGCAGTGGCTTCCATTGACAACCGAATGCTGACTTCGCCTGTGACCGCTTTGGTTTCCATGATTGCCGAAGAGGTTTCTGAACTACCGATGGTGGTTCTGGACGCAGATGTGCAAGCTCAGCCAATGCGGGGACCGTTGGGCGCGTGGGCAGCGGGAGACGTTCTTGGGCTGGCGGCGACGGAACCGCTGGATCTAACCCGAAAGAAGATGGAAAACTTTGCGGATAGCTCCGGGGCAGTCCCGCTGTTAACTGCTTCGCAAGGTACTCAGGGGCAGATGGCTGCTGATGTACTGGATACTGTGGTTAGTCGTGCCCAGCACAGGTGGCCAATTGTTGTGGTGAACTTGCCTTATACGTGTGCCGGGGAGACCATTGCCGCGGGCACGGCTATGGCGGATCATGTGCTGTTGGTGGCTGACAGACACCATAAACAGCATGGGTGGCTGTACCAGCCGGGGCACCACCTGACGGAGCTGGCGCAGTCCAAGAAAGTGACTGTTGTCAAGGTGGGGGCAGCTGCGGTGGATTTGCCGCAAGATACGGTGGTTCTGCCAAGCGTAGATGCTCATTCGACGAGCAGGTCGCGGATTGTTCCATCGACGAACCCAGAGGACGTGTCGATGTATCACCGTTTGCTGTCGAGAGTTTTCGGTAGTTGACGAACCCTACACGCCGCTTGTGGTTGCGAGATTCCCTAGCCGGTGTGGAGACCAGGGAGTAGAACGTGGCGCCGACCTGTTATTGGATCCGGTTGGCTGCTGTGGGTGGGGGAGCGGCAATGCTAAGCAGCACCATTCCGTCCAGCTGATTGGTTTCCAGTGCGTCAGGACACAAGCTTCTGTGTTAGTCGTCGAGGTCTGTGCCTGCGGCTTTAGCTTTGTTAATAGTCTGTTGCAGATTGTTGGCGTTGTTGAAGAGGTTTGTGAGTTGGGTGTGGAGTGGTTGGAGGGTTTCGGTGGGGGCCGGGCCCTGCGGACCTGACCCCTGTTTGGTAGAGAGAGTGTCCGATTGTTTGTGTGCGGGGGCTTGGTTTACAAGTACTCCGCGAATCGGTCTGGGTATGCCACAGCTAGTTGGTTGATGGCTTGTTTCCAGCCATTGGCCTTCGCTCCTTCAACATACCCG
>NZ_JAKRND010000011.1 GCF_022347285.1 Corynebacterium sp. ACRPH
CCCCGCCCCTATGCGACAGCCCCCTATGGGCAGCAGAAAGGGGCTCCCGGTAAACCGGAAGCCCCTCAACTAACAGCGCCTCAAAGTCTAAAAACCAGGCGCCAAATGCCCTGGCCCTATAGCCCTAGCACCTCGAGCGCTGGCTCCAAGGCACTGACATCTCGGGCGCTGGCACCTCGGGCGCTAGCACCTCAAGCGCTAGCCGCTAGCCTCTGAAGCGCTAGTCCCTGAAGTAGGACAGCAGGCGCAGAATCTCGGTGTACAGCCAGACCAGGGTGACGGCCAGGCCCAGCGCCACACCCCAAGCCATCTTCGACGGAGCACCAGCGCGGACCAGTCGGTCAGCCTGGTCGAAGTCCAGCAGGAAGCTCATGGCTGCGATACCGATGCAGACCAGGGAGAAGATGATAGCGATCGGACCACCGTCACGCAGGGCGCCTGCGGATCCCGTAACCAGCGCGAACACCAGGTTGCCCAGAGCCAGAACCAGGATGCCGATCATGGCCCCCACCAGGAAGCGGGTGAACTTCGGGGTCACGCGGATAGCACCGGTCTTGTAAACAAACAGCATGCCAATGAACACGCCAATGGTTCCCAGAACCGCCTGGGCAATGAGCATGCCGGCGTCAGTATCACCAACCGCAGCGCCAGATACCAGGAACGTAAAGCCACCAACGAACAGGCCTTCGAAGGCCGCGTAGGTCAGCGTCACCGGCGCGGAGTCGTACTTCTTGCCGAAGGCAGAAACCAGAACGGCGATCAGGCCACCGATCATGCCGACGAAGGTCAGAATCATCGCCAGGCCGGGGTTGTTCAGGCCGATGATGAAGTTCACCACTGCCAGAGCAATGATCACGGCCAGGGTTATGCCGGTCTTGGTAACAACGTCATCGACGGTCATCGGACGGTCGGCGCTGCCAGCCTGGCCGTAGTTAGCCGCATCCTGCATGCCGTAACCCATAGCGGCGGTCTGTACACCACCGTGAGCGGAAGTCGCGTAGGGGTTCATCCCCTGCTGACCGTAACCGCCCTGCTGGCCGTAGCCACCCTGGTTGCCCTGTTGTGCGAACGGGTGCTGGCCCTGGTTCTTGGCCAGCGACCCCATAAACGGGTTCGAACTCTTCATTCTTTAGTACTCCAAAGTTGTGCTGGTCATTTTCGGTGCCGGAGCCTAGCAATTAGCCACCGGCGCTTTCGCGTACATCCTACCAACGGCTAAGCCTGCTTAAAGGTTCCCACAAGCAAAAGTTCGCACTCCCCAGCCCTTTCGGCGATTATTCATTTGCTTAGAAATGTTCTAGATCGAACACACTCCCCGAGCCTTTTAGGTAGTCTCCCAAACATGAAACGAACCAACTACAAGCGCCTATCCGTAGCCGCTCTGCCCGCCGATCTGGAAGCAGAGCTGCGCGAACTCACCACCAACGCCCGCCTGCACAACCTCAACGACGATTACGACGGCAAGCGCCTGGAGATCGAGGCCCCTTTCCTCGGCGAGACGATCGGCTGGGTCGCCAGCGGTGATGCCGACGATGTCACCGAAGCCTTCCGCTTCGCCCGCCGCGCCCAGCAGTCCTGGGTGCATGTCCCCTTCGCCGAGCGCAAGCGCATCTTCCGCCGCTTCCACGATCTGGTCCTGAAGAACGCAGAACTGCTCTGCGACATGGTGCAGCTGGAGACCGGAAAGAACCGCGCCAGCGCGTTTGACGAGGTCATGGACGTCGCCAACAATGCGCGCTACTACTCCAACAACGTGGAAAAGTTCATGAAGCCGCGCAAGCGCGCCTCGGCGATGTCGATCGTGGCGAAGTCCATCGAGTACCGTCACCCGCTGGGCGCGGTCGGCCAGATCAGCCCGTGGAATTACCCGCTGTCCCTCGGCATTGGCGACGCGATCCCCGCGCTGCTCGCTGGAAACGCTGTGGTCGCTAAGCCCGACTCTGCTACACCTTTTACCTCGCTTTTGGTCTTTAAGTTTCTTTTTGACGCCGGACTGCCGCGCGACCTGGTGCAGTTAGTTACCGGTTCCGGCCGCGTGGTTGGTAGTGCCATTGCGGATCAGTGCGACTTCTTGATGTTCACGGGCTCTACCGCAACGGGCAAGGTTTTGGGCGAGCAGGTTGGCCGTCGTCTGATCGGCTACTCCGCCGAGCTGGGCGGCAAGAACCCGCTGATCATCGCCAACGACGCGGACGTCAATTACGCGGCTCGCGGCGCTATCGATGCGTGCTTCTCTAACTCCGGTCAGCTGTGTGTTTCCATCGAGCGCATCTACGTCGAGCGTGCGTCCTACGAGGATTTCGTGGGCGCGTTTTCCTCTCGCGTGCAGTCCATGAGCCTGGGCAGCGGCTTCGAATGGGAAACACAGATGGGCTCGCTGGCTTCTGCTAGCCAGCTGGAGACCGTGGAAAAGTATGTGGAGGACGCCCGCGAGAAGGGCGCGAACATCCTGTGCGGTGGTAAGAAGCGCCCGGATCTGGGCCCTTACTTCTACGAGCCGACGGTCATGGTGGACGTTCCGGAGGATGCGCTGCTGCGCACCGAGGAGGTCTTCGGCCCGGTGGTGTACATCGAGCCGGTAGAGGATCTGTACGACGCGATCGAGCTGGCCAATGACACTGACTACGGCCTGAACGCCTCTGTGTTCGCCGCCGACGACACTGCCTGGAAGATCGGCCCGAAGATCGAGTCCGGTTCGGTGGCTTTGAACGATGGCTACACCTCCAGTTGGGCGGCCATCGATAACCCCATGGGCGGCATGAAGGAATCCGGTGTCTCCCACCGCCACGGCGCGGAAGGGTTGCAGAAGTACACGGCAACGCAGAACGTCACCTCGCAGCGCTTCATGTACTTCCGCGGGCCGGAGTCCCTTAGCCGGAAAAGCTTCTCCAAGGTGATGCTCACGCTGCTGAAGGCCGGCAAGACCTTCCGCATGCTGCCGTAACTGTGCTGAAGTAGCGCCGAAACTGCGCTGTAGTTTGCAGTAGGCCTTGCAGCAAAGCCCGCCGTGCGAAGCTCGCGCTGCCGTCACCCACGGGTGGCCGCCACTACCTCGGCGGCCACCCTTTTTGCATGCACTCCCACGCCAGTGATGGTAGCGGAGCCGGGACCCACCCAATCGCCATAGCCCACGAGGAAAAGGCCGGGATGCTGGGGCGAGGGGGCGTCACCACGAAAAGAGAGCAACCCACGAAAAGGGCCGAGGGCGGGGCGGAATCCGGTGCACCAGACCAGGTGGTCGGCGGTGATTTCGTCGAGGGAGGAGAACATCGGCGTGGGGTGCAGGCGGCCGGTGTCTCGGGCGCGGCGGACCGCGGGGAGCATGACGATGTCCCCGAGGCTGGAATCGGCGCCGGGGTCTTCCTTACCTGCGGCAATGGCGAGGTAGCGTTCGCGGTTGCGGCGGAAGAGCTCCGCGCCGTCGACATCGTCTGGCATCCAGCGAGGCGAGTGGCGGACGAACCAGGTGACGTCAGCGACATCGGCCAGGTCGGCGGCGATCTGCGCGCCCGAGTTAGCCGCTCCGACGACTGCGACGGAGGAGCCGGCGAACGGCTCCGGCCCTGGGTAGGTGGCGGTGTGCCACTGCTGGCCAGCAAACTCGCCGGGATAATAGGGAACGAAAGGCGCAGACCAGGTGCCAGTGGCCGCGACGACGGTGCGGGCGCGCCAGGTTCGGGGGCGGCTGGTGTGGGAGGCGCTAGACGAGTCGCCAGCGCCGCTACCCGGGCGGGCGTGTAGATGAAACAGCCCACTCGGCTCGTCGTACTCCACCCGTTCGATATGCACGGGACGAACGACGGGCAGGTCGTAGCGGCGCTCGTATTCCCGCAGGTAGTCGATCACATGGCCAGGCGGCGGATAGCCCTTAGCCCCTTCGTAACTGGGCATCGGCATGCCCGGAAGGTTGGAGAAATTGGTGGCGGAAAACAACGTCATCGACGGCCACATGTGCCGCCAGGCCCCGCCTGGCGCAGGCTGATCGTCGAACACCGCAAAGTCGGGAGCCTTGCGGCCCCGCCTTCCCTCCCGGCGCAAATAGAAGGCCGTGGCGAGGGCGGACTGGCCGCCGCCGACAATGGCACAGTCCAGCACGCGGCTTGGGTCAGATTCTGGGTGAGCCATGTAAAACTTAGCGCCCGTTGGCCGGGCGGATCGTCAGAGACTCGACCATGGCATCGTCCGTCGCATCAATGGCCAGGCGCACGGCCTTAGCCACGGACTCGGGGCGCAAGTACTGGGTTTCGTCATAGTCCGCTTCGGCCACGCCGCGGTGGGTCTGGATCTGGCGCTGCATGTCGGAATCGACCTTGCCCGGGTGGATGGAGCTCACGCGGATCTTGTCGCGCTGCTCCTCCCGCAGCGCATCGGTGTAGGCACGCAGGGCGAACTTCGTGGTGGCGTATGGCCCGAAGCCCACGCTGGAGCGGTAGCCCGCGCCGGAGTTGATCGTCACCACGGTTCCGTGCGCTGCCTGCAGTGCGCCGAGGAGCTGCCGGGTGAGCTCCGCAACCGCAAACAGGTTGATGTCGAAAGCGTGTTTCCACTGCTTAGGAGTGGTTTCGGTGACCGGGTCGTGGGCCACCACACCCGCGGAGTGCACCAGCACGTCCAGGCTGTCCAGCCCCAGTTCCGCCACGGCTGTACCGATGCCTTCCGTATCGGCGAGGTTCGCCACGAAGCCTTGCGCGCTCGGGAACTGGGAGGCAACGTCGTGGGCCTTCTCCGAGCTGCCGCCGATGATCAGGTGGTAGTCGTCCTGCAATTCGCGGGCAATCGCCAGGCCAATGCCTCGCGTGCCGCCGGTGATCAGTGCGATTTTGCGATCCATTGTTGCTTTCCTTCCTTTGCTCTGTTGTTCTCTTGCTCTGTGCCCTTGCGTGTTCTCGCGTTGTTCGTGATCGGGCGCCTAACCCTGCACCACTGTGCCCAGCCACGCCGTTGCATGCGGGATGTGCTGCGCGATCTTCAGCGCCGAGGTCGGCGCCGGGCCGTACGGGGTAAGGGAGGCCATATATGACGCCGCAGCGTGGATAGCCACACCAACCGCAGCCGAATCGACCACGTAGTCTGCCTCGTGCGCCTCCAACTCGTACTGGCCGGCTTCTGTGTATCCGGTATCCCGCGCCCGCTTGCCGGCATCGCGCGCCACCAGTGCGCCCAGAATTCCCGCTAACACGTCGCCGGATCCGGGAGTGGCGGCCCAGGACGATGCGGTATCGACAACCACGGTGCGCTGTGGGTTGGCGATGATGGTGAAACGGCCCTTCAGCAAAACTGTGCAGTTCAGTTCACGTGCCAGCCGTTCTGTGGAGGTGATCCGGTCCGGCGATTCCGCCGGCAGTCCGGCCGCCTTGGCCAGCCGGTCGAACTCCCCATCGTGCGGGGTGAGCAGTGTGGGAGCGTTGCGCGCACGCAGGATCTCTAGAGCGTCAGGGTTCTTCGCCAGGACGGTGATCGCGTCGGCGTCCAGAACCAAGGGCTGCACCATGTCTAGAACGGCGAGCAGTTCGTCGCGGGCATCGCGATCCGTGCCGCGACCGGAGCCGACCATGCGCGCCTGCACCTGCCCGGCCCCGCGGACGACGGGGTGCACGACGACTTCCGGGGTGGTCGCCAGAACGTATTCGGGGTGTTCGCCGATGTAGCGCACCATCGAGCTGGTGGTGTTCACCGCCGCGAGCGTGGCCAGCACGCCTGCTCCCAGATAGTTCTTGCTACCCGCGCAGATGCCTACTACCCCGCCGGAGTACTTGTCGTCCAAGGCCCCCGGTTCGCCGGGCAGCTCCCCGGGCAATGGTTCCGGGCCGTCGAGCAGCTGCGCGGCCAAACCTGCCGGCGCGAGGCGCTCGACCGGCGTGTGCCACAAAGAGACGGCGCTTTGGAGCCTGGCCAGCTCAGCAGAAAGCACAGAGCCATCGTCCAGGTTGATGTCCTCGCACAGCACCGTTCCGCACTCGGCACTGAGGCCGTGCGCCCGGCGCAGCCCACCGAAGGTCACGGTCACGTCGGCACTAACGTGCCTGCCCGGCGCCTTGCCGGTATCGGCAACCACACCGCTGGGAAGGTCGATGGCCAGCACGCGAGCCCGGCGCCGCCTGTCGGTGCGAACCCCCTGGGCCTCCCGCAGGAACTCATCGACCTCCACCGGGATCTCGCCACGTCCGCCGAGGCCGAACATCCCGTCGACGATCACGCGATAGCTGTCTGCTCGCTCCAGCCCGACGAAGCTTCCGCCAGCCGCAGTGAAGGCCCGCGCGGCGCGCTCGTGCACGCGGTCGGTACCTTCGAGCGGGTAGGCCTCGACCTTCCTTCCCTGCATCGCAAGAACCGCGCCGGCATACAACGCATCGCCACCGTTGCCACCCGGGCCGACCAGCAGCAACACGGAATTCTCTGCGGCGCCCGCCGGCTCTTCTGCCTGGGCCAGCATCTTTTCCGCCACGACCGCCACTGCGTGCGCGGCGGACTGCATCAGCTCGTCCTCCCGCTGCTCGCGGGGGAACAAGGCGGCCTCTGCGGTGCGGATGTCCTGGGCTGTGTAGAGAGTGCGCATGTCTCCCATGATAGGTGTGCAGCGCACCTACCCTGCGCTCGAATCAGGCCTCCAGCCCCGCCCGCGTGAGGGCGTCCTAAAAAATCGTTTCCCAAAGGTTCCCCAAAGGGCTAGACTGCATAGTCTGAACTGACGCGCCGGCGGCGCGCATAAAACCTCATAAGCGCCTCAGTTTTGAAAAAAGGTTCATTCGCATCACATGCCTCGCCCAATAAACAAGAATCAGCGGTACGTATCCGGACTCGACGGGCTGCGGACGATCGCAGTTGCCGTGGTTGTGCTGTACCACCTGCACGTTCCCGGCTTCGTCGGAGGCCTCATGGGCGTGGGCGTGTTCTTCACGCTCTCGGGTTACCTCATCACCGCGAACCTCATGCGTTCATGGGACAAGAAGGGCAACCTGACGCTCCGCACCTTCTGGCTGCGCAGGTTCCGGCGCCTTATGCCGGCGGTGATAGTCACGCTGCTTGCCACTCTGATTCTGACTGCGGCGCTTGCCCGAGACGAGCTCACCGATCGTTTCTGGGAAGCGCTTTCCGCCCTGTTCTACGTAAACAACTGGCACACCATCTTCCAGGAAAAGTCCTACTGGGATAACTTCGGCGGGCCGAGCCCGCTGAGCCACATGTGGTCGCTATCCGTCGAAGAGCAGTTCTATCTGCTCTGGCCCCTGGTGCTGCTTGTGCTGCTGGTTGTTACCCGCTCGCGGATCGGCGCGCTTGTTGGAACTTTGCTGCTGGCAGGTGCCTCTTTTGCCTGGATGTGGGTGCTGGCAGCCCCGGGGATGGATAACACCCGCGCATACGAAGGCACCGATACCCGCGCCGGAGGCCTGCTGCTGGGCGCGTGCCTGGCGATTTGGCTATCCTCCCGCCGCCAAGCGGGTAAATCCATCGAGCCTGCAAAAAGCACCGCGAACCTGTTTGGCCTTATCGGCGTGGCGGGCATCGTGGCACTCGTCGTGCTGGTGGAACAGGAGTCGATGTTCCTATACCACGGCGGGCTGCTCCTGCTTTCCATCGCTTCCGTGCTGGCGATCTTCTCCGTGCTGCACCCGCAGAGCCTGTGGAGCCGGGTGCTGGGCTTTGGCCCGATCCGCTGGCTCGGCGAGCGTTCCTATGGCATTTACCTGTGGCACATGCCGGCGATCGCCTTTATGCCGCAGTCGTGGCTGGAGGGCAACAAGCTGCTGGCCAGCGCCATCACCATCGGCGTGAGCATTGCCCTGGCCGCTATCAGCTGGACGCTTATCGAGGACCCGATCCGCAAGCACGGCGTGATCCCGCCGATCAAGGCATGGCTGCGCAGCCGCAAGGCAGACCGCGAGGTCGGCGACAACCGCGACAACTCGGGTGCTGCCTCGGGCATCTTCCGCCAGCCCTTCCCCACCTACTTCACCTCCGGTGCCGCTGTGGTGCTGGCCGCGGTGGTCGCTATTGGTGCGACGCCCATTAGCATCAACCCCACGGCATCCCAGCAGGAAGCTGGCGCGGGCAAGGGCGGCGAGCCTGCGATGGAGCTGAATCCGTCGCAGCGTCCGGGTGGCGCTGGGAAGGCTGCGGGGCCGCAGAACCCCAATGCTGAGGGGCCTGCCGAAGATGTCGACCAGGAACCGGATTCCAAGCTGATGAGCTGCAAGCGCGTGGTGCATGTCGGCGATTCCACGTCCATCGGCATGTTCGCCAACGACATGGTGAACGATCCCGAAAACACGGCCTTCGAGACGTATCTGAAGTACGGCGCAGAGGAAGTCATCGACAGTGTCTTCGGCGCGCGCAATACCACCGAGGGATGGCAGTCCGAGGACGGTTCGCAGAGCTACCCGCCGGCCATCGACTCCGTACAGGAGCTGCTGCCCACCGCCGCTGGCCCGGATACCTGCTGGGTGATCGCTACCGGTGTGAACGATGCGGCGAACTACGCGGCGGGCGCAAACCTAGCTGCCCCGGAGCGCATCAAGATCATGATGGACATTCTGGGTGATCAGAAGGTCATGTGGCCAACTGTCACCACCAATACCGATGAGGGCTACTACGCGAACTCCAACATGGAGGAGTTCAACCAGGCTCTGCGTGACGCGCAGAAGGATTACCCGAACCTGCGAATCTACGACTGGGCCGCCGAGGCGAAGCCCGAGTGGTTTGCCGAGGGCGATTTCGCCCACTACGGCCCCGAGGGCAACAGCCAGCGCGCCGAGCGCTTCCCGGCTGCCCTTGCCAAGGCCTACCCGAAGTCGAAGGGCGGCCAGCCCTCCGACGAGTTGGTGGTGAACTCCGGGCTGTAGAGCCAAACTCCCAAGAACGTGCGGAAACACACTAAGCTTCTGTACGTTCTTCTTTAATGCAATGCTTATGCAGCGCTCGTGCAATCAGCGCCCATAGGCGGTTCAACGTGTAGGAGCCCAGGCGTGGAATCACCGGAAAACGGCAGCCGGAACCAGCAAGACCAGCGAAGCCAACGGAACCAGTGGAACTCGCAGAGCTCAGGGGCAGCGAATGGCACTCGCAGCTCGCGCGACTCGCGAAACGAGTGGAGTTCGCGGAACGAGTGGAAGAACGTGGTGCGCTCGGGCGAAGCTCCGGCTGCGGAGACCGATGCGGCGACTAACTCCAGCACGCACCCCTCCACGGAGCCTTTTGCGCCGGTATCACCACCCCAACAGCCAGCATTCAATCCCAATTCAGCCCCCGATGCTGTCCCGGGCTCCGGCCCCGTGCCTGCATTCGGCCCGGGCATGGCTCCCCCACCTGCGGCAGCGCAGGCCATGGCGCAGGTTCTGCCTCCGAAGAAGAGTTCGGCGCTTCTGCCGGCACTCGTCACCTTCATCGTCTGCGTCCTGCTGCTGGCCGGTGGTCTGTTCGGCTACAAGAAGCTTACCGAGCCCTCCGGTAGCGAAGCTGAACCCGGCAAGCCTTCCGCAGCCTCAGGGGCAGAGCCTGACGCAGAGTCTGGTGCAGGATCTGATGCGGAGCCAGCTGCCGAAGACTCCGACGACGGAAGCGAGTCCGATGGGGCAGGCGAGTCCGGGGAGCAGTTCGACGCCGCCGACCTGGTCCCCCGGATGGCCTCAATGACGGTGCCTGACTTCAGCGTGCTGGAAGATGCCGAACGTTCTAATGAAGCGAATTTTCCGGCGGTCACTTTGAAGGATGGAAAATACAGCGAACCCGGCTATGGATTCAATATCGGCCTGGGCAGCGACAACCCTGAGGCTGGTCGTGACGAGATTTCCCCAATCTACGCCCAAGGCGACCTTAACGGTGACGGGGAGGACGAAATCGTTGTGCAAATGTACAGCAACCGGGGAGGAAACAGCTTCGTCAACCACTTCGTGGTGTACGACAAGAACCTCACCCCGATGGGCTACACCCAGGTGGACGACCTCGACGAAGATCTGCCGACTATGGGTCTGCGTGGCCAGTCGGCTGACGAGGTAAAGATCGAGGATGGGAAGCTGTTCTTCGACTACCTCGGATACCGCGATTCAGACCCCATGTCCTCCCCCTCCCAGCGCACGCAGGTCTACCTGATCTGGAATGGCGGCACGGACTTCGAGCTGGCCGAGCCGCCAACCTTCCTCTAGTCCTGCTTAAACTCGCGGGCGATCAGCAGCTTCATAATCTCGTTCGTGCCACCGTAGATGCGCTGCACGCGGGCATCCGTGTACATGCGGGAGATCGGGTACTCGCGCATGAAACCGTAGCCGCCGAACAGCTGCAGGCAGCGATCCGCCACGGAGCTCTGCAGGTCGGAGGCCAAGTACTTCGCGGCTGAAGCTTGCGCGGTCGTTAGCTTGCCCTCGATGTGTAGCGCCGTGCAGTAATCGGTTAGCGTCTTCGCTGCCAGCGTCTCACTCGCGCACTCGGCCAGAACGAACTGGGTGTTCTGGAACCCCAGGATCGGACGGCCGAAAGCTTCGCGCTCGTTGACGTAGCGGATGGTTTCGCGCACGGCGCCCTCGCAAGCAGATGAACCTCCGATGGCCAGGATCAAGCGCTCCTGCGGCAGCTGCTGCATCAACTGCACGAAGCCCATACCTTCCTGTCCGCCCAGCAGGTTATCGGCGGGTACGCGCATGTCGGTGAAGAACAGCTCGCGGGTGTCCTGACCCCGCTGGCCGATCTTGTCCAGCACGCGGCCACGCTCGAAGCCCTCGAGGTCCTTGGTTTCAGCGACGATCAAGGACAATCCCCTGCCGCCCGGCTGGTCGTTGGTGCGGGCGACGATCACCACTACGTCGCAGTGCGTGCCGTTGGTGATGAAGGTCTTCGAGCCGTTGATTACCCACTCATCGCCGTCCAGCTCCGCGCGGGTCTTGATGGCCTGCAGGTCGGAACCGGTGCCGGGCTCGGTCATGGCGATAGCGCCGACCAGCTCACCGCTGGCCATTCCCGGCAGCCAGCGCTTACGCTGCTCCTCCGTGCCGAGTTGGTAGATGTAGTGGGCGACGATCACGGAGTGCACACCGTTGTGCCAAGCAGAGTTGCCAGCCAGGGCGAGCTCCTGCTGGATTACCGCCTCGTGGGCGAAGGTGCCGCCGCCTCCGCCGTACTCCTCGGGGATGGAAGCACACAGCAGGCCAGCATCGCCGGCCTTGTTCCAGAACTCACGCTCTACCTGGTGGTTTTCTTCCCACTTCAGCTCGTTGGGAGTTACCTCCCTAGCGATAAACTCGCGAGCATGAAGGCGTAGGGCGTCAGTTTCCTCGGTTTCCCAAGTTGCGCGGTAGTTATCCAGGATCATGTCGATGGCTCCCTCAAAAGTGAATCCTCAAAAGCGAATCAAAGCGCCGGCATGTGATTTTGCCGACGAAATACTTTCTTGGGAACAACGCTACAACAGCGCGATCGTGATCTGGCTCACTTTCAAAAAGGGAGCTCTAAAAGAGAAACAAAGAGTCCCCCCAGTCGGACTCGAACCGACACTGAACGGATTTTAAGTCCGCTGCCTCTGCCAATTGGGCTATAGGGGGCGTGCCATGACCTCAGCCAGCATCCCGTCCAATATATCCTTCTCGCTGACCGTAATCTCACTAAGCCCCCAATCAAGGAACTGGCTCGTGAAGGCATCCACCACAATAGAACCGCCACCGATCACATCCGCGCGGCCCGGGTGCATAGGCCCGTACTCGCAGCGCTGGGGTGGCGTCAATCCCAAAAGATTACGCGCCGTGGCGCGGAAGTCCTCCAGCGGCAGGGTGGCCATGTGGATAGCCCGCGAGTCGTACTCGGAAAGCCCCAGGGTGATGGCGGCGAGAGTAGTCATCGTGCCCGCTACGCCCACGACCTGATCCACGTCGCGCAGATCCACGTGAGAGCGCACCTGCTCCATGAGCTCCCCTACGAAGGTGCGAGCCTCGGCGACCTGCTGCTCCGTCGGCGGCTGGTCTTGCAGGAATCGCTCCGTCAGGCGCACACAGCCCATGTCTGCTGAGAAAGCCTGCGGCTCGCGCCCCGGACCGTGTACGACGAACTCGGTGGAGCCACCACCCAGGTCGATGACGCACACGGTGCGGTCCTGCGCATTTGGCAGATCTGTGACGGCTCCGTGGAAGCTCAGCTCCGCCTCCTGCTCGCCGGAGATCACCTGCGCCACCGCCCCCTCGCGCACTCGCCCCAGGTGTCGGCGGGTGATGTCGAAGAACTCCTCGCGGTTCGCCGCATCGCGGGTGGCGGAGGTCGCTCCCATCATCACGTCCACTACGCCGTACTCAACCATGCGGTCGGCGTAGATTTGCAGGGCCTTGTCCACGCGCTGCAGCGCTTCGTCGGCGAAGCGCCCCGTGGCATCCACGCCTTGGCCCAGGCGCACGATGATGTTATCCCTGTTGAGCTCGTTAATCTGCCCGTCCGGGGTCCGCTCGCTGATCAGCAGGCGGATGGAATTCGTGCCGCAGTCGATGGCGGCGAAGCGGGGGGTCTGGGGCTGGTTCTGGCGCTGGTTCTGGGCGGTGCTCATGGTTCCCAGGCTACTCTGCGACAGCTCTGGGTCTACCCACCGCCACCCTGCGACTAGTCCGCGACTACTCTGCAACGCTCGCGGCATCCATCGACGTATCCAGCGAGGCCGACGTCGGCCAGTCCGCAGGCAACGCCGTGCCCTTCAGCTTCGGATTGTTTTCGATGGCCAGCGCGACGGCCTCGGTGCCCAGGCGCACCCGCTGCGGCCCTTCCGCCAGCGCGTAGGCAATCAGCACGTGCAGGCACTTCACGCGGTCGGGCATGCCGCCGCCGGAGAAGTCCGTGCCCAGATCCTCCATCTTGTTGCGCTCGGCCAGGTAGTGCTCGTGCGCGGCCTGGTAATCGGCAGCCAGCTCTTCGTCCTCGGGAAGTCGGGCCTGCATCGTCTTCATCACGCCTGCGACCTCCAGGCGGGAGGCTTCGGCGGTCAAGCGCGGATCCGTCAGGTAGTACAACGTGGGGAACGGCGTGCCATCCGGCAGCTTCGGCTGGGTCTTCACCACGGCGGGAACTCCATCCGGCGTGTAGTAGCTAACCTCGACCACACCGCGTAGTGGACGGCCAAGCTGCTTGCGCATTACCTCCAGGTCGTCTTCGGTCGGCGGGCCGGGCTGGCGTTGGTTGGTCATGGGTTCCCTCGGTTCCTCTGTTCGGGTATCTCGCTCTAGTTGGCTGAACTGTTTGGTTGGTCTAGTTAGCTGGTGCGGGCGCTGGCGCCTGTTCTGGCGCTGCGGGCTGTTCCTGCTCCGGGTTCTCCTCCGGCACCGTTGGCAGCTTATGGTCTTCGGTCGCCGGATCGTCTTCCTTGAGCTCTTCCTCCGGCGTGGAGATCGAATCCCACAGCTGGGCGTACCAGTCGCGGTTGCCTTCACCCTCACCCTGGGACTCTTCGTCCGTTTCGGTGCCCAGTTCGTCTGCGTGGATCTTCGGAGAGATGATGCGATATGCCGACTCCCCCGGCTCAATCAGCCCCAGGCGCGTGCGTGCCTGTTCCTTGATGAAGTCCTCGTCGCGGTAGCGGTTGAGCTCGCTGGTGAGCTCCGCCTTCTCCTTCTCCTGCACCTCGATCTTCTGGTTCAGCTGCGCCAGCTCTGCGCGTTGCTCGAAGTAGTTGCGCAGCGGGTTGGCGATGGAAACCGCCAGAAAGATCACCAGTACCAGCGTCACGAGCCAGGTGGTGGGGCTCATATTCTTGGGCACTTCTACAAAGGAGCGCGCCATGCGTTTCGGCGCGGTTTGCGCGCGGGCTCGGCGCCTTTCGCGCCTCTCGATCGACCGTGCTCGGGGCAGGTGGGCGGACTCGGGGCGGCTGTTTTCTGGCCCCTCTTTTTCGGACGCCACGTCTGCGCGCGGCTGATCCTCCGGCTCCTTGTCCGGTTCGCCCTTGGTCGATTTGCTCATGGTCTACAGAGTCTAGCGAAGCGAGACTGAAATGCGAGTAGCCCACGGCCATCGGCTGGATGACTGTGGGCTACCTGGGGCTACTGGGCCTTGCGCTCCTTGGGGAGCGCCTAGCACTTACTTGGTAAAGCGCGGGAAGGCGGAGCGGCCTGCGTAGACGGCTGCATCGCCCAGGATCTCCTCGATGCGCAGCAGCTGGTTGTACTTGGCAACGCGCTCGGAGCGAGCCGGAGCACCGGTCTTGATCTGGCCGCAGTTCAGGGCGACGGCCAGGTCGGCGATGGTGGTGTCCTCAGTCTCACCGGAGCGGTGGGACATCATGCTGCGGTAGCCGTTGCGGTGTGCCAGTTCGACAGCGTCGAAGGTCTCGGTGAGGGTACCGATCTGGTTTACCTTCACCAGCAGCGCGTTGGCTGCCTTCTCCTCGATGCCCTTGGCCAGGCGCTGCGGGTTGGTGACGAAGAAGTCGTCGCCAACCAGCTGAACCTTGTCGCCGATCTTGGCGGTCAGGGCGGTGTAGCCCTCCCAGTCATCCTCCTGCAGTGGGTCCTCGATGGAGACGATCGGGTACTCCTCGATCAGATCCTCGTAGACCTTCGCCATCTCCTCAGCGGTGTGCTCGCCGCCCTCGAAGTGGTACTTGCCATCCTTAAAGAACTCGGAGGAGGCAACGTCCAGCGCCAGTGCGACGTCCTCGCCGACCTTAAAGCCGGCCTTTTCGATGGCCTCGACGATCAGGTCCAGAGCCGCCTTGGTGGAGTCGACGGACGGGGCGAAGCCGCCCTCGTCGCCCAGGCCGGTGGATAGCCCCTTGTCTTTAATGACCTTCTTCAGGGTGTGGTAAACCTCGGCACCGACGCGCAGTGCCTCAGAGAAAGTCTCTGCACCGATCGGCGCGATCATGAACTCCTGGACGTCCACGCCGGAGTCTGCGTGTGCGCCACCGTTGAGAATGTTCATCATCGGTACCGGCAGTACGTGGGCGTTCGGGCCACCGACGTAGCGGAATAGCGGCAGGTCGGCGGACTCTGCAGCGGCACGAGCAACAGCCATGGAAACGCCCAGGATAGCGTTGGCGCCCAGCTTGGACTTGTTCTCAGTGCCGTCCAGGTCGCGCATCAGCTGGTCGATCAGACGCTGATCGTCTGCCTCCACACCCATTAGCTCTTCGTCGATGTCTTCAATAACGTTCTTGACGGCGTTGAGAACGCCCTTGCCCTGGTAGCGCTCGCCGCCGTCACGCAGCTCGTGCGCCTCGTGCACACCGGTGGAAGCGCCGGAGGGAACGGCTGCGCGACCGAAGGAGCCGTCGTCCAGAAGTACGTCTACCTCGACGGTCGGGTTACCGCGGGAATCGATGATTTCACGGGCATCAATGTTGAGGATCAGGGCCATGTGTCTGCCTCCTTGGCATGTGGCATTGGGTGCCAAACTGTTGATTATCTGTTCTTGGGTTAACAGCTAACAAAGGTCTCTACCGCAGCGCTGGCAGCCCACGGGTGGCACCGAGCACAGCAGTCTACTCCCATTGTGGCACCGCCAGAATTTTTTCGCCGTCACGCGAGCAAAACCTGGCTAAAACCACCCCTCCCTAAAGGGGGAATGGCCTACTGCGGCGACTGGCCGATCGCGTAGTTTGCCGCTGCGTCGCGTACCTGCACGACGTACTCGTTGGAAAGGTTGTACCCCTTGATCGCGCTCTTCCAACCACCTTCGGTGCTAAGGTCGCGCCCTTCTCTGCACAGTAGTTTGGTCGCGGTCGCGGCGGCATCGTAGACGCTCTGCGGGTTCTTCTTGCCGTCGCCATCTGCGTCCACCCCGTAGATCTTCCAGGATTCGGGGATGAACTGCATCGGCCCCAGCGCACGGTCGTACTCGCGGTCGCCGTCCAGGCGCCCGCCGTCGGTATCCTCCACCTTGGCGAACTCGCGGCCGTTGAGCTGCGGGCCGATGATGTCGGGTTCGGCAATGCCGTCGTCGTTGAGTTTGGACGCCCCGAAGCGCTGGCCGTCGTAAGTCCCGTGGCGGGTCTCTACGTAACCAAGCCCGGCCAGAGTATTCCAGGACAGGTTGCAGGCGGGGGCTTCCTTCCGGGCGAAACCTTCGGCCTTGCCATAGGCCATGAGGGCCTGCAGAGGGATGTTCAGTTCCTCGGACTTTGGCTTAGCCCAGTCCAGAGCCTGCTGATATGCGCGGTCGCTGTCATTCGGGTCGAAGTTCGGCGCCGGACTCGCGGCCTTCGGTGGGATATCGGTGGGCACCGGCAGACGGTCGGATTCGGAGTCGCGGTCACTGGTGACGAACCCTGCCACCAGGTAGCCGACCAGGGCGATGATACCCAGCAGCGCGATAACCACTACGAAGAAACCGCAGCCCCCCAGAAGCCCCCGGTTCGGGCGACTGCCGGCTGCGTCGTCATCCCACACAGAATCGTTTGGTTCGATCCTCTGCGGGCGGCGATAGTGGTTCGACGCCATGGATGTCCTTCCTACTTGTTAAGCCTTCTTATGCCTTCTTGAGCTTCTCGGCGCGCCCGCTCTGCGAGTTCTTGTCAGCAGCGCTTACCAACACTGCGCTTAGGCTACTAGCTGGAAGTTGAACCCGTGTTTCCGACTCGGTGATGTGCAGCTCCGCCATATCTGCGAATACGCGCTCGCCGACGGTGATGCGCACCCCGGGAAGTACGCCATGCTCGGTGAGATAACGCACCAGGGCGGCATCCCTGTCGCTGATGCGATCCACAATGAGCTGTTCGCCCGTGTGGGCGTCCGAAAGAAGAAAAGCCGAACTTGCAGGAATGTGGCCACCTTCGTCGGGAATAGGGTCACCGTGCGGATCTCGGGTGGGGTTGTTCAGGAGGCTGGCGATGCGATCGACGAAGGTGTCGGAAACCGCATGCTCCAAAACCTCTGCCTCATCGTGCACCTCATCCAGGCCGTAGCCCAGGTGGTTGCACAGAAAAGTCTCGATCAGGCGGTGGCGACGCACCATGGCCAGGGCAATCTTTCGACCCGCTTCACTGAGCTCGATGTCGCCATAAGGGGCGTGGTCGACGAGCCCTTGGGCGGCGAGACGCTTGATCGCCTCGGAGGCCGTGGAAGGACGCTGGTCCATGTGACTAGCCAAAACGGAGAGGGAAACTCCACCCCCGGACCACTCCTGCAGATCGAAGATCTTCTTCAGGTAGTCCTGGGACCTATCGGGAAGGTCTGTGACGTGCATGCCGACCAGTGTACGGGGGTGATGGGGGTTTAAAGAACTCACTAGACTGGTTTAAGCTGCACTATATTGTTCAATGCGTTGAACATTGCACCCCTCACGATCGGAAAGTTTATTACCTTACTTATGAAGAACACTAAGAGACTGATAGCAACCCTGTTCACCATCACCCTCGCATCCGCGGGCGCCACCGCCTGCAGTGATGCAGATCAACACGATAAAGCCGAGGTTCTGACCACTTTCACCATCCTGGAAGACATCACCTCCAACATCGCCGGCGACACTCTCACCGTGCGCTCGCTGACCCAACCCGGCGCGGAAGTTCACGGCTACGACCCCACCCCCAGCGACATCGCCGCCGCCTCCGACGCGGAGCTCATCATCAACAACGGCCTCGGGCTGGAACACTGGCTGGACAAGCTGACCGCAGACAGCAATGCCCAGCGGGTCACCGCCAGCGACGGCGTAGATCCCATAAAGATCAAGGACACCGACCAGCCCAACCCACACGCCTGGATGAGCCCCACGCTCGCCAAGGTTTACGTGGACAACATCGTCCAGGCCTTGAGCGACCTGCGGCCGGATAATGCGAAGACCTACGAGGACAACGGCAAGAAGTACAAAGAACGCTTGAGCGACGTGGAAAGCGACCTCCAGGACGGCCTGAAGGCTCTGCCCCGGCACCAGCGTGCGCTGATGACCTGCGAAGGCGCCTTCAGCTACCTCACCGAAGACATGAATATGAAGGAGGGCTACATCTGGCCGGTCAACACCGAGGGCGAAATCACTTCTCAGCAGATCACCCAGGCCGCCGATTTCGTTCGCGACAACGACGTGCCCGCCGTCTTCTGCGAATCCACCGTCGAGCCCGGCCCGAAGGAGCAGCTGATGCGCGATACCGGCGCCCGCGACGGCGGCACACTATACGTCGACTCGCTGTCTGAGGCCGACGGGCCCGTGCCGACCTATCTTGACCTTCTTTCTTATGACGCCCGCACCATTGTCAACGGCCTGACCCGCAAGGATGCGAAGTAACTAATGAACTCGCCACGCTCATCCACCTCCCCCGCGCTTTTCGTCGATGACGTGCACGTGAGCTACGGCTCCGTCCATGCCCTCACCGGCGTGAACCTCAGTCTTGACTTCGGCCAGATCACCGCACTCATCGGCATGAATGGCGCGGGCAAGTCCACCCTTTTCAAGGCCATCATGGGGTTGGAGCGCCCGACCTCTGGGCGCATTGTGGTCAACACCAGCGCGGACTCTGCCACGGGCCTGCACGGGGCGGTGGCCTACGTACCCCAGCACGACCAAGTGGACTGGAACTTCCCCATCAGTGTGCGCGAAATCGTCGCCAGCGGGCGGCGCCGGGCACGCTCGAAGGCAGGGTTCCTGCCCGAGAGCTCGAGGCTGTGGGGGCTGAGAAGGTGGCGTCAAGAAAAGAAGAACAACGACCGCATCGTCGACCGGGCACTCCAGCAGACCGGGCTGACGGACCTGCAGGATCGCCCCGTCGGCGCCCTATCCGGCGGGCAGCGCAAGCGCGTGTTCGTGGCGCGCGGCATTGCTCAGGAGGCGAAGATCATGCTGCTGGACGAGCCTTTCGCGGGCGTGGATACGCAGTCGCAGTCGCAGATCACCGCGCTGCTGCACGAGCTGGCGGAGGCCGGGACGGCGCTGCTGATCTCCACGCACGACCTGGATCGGCTGCCGGAGCTGTGCGACAACGTGGCCATGCTCAACCGCCGGATCGTCGCCGAGGGCGCGCTGGACGAAGTGCTGACGGCGGAGAACCTGACCCGCACGTTTAGCACCGACGCGCCGACCGCGCCTGCTGAGTCGTTGGCTGCAGCGGCCGAGTCGGCTGAAGCTGCCGGAACGACGGGAAAGGCAACGCAGTAATGAGCACGCTCGCAAGCATTTTCGACCCAATCCTGCTCCCCTTGAGCTACAGCTTCGTACAGCGGGCGGTGCTCGCCGCCAGCGTGATGGCCGTGGTCGCGGGGCTGCTGAGCTGCTGGCTGATCCTGGTGGGCTGGTCGCTACTCGGCGATGCGGTCTCGCACGCTGTACTGCCTGGCGTGGTTCTGGCCTACATCTTTGGCGCGCCCTTCGCCGTCGGCGCGATGATCGCCGCCCTCATTGCCGTGGGCTTGGTGGGCTCGGTCAAGGAAAGAACTACGCTGCGGGAGGACACCTCCATCGGCATCATCTTCACTACCTTCTTCGCCCTCGGCCTGGTGCTGCTCTCTATCACCCCCAGCGGTACACACCTGCAGGAGATCCTGTTCGGCAACCTGCTGGGCATCACGCAGTCCGCGCTGTGGCAGATCCTGGCCATTGGCGGCATCGCGTTTGTGGTGCTGCTGGCGAATGCACGCACGTTTACTCTGTGGGCTTTTGACGCCGAACACTCCAGAACCATGGGCTTCAACACGAAGGCCATACGGTGGGTACTGCTGGCGTGCCTGGCGTGCGTGGTGGTGGCCAGCGCCCAGGCCGTCGGCGTGATCTTGGTGGTAGCAATGCTGATAACCCCCGGCGCGACGGCCTACCTGTGGACGCGCCGCTTCCGCCGCATGCTGCTGATCGCCCCGCTGGTGGCCTGGGTGAGCTGTGTGGCGGGCATCCTGTTGAGCTTCAACCTGAATGTCTCCACCGGCGGCACGATTGTGCTGGTGCAGTCGGGAATCTTCTGCCTGACGTACCTCTTTGCCCCGCGTGAGGGGCTGATGCGGGCGCTGCTGGCACGTCGCTAGCTGCCCTGCTGCTGGCTCCCTGGCTGCTGGGGGTTGGGATGCTGAGGCTCGTGCTGTTGGGACTGCAGCTTCTCGCGGAACGCCGCAACAGCATCGTGCAGGCGGCGCTCTGCCTCACCGGGGCTATCTAGCTCCAGGCCAACCATCGGGTAGCGGATGTCGGTCGGGATGTCCTTATCCGGGATTCCCCGCTCCCGCGCCTCGGCGATGACGGCCTCCGCTGCGGTCAGGGCGCTGGTACCAGCGGAGTCGGCAGCTGTGCCAGCAGTGCCCGCAGCGCCAGCGGGGTCGGCGGAAGCGCCAGAGCCGGCGGGGACTGCCGAGCCTGCCGTTTCAGCGGGCGCTTGGACGGCCGGAAACTGTTCCGCGTGCGGCTCCTGGCGGGGCTGTGCAGGCTCAGCCTGCTTCTCGGCCGCCTTCCGCTCAGCTTCCTTCTTGGCCTCGCTGTAGCGCAGGTACTCCTCACCGAAACTGCGAATTCGCTGAGCTTCCTCTTCCTTCTTGCCCTCCTCCCATAGGCGATCCTGCTCCTGGCGCGGAACCTGACGCTCGATCTCCTCAAACAGGTAGGGGGCGCGGGCGCGCAGCTTCGCAGAAAACGCCCCGGCCACGTGGCCAATGTCGAAGGCGCCACGGCGGTTGGCGATCTCTGCGTGGAAAAGCACCTGCAGCAACACGTCCGACAGCTCGGAGCACAGATCCTGCTCGATCCACTCTGGACGCGCAGCAGCCTCACCCTCGCCCTCAGGCTTCCAGCTCTCCATCAAGTCGATGGTGCGGGCCAGTTCCTCGGTTTCCTCCCGCAGGAACTTCACCAGGCTGGTGTGGGTCATGGACTGCTCCCACTCCCCCTGGCGCAGGGCACGCGCCATCAGCGCCACCGCGTCCTCGATCTCATCCATCACGGAAGCCGGCACCTCGGTGCGCGTCGTGCGGCGCAGGCCGGCCACGGCCGCAGTGTGCTCGTCGGTCCCGACGATCTCGCCGTCCACCACGCCATCGCCCGAGTGGGTGATCTCGGCTGCGTTTTCCCCGTCGGTGGCGTCACTAACAGAAGAGCGACCGGTCTCCAGCTCGCGGGCGGGCTCCATGTGCACCTTGAGGCTCGGCGCGGTGATGAGCTCCTCACCAGCCTCGATGCGGGTAACGACAGCTTCGTTTTCCAGATCCGTCGTGACGATAATGTCGGACTCATCGACCGTGTGGCCGCCCAGGTCCGCGATAACCCAGCGGACGCGGATGGGCACCTCCTCCGTGTAGCACACATCTCCACGGAGCAGATCGACGGCCTCCACGGGAATCATCGCGGGGAAACGGGGATCTAGTAATACGACTGACATGGCGGTTATTCTAGCGCGTCGGTGTTTAGGACGTGCCCTTATCCTTGCCTGACCCCTTGCCTGACCCCTTGCTTGAGCCCTTACCAGCCCCCTTGCCGGCACCGCCCGCCATGTTGCGAATCGGGATGCCAGCCAACTGCGTCAACGCATCGGCGCACCACTGCACCAGCTCCGTATCGCGCAGCGGAACCGCGCGCATGCCCTGCCCGCGCTTCGGAGCCGGGATCAGCACGATCTTGGTAGTCGCACGGTAGTTCGCCGCCGGGAACAGGCGCTTCAGGCGCACCTGGGTGGAATCCTGCAGCTCGATGGGGCTGAAGCTGATCTTCGAGCCCGTGGCCACCACCTCCGTGACCTGCAGATCGCGGCACAGCAGGCGCAGGCGCGAGAGCACCGCGAGCATCTGGATCTGCTCCGGCGGCTCGCCATAGCGGTCGCGCAGCTCCTCGAACACCTTCTCGATCTGCTCCTCGTCCTGTACCTCGGCGAACTTGCGGTAGGCCTCCAGGCGCAGACGCTCCGAAGCGATGTATTCGGCCGGGATGTGCGCATCCACCGGCAGGTCGATGCGGATCTCCTTCTTTTCCTCCTCCCGGCCGTCGACGGGCTTGCCGTCAGCCATCGCGCGAAACGCCTCCACTGCTTCGCCGACCAGGCGGACATAAAGGTCGAAGCCCACGCCCGCGATGTGGCCGGATTGCTCGGCACCCAAGACGTTGCCCGCACCGCGCATCTCCAGGTCCTTCATGGCCACCGCCATGCCCGCGCCCAGGTCGTTGTTCTGGGCGATGGTTGTCAGCCGGTCGTAGGAGGTCTCGGTCAGCACCTCGCCCTTGGGGTAGAGGAAGTAGGCATAACCGCGCTCGCGGGAACGCCCCACGCGGCCGCGCAGTTGGTGCAGCTGGGATAGACCCATGTGGTGAGCATTTTCCACGATCAAGGTGTTGGCATTCGCAATATCCAGGCCCGTCTCCACGATGGTGGTACACACCAGTACGTCGAACTCGCGATCCCAGAAGCCCTTCACCGTGGTCTCCAGCTGCTCCTCGCTCATCTGGCCGTGTGCAACCACCACGCGAGCCTCCGGTACCAGGCGGCGGATGTCCGCGGCGGTCTGCTCGATGCTGCGGACCTTGTTGTGCACGTAGAACACTTGACCGTCGCGCAGCAGCTCGCGACGGATGGCCGCGGCGACGTGCTTATCCTCCTGCGCACCCACATACGTCAGCACCGGGTGGCGATCCTCCGGCGGGGTGAGGATCGTCGACATCTCGCGGATGCCCGCCATCGACATCTCCAGCGTGCGGGGAATCGGGGTTGCGGACATCGTCAGCACGTCCACGTGGGTGCGCAGCGACTTGATGTGCTCCTTGTGCTCCACGCCGAAGCGTTGCTCCTCGTCCACAATGATCAGCCCCAGATTCTTCCAATGCACGCCCATCTGCAGCAGTCGGTGGGTGCCGATCACGATGTCCACCGTGCCGTCGGCCATGCCATCGATAACCTTCTTGGACTCCGCCGGGGTGGTAAAGCGGGACAGCTCCTTGATGGTGGTGGGAAAATCCTGCATGCGCTCGCTGAACGTGTTGTAATGCTGCTGCGCCAGCAGGGTGGTCGGCACCAGCACGGCCACCTGCTTGCCGGACTGCACGGCCTTGAATGCGGCACGCACCGCTACCTCTGTCTTGCCATAGCCCACATCACCGACGATCACGCGGTCCATCGGCACCGGCTTTTCCATGTCGGCCTTCACAGCCTCGATGGCGTTGTACTGGTCCTCGGTCTCGGTGAACGGGAAGGCATCTTCCATCTCCCGCTGCCAGGGCGTATCCGCGGCGAAGGCGTAGCCCGGCGCGGCCTGGCGGCTGGCGTAGAGCTGCACCAATTCGCCCGCGATCTCGCGCACAGCACCGCGGGCCTTACGCTTGGTGTTCTTCCAATCCGCGCCGCCCATCTTCGACAGCGCGGGCTTCTCCCCGCCGACGTAGCGCGACAGCATATCCAGCTGATCCATCGGCACGTAGAGCTGGTCGCCCGGCCCGCCCCGCTTGCTGGGCGCGTACTCCAGCACCAGGTACTCGCGGCGGGAGGCATCCGGCCCCTTGCCCACGGTGCGTTCCGTCATCTTCACGAACTTGCCGATGCCGTGGGAATCGTGCACCACCAGATCACCCGGCTCCAGTGCCAGTGGGTCCACTCGGTTGCGCTTCTTCGCGGGCTTGCGCTTGCCCGTGGCCTTCGCGTCCACACGGTTGCCGGTCAGATCCGTTTCCGTGAAGAACAGCAGGCTAGGGCGCTTGTCGTCCCTGGCGAAGGGGAACACCAGCCCCTCGTAGGCCACAGCGTGGTAGATGCTCACCTGGTGCGGCGCGGGCTCGTCGGCGGTGGTGTGCTTGGACTTCCTAATCCGCCCCAGGCCACGGCTGCCGCTGAGATCCACGCCGATTGCCTCGGCCGCGATGCCGGCTTCTTGGAAGCGCCGAAGCATGCGGGCCGCCACGGCCGGGGTTGGGGCCGCGAAGGCCACCCTTCCGCCGGATTCGACGCGCTTGCGGATGTCGCTCATCAGCGCACCGATGGCCTCCATCTCGCCGTGCGGTCGGGGCGCCGAGTCGTAGTTGAGTTCCAGAACATCGGAAGTGTCGGCGTCAAAATCGGCCATCCCGAGCGTAGACAACGTCCACCAGGGCCGCCCCAGCTTCTGCTGTACCTTCTGCACCGCGTCGATCGATAGGTAAGCCACGCCCTCCATCGGCGCCGAACCTCCCATCGCCGCAACATCCCAGCCGGCCTCGAGGAACTGCTGGCCGGTTTCGCGCAGGTCGTGAGCACGGCGTTCGACGGCTGCGGGCGCCATCACCAGCGTGTGCGTACCTTCCGGCATAAGCTCCGGCAGCGCCACTAGCTCGGCCGTGTGCAGCGCCGGGATCAGCGATTCCATCCCCTGCACCTGGATCTTCTGGCTGATCTTGTCGAGGATCTCGGCCAATTCCGCGTTGCCGGCGTGCTCTTGGGCAAGGTTTTTTGCTTTGGACGCCACCTCGTCCGTGACAACCAATTCCCGGCACGCATAGACCATCACCTGGTCCGGCTCCACCCCGGGGATGGTCCGCTGGTCGCCGACGCTAAAGGCGCGCACCTCCGTGATCTCGTCGCCCCAGAAGTCCACGCGGACGGGCATTTCCTCGGTCGCGGGGAAGATGTCCACGATGCCGCCGCGGATGGCGAAGTGGCCGCGCTTACCCACCACGTCCACGTGCGTGTAGCCGAGCTCTTGCAGGCGGTGGGTCAGGGAGTCGAAGTCGATCTCCTCGCCCACCTTCAAGCGCACCGGGGTGACCTCGCCCAGGTTCGACTGCACGGGTTGCACCGCCGCGCGGGTCGGAGCTACCACCACCTGCAGGTCCTCGTCTCCCTCGTGCAGGCGGCGCAGTACGCGCATGCGGGTGGAGACTGTCTCCACGGCCGGGGAAAGCTTCTCGTGCGGCAGGGTCTCCCACGACGGGAATAGCTCCACGCGATCCCCGAGCATGTAGCGCAGCACCGTGGTGAGGTCCTGAGCCTGGCGCCCCGTGGCAGTCACCACCAGCAGCGGGGTGCGCTGCGCCAGCGTGCCGACTGCGAAAGGCCACGCGCCCTCGGGGGCCTGCATGTGCAGGGAGCTCTCCCCCAGGTGCGTCATCATCCCACGCAGTTTCCCGTCCTGCGCAGCAGCTTTCAGCAGCCCCGCCAGGCTAGGCGCCGGGTTCGAAGAGCGGTTGGCATTGGCTTTGGGCGTGGCTGTCTGACTCATGGCCAACAGTTTATCCTCCACGCCACACTGCGGTTTATGCGCCCGGTTGGGCGTGCTGTAAAGTGTTCGCTGCACATTAATATGTGCGCTTCTCCCATGGTGTAATTGGCAACACTACGGTTTTTGGTACCGTCATTCTAGGTTCGAGTCCTGGTGGGAGAGCTTTTTCATTTGGAAGAGTGGGGGCGATACATGTCCGGCAAGTCCAGCACAGAATCCAGCAAGTTCTGGCGCACATTCACCACGAAATTCATCGGCACACCACCCGAGAGCGACCTGAAGCACGTCGAGGAAAACGCGGGCCGCTATTCCCTGGGCTTCGGCACGCAGAACATCGGCGATCAGATCGTTTCCGCTAAGACGGTTCTGCCGTGGTTCCTGTCAGTCGTCGCTGCCCCGGCGTGGGTCATTCCGCTGCTGGTGCCTATCCGTGAGTCCGGTTCGATGCTGCCGCAGGCTCTGTTCCGCCCGTGGCTGCAGACAAAGACCTCGCGGCTAGGTTTCATGCTTGTCGGCACGCTCGGCCAGGCGCTGGCGTGCGCGATCATGGTCGCCGCCGCGCTTCTGACCGACGGGCTGCTGGCCGGGTTGATCATTCTGTTCGCCCTCGCCCTGCTGTCCACTTGCCGCTCTTTGGTTTCGCTGACCAGCAAGGACATCGCCGGGCGCACGGTTCCCAAGGGTTTCCGCGGGCGGCTGACCGGCTTTGCCACCACCTTGTCCGGCGCGGTGGCGATCCTGGTGGGTGTGGCTATTCAGGCCGCCCGCGGCGAGCTCACCCCTACCCTCTTCGCAGTTCTCTTCGCCATCGCCACCGCAGCCTGGCTGGCCAGCGCATGGCTGTTTAAGGGGATCCGTGAGGGCGTCACTAAACAAGAACAAAAAGAGCTACCACAGGGCACGAACTACCTACGCGATGTGTTCGACGACATCGTGGACCTCGTGCGTTCTGACCGCGACTTTAGGCGCTTCGTGCTGGTCCGATCGCTGCTGCTGGCCTCCGCACTGTCGCCGACTTTCCTGGTGACAATGGCGAACCAACAGAGTGTGACGGAGGAATCCTCGCTGGCCAGCGCCATCTTCACGGGCCTGGGAACGTTCGTGATCGCCTCCGGCGTGGCCTCGCTGCTCGCGGGCAGGATCTCCGGTCTATTGTCCGACGTGAGCTCCCGCAACACCCTGTCCGGCGCCGCGCTGCTAGCAACGATCGTGCTGATCATCACCGTGGCACTGGGTTACGCTTCTTCGCTTAGTGACGCCCATGCGTGGACCACCGCCCTGGTGTGGTGGCTGCCCATCGCGTTCTTGGTCATCTCGCTTGCCCACGC
The DNA here is from genome assembly GCF_022347285.1 of Corynebacterium sp. ACRPH. GTDB lineage: Bacteria > Actinomycetota > Actinomycetes > Mycobacteriales > Mycobacteriaceae > Corynebacterium. Next base: position 26,357 of record NZ_JAKRND010000011.1, read on the forward strand.
TGCGATTAGGGTCGCCCGCTCTACCTACATCGTGGACATGGCAGAGGGCACGCAACGCACCCGCTACGTCTCGGTGGCGAACACCCTGATGGGCGTGTTGCTTCTGATTGTGGGTGCGCTGACCAGTGTGTTGGCATTGGTTTCCCCCGAGGTCGCACTGGCTGCGCTGGCACTTTTCGGGCTACTGGGCGCCACGCTGTCAAAGACCCTGCCGGAAGTCTCGGTGGGCAAAAACAAAATTTCCTAAACGCCCGCGGGCGCCCCTCCCCGATGCGGTGGCTAAGCGGCGCTATGCTGGTATTCGCTTTTAACCGAAAGTAAGGAATGCCAACAACGTGACTGATGCTGCTCAGAACCCCGAAGCTCAACCAAAGGCCCAAGACAAGCCTGTGGCAGTGATCGTACTGGCCGCAGGGGCGGGCACGCGGATGAAGTCCGCAACCCAAAAGACCCTGCACTCCATTGGCGGGCGCACCCTGCTTTCCCACAGCTTGCACGCTGCCGCGGGCATCGACCCTGCCCGCATCGTGGCTGTTATCGGCCACGGGCGCGAGCAGGTCGGCCCGGCGGTGGAAGAGGTAGCCGAGCAGCTGGGGCGCAGCATCGACACTGCGGTCCAGGAGCAACAGAACGGCACCGGCCACGCCGTGCAGTGCGCAATGGAGGAGCTGGAGGGCTTCGAAGGCACCGTAGTGGTCACCAACGCGGACGTGCCGCTGCTGTCCCCGGAGACCCTGCAGGAACTTACTGCCACCCACGACGGCGCCAGCGTGACCGTGCTCTCCGTCAACCAGGACAACCCCACCGGCTACGGCCGCATCCTGCGCACCAACGACGGCATGGTTACCGCCATCGTGGAGGAAAAGGACGCGACGGAAAAGCAGAAGGCAATCACCGAGGTCAACTCCGGCGTATTCGCCTTCGACGCAGCCATCCTGCGCGATGGCCTGGCGCAGCTGAACACGGATAACGCCCAGGGCGAGCTGTACCTGACGGACGTGCTGAGCATCGCCCGCCGAGCGGGTCACCCCGTGCGCGCCCACATTGCCGCCGACGCGGCGGAACTCGCGGGCGTCAACGACCGAGTACAACTTGCCGCCGCCGGCGCTGAACTCAACCGCCGCACCGTGACCGCCGCCATGCGGGGCGGGGCCACCGTCGTAGACCCGGCGACGACCTGGATCGACGTGGATGTGCAGGTCGGCCAGGACGTCACCATCCTGCCGGGAACGCAGCTGCTGGGCACCACCACCATCGGCGATAACGCGCAGATCGGGCCGGATACCACTCTGGAAAACGTCACGGTCGGCGAAGGCGCGCAGGTGGTGCGCACCCACGGCTTCGATTCCACCATCGGCCCGCGCGCCGAAGTAGGCCCCTTCACCTACATCCGCCCCGGCACGGTGCTGGGCGAAGAGGGCAAGCTCGGCGGCTTCGTTGAGGCGAAGAAGGCGAACATCGGTCGCGGCTCGAAGGTTCCGCACCTGACCTACGTCGGCGATGCAACGATCGGCGAGTACTCCAACATCGGCGCCTCCAGCGTGTTCGTGAACTACGACGGCGTGAACAAGCACCACACCACCGTGGGCTCCCACGTGCGCACCGGATCGGATTCGATGTTCATCGCCCCGGTCGTGGTGGGCGATGGTGCCTACTCTGGCGCCGGCACCGTCATCAAGGAAGACGTGCCACCGGGCGCGCTGGTGGTATCCGGCGGCAAGCAGCGCAACGTCGAGGGCTGGGTGGCTAAGAAGCGCCCTGGAACCCCGGCGGCGGAGGCCGGCGAGGCCGCAGCCAAGCGTGTGGCGGAAGGCGGTTCCCCGGCTTCCACACCGCAGGCAGACCAGAAGTAGCGCACGGAAGCTACGCTGGTTTTTGTTGATATGTCTGGGCTCGCCCTAAAATAGGGAGCGCCTTAACAAAAATGAATAGTCCAGCTCTTCGACCGGAAGGTTAAAGCACAAGTGTCCACCACCCACTGGATCGACAATCAAAAGAACCTGATGCTGTTTAGCGGCAGGGCTCATCCGGAATTGGGGGAGGCTGTTGCCCGCGAACTGGGCATCGAGGTCACTCCGACCACCGCCCGCGACTTCGCTAACGGCGAGATCTTCGTCCGCTTCGAAGAGTCCGTCCGCGGTTCCGATGCCTTCGTACTGCAGTCCCACCCGCAGCCGCTGAATAGCTGGCTGATGGAACAGCTGATCATGATCGATGCTCTGAAGCGTGGCTCCGCCAAGCGCATCACCGCGATCCTGCCTTTCTACCCCTACGCCCGCCAGGACAAGAAGCACCGTGGCCGCGAGCCGATCTCCGCCCGCCTGGTTGCCGACCTGCTGAAGACCGCCGGCGCGGACCGCATCGTCTCCGTTGATCTGCACACCGACCAGATTCAGGGCTTCTTCGACGGCCCGGTTGATCACATGCATGCCATGCCGATCCTGACCGACTACGTGAAGGCCAACTACAACCTGGACAACATTTGCGTGGTCTCCCCCGACGCTGGTCGCGTGAAGGTAGCCGAGAAGTGGGCCAACGTGCTGGGCGATGCCCCGCTGGCGTTCATCCACAAGACCCGCGACGTGGACGTGGCCAACAAGGTCACCGCCAACCGCGTGGTCGGTGACGTGAAGGGCCGCACCTGTGTGCTGCTGGACGACATGATCGATACCGGTGGAACCATCGCCGGCGCCGTCGGCGTGCTGCGCGAGGCTGGTGCGGGCGACGTAATCATCGCCACCACCCACGGCGTATTCAGCGGGCCGGCGCGCGAGCGTCTGAGCAGCTGTGGCGCCCGCGAGATCATCACCACCGATACCCTGCCGCAGTCCACCGAGGGCTGGGATAACCTGACGGTTCTGCCGATCGCCCCGCTGGTGGCCAAGACCATTCACGAGATCTTCGAGAATGGCTCCGTGACCACGCTGTTTGAGTAGTTTTAATCCCCGGTTGGGGGTGTGCTAACATACTTTCGAATCTCGGCGAGGGCTGAATTCTCACCCAGAATTTGGCCGTTATCGGCGCGAAAAGCACACTCCCCCTTCTTTTTGTGTGACGTAACCTTTCAAAGCGAGTCCGCTCGTGTGCGGGTGCGTGACCAATGAAACTGTGGGATGCATACACGCCGCGAGATATCGCGGCATTTTTTATGTCCGCGGTAGAAACGCAAGAGCGATTCAGAGCAATCTGAAACACAAAATTTGAAGGAGAAAATCATGGCTGACATTACTCGCCTGAAGGGCGAGCTGCGCACCGAGTTCGGCAAGGGCGCTTCCCGCCGCCTGCGTCGTGACTTCCGCGTTCCGGCTGTTGTCTACGGCAACAAGCTGGACCCGATGCACGTTCACGTGGACATCCTGGAGTTCCAGGCAATCCTGCGTAACGAGGGCGTGAACGCCGTTCTGGAGCTGGAGATCGAGGGCCAGGATCACCTGGTCATGATCAAGGCTGTGGACCAGAACGTGCTGACCCTGGACGTGGACCACGCTGACCTGCTGAACGTTAAGCGCGGCGAGAAGGTTGAGGTTGACGTTCCGGTTGTCTTCACCGGTCAGCCTGCTCCGGGCGCCCTGGTCACCCAGGAGGCGGACGTCATCACCATCCTGGCCGACGTTCTGAACATTCCGGAAGAGATCACCGTCGACATCGAAGGCAAGGAAATCGGCTACCAGGTTCTGGCCGGCGACCTGCAGATGCCGGGCAACGCATCCCTGGTCTCCGAGGAAGACACCCTGATCATCAACGTTGTGGAGCCGGAGGAAGAGGAACTGCCGGAGCCGGACGAGGAGGGCGAAGGCGCCGAGGGCGAGGCTGCCGAGGCAGCCGAGGACGAGTCCGCAGAGGGCGAGTCCGAGGAGTAATCCACTCCCCCTTCATTCACTGGGCCACACCGCGTGCAGTTTTCGCACCGGGTGGCCCTTTTTGTCGTTCTTTTTTATTGACGCCCACCCACGGCCGCGGGGGTGTCCGGGGTGGACAGTACAATAACCGTCAGTGAGCTAGAGAGAGGGCTGGAGACAGTGGCGTCACCAAATAAGAAACAACACACCAACAGCGACACGTGGCTGATCGTCGGCCTGGGCAACCCCGGCGATAAATACGCCAACACCAGGCACAATGTTGGGCGATTGGTGATCGGCGAGCTGCTGGATCGGCAAGTACCGGAGGCCAGCCTGAATACCCACAAGAAGACGAACACGGACATCGCCGAGGTGACGATCGCGGGGCGCAAGGTGGTGCTGGCACAGCCGCGGACCTACATGAATGTGTCGGGCGGGCCGGTGCAGCAGTTGGCGGCGTTTTTCAAGATCCCGGCGGAGAACATCATCGTCGCCTACGACGATCTCGAGGGCGATCCGGGGGCGGTGAAGCTGCGGCAGTCCGGTGGTGACAAGGGGCATAACGGGTTGAAGTCCATCACGAAGTCCCTGGGCACGAAGGACTACTGGCGCCTTTCATGCGGCATTGGACGACCGCCCGGGCGCATGGATCCGGCGGCCTATGTGTTGAAGCCCTTCCCCAAGTCGGAGGCGGCGGATGTGGCGATCATGTGCGCTGACGCAGCCGACGAGGTTGAGCGCACCCTCGGTGTGGAAAACTAGTGGCTGTGTCTTTCCTCCAATCTCTATTTTCCGTTTTCCGCAAGAACTCCGCGTCGCAGGGGCCTGCAGCTAATAGTGCTGATGCTAGGCCAGCTAAGCCTGCAAAACGTGCCAAGCTTACCGTCGGGGAGCTGCAAGAATTCGCCCCTGAATGGATTGTGATCGGCCTGGGCAATCCTGGTGCCAAGTACGCGGAAACGCGGCACAATATCGGCTATTGGCCGATTGATCGTCTGGTTGAGCGCTATGGGGTTCAGTGGCTACCGGTGGAGGGCCAGAAGGCTCATGCGGCGTTGACCACGGTGGAGGAAACCCCCGTGGTGCTGCTCCGCTCCACGACGTACATGAACAACTCCGGTGAGGCGGTCGGGCCGCTGGCTTCTGCTTTGAGCCTGCCGGCGGAGCGGGTCATTGTCTGCCACGACGAGCTGGACATCGCCACTGGCCAGGTGCGCATCAAGGATAAAGGCGGCGAGGGTGGCCACAATGGGCTGCGCTCAATGACTGCCGAGCTGGGCACCCAGCACTACGTGCGCGTCCGCATGGGCATCGGCCGCCCGCCTAAGGGCACATCTGTGATTGATTTCGTTTTGAGCCCGTTTGAGGATGCAGACATCGACCCGGAGAGCGGATGGATGGAAAACACTCTTCGGGATTCGGTGGACTCAGTGACGCTCATCGTGAACAATGGCACAGACATTGCGCGAAACGATATCCACACGCGCAAGCACTAATAAATGCTGCGGTGCAGGTAGCGCGCAGTAGCGAGAATACTCGCGGGTTTTTGAGCTTCCTAGCGTTAGTATTGATGAATCAATGCACTCGATATTGCCTTTGGGAGATGCAAAGTGAAGCAGGTTTTTGGACTACTGCGCGCTGTTCATAACGCTCGAACAGGTTCGGCGAAGTCGTCCCCCGACCAGCAGAAACAACCAGAATCTGGTGCGTCTTCCGGGGCTTCTGTGTCTTCTAACCCGTCTGCGGATTCCGAACCGTCTGCGGCTTCCAAGCCTTCCGATGAGAAGAAGGCGGCTCCTGCAAAGGCGGGACCAAAGGAGGTAGCTCCGGCGACGCCTGCGGAGCAAGCGTCTGCGCCAAAGACTACTGAGGCGAAAAAGCCGGCCTCTGCGAAGCAGGAACCGATCAAGCTCTCCGCAGTCGGCGCCCCCAAGGCTCCCTCCGCTCCGAAGCCACCAAAGGCTTCCGCTCCCCAGAAGCAGAAGCCACCGAAGGCAACCGCAGCCTCGCAGGATCCCAAGAAGTCCACTACGGCTACGAAGGTCCCTAAAGCAGACAAAAACAAGAAGCAGACAAGCACTAGCCCCAAGCAGGCTGCTACTCCCCGACCAGCTGCGGCCGCTCCGGCCATCAAACTCGGTAGCGTAGGCACACCACCCGCTCCGGGTGCTGCCCCTGGCGCGACGCGAAAAGCGCCTATGCCCACGAAGGCGCCCAGCGCGAAGCAGGCCGCCAAGTCGGCTCCCAAGGAAACGCCTGCAGCAAAGCAGGCACCCAAGCAAGCCGCAAAGCCTGTACCCAAACCGGAGCCCGCACAGGCGCCCGCTGCGAAGCAAGCGCCCAAGCCAGTCGCGAAGACGGAGCCGAAGCCGGTGCCGCCAGCGGCGGAAAAGTCGGCGTCACAACCAAAGAAACAACCCGAACCAAAGCAGGTGGCAACGGCACAACCTGCGCCACAGCAGCAACCTGCACCACAGCAGAACAACGTGCCGGAAGCGCTGGCGATCCCGCCCGAGAATAAGACGGTCAAAAAGGACCGCCGTGCGCGCCTGCGCCAGGTGAAGGGCCTCGATGGCCTGCGTGGCCTCGCCGTGCTCGCGGTGGTGATCTACCACTTCTTCGGCGACATTCTGCCCGGTGGCTACCTGGGTGTGGACCTGTTTTTCGTCCTATCGGGCTTCCTGATCACCTCGCTGCTGGTGCGCGAGTACCGGGTAAACAACACGATCAGCCTGAAAGACTTCTGGATCAGGCGATTCCGCCGAATCCTTCCCGCCGCGCTGGTCACCCTGTTTATCGTCACCGCAATCGTCACCGCCATAGGTGGGGACATCGCCGTGGGCATCCGCGAGCAATTCCTGGGCACGCTGTTCTTCGTCAACAACTGGACACAGATCGCCACCTCCCAGTCGTACTTCGCGGAAAACGAGGTCCAGGTTTTCGCCCACTACTGGTCGCTGGCGGTCGAAGAGCAGTTCTACATCATCTGGCCGCTGGTGACACTCGGAATTTTCGTGTTCACCCAGCGCCGGCTCCGCCGCAGTCCGCGCCGCGTCCCGATGCTGGTGACGGCGCTGCTGGCCGTGCTTTCCGCTGCAGCCATGGCGCTGCTTTTCACCCCCGGCGAGGATCCAACGCGCGTCTACTACGGCACAGATACACACGCTTTCGGCCTGCTCATCGGCGCTTTCCTCTCGCTGGCTGTCACCTCCACGCGCAACGATCCGCGAGTGGATTCCTGGCCGTCGGCTGACAGGTTTGAGGCGCGGGTTGCGGGCGCGATCGGTGCCCTGGCGCTTGTCGGCTACGTCATCCAGCTGCTGTTTATGGGCGACGACCTGGCGGTGACCTACCAGGGTGGCCTGCTGCTAACCAGCGTGCTGGGCGTGCTGATGATCTGGGGCGTGATCCGGGAGACCGGCCCGCTGACGTGGATCTTCCGCACCAATGTCATGCGCTGGCTCGGCCAACGCTCGTTCTCGTTGTACCTGTGGCACTGGCCGGTCATCATGATTCTGCGCGCTCTTTTTGACGCCGATGGTCACATGGACCACAAGTGGATTCTCGGGCTGGCAGCGGTGCCGATCGCTCTGTTGATCTCCGAGATTTCCTACCAGCACGTGGAAAATCCCTTCCGCCGCCGCGGCTACAAACAGACGTGGAAGGACTACTGGGCTTCTCGCCCGAGCTTCCACGAAATCAACGGGGGCTTCAAGAAGGTCGCATGGCCTGTTGTGCCGCTGCTCGTCGTAGCTTGCGTGGGCGGTGTGGTCTACGGCGTGGTTAACTCCAACGACAAGACCGAGCTGGAGCAAGAACTGGACCAACTGCAGCGCATGAACCAGGAGGCCAACAAGGGCAATGTCCCCGCCCCAGCCACTCCGCCGCCGCCGAAGGAAAAGAAGGCCGCGGCCGTGCAGGGTAAGGACATCACCGCCGTGGGTGACTCCGTGATGCTGGCAGCCAGCGAAGCACTGAACACCAACTACCCGGGCATCTACATCGATGCGGACGTTTCCCGCCACTACACCGCCGGTATGGACGTGCTGCGGCAGCTGAACGATTCCGGCAAGTTGCGCAAGAACGTATTCCTCGGCTTCGGCACCAACGGCCCGGCTTTCCCAGGCCAGTTGGAGGAGATGATCAACCTCATCGGCCCCGACCGCCAGATCTTCATGGCCATGCCCTACGGCGATCGAGAGTGGATGGCGCAGTCCCGCCAGGATGTGCTGGACGCAGCCAAGGCGCACGACAACGTCTACATCGCGGACTGGTGCGGCCATGCGCAGTCCCACCAGGATCTGCTGTTCGAAGATGGTGTTCACCCAATGCCCGAGGGCGCGCAGGAGTACGCGAAATCCTTCGACGAGGCGCTGGCCCAGGCCGCGAACCACAAGAAGAAGACCACGACTACCTGCGCCTAATGCCCACCCGCTAGACTTGTGGGCATTATGAGTTCAACCGCATCCGAAGCCTCGCGCCGCCGCACATTCGCCGTCATCGCCCACCCGGATGCCGGTAAATCTACCCTCACCGAGGCGCTCGCGCTGCACGCCCACATGATCAAGGAAGCCGGTGCCGTGCACGGCAAAGCCGGCCGCAAGTCCACCGTCTCCGACTGGATGGACATGGAAAAAGACCGTGGCATTTCCATCGCCTCCTCCGCCTTGCAGTTTGAATACGCCCCGAAGGGCCACGACGGCGAGCCCTTCATGATCAACCTTGTCGATACACCGGGTCACGCGGACTTCTCGGAGGACACCTACCGAGTTTTGTCTGCTGTGGATGCCGCGGTGATGCTCATTGACGGCGCCAAGGGGCTGGAGCCGCAGACGCTGAAGCTGTTCCGCGTGTGCAAGGCCCGCGGTCTGCCGATCGTGACCGTCGTGAACAAGTGGGACCGCCCCGGCCGCAGCCCGCTGGAGCTGGTGGACGAGATCGTCAACGAGATCCAGCTGCAGCCCACTCCCCTGTTCTGGCCGGTTGGCGAGGCCGGCGACTTCCGCGGGTTGGCGCGCATCAACGACGACGGGGAGGCCGAGGAGTACATTCACTTCCTTCGCACCGCCGGTGGTTCGACGATCGCCCCGGAGGAGCACTACACCCCGGAGCAGGCCGCAGAGCGGGAAGAAGACGTGTGGGAAACCGCTGCCGAAGAGGTGGAGCTGCTGGCCGCCGATGGCGCGCTGCACGACCAGGAGCTGTTCCTGGAGTGCACCACTTCTCCGCTGATCTTCGCCTCCGCGATGCTGAACTTCGGCGTGCACCAGATTCTGGATACCCTCTGCGCTTTGGCGCCCGCCCCAGCGGGCCGCGATTCCGACCCGAAGGTGATCGAGGCCGCCGCGGGCGGAAACTCCGTCGCGGTGGACGAGCACCGCGACCCCACCGATGATTTTTCGGGCGTGGTGTTCAAGGTGCAGGCCGGCATGGATCGCAACCACCGCGACTCCCTGGCCTTCATGCGCGTAGTCTCCGGCGTGTTCGAGCGCGGCATGCAGGTCACGCATGCGCAATCTGGCCGGTCTTTCTCCACGAAGTACGCGCTGACCGTCTTCGGTCGCACCCGCGCCACCGTGGAGGCCGCCTACCCTGGCGACATCGTGGGTCTGGTCAACGCTGGTTCGCTCGCACCTGGCGACACGATCTACGCCGGCAAGAAGGTGCAGTTCCCGCCCATGCCGCAGTTCGCACCGGAGCACTTCCGCACGCTGCGCGCGAAGTCGCTGGGCAAGTACAAGCAGTTCCGCAAGGCCCTCGAGCAGCTGGATTCCGAAGGTGTTGTGCAGATTCTGCGCAACGACGCTCGCGGTGACGCTAACCCGGTCATGGCCGCCGTCGGCCCCATGCAGTTCGAGGTTATGCAGGCCCGGATGGACGTTGAGTACAACGTGGAGACCGTGGCCGACCCCGTCCCTTACTCTGTCGCTCGTCGTACTGACGCCGAGTCGGCGCCGGTGCTGGCCAAGCAGCGAGGTGTGGAGATCTTCACCCGCACGGACGGGGAGCTGATTGCCCTGTTCGGCGACAAGTGGAAGCTAGCCTTCGTGGAGAAGGAACACCCGGAGCTGACAATGGAGACCCTGGTCGCCGATTAGGCGGAGTAGCAATTTGTCGCGACCCCATCAAAAATATTTGCACAAGGCTTGCAATGTTTCGCAGACTGTGCAAATATTTTGCGCATGGCAAAATTCCTGTATCGAGTAGGCCGCTCCGCCTACCTTCATAAATGGCGTTTCCTCGCCGTATGGCTGATCGTGCTGATCGGCGTGGGCACCGCCTCCGCACTATTAACCAAACCAACCTCGCAGTCCTTCACCATCCCCGGCCTGGAGTCCATCGAGACCCAGGAAAGGATCAAGGAAGAATTCCCCAACGGCGAAGACGCTGATCAGCTAGAGGCAGCCACGGGCAAGCTCGTGATCCAAGCCCCTGAAGGTCAGACTCTTGCCAAGGGCGAGGCTGCACAATCGACCGAAGACATCCTTCAGGCGCTGCAAAAGCTCGATTTCCTGAAGGACAAGGAAAAGCTCGTCTCCCCCGTGCTGGCCAGCGAAAGCATGCACCAGCAAATGGCTCCCATGAAGCAGAAGCAGGGAATGCCGAAGGAGCAGATTGCATCCGACATCGCTGCTCTAAGCCCGCTGAGCTCCGACAAGCGCACTGGCACAATCGAGGTTTCCTTCGATGCGGAAACTGCAGCAGACGTGCCCGCAGAGGACGTGCAAAAGTTCGAGGATGCGGTAAAGAACAACGCCGGTAACCTCAACGTTGGGTGGAGCGGTAACGCATTCCAGCAGCCGGAGATGAGCATGGCCTCCGAAGCCATCGGCCTGGCCGTCGCCGCCATCGTTTTAATCGTCACCTTCGGCAGCCTCGTGGCTGCAGGCCTGCCGCTACTCTCCGCGGTGATTGGCGTGGGCACCGGCATCGGCATCGTCATGGCCGCCACCTCCGTCACGGACAACATCAACTCCATGACCCCCACCCTGGCCTCCATGATCGGCCTGGCCGTGGGCATCGACTATGCGCTGTTCATCCTCTCCCGCTTCCGCAACGAGCTGGTCGCCCATGTGGATGGTCAGGATCTGGAACCGAAGGAACTACACCAGAAACTCAAAACAATTCCCGTCAAGGAACGCGCCCACCTTGCCGGCCTCGCAGTCGGCAAGGCCGGTTCCGCGGTTGTCTTCGCTGGCCTTACGGTCCTGATTGCACTGGCAGCACTGTCCATCATCAACATTCCGTTCCTCACCGCTATGGCCTTGGCCGCTGCCGGTACCGTGGCCATTGCCGTGATCGTCGCAATCACTCTTCTGCCCGCCATCATGGGCCTCATTGGCACGAAGGTCTTCGCAGGGCGCGCGCTTGTAGTCAAGGCTCCGGACCCAGAGAACGAGAAGCCGACCATGGGGCTGAAGTGGGTGCGCATCATCCGCAAGAAGCCCGCCCTGTGGTTGGTAGGCGCTGCAGTGTTGTTGATTCTGCTGGCCATCCCCGCAATGAATCTACGCCTGGCCATGCCCTCTGATGGTTCTATGGCCAAGGGCACACCCAACCGTGTCGCCTACGAAATGACGGAGGAGGGCTTCGGAGCTGGTCGCAATGCCCCGATGGTTGCCCTCGTGGAATACCCCGACCTCAACGACAAGGAAAAGGCTGCCGCCACGCAGCAGGCCGTTGCCACCCTACAGGGCACCGAAGGCGTGGAGAACGCCCAGGTAGTGCAGACTAACGGCGATCCACGCAACCCAGCCGACCTGGGTACTGCAGCCCAGGTGATGATCACCCCGTCCTACGGTGCAACAGATGCCCGCGCCGCCGATGTCCTGGAGCAGATGCGAGCCGAGGAAGCCGGATATACCGAAAAAACCGGGGCAACCTATGCCATCACCGGCGTCACCCCGATGTACGAGGACATTTCACAGCGCCTGTCGGACGTCCTCATCCCCTACATCGCCATCGTCCTCGTGTTGGCTTTCATCCTGCTGATGGTCGTCTTCCGTTCCATCTGGGTGCCACTGATCGCGGCACTGGGCTTCGGCCTGTCGGTGGCTGCCACGTTCGGCGTCACCGTCGCATTGTGGCAGGAAGGCTTCGGCGGCATTATCGACGACCCGCAGCCGATCATCTCCTTCCTGCCCATCATGCTGATCGGTATTGTCTTTGGCCTAGCAATGGACTACCAGGTCTTCCTGGTTACCCGCATGCGCGAGGGCTGGGCGCACGGCAAGACCGCCGGCAACGCCACCGCGAATGGTTTCAAGCATGGCGCGCGCGTGGTCACTGCAGCCGCGCTCATCATGATTTCGGTCTTCGCTGCCTTTATGATGGCTGACGAGCCGTTTATTAAGGTGATGGGCTTTGCCCTGGCCGCCGCCGTATTTTTTGACGCCTTCATCGTCCGCATGACCTTTATTCCAGCGACGATGTTCCTTCTCAGCGAACGGGCGTGGAAGTTCCCCAAGTGGCTGGCAAAGATCGTCCCCGCCGTCGATGTCGAAGGTGAGAGCCTGGTGGGATTGAACGCCGACGGTAGTCGTGCCCCAGAGGCGCCTACAACAGAAGGTGTGGCACACCCGCGGAATTCGCAGGAAAGCGAGAAGTAGGAGGCCGCGAGATGAGCTACGACAACGGTAACCAACCGGAGAAGAATGCGCTCGGCCTGCGGGATCGCAAAAAGGCCGAAACCCGTAGGCACATTGCCCATGCCACCGTTGAGCTGTTGGTGAATGAAGGTGCAGAGAATACGACAATTGCTCGCATAGCAGAAAAGGCCAACATTTCCGCGCGCACTTTTCACAACTATTTCCCTCACCGAGAAGCAGCTTTATTGTTCATGCTTAATCAATTCATTGATGAAATGATTAGCCTGGTGAACACTTCGGAGCCGGGCCAACGTTTAATTACGGTAGCAGAGAATATCGCCGTGAACTTTTACAACCGTCCAGCAGAGAACCCGAACAGCATCGAAACTCTCTCCCGCCTTGCCGATCACCTTCACGGCATTCCTCCGCAGATCAGGAAGGAACTTTTCGCAGACGGCGACCGCTCCTTCAGCAACGGAATGGAGTTCTTCTCCCCGCTCGTGCAGGCATTTCAGCAGTACAGCGAACGTGAGGGGCGGGAGCTGAGTACTGCGAATGCACTACTACTCATCAACACGGTTCTGTTTGTCCCAAGCATTTTCATGGAACTTAACAAGGCCGGAAACTCCACTACCGAAGAGGACATTAGAAATGCCTTTCATTTGCTAGCAGGAGGACTTTCGAAGCTCGGATAGCCCTGGGAAAAAGATTTTAGATATCACACTATTTCCCAGGCAAGACTCTTTGAAATTGTTTTTCAAATCTGTCCGTCGCAAATATCAGACCTGCTACACTATCCTGCATTCAACCCTTTCCTGCACACAGGACATATCGGGCAAAATGAAAGGTGTTCCCCACTCTCATGTCGACCAGCGCGACCATCCCCGAGCCCTCCGCGTCCCGACGCGAACAGAAGAAGGCCGAAACGAAGCAGAATCTCATCGATTCAGCCATTGAGCTGTTCATGGGTTACGGCCCCGAGGCCGCGACAGTCCACGCCATCACCAAGCGAGCTGGGGTATCCACCCGCACCTTTCACAACTACTTCGAGCGCCGCGACGACGTATTCGCCTACTACTTGCACGAGGTCTTTGAACACTTCGCCCACCGGATCCGCGACATCGCGGCGGACCACCCCACCGGCCGCATCGTGGACATCATGCGCGATGCAATGTGGATCTACTGCTTCCCATCGTGCGATGAGCAAGTAGATTCCGGCGCAACCGAGCTGGTGGACCCGACCACACCGGACATCCGCAAGTTCAAGCCACTACTCACCATGCTGGAGAACCCACAGGATAAGGGTAGCGCTGAGCACCTGGATGTGGACCTACCTACCCTCACAGAACCTGGAACCAAGGCGCTGTGCGATGTCGTCCCCGACCTCTCCCCTTTCAAGGCATTCCTGTTGCTGGATGTTTCCTTCAGCATCGCCATGCGCGCCGTAGAGGCAGCTGCGGACGAGCGGCTATCCGGTGGCCTCAGCCCCGAGGAGCTCTACAACCAGGCCTTCGACATGCTAGCCCGTGTCGACCGCATTGAGGACGAAAAGTAGTCGCCTCACCAAAAATCAAACCCGGTTTCCTTTGCCCAGACCTGATAAGGGAAGATGGGCACTGTGGAATCAGAGGGAATCTTTACAACGCTTCTCAACGCAACGCTGATCATCGGTGGCTACCCGATCCTCTGGCGCGAAATCATCGGCAATCTCTTCGGCCTAGCCTCCGCCGTCGGCGGGATGAAGCGCGTGGTGTGGGCCTGGCCCGTGGGAATCGTCGGCAACGTGCTGCTGTTCACGGTGTTCCTGGGTGGGCTGTTCCACACACCACAGGATCTGGACCTCTACGGCCAGGCAGGCCGCCAGGTGATGTTCCTCATCGTCTCGCTGTACGGCTGGTATCAATGGAGCCGCGCCCGCACTGCCGGCATGCGCGAGCCTGATAACACCGACCCCTCCCGCTCCATCGTCAGCGAGCCCGCCGCCGACAGCGCCGCAGTGCAGCCCAGCTGGGCCAGCACCAAGGAACGCCTCGGCATGCTCGCCTTTGCGGTGATCGGCACCGTAGTCTTCGCACTGATCTTCGACGCGCTAGGTTCGTGGGGGCCGTGGGCAGACGCCTGGATCTTCACCGGCTCCATCCTGGCCACGTTCGGCATGGCCCGCGGCTGGACGGAGTTCTGGCTGATCTGGATCGGCGTGGATATTGTCGGAGTACCCCTGCTGCTCGCCGCGGGCTACTACCCCTCCGCGGCGCTATACGTGGTCTACGGCGCGTTCGTGCTGTGGGGATTCTTCGTGTGGTTGCGGGTGCAACGCACGAAAACCACCGGCGCCGCAGGCGCCGCCAGCAGCTAGTGCCTAGCCCAGTAGCGCCCGCCATTTCTCCACGTCCACGTCATCCGTGGAAGCCGGCTCGAACTGCGCGTTGTGATCCTTGTGCTCCAGCACTGCGCGCACTCCCTCGATGAAGTTCGGCCCCCGGCGCAGCTCGCCACCGACCTTGAATTCCATATCCAAAGCCTCGCGCAGCGTTGCACCCTCCGCGCGGCGGAAAAGCTCCACCGTGGCCACAAGACTCTCCGGGTTGGCACCCTTCAGGGAATCGGTCACCTTGGTTATAAACTGCGCCAATTCGGCGTCCGAAACAGAACCCTCATCCCGCACGATCCGGGCTTCGATGTCTGCCCAAGAACCTTCGGCGAAAGTCCGCTCGATCCACTCCGCGTGCTTCTGCAGCGTAGAGGTGGGCTCCTCCAGCTTCTGCGGGTCGAGAGCATTAGACCGCAGCGCCTCGGGAAGGTCGCCCGAATGCAGGTCGGATTCAAAAGCATGCACATCCGCCACCAGGTTCGTGACCAGGCCGGTGTACAACATGTCCGCAGGGCTTAGACGCCAACCCGTGGTGGCGATAAAGAACCCCACGGCGGGGGAGCAATCCAGGTGCGTCAGCCGATAAGACATGCCCACGTCGGGCACGAACCCAATCGCGGCTTCCGGCATTGCCCCCAGGGTGCGCGGGGTGATCACGCGGTGCGAGCCATGCATGGAGATGCCCATGCCGCCGCCCATCACGACGCCTTCCAGCAGCGCGATCACGGGCTTGTTTACCCGCGACAGCCGCTCATTGAGGTCGTACTCTTCCTCAAAGAAGGAGTCCCCGAAGCGATACATGCGCTTCATGTCTCGCATCCGCACGTAGCGTACGTCCCCGCCTGCGCAGAAGGCCCGGTCGGAGGACGACTTGATCACGATGAACTGAATCCAATCATCGTCGGCCCATTTGTCGACCGCCTCGCGGATTAGGCGGATCATCTCCACGTTTAAGGAATTCAGAGCCTTAGGGCGATTCAGCTCGATAACCCCGACGTGACCTGCGACGACGGTCGTTACTTCCGCATCCGGGTCGTACGTCGGGTGCTTCCTTCTCTTGTCTGCCATGTCACCATAATTACAGGAACGACAAGGAAGTGCAGCCTAGTTTAAATCTAAGGTCTACTTAGATTTCTTGCCCTTCTTGGACTTCTTGCCCTTCTTCTTTTTGTCGCCCTTGTTCTTTTTGGACGCCGCAGCCTCCTTGCCCTCGGACTTCGACTTCTTCTTGGAGTTCTCCTCGGACTCAGCCTCCTGAGCCTGCTTGGCTTCCTCGGCCTGCCGCTTCAGCAGGTCCTTCTCCAGCAGCTTCGCCACGTCGGGCACGTAGCGGAACTGGGTGCGCGGCGGGCGCTCGTAGGTGTTGTCGGATGCCGGGCGCTCCGGAATCTTCGGCACGTTCTTCTCCACGTACTCCCACGGGATCGTGTTCAACAGGTGGTTGATCACGTTGATGCGGGAGCGCTTCTTGTCCTCGGACTCCACGGTGTACCACGGGGCAGACGGGATGTCGGTGTGCACGAACATCTCATCCTTCGCGCGCGAGTAGTCCTCCCAGCGCGTGATGGACTGCAGATCCATCGGGGAGAGCTTCCACTGGCGCAGCGGGTCGGACTGGCGGGACTGGAAGCGGCGGATCTGCTCTTCATCGGACACGGAGAACCAGTACTTGCGCAGGATGATGCCGTCCTCAACCAGCAGGCGCTCGAAGATCGGAGCCTGGTGCAGGAAGCGGCGGTATTCCTGGGTGGTGCAGAAGCCCATCACGCGCTCCACGCCAGCGCGGTTGTACCAAGAGCGGTCGAAGATGACGATCTCTCCGGCGGTGGGCAGCTTCTCGATGTAGCGCTGGAAGTACCACTGTCCCTTCTCGCGCGAGCTGGGGGCCGGCAGAGCCTCGATGCGGCAGACTCGCGGGCTGAGGTACTGGGTGATGCGCTTAATCGCGGACCCCTTGCCCGCCGCATCGCGCCCTTCCATCACGATGACGATGCGGGCTCCGGTTTCCACCACCCACTGCTGCATTTCGACGAGTTCAGCTTGGAGCCTTTTGAGCTCCTTTTCATAGGCCTGTTTGTCCAGCTTGGGAAGTCTATCGCTCATTGTTCCAAGCTTAGTTCTTCGCAGGCCGAACGCCTAATAATCTCTTAGCTTTTAGGCCTTACTAAGCCTGGGCGAGAGCAACCTCACAGATAGTGCAATAATTAGCCCTTATGCAGACAAAGGAAGTCGCTTCGGCGCGATTGGAAAACTTCAGACACCTCAAGATCAACCTCCCGGTTAAGATCGCGTTGAGTGTGCTGCTGGTGCTTTCTGTCCTGCCGAAGATCTTCAACACTCGCGGCTTCCACTACAACCTGGACCTGGACGTCTACCGGGTGGGAGCCCAGCGCGTTCTGGACGGCCAGGAGCTCTACAGCGGCCACTTCCACATCATCGGCGATACGTATCTGCCGTTTACATACCCGCCGATTTCGGCTCTGTTGTTCACTCCCCTGGCGGTGATCCCTTATAACCTGGCCGCCGTTTTGCTAGTCTGCGCCACGGTGACCGTCACTTGGTGGGTGCTCACACACACCGTGCACGCGGCAGCGCGCCTAGACCGCGCCTCCGCCGGGTGGGTGTCGGTGGCGCTCACCGCAGTGTTGATCCACTTGAGCCCCATCCACACCAGCTTGGCCTATGGGCAGATCAACGTTCTGCTGATGGGAATGGTCTTCGTCGATGCGCTCATCGTACCTCGTCGCTACCGCGGCCTGCTCACGGGTGCGGCGGTTGCTATCAAATTGACGCCCGCAGTCTTCGGCCTGTGGTTCCTTCTGCGCAAGGACTGGGGTTCCATCCTGCGCATGGGCGTAGGCACGCTCGGCACTACAGCTTTAGCATGGCTGATCCTGCCACGGGATTCTCTGGAATATTGGACGCACACGCTGCGCGAAACCGGGCGTATCGGCAACCACGAATACGCCCTGAACCAAAGCATCAACGGACTGCTGTACCGCTTCGGCCTGCGGACGGACGACTCCTCCAGCTTGTTGTGGGTACTGCTGGTGTGTGTTTCGCTGGCAGTCATCACCTACGTCATGATCAAGCTGCTCCGGGTAGATGCACCGATCGTCGCGCTGTGCGTCAATTCCCTGTTTGCACTGCTGGCCAGCCCAGTCTCCTGGAACCACCACTGGTCGTGGGCTCCGGTGCTACTGGTGGCTCTGGCCTGCTACGCGATTGCGGATCCCACTTCCCCGCTGGCGACTCCGCGCTGGCTATGGATTGCCCTGGTTGCCCTGGGCTTTGTCGCTTTCGCCTTCGAGCCCACCGCTTTCGTGCCTTTCCAGGAACAGCGCGAGTTCGAGTGGAACGCCTGGCAGGCGCTCCTGGGTAACTCCTACCTGTGGTGGACAATCCTGGCCCTGCTGGTGATGACGGTTCGCCTCGCGCTTTACCGCGGCAAGACCTCCGACAAGACCCCAGTCTCTGAGGCAAGCTCCGAAGCTTAAAGGGTTTTAGGGATTTAAGCCCCTTGCCTTTAGCACTCCGGCACGTTGACGGAGACGTTCGTCGCTAACCCGCCGCCGGCCGTTTCCTTGTACTTCTCGGACATGTCCCTGCCGGTCTGCCGCATGGTCTCAATGACCTCATCAAGGGTGACGTGATGGTCCCCGTCCCCGCGCATAGCCATCTTTGCGGCGTTGATGGCCTTGCCCGCACTGATGGCGTTTCTTTCGATGCACGGGATCTGCACCAAGCCGCCGATGGGGTCGCAGGTAAGCCCCAGCGAATGTTCCATCGCAATCTCCGCCGCGTTCGCCACCTGTCGCGGAGCCCCTCCCAGCACCTCAGCCAGCCCGGCAGCGGCCATGGAGGCCGCAGAACCGACCTCGCCCTGGCAGCCGACCTCCGCGCCGGAGATGCTGGCGCGCTCCTTGTACAACGAGCCGACCGCGCCTGCGGCCAGCAGGAAGCGCCGGTTCACCTGGAATGGGTCCTGCTTGCCGGCAGGCGTGAACTCGCGGGCGTAAAACAGCACGGCGGGGATGATTCCCGCAGCACCATTCGTCGGCGCGGTGACCACCCGCCCACCAGCTGCGTTCTCCTCGTTTACCGCCAAGGCGATCAGGTTCACCCAGTCCTCGGAAAACTCGGCAGTGCGGTGCGGGTCCTCCTCCATCAGCTGGTCGTACCAGCGCTTCGCGCGACGGCGAACCATCAAGGCTCCGGGCAGCACTCCGGCGAAGGTTACTCCACGCTTGGCGCAATCCTGCATGGCCTGGGCGATGGCATCCAGGTTCGCATCGATCTGCTCGTTGGTGCGCAACGACTGCTCGCAGCGCCGCTGCACCTCCCCCAGGCTAATGCCCGCGTGCTCCGCCAGGGAGATCAGCTTGTCACCGGACTCGAACAGCCACTGCCCGCTGAGCTCGTCCAGTGTGGGAACTTCCTCCTCGGTACGGATGAAGCCACCGCCGATGGAGTAGAAAGTCTGCTTCAGCGGCTCGGATAGGCCGCTGACCACGAATGTCATAGCATTCGTGTGAATCGAACGGCGCACGGTCGGCCGCAGCACAATGTCTTCGAAACCGCAGGTGACGGGCAGGCTCTTATCGCCCGCCAGGTAAATGGTGCGAGTTTCGCGGATCTCATCCAGCCGGGACTGCATGTAGTCCGGATCCACCTGCGCCGGATCGGCACCGTCCAGGCCCAGCAGGCAGGCCCCCAGCGTTCCGTGTCCAGCCCCCGTAGCGGCTAGCGAGCCATACAGGACAACGCTGATGCTCAGCTGATGTTCGCCCTCATCGGGCAGGCTCACCACGTCGGCCAGCTTGTCGGAGCCCAGCGGGCGCAGCCCCTCCTCGGTTGCTGAGTCGGCGGCGCGGGGAGACGTGGCGTCATCCCCCAAAAAAGCTTTGACCCGGCGCGCGAAGGACAGACCCGCGCGCATCGGCCCGACGGTGTGCGAAGAAGACGGGCCGACGCCGATCTGGAAGAGGTCGAAAACGCTGACAGTCATAGTGGTGCTAAGGGGGTGGTGTGAAAGAGGTGGGTTTAAGGGCTAGTTATCCTCGACGCGGAACTCGGCCATGCGGTCCCACTCGGTCTTTCCTGGGATCTTCGTGTTGATGATCTCCGGGGTTTCCAGCAGGTACTTCGGCATCTCGTCGCAGGCGCGCTTGAAGTGCTCGGACTCTACGTGGGCGGCGTCGGCATCGTCCTGGAAAGCTTCGATCAGCAAGTACTCGTTTGCGTTCTCCGGGTCGCGGAACCAGTCGAAAAAGATGTTGCCTTCCTCGGCGCGGGTGGCCTCGGTGAACCAGGAGACCTCCTGCAGGAAGTTGTCGGCGAACTCGGGGCGGACCTTGTACTTCACATTAATAAGGATCATGGTGCCCCACCCTACGCTGTGCACCCGAGTGTTGGCAGATGGCCAGCTGGCCGAAGATCTTTGACCTGCCTCCGGCCTACACACGGCCTGCGCCCGGCTCTAGCCGTTGTCCACGCCGACTTCCTTCTCCGGGCCTTGGGACTCCATCGCTGCGTCCAACTGCTTGCGAAGCTCCTCGGCGCGCTGCGGGTTGAAGTCCCGCCCGCCGACCATCGCCAGCATCCCGTCCAACACGCTGTTGCCGTAGTTGTGCCCGTGGCCATTCGGCACGTTGGCCGCAACTGGAAGATCCATGGTGACCTGCCAGAAGGTAACAAACGGGATCCAGGACATAGACGGCGAGCGGTCAAAACCCGCCGGTTCCTTCAGCCAATCGGGTTCCTGGGCGATCAGCGACGGCGACCACCACACCACCGGGTCCGAAGGATGCTGAATAAACAGGATTCGCGGATGGTGCCAGCCGGCGCGCGAGGTCAGATCTTCTTCTCGACGCCACCGCCAGATCTCATCGGAGTTCTCCGCAAAGCGGACATTCAGCCCGCCCGCGTATTCCGCAGACACTTGCGGCGAGCCGGGGTCTCGCCGATCCACCAGGTCGTGCCACAGCTTGTTTGAGTTCGGTGGCCCCACCCACAGCAGGCCATCCACGCTAGAGACGATGTCGCGCACGCCAGAGAATGCCCCACTGCCCGCGTTGGTACCCAGCGATTCGCCGTAAACGTACAGCTTCGGGCGGTCGTTTTCCGGCAGGGTGCGCCACCAGTCCACGACGGTGGAGACCAGCGCCTCTCCCGCGTCTTCCACGCGCTGCTGGTCGGCGATGAACTGCACGCCACTGGGCAAGTAGGAGTACTGGGCCGAGGCGATCGCGGAATCGCCGTCGAACATCAGCTCGAAGGCCTGGGCGGTCGTGGGATTCACCCATCCGGTGCCGGTCGCGGGCACCACGAGCAACGCCTCGCGGTCCTTCGCGCCCGTCCGCTTCAACTCCTCGACCACGCTTTCCGCTCGGGCTTTATCCGTATCCTCCGCACCGTTTTCCAGGCTGGCGTACACACGGATGGGTTCCTTGCTGGGTCGGCCGGTCAGAGCCTCCAGCTCGTCCTTGTACATCCCCAAGCCGACGAACCTAGTGCCGAAGGCGCCCAGATCCTCCCACTTGTTGGGCGACTGCGGGCTGCCGGAACGCTCCGGCACCTGGGGTTGCTCCAGATCCTCCCGGATCTCCTGGTCCCGGACCGAAAACACCCGTTCGGTGGCGCTGACAACCGTGCCGGGGACGACGGTATCCACCAGGAAAAGCAAGGCCATGCCGACGGCCAACCAGGCGAACAGCGGGCGGGTAACCCCACCCAAGCGGCGCCCCACGGGGCCGTCTTCCAACGCCTCGATCAGCCACAGCAGTCCCTTGCCCACCAGCACGATCAGCGCCCACAGTCCGATGCCGATGGGCAGCACCAGCAGGAACTCCGCCGCCGTATAAGCCTCCGCGTCCATCAGGTGTGCCAGCTCCTGCTGCCAGCGCACGGCGAAGGAAACCCACACAAGTAGCGCCAGAATCACGACGGCCACGAAGCCAATCTCCAGGCCATTCTTCAGCTTCCGCATCCCCCGGTCGCTGAGATCCAGCCTGTCCTGCAGCTTCTCTAGCAGCCCCAAGGCCTTGCGGCGGCCCCGTCCCATGGGCTCGTTGAAGCGCCGCTGAAGGAAGGCTTCCCACAGCCAGTGCAGGAACACACCAACGGTGTAGCCGGTGCCACCGGAGATACCCGCGACCACTCCCTGGAATAGCCAGTCGCGCGGCAGCAGCGAGGGCGTGAGCGAAGCCGCGAACAGCAGCGCGCCGACGATCACACCGCCGGGATCCACGTGGGCCTCCCACTGATTTCTGGCGGCGCTCAGCCTCTCTGTGTACTCCTCCTCTGTGGTGGAGGCGACATCAGCTATCTTCAAGCTTCTCCCCGATTTCCAGCCACTGCATCTCCAGCTCGCCGTGTTCTTCCTGGTGAGTCTTCAGGTCCTTATCCAGTGCGGCCAGCTCGTCAGTCACGGGCTCGCCGGTGGCTGCTCTCTCCGCCACCTCGTTCATCTTCTCGTGGATGGAGTTAATCTTCTGCTCGATCTTGCCCATCTTCCTTTCCAGCGCGCTCATTTCCTTGGTGAGTGCGTGAACCTCTTTGGCGCCGAGGCTGGGGCGTCCAGAAGAAACAGCGCCAGAATCCGCAGCGTCGAAGGTCAGAGTGTTCTTGCGCCCCTCATCGCTGGCCTCCTGCTTGCGGCGCTCCAGGTACTGCTCGATGCCGCCGGGCAGGTTCGTCAGCCGGCCATCGCCGAACAGCGCCCAGGTGGAATCGCAGATGCGCTCGATCAGGTAACGGTCGTGGGAAATCACCACAAGCGTGCCGGGCCATTCGTCCAGCAGGCTTTCCAACTCCTGCAGGGTGTCGATGTCCAGGTCGTTCGTCGGCTCGTCCAGCAACAGCACGTTCGGTTCGGCCATCAGCACGCGGGTCAGCTGCAGGCGGCGCTTCTCGCCACCCGACAGGTCCCCGATGGGCGTGCGCTGGCGCTTCGCGCTGAAGCCCAACCGCTCGGCCAGCTGGGAGGCGCTGATCTCCTTGTCGCCGAAGGTCACGTAACTGGCGACGTCCTCGACAGACTCAATCAGGCGCTTCGTGGGGTCCAGGTCGTCTAACTCCTGCCGCAGCCAACCCAGGCGCACGGTCTTGCCCTCGATGCGGCGGCCCTGCTCCAGCGGCGCCTCGCCCGCCAAGGTACGCAGCAGGGTCGTCTTGCCGGAACCGTTCACCCCCACCAGGCCGATGCGCTCGCCGGGACCCAAACGCCAGGTCAGGTCCTCGACAAGGGTGCGCCCGTCCGGGGTGGTGATGCACGCATTCTCCAGCTCGATGACCTTCTTGCCCTGGCGGCGCGCGGAGAAGCTCATCAGCTCCACCTTGTTGCGCATCGGCGGCACGTCGGCGATCAGGGATTCCGCAGCCTCGATGCGGTAGCGCGGCTTCGACGTTCGCGCGGGCGCACCGCGGCGCAGCCACGCCAGCTCCTTGCGCGCGAGGTTCTGGCGACGCTGTTCGGCCGCATCCGCCTGCCTGGCGCGCTCGGCGCGGGCGAAGGTCCAGTCGTTGTAGCCACCCTCGTAGACGTCTACCGCGCCGTCGTGCACCTCCCAGGTGTGGTTGGCGACGGTATCCAGGAACCAGCGGTCGTGGGTGACCACAACCAGTGCAGTGTTGCGCCCCAGCAGGTGCTCAGCCAGCCACTGCACGCCTTCGACGTCCAGGTGGTTGGTCGGCTCGTCGAGGATCAGCAGGTCCAGATCCTGCACCAACGCGGCGGCCAGGCCGGTTCGGCGGCGCTCGCCACCGGACAGCGAGTGCACGGGAGTATCCAGCCCCAGCCGGGCGATGTCCAGCCCGTTGAGTACGCTGCGCACCTTCGGGTCGCCGGCCCATTCGTATTCCTGCAGACCCAGCGGTTCCAGCACTGCCCCGGCGACAGTCATGTCTTCCGGCGCGTCGCGCAACACATCCTGAGTGACCATTGCCATGCGCAGGTCGTTGTTGTGGCTTACGCGCCCGGAGTCCGGCTCGTCCTTCCGGCTCAGGATGTTCAGCAGGGTGGACTTGCCACCTCCGTTGAGCCCGACCACGCCGATGCGGTCGTTACTATCCACGCCGAGGCTTACGTCGTCGAGCAGGGTCTTTAGCCCGTAGCTCTTCGAGACTTTTTCTAGGTTGATGAGGTTACTCAAGTACTTCTTCCCTTTTTATGACGCCCGCAGCCGCAGCTGGGGAACTCGTCGTCATCGTGGAGCTGGCTTTCCCGGCCACGCTGACGGCTGTCGCGACCTCCACCGCGTCGTCGGCGGATGCGCATAGCATGGCGACCGTGGGGCCGGAACCGGAAACGATTGCGGCGATGGCGCCGGCCTCCTCGGCGGCCTTCAGGGTCTCGCGCAGGCTGGGCAGCAGGCTGATGGCCGGGGCCTGCAAGTCGTTAACCAGCAGCTTTCCCACTTCTTCCGGGTTGCCTGTCCGCAGAGCTGCGATCAGCCCCTCGGGGCTTCCGGCTCGCGCGGCCTTGGGGCTGGCCTCCGAGGCAGCGGCGCGCTGCTGGTCCAGCTGACTAAACACCTCCGGGGTGGATAGGCCGCGCTTGTCGGTGGCGATGGCCCAGTGATAGGTGCCCGTGGCGATGACGGGCATGAGGTTTTCCCCTTTGCCCGTGCCCCTTGCTGTGCCGCCGAGCAGGCAGAAGGGCACGTCGGCGCCGAGGTCGGCTGCGATGCCGGACAGTTGTGCGCCGTCCGGGCGGCGCGGGGAACGCGGGTCCGGGAAGTACAGCTCTGTCGCCGCAACCAGCGCGGCTGCCGCATCCGCCGATCCCCCGGCCATTCCGCCGGCAACGGGAATTCCCTTGTTGATGTGGATGTGCACGGGCTGTGCTGCCCAGGGGACGTGCGTGTCTCGTGCCAGTTTCTGGATCGCGGCAACGGCCTTCCACGCCAGGTTGCTGGAATCCTGTGGCACCAGGTGGCTGTCGAAGCCGGAGACACTCCAGGTGCACGGCGCCGCTTCGGCCTCTTGTACAGCTTCGGCATCCTGCGCGCCTCGCGCATCCCGCAGGGCGACGGTGACCTCTTCCTTCAGCGACACGGCCTGAAAGACCGTGTCGAGCTCGTGGTAGCCATCTTCTCTGGCCGGCCCCACGCCGAGATGCAGGTTCACCTTGCCGTGTGCACTAGCCGTGACGGAGCGGTACTGGGGCTCCTGGGGGCCGAAGATGTGGGAAACAGTCATTGTGCACCCCTCAGCGAGGCCGCGGCTAGTTGCACGAACTGTTCCGTCGAGAGCTTCTCACCGCGCAGGGTCGGGTCGATCCCCGCGCTTCGCAGCGCACCTTCGGCCGCCTGGCCGCTGCCGAAGTGGCCGGACAGGGCGGCACGCAGCGTCTTGCGGCGCTGCAGGAAAGCAGCGTCTGCCAGAGCGAAGACCTCGCGCCGCAGCTGCTCGGCATCTAGCTGTTCAATACCCTGATCTGCGTCAAACTGCTCGGCGCCCGACTGCCTGCCAGCCCACGGCTCCGCCCCTTCGGCGTAGCGGTCGATGCGCACCAGGCCGGAATCGATCTTCGGCGCTGGCCAAAAGACGTTCTTGCCGATAGTCGCCGCGCGGGCGACGGAGCCGTAGAAACCAGCCTTCACGCTGGGCACACCATAGATCTTGGATCCGGGCGCGGCGGCCAGACGGTCGGCGACCTCCAGCTGCACCATGACCAGAACGCGGTCGATACTGGGGAACTCCTCCAGCATGTGCAAAAGCACGGGAACGGAGACGTTATAGGGAAGATTCGCCACCAGTGCGGTGGGAAGGGGGCGTCCAGCGTCGGCAAAGTCCTGCGCCGTGACCGCCATCGCGTCCTTGAGGATCACCGCTGCATCAGCCTCGCCTGCTCCCTGTTCATCCAGGGTGGCAGGCAGCTTGGCGGCGAGGCGCGGATCGATCTCCACGGCGGTAACGCTCGCGCCAGTTTCCAGCAGCGCGAGGGTCAAAGAGCCCAGGCCAGGGCCGATCTCCACCACGTTGTCGTCCGCGGTGACATCGGCGGCCTTGACGATCTTGCGCACCGTGTTGGGATCGTGGACGAAGTTCTGCCCCAGCTTCTTAGTGGGGTTTAGGTCCAGTTCCTCGGCGAGCTGCCGGATCTCATTGGGCCCCAGCAGCCGAATCTTCCGTTCATTCACCATTCACAGGATAGTCGAGCTGGTGCCCGATAAAAACCGAGGTTGCTGCGCTGCTGTGCATAGCTGTGCGCTGTTGTGCACAGCCATCCGCTACAGTGCTCTACGGCTTAGCGCAGACCCATCTTGGAGGTGCAGGCAGGCCATGCGCCCCAGCCCTGTGCGGCTTGGACGCGCTCTGCAACGGCGATCTGCTGCTCACGGGTAGCCATGTGAGCAGCCGGGGCGTACTCAGTACCGCCGAAGCCGGCCCAAGTAGACGGGGTGAACTGCAGGCCACCGGAGAAGCCATTGCCGGTGTTGATGGACCAGTCGCCGCCGGCCTCGCACTGCGCCAGCTGGTCCCAGACGGAACCGTTGGCCACAGCCGGAGCTGCTGCGCCGGTGTTGGAGCCCTTGTCCTTGCCCTCGTCCTTGTCAGCCTTCTTGGTGCCGCGGATGATTACTCGCTCCTTCGGAGCGGTGATCTCCTTGCTGGACTTCTCCTTGCGGCTAACCTCTTCGCCATTGACGGTGCGGACGGTCGCAACAACGCGAGCCTTGCCCGGCGCGCCCTTCTCTACGACCTTCTCCTCACCCTCGGGCATGTTCGGGTCTTTCTTCACACGCTCCGGAGCCGGGATCTCCTCGACCTTGGTCTCCTCGCGGTTAGCGATGCGGGTGACCTCGACGTGCATCCCCTCCTTCAGAGGGGTGTCGGCGGCCGGGGTGACCTTGTCATCCTTGCCCAGCGGGGTGCCGCGCATCTCGAAGATCTCACCCACGGTGCGGGCAGGCAGGCTCATGCGGCCGTCCTTGCCACCATCGTTCAGAGTGAACTTCTTCGGGGTAACGATCTCCAGCTCCATGCCGTCCAGCGGGATCTCCTGGTTACGTGCCTGGGACAGCTCGCTGACGGCGTCGCTGCGGCCGATCTGGTCCAGGAAGGAGCCGACGGTCAGCGCGGTGGTGTCGATCTTCTCCTGCTTGCCGTCGATGGTCAGGGCCACCGTGCGCGCGCTGCGGACGGTGATCTTGGAGTTGTCACTGACGGACTCGTCGAGTGCCGGGGTAACCATTGCGCGGTTGTCGATCTCCACACCAGCGGACTTCAGTGCGCCCTCGACGTCGCCGGACATGGTGCTGGCCTGGATGATGTCGCCGTTGACATCCAGAGTGACCGACTTCTGCCCTGCCACCGCAACGCCACCGCCGACAACCAGGGTTGCGAGCATGCCACCCGTGGCGATGCGCAGCGGGGTGGAGCTGGTGTTGTTAATGCGGTGCAGGTGGGACTTCTTCTTCGGTGACACTAGATCGTTGCCTCTCTTGTTACTGACGCCCTTTAGGTTTCAACCTCGCCACGTTCTGTGCACGTAGCGACGGGGCGCCCGAACGCCGATTTTTTCAACTTTTGTCACAATACGATAACGATCCTTGTTAAACAAAGATCCACGCCAAAATGTTCCGCAAATCACAAATATGGGGGTGCAGCTGCGATAACAGCAGACACAGCCCCCAACATGCGTTAATTTCTATATGTTTTCGTTACCTAGCGTCACACAAGGAACAGAAACCTCACTAGCGAGACAGCACTATGCACTAAGTGCCCAGGTCGATCCCGTAGAGCCGTTGAGCGTTCGCGGTGATCAGCTCCCCCAGCTCCTGCGGCTCTACCCCGCGCTGCTCCGCCACACAGGCCGCGGTGTATCCGACAAAGGCCGGCTCGTTGCGCGCGCCCCGGAAAGGCTCGGGGGTCATGTAGGGCGCATCGGTCTCCACCAGAATCTGCTCCGCCGGGGCAATGCGCGCTGCCTCGCGCAGCTCCTCATTGCGCTTGAAGGTCACGTTGCCCGCGAAGGACAGCACGTAGCCGCGATCCAGTGACTCCTTAGCCACGTCCAGCGGGGAGGAGAAGCAGTGCAGGATCACATTCTCCGGCTGCGGCGCGTCGGCGAGCACTCGCAGCAGGTCGGCATCGGCCTCGCGGTTGTGGATCATCAGCGCCTTGCCGGATTCGCAGGCCAAATCGATATGGAAGCGCAGCGCCTCTTCCTGCACCTCGATGCTCGGCGTTTCCTCCCCGTCACCTGGATCCTTGCCGATCCAATACGCATCCAGGCCGGTCTCGCCGATCGCCACGCAGCGCGGGTGGAAGGCCATCTCGCGCAAACGCTCGCGCACTTCTCCCGCCACCGTCTGGGCCTTAGTCGGATGTACAGCGCAGGCCGCCCACACGCGGTCGTGGAATTCCGCAGCTTGTAGGGCCTTCTCCGTTTCCTCGATCCCGTCGCCGACGGTGCACACGCCGCGCACGCCGGCAGCATAGGCGCGATCCATGAACTCCCCCACCAGCCGGCGGTGGCCTTCCTCCCCGAACGTCCTGTCCCCTGCATCCGAGCCCACCACATCCTGCCGGTGCTGGTTCTTCAGCACCGTGGACCACAGGTGGGTGTGGGAGTCGAACAGCGGGACTATCGGCTCGGGTGGGACGGGTGTCGGACGCTTCTTTCTTGCCATGCCCACCACCCTAGCGCTCCCTTAGGCGGTGCTCCCTAGGCGGTTCTACGTGCGGTCGTCCACGAACACCTTCCGGCTGGCCACCAGGCCCGCCGCCAGCAAAACGAAGTTGAACCCCACAAGAACCAACAGCCCGGCGGTCCAGGACGCAGTGGCGTCATAAAGAGCACCAAAACCAAAAGGCCCGACGCAGGCGACCGTGTACCCAATGCCCTGCGCACCCGAAGAAAGAACCGCGGCGGCCTTTGGTTCGCGGGTGCGGGTGGCTATCAGCATCAGCCCCAGCGGGAAGGTGGAGCAGCCCAGCGAGACCAGCGAGATCCACACTACTGGCAGGCGCATCGGGTCGGTGATCACCATCAGCAGGGCCACGAACATGCAGCTGCACGACAGTATCGTCACCCACGCCGCGCCGCGCTCAAAGCGGGAGGTCATCCACGGCACGATAAACGACGAGGCAGTTCCGACCAGCGCGAACACTCCGCCGATAATGCCGCCGAGCTGCGCCGATCCACCAGATTCCACGATGATCTTCGGCGCCCACGTGATGAAACAGTAGGAAATGGAGGACGTCATGGCGAACATCACCACGATTCCCCAGCTCACGGGATTGCGCCACATGTGCCGATACGCGCCGCGCGACTCGCTGTTCTTGTTCTTTATGACGCCCAGTAGCTTCCGCGGGTGCGCCTGTCGCAACATCTCGCTCCCGCGCTGGGCCGCGGTTCCCGGAGTCACCGAAAACACGAGAACTCCCCAGCACAGCAGCGCCAACAGCGGCGGGATCGCCCACACTCCAATCGCCACGCGCCATCCGCCGAGCTCGGCTAGCGGAACGGACACCACGGATGCGGTAGCCATGCTGACCTGCCCGACGGCCATGTAGGCGATCGACATGACCGTTAGCTTGAACGGGAAGTAGTCCTTAATAACAGCAGGCAGCAGAGTGTTGGTGATACCCACTCCGACCAGGCCGATCATCGTCCCGGCGAGGAATGCCAGCCCGTTGGGCGCCGCAGCGCGTAGGCCGAATCCGGCGGTGGCCAACACCATGGCGGTACTGATGACCGCGCGGAAGGATAGCACCCTTGCTAAAGGGCTGGAAAGAACCGCGGCGACGGCGAACATGGCCGTAGGTGCCATGCCGACCAGCCCGATGAAAAGGTCGGAGGCGCCGAGGCCAGTGTGAACTTCGTCGGCGATAGGCGGGAAGGCGCTGACGGGGCTGCGCAGATTGGAGCTGGTCAGCAGCACCGCGAGAGCAGCGATAAGCGCCATCGCAGAGGGCACGCGACGGGTCGCACTGGTCGCCTTCGACATTTTGTTCACCCCCGGTTCGTTTTAGCTTCGCGTCAGCGCCACTTTCTAGACACGCAGGCGCGGCACACTAGCTACAAACCCTACTAGACCAGCAACCTCCCGCTACATTGCGACTGCAAAGGCAGGCACCAACACCATGGAACACTTGATCGTCTTCGACTTGGGCGGCGTACTGGTTCAGCGCCGCCACACCCTGCGTGAGCTCACCACCGTAATGATCCGCCACGCCAACATTCAGTCTCGCTCCAACAACGGCAGCCAGACCAGCGTTCCCACCATCATCACCGACCCGTTTAGCTTCGAGGCGGCATACGGCCGCTACCGCGAAAGCTACAGCCTGTCGATGGGGCCGAACGACTACTTCACCACCCTCTGCCGTGCCGCCGGCGTGCAGCCCACCGAGGAACTGATTGCGGAGCTGCTGGAGACCGACACTCGCCTGTGCTCCACCGTGAACACTTCCGTGCTGAACCTGCTGAATCACCTGAACGCCATCGACCAGCCGTGGGGAATATTCAGCAACGCGCCGCGTCCGGTTATGGAGGCCGTGATGGATCAGGATTGGACGACCGCCGCGGCCGTCACCTGCTTCTCCCCCGACCTGCGCTTCACCAAGCCCCACCAGGGTGCGTTCCGCCGCTTCGAGCAGGCCGCGGCCAGAGCCGGCCACGAGTACGCTTCCCTGATCTACTTCGACGACCGGCAGACTAACCTCGATGCCGCCAAGCGTCGCGGCTGGGAGGCATTCCCCTGGCACGGAGTCGAGTCCGTCCACGAGGTACTCTCGCCCATCACCGGCCTGCGCCGCGCGGACTAGCCTGCTACTTCTGCACCGGCGCCCACTCCGGGCCGGTCTCCGCCAGCTCCGGGTCGAGCTTCGGGAACAGCGGCTTAGGCTTGCTGAGCTTAGTGCCCGGCTGGATCTCCTGGCGCGCCCACGTGGCCTTTTGCTTGGAGTAGTCGCCCATGATGACGGGGTAGGTGCGCCCTTCTTCGGGCAACCCGACGCCCACCGGTTGGCGCGGAGACTCATCCGTTACCTCGACAACCTCCGGCTGGGCCGCCCAGATGCCCTCGCCGCCGAGAGTTTCGAAGATCTTCTGCGCGGAGAACGGCAGGTACGGGGTCAGCAAGGTGTTCACGTCGGAGACAACCTGCAGAGCGGTGTACAGAACCGTAGCCAGGCGCTCGCGCTGGTCTTCGTCCTTCGCCAACTTCCACGGCTCCATAGCCGCGATGTACTGGTTCGCGCGTCCCGCGATGCGCATGGCCTCGGTGATGCCGGCCTTGAAGCGGGAGAGGTTAATGTTATCGCCGACAACGTCGAATGCCTTGGCGGACTCGGCGAGCAGCGCCTCGTCCTCTGCAGTCAGCGGTCCCGGGGCGGGAACCTCACCGAAATTCTTGTGAGCCATGGAGACGGTGCGGTTCACCAGGTTGCCCCACTCGTTGGCTAGCTCGGAGTTGATGCGGCGAACGAACTCGTCCCAGGTGAAATCCGTATCGGTGGTCTCCGGCCCAGCGGTAGCGATGAAGTAACGTAGCGCGTCGGGGCCGAACTCCTTCAGGAAGTCGCGCACGTAGATCACCACACCCTTGGAGGAGGAGAACTTGGAACCCGACATCGTCAGGAACTCGGAGGATACGACCTCCGTCGGCAGGTTCAGCGCCGGATCGGCCAGATCGCCAGCCTCGCCGCCTTTGGAACCCTGGCCACCGTAGCCCAGCAGCTCCGCCGGCCAGATCTGGGAGTGGAAAGTGATGTTGTCCTTACCCATGAAGTAGTAGGACAGGGCCTCCGGGTCGTTCCACCACTTCCGCCAGGCCTCCGGGTCGCCGATGCGCCAGGCCCATTCGATGGACGCGGAGAGGTATCCCACGACAGCGTCAAACCAGACATAGAGCTTCTTGGCGTTATTGTCTTGCCAGCCCTCGACGGGGATCGGCACGCCCCAGTCGATGTCGCGGGACATGGCGCGCGGGCGGATGTCTTCCAGCAGGTTCAGGGAGAACTTCAACACGTTCGGGCGCCAGTCGGTGCGGCCCTTCAGCCACGTGGTGAGGGCTTCTGCTAGTGCGGGCAGGTCGAGCATGAAGTGCTCGGTGTCGATGAACTCCGGTGTTTCGCCGTTGATCTTGGAACGCGGGTCGATCAGGTCCTCGGGATCCAGCTGGTTTCCGCAGTTGTCACACTGATCTCCGCGGGCGTCATTAGCGCCACAGATCGGGCAGGTGCCCTCGATGTAACGATCCGGGAGAGTACGGCCCGTGGACGAGCTGATGGCACCGCGGGTGGTCTGAGTGACCATGTAGCCGTTGTTGTACAGGCCGGTGAAGAGCTCCTGCACGACCGCGTAGTGGTTGCGGGTGGTGGTGCGGGTGAACAGGTCATAAGAAAGGCCGAGGCCCGCGAGGTCCTCGACGATGATGCGGTTGTAGCGATCCGCCAACTCCTGGACGGTCGTGCCTTCCTTCTCCGCCTGCACCAGCAACGGGGTGCCGTGCTCGTCGGTGCCCGAAACCATGAGCACCTCGTTGCCAGCCATTCGCTGATAACGCGCGAAAACGTCCGAAGGCACGCCAAATCCGGCAACGTGGCCGATGTGGCGGGGGCCGTTAGCGTAGGGCCATGCAACTGAGGTGAGAACTCGTTTCGACATAACCCTTAGATTAGGTGATCCCCTACCACGACGCGAAAGCAGCCCGGCTTAGGAATGCTCTGCGTTGCCGTCTGCGACGGCCTGCGGAACATCGCTCCCACCGTAACGACGGCTGCGCTTAGCGGCCTTAGCTTCGCTCGGCTGGTTGATGCGACGCTCGCGAGCCATACGCAGGGCGTATTCCCGCTGTGCCTTTTCGTCCAGGTACAGCTGGTCGTTAGACAGAGCCTTGTAGATGGAGAACATCAGGGCGATAATCACCAGCAAGAACGGGCTGGCGGCGATGATCGTCACGTTCTGCAGGTTGGTCAGCGCCTCATCGCCGCCGGTAAGCAGCAGCATCAGGGCGATAACCGCGGTGAGCGCACCCCACAGCACAGTGACTCCACGGTTGGCGACCAGCTGTCCACGCTGCGACATGGAACCCATGACGGTGGAGGCGGAGTCTGCGGAGGTAATGAAGAAGGTCGCCAGCAGAATCATCGCAATGATGCTTGCTACCTGTCCCATCGGCAGGGTCTGCAGCAGGTTAAACAGCTGGCTGGTGGCCTCGCCATCGCCCCAGATGGAGTTGCCGGTCTCCTCCGCGTTGATCGCGGCACCGCCAAAGATAGAGAACCAAATGATGGTCACAATAGTTGGGACCATCAGGACCACGCATACGAACTCGCGGATCGTACGGCCGCGGGAAATGCGGGCGACGAACATGCCGACGAACGGAGACCAGGAGACCCACCATGCCCAGTAGAAGATGGTCCAGGTGCCCAGCCACTCATCCGCACCATCGCCGGAGTTAGCGGTGCGGGCGGCCATCTGGAAGAACTGGGACAGGTAGTTACCCAGGGAGGTCGGGATCAGGTTCAGAATCACCACGGTCGGCCCGAGAATCAGGACAAACAGCGCAATGAGACCAGCCAGAACCATGTTGGTGTTGGACAGGTACTGAATGCCCTTGCCCACACCGGAAGCGGCGGAAGCCAGGAAGCAAAGACCCAGGATCACGATGGTGCCGACAATCACCCACGTGCCAGGATTAGAAATCAGCCCCGTGGCATCCAGACCGGCCTGGATCTGCACGGCACCCAAGCCCAGGGAAGCTGCGGTACCGAAAACCGTCGCGAAGATGGCGGCAATGTCGATGATCTTGCCCAGCGCGCCCTCGGCGCGCTTCTCCCCGATCAACGGAATAAACGTCGCGGACAGCAGCTGCTTGTGCCCCATACGGAAGGTGCCATATGCAATGGCCAGCGCCACGATGGCGTACAGCGACCACGGGTGCAGGCCCCAGTGGAACAGCGTGGAGGCGAAGGAGCTAGCCACATCGTTCTCCTGCGCCCCCGGCACGCCGTCGCGGTAGTACGTCAACGGCTCGGTCACACCGTAGAACATCAGGCCAATGCCCATGCCCGCGGCGAACATCATGGCCACCCAGGAGATGCTGTTAAACTCCGGCGGCTCGTTATCCTTGCCCAGGCGAATGTGCCCGAACTTACTGAACGCAATGAACAGAATGAACCCGACAAACACCGTGCCGGCGAGGACATACAGCCAGCCCCAGTCACCTACGACATAGCTCAACGCCGTCGAGGCGAAGGCGGCGAAGCTATCGCCACCAAATACGCCCCACAGCACGACAGCCAGGATGAGGGCTGCCGCACAGCCCGTGACTACCCAGTCGATGGACTGTTCCTGATCAGCCTCAGTCGGTGCTACTTCTTCTCTTGATACAGTCATTCCTCAATATTGGGGGGTATTGTGGGGGCTTTTCAACCGCAGTGGTGCCCCAACCACGCCCGGACGGCGCCTTTAGCCTCGGCTTCGGTCTCCCCTAAACCCCTATTCACCTGCCTTTATCCCCAACACAGGCCACCCGCCTCTCAGCCCAGCTAAAAACTTTTGAAAAACCCTAGTTTTCTTCGCGTCCGCGCAGCACAGCTTCATAAAGCTCGCGCTTGCTCACGCCCTTGGCCTTTGCCACGTCTCCGGCCGCCGCCTTCAGACGCTCCCCCTCCGCCACTTTCTGCTCCACCAACTCGACCAACGATTCCACGTCCGGTTCTGCCTGCTCGTCCGCAGCATCCACCACCACGCAGATCTCCCCCTTCACGCCGTTTTCCGCCCACTCGGCCAGCTCGCGCAGCCCGCCGACCTTCACCTCTTCAAAGGTCTTCGTCAGCTCGCGGCACACCGCCGCCTGTCGGTGATCCCCCAGCTCTTCGGCTGCTACCTGCAGAGTCTTGGCCAGCCTGTGCGGGGATTCAAAGAAGCAGACGGCGTAGGGGGCGTCACTAAAAGAACCAAAGAACGAACGCCGGGCGCCGTCCTTGCGTGGGGCGAAGCCCAGGAACGCGAAGTGGCCCACCCCCAAGCCGGATAGCGCCAGAGCGGTCGGCACCGCGGAGGGACCCGGCAGGCACGTCACCGGCACCCCCGCGCGACGGGCAGCGACGACCAGCGGGAAACCAGGGTCGGAGACGGAGGGCATGCCGGCGTCCGTCACCACCAGCACGCGCCGGCCCTGCTCTGCCTGCTCCACGAAGAACTCCGCCCGCTCGGCCTCGTTGTGGTCGAAGTTGGAGTAGATCCGGCCGGCAATCTCCACCCCCAGCGTGTCCGCGAGCGCCCGGGTGCGGCGGGTGTCCTCCGCAGCCACGATGTCGGCGCTGGCCAGCGCGTCGATCAGCCGCACCGAGGCATCCAGCGGATTGCCCAGCGGCGTGGCCGCCAAGATGATTCCTCCCTGCGGCAGAGGTCGATTCTCGGCGGCGCGGGTAAGCAGCGCAGCGACTGCGTCTGCGGGGAGAGTCTTGGCATCTACGGGTTCACTCATACCCGCCAGTATGCCCGCCAGTGCGCCCGATTGTCCGGAGCTTCTACTACAGTTGGCTTTCGTGCCGACCACACCGACTCCCCCGCTTGCCGACATTCCTGCAGCGTCCGCCGACCAGCGCGCCACGACCGACGTGGGCAGTCGCGCACGCAACGCTATGCCTGGGCGCCGCACATTCGCTTTCACTCGGTGGACGGGCATCCTGGTTGTCCTCGGCCTGTTCGGTGCGCTCAGCCGCCTGCTGATGCTGCAGCGCCCCACGGATGCGGGCACCCCGGTGTTCGACGAGAAGCACTATGTGCCGCAGGCCTGGCAGATTCTGCAGAGCTGGTCTAACCCGCTGATCGGCGGTATCGAAGACAATCCCGGCTACGGCCTGGTCGTCCACCCGCCCTTGGGCAAGCAGTTCGAGGCGATGGGCATGGCTGTGTTTGGCTATACGCCATGGGGCTGGCGAATCATGTCCGCCCTGCTGGCTGTGGTGACGATCCTGCTGATTGCCACGATTGCGCGCCGAGTGTCGAAGTCCGACCTTATCGGTTTGTTCGCCGGCATTATTGCTCTGTGCGACGGGATCCTCTTCGTCACGGGGCGTTCGGCCATGCTGGATCACTTCCAGGTGTTCCTGGTGTGCCTGGCGACCTACTTCGCGGTGCGGGATGCCGAGCAGATGGAGGCCCGCTTCCAGCGCGTCTGGG
Organism: Corynebacterium sp. ACRPH; assembly: GCF_022347285.1. Classification (GTDB taxonomy): domain Bacteria; phylum Actinomycetota; class Actinomycetes; order Mycobacteriales; family Mycobacteriaceae; genus Corynebacterium. The sequence continues at coordinate 62,303 of NZ_JAKRND010000011.1, forward strand.
CCGCTGACCGGATCCACGATTTCGCCCTCGGCCCGCGCATGGGCTACCGCTGGTGGCGATTCGCCGCAGGCGTGGCGCTGGGCTTGTCGCTTTCGGTGAAGTGGAATGGCCTGTACTACATGGCCTTCTTCGGGGTGACGATTGTTGCGGTTGATTATTTTCGACGCCACCGTTTCGGCGTGCGCCGTCCCCTCCTCGGGACCGCTTTCTTCGACGCTCTGCCCTCCTTCTTTTCCATCGTGATCGTCCCCGCGATCCTGTACGTGGTCAGCTGGCGGGCCTGGTTCGCCTCCGAGACCGGCGTGTTCCGCCACGCCGTGGAGTCCGAGCAGTACACCAACACCACCGGGGATTGGTTCTGGTCTTTCCTGCCCGATACCCTGCAGAACTTCATCTACTATCACGTGTCCGTCATGCGCTTTCACACGGAGCTGACGAACTCTAACGGCCACCACCACAACTGGGAGTCCAAGCCGTGGTCCTGGCTGGTCTCCAGCCGTTCGTTGATGTACTACAACCCATCCAGTGACGAGGGCATCCACAAGGTGATCCTGCTTGTCGGCACCCCCGCTATCTGGTGGTTCTGCGTCCCCGCCATGCTGTGGGGCCTGTGGTGCCTGATAGTGCACAAGGATCGCCGCTGGGTGGTTCCCGTCATCGGTTTTGCAGCCGGCTTCCTGCCTTGGCTAGTCAACCTCGATCGCCAGATGTACCTGTTCTACGCAGCTAACTTGGCTCCGTTCCTGGCGATTGCGCTGGCTATGGCTCTGGGGCAGCTGCTGTGCTGGCAGCGCCCGGGCGTTGCCACCCAGCCGCACTCCTCCCCTAAGGCCTTCGTGAAGGCTCGCCCCGGCCAACTAGCGGTAGTGATCTACCTGATGCTGGTGGTCTGGAACTCTCTTTACTTCCTGCCGATCTACACGGCCACTCCGCTTTCCGATTTCGCCTTCGACATGCGGATGTGGCTGCCTTCCTGGCGCTAACCCCAGCCCCGCGGTCGTGGCTCGCCGAGCTCGAAGGTGGAGTTGCGTCGGGCGTCGCTCGGGCTGAAGTTCACCGGCTGTGCCATCAGCGCGCGCAGCGACTGTTGCAGCGGCATGAACACGTTCTGCCTGCCAGCCCACACCACGACCAGGGCCACGACCGCCGCCAAGTGCACCAGCAGCAGCCAGAGTGTGGTCAGGCTGCCACCTTCCCCGACCATGCTCAGCACGATCTCCCGCGTTGCGAACCCTAGACCGAAAGCCCATAACCCCAGGTAAATCGGCAACACTGCGGCAGCCGCTTTCGGGCGCCAAGCAGCCCAAAGGAGGCCACCGGCCAGCGCAAAGCGCATCGTCGCCGCGTCGGAGACTAGTCGGAGCTGAGACGAGTCGGCGTCATCCCCAATGGGCGAGCCGAACAACAGCGATAGGCCCCACACAACATAAACCAGCGCCACGGCAACAAGGGCGAAGCGGCCAAAGTAAAGAGGCAGCTGACGGCGGCGCAGGCCTCCGCTGATCTGGGGGTTGTGATCGGCCTGCTCGAGCACCTGTGCGAGGAGCGCCGCTTTCTGCTCGTCGCCCGGCTCCGTCGTGGGGCCATCATCCGTTGGGGTGGCGGAGACGTTCATCCGGCGGCCCAACGCGGTGACGGTGGCATACCAACGTTGGCAGTCCTCACAGGCGGCAAGGTGCGCGTCGACGAGGTCGTCGGACAGCTCGGCGGTTTCGCCGTCGAGCCGGGCGGACATCGAGGTCCTGACCGCTTGACAGTCCATGCTCTTAATCCCGCCTCTTGCGTGCTTTACCTAACTTCAGCCGAAGCGTGAGAGGGCCTTATCCAGGCTCGCGCGCCCCGCGCCGAAAACAACAATCATCATAAGGGAGACGACCAGGAGCAGCACAAACTCCATGCCCCCGTCGGCGACGAAAAAACCGTTGGACCAGTGCACGAAGTACAGCACCAGTGCGCTGTAAATGGCGAAGAGTCCTGCGACTGCCGTGGTAAGCAGACCAACGATGAGCATCGCGCCGCCGAGCATCTCGAAACTGGCCGCCGCCCAGGCACTGACCTTTGGCTGTGGAATGTGCAGGCGGTCGAAGGTGGCGACGGTTCCGGTTACTCCGCCCATGCCGTCGATGAAGACTTTCTTCCAGCCGTGGGCAATGAAGATCACGCCGGTGACAAGGCGCAGGAGCAGCAGGGCCGCGTCACGCGCTGCGGGGTGATTCAGCATCCGGGAGGTTTACTCCTAGACCGCGCGGATGCCGGAGCGCGGATCGATGTATTCCTCGTCCGAGCCGGTAGCGGATGGTGCCTTCGTGTCCGGACCCCCACCCGGCAGGTCGAAGAAGTCGCTGCCGTCGGCGTACTCCAGGTTGCTGAAGGCCGGGTCGTCTTCGTCGGTCTCCAGGATCACAGCGCCCGGGCGGATCAGGCGATCCGGCACGCCCAGCTCGTCGTCCTCCGTGTTGCGCACACCCAGGCGGGCACGGCGCATACGCACCAGGCGGCGGTGGCGCAGCTCGCGCTCCTCGATGGCCTGGCGGCGGAGCATCACCAGGTAGAAGGCGGTGAAGGCCACCATGGCCACGAAGGTCAGCCACACGCCGCTGCCCAGGGCCAGGCTGGCGCCGAAGGTCAGGGCGCACAGTGCCAGCAGCACCAGCAGCACCTTCTTGCGGCGGTTCTGGCGTTCGCGGGCCAGGCGCGCGGAGGACACCGGGTCGTAAACGCCGCGACCGCGGCGGGCTGCCAGGTACTGCAGGTCGGCCTCGCTCAGCTCGTCGGACTCCTCGAGGATGTCCAGGCTCTTGTCCGCCGGTGCTGCATCGACGTGGTCTACCAAATCTGGTGACGCCTTCACGTCCCCACCGCGCACGTACTCAGTCGGGACTGCGGCGTATGCGGCCTGGCGGGCGCTCTGCTCTTCGGCGGGCTCGGCGGGTTCGGCGGACTCCGTGGAGTCACTGGCGTCGCTGGACCCAGCAGACCCAGCAGACTCAGCGCCTGCCTCCGCAGCCTCGCCGTTCATCTCTGCCTTTTTCACCGGGGAGAACTCGCCGGTGTCCATTTCATCCTGGGCGGTGTAACGCACCGCGCTGCCCGCAGATGCCGCTGCCACGACCTTCTCGGAACCCTCAGCGGCTGCGTCAGCGTCGTCGGTGGTCGCGGCTGCCTGCTCGGGCTTTTCGGTGGACGTTGCCTTGGCGTCTGCTACCTCGGCGTCTGCTGTCTCGGCGTCCACTACCTCGCCGTCTACCACCTCAGCATCTACCACCGCTGCGTCTACGACTTCAGCGTCCACGCTATCCTCGCTGTCCGCGCTGCGCTCGTTGCCCTTCGTGGTCATCAGCGCCCGCAGCCCCCGCGGCTTGCCCGACGTCGCGCCAGCTGCGGAATCTTCATCTTCCAGCAGAACGTACTCCGGCTCCGCGTCGACCAGCTCCAGCTCCTCGTCATCGGAGGACATGTAGAGACCTTCGGCCGGCTTGAGCTTGCGCTTCGCCTTCAGCGTGCTGCCCCCTCGGTGCAACACGCGGGTTTCGCTCAGCGCCTGGGCAGTCCGTCGCACGGGTTTTTGGTTGCGCAGCAGAAGCGGCGCCAACAGCACCAACCAGACGGCGGCAATGAGCAAAAGGGAGCCGGACACGTGTATCAGTTCTCCTCGAAGTTTGTGAAGTTCATGCGGGCAGCGTGAGTGGTCAAGTGCTTGCCACGCTACCCGCGTAACCCCTATACATGCGCTCGCCACGCCGAGGCTAGTTTCGGTTCACAGCCAGCCCCAAGATTCCGCGATTTACCAGCCTGCGCACCACCCCGTCTGGAGCCGTTTCCTCCTGTGTCTGCGCCACCAGTAGGTGGTCCCGCCATTCGCCGTTGATGTGCAGGTTTCGCTGTAGCTGCCCTTCGATGCGGAAGCCGGTTTTCTCTAGGACTTTTCTGGACGCCACGTTCTCCGGCATGACCGTAGCCTCTATCCTGTGCAGCCCCACTACCTGCATCCCCAAGTCCACGCCCAGCGCTACCGCCGCAGTGGCCACGCCATGGCCTTGGAACCGCGAGTACACCCAGTAGCCGATCCAGGCACTGGAGACCGTTCCGTATTGGATGTTGCCTATCGTCAGCTGGCCCGCGAACTCCCCTTCGATGTCGATGACCATCGGCACCAGTAGGCGGTCGGCGGACAGGACCTGCAAATTGTGGAAAGTCTGCCGCCAGGCCTGCGGGCTGTGCGCTGCAGCCCAGTCCCCCGGCACGGTCGGTTCAAAAGGCTGCAGTAGTTTCTGATCCTCGATCCGCGCGGCGCTCCACTGCGCCCCGTCGGTGGCGCGCACGGGGCGCAGGGTTACCGGCAGGGCGGCCGTGGGGGCGTCATTAAGATCTCCGTACATGTGCCCACGGCTCAAAACGGTGCGCGTGTGCTGTTCGGGCACCGCGGTGGGGGCGAAGGCGGCGCGCAGTCGGTGAAGCACGGGTGAGCTAATCCTTGTTGCTGAGGAACAGCACGTCCACTTCCTGCCCCGGCGCCACGTCCGTCACGTCGGATGGCACCACGATCAGGCAGTTGGCCTGTCCGTGGCTGCCCAGCAGGTGGGTCGGCTCGCCGCCGTTCACGGCTCCGAGGGGATCCACCAGGAACTCGCGCGTCTCCCGGTCACGCATCAACTGGCCGCGAATAAAGCCACGACGGCCAGGGGCCGAGGCAATCCCGGCGATCGTGCGGGCTGGCACCACGCGGCGGGTGGCCTGACGGCGGCCACGGATCAGCTGCACCAGCGGGCGCACCATGACCTCGAAAGAAACGAGGGCGGCGGAGGGGTTGGCCGGCAGCAGGAAGGTCGGCACCTTGTCCTGCCCCAGTGTGCCGAATCCCATGACGGAGCCGGGGTGCATGGCGATGCGCTGGATTTCCATCTCCCCCATCTCGGAGAGGATTTCCCGCAACTCGTCGCTGGCCGCGCCACCCACCGCACCGGAGATCACCACAACCTCGGAGCGCAGCAGCTGGCTTTCCAGCACCTCGCGCATCTTGCGTGGCTCGCCGCTGAGGATGCCCACGCGGTGCACGTCCGCGCCGGCCTCGCGGGCGGCGGCGGCCAGGGCGTAGGAGTTCACGTCGTAAACCTGGCCCACCGCCGGGTCGCGGTCGATGTCCAGCAGTTCACGGCCGAAGGAGAGCACCGACAGGCGCGGGCGTGGATAAACCAGAACCTTGGACCGCCCAACGGCAGCCAGCAGGCCCACCTGGGCAGCGCCGATGACGGCACCTTCTTCCACTACAACGTCGCCGGGCTGCACGTCGGAGCCTTTCCGGTGCACGAACTCGCCGGAGGCGATGGCCTCCAGCGGGCGGATCTTGCGGCCTTCCTTTTCCACCCAGTCCAGTGGGAGCACCGAATCCGCCAGGGTCGGCAGTGGCGCGCCCATCTCCACCCGCACCGCCTGGCGCGGCTGCAAACGGATCGGACGCAGGGAGCCGGCGGTCACGTCGCCGACGATCGGCAGGGTTTCCTTCACACCGCTGGTGTTCTCTACGGCCGTGGCATCTTCTGGGTCGCGGTCGGGGTCGCCACCCCGGGCGGCTGCCAACGCTTGGCGGATATCCACGCTGCGCACGGCGTAGCCATCGATGGCGGCCTGGTCGAATCCGGGCAGCGGTTCGGCGCCCTCGACTCTTTCGGCGCAGCGCAGCCCCAGGGTCTCGGTGATGGCGATGCGCACTGGCTCGGGGGTCACCGCCGCAGAGGTGATGATTGCCAGTTGTTCTTCGACCGATCGCATGTTTGTTGCCCCTAGTTTTCCTGGTTCAGGCGCTCCCGCAGCCAGGTCTTCAGGCTGGGGCCATATGTCTCATTCTGAAGCGCGAAATCGACACAAGCTCGAATGTACCCACCCGGGTTGCCTAGGTCATGGCGCAGGCCGTGGTGGACAATGATGTGCACCGGGTGCCCCTCGGTAATCATTAGCTCGATGGCGTCGGTGATCTGGATTTCCCCGCCCTTGCCCGGCTTCGTGCGGCGCAGAGCATCGAATACCTGTCGATCCAGCAGGTAGCGCCCGGTGGCCACAAAGTTGGACGGAGCATCTTCGACAGCCGGCTTTTCCACCATGCCCTTCACGATCTTCACGTCGGCGTGGTCCGCCTCGTCGATCTCGAAGACTCCGTAGTTGCTCGTCTCCTCGCGCGGCACCTCGAAGGCACACAGGACGGATCCGCCGTACTGCTTGCGCACGGCAAGCATCTTCTCCATCACACCCATCGGCAGCACCAGGTCGTCTGGCAGCATGACGGCGAAGCAATCCTCATCGTCATCCAGCACCTCTTCGGCCAGCCCGATGGCGTGCCCCAGGCCGAGCGGCTTTTCCTGTTCGACAGCCACCACGTCGATCAGCCCGTCGGTGGCGCGCACCTTGTTCAGCTGGTCGGTCTTGCCGCGCTGTTCTAGCGTGCGCTCCAGCTCTTCGTCGGTATCGAAGTGCCCCAGCACCCCGCCCTTCTTCGGAGCCGTCACGATCGCCAAGCGGTCTGCGCCTGCATCGGCGGCTTCCTTTGCAATCAGTTCGATCCCGGGAGTGTCCACGACGGGCAGCAGTTCCTTGGGAACGGTTTTGGTGGCGGGCAGGAAGCGGGTTCCAAGCCCGGCAGCCGGGACCACGACGGTACGCAGTGCGGCTTGCTCGGACGTGGAGATCGTAGGGCTAGAAGTCATGCCGGAATAGTAGCGCTTTAAGCTCCGGGTTTCGTGCTCTACACACCACTAAAGGAGAGTTTTCTTTTGCAGTAGGCTTTAAGACGATGACCACCCCCGCTGACCTGAAGAAGCGCGCCCGCGCCCGAGTACGCGCTGCCCGCGCCGGCCGCGTCGACGAGCGCCCCTTGCGCGACCGAAGCATTCAGACTCACCTCTTGGACGCTCTCGCGGAACTCCCTTGCGCGCCTTCCACCATCGCCGCCTATGTTCCTCTCCCCAGTGAGCCGGGCGGCGCGGATCTTCCCGATGTCCTGGCGCGCACTGGAGCGCGGGTGTTGCTTCCTCGTGTTGTTCGTGGTGACGCCCCCAGCCTCGAATGGATCGAGTATCAGCCGGACAACCCAAACCTCGTCGAGGGCACGTGGGGCATCCTCGAGCCGATGGGCGAGCCAGTGATTGGGCCAGGGAGTGAGCCGGCGTGTGAAGCGGAGAGTAATGTAATTCACACTTTCCCGACATGCGTAGATGTAATAGTTACACCTGCTCTATCGATTGATTATCATGGGACACGGCTCGGACAGGGCGGTGGCTTCTATGATCGAACTCTTGCCAATCACCCATCGCACGTGAAGGTATGGGCAGTGGTAGACCACGAAGAATTCACCCGCGACGTTCCCTGCCAAGACCACGATCTGGTCGTAGACGCTGTGATCCACGACCTCGGATACTTCCCCATTTTTTAATTGCTTTATAAAGTCTGCGCTAGGTCGCGGACAAGAAAGGTCTTTTGCACCATGCTTGAAGGTTTTAAGAAGTTCATCATGCGCGGCAACGTCATGGAACTTGCCGTAGCCGTCATTATCGGTGGTGCCTTCACCGCCATCGTCACCGCTTTCACCAACGGCATCGTCGAGCCGCTCCTGGCCGCAGTCGGCGGCTCCCCCGAGTTCGGAATGGGCTTCCACCTCCGCGAGGGCAACGATGCAACGTTCGTCAACATCGGCGCTGTCCTGACTGCTGCCGTTAACTTCCTGATCATCGCTGCCGTCATCTACTTTGTGATGATCATGCCGATGAACAAGCTGGCTGAGCTGAACGCTCGCCGCAAGGGCATCGAGCCGGAGGAGGCTGCTGCTACCGAGACCGAGCTGCTGGCCGAGATCCGCGACCTACTGGTGGAGCAGCGTGGCGGCGAGGCAGAGCCGACCGGCAAGCACACAGAGAGCTAACAGCTAACTCCAGCCCCGTTAACCCCAGTGCGGCGGGCGCTGTTCCTCTAGGAAGCGGCGCTCCTGCTCTGCGGAAGGGCGATCGTCACCCCACTCATCCCGTGAAGGGCTTGAGTGGGGTTTTGCTTTGCCGGAAGCGATGGCGTCAATAAAAGAAGAACCTGAACCCCCAGCCTGGCCGGCCTTGCCTACCTTGCCGTAGAACCTGCGACGGCGGCGGCCAGGCTGGCTCTTATCCGAGTGGCCGGTGTTCACTCTAGGCCCGGTTATTCATGTCGCCGACAACGTGGCGAACCAGCGGACCAAGAGTGGCCATGCCATCGCGGATCGCGCCTCGGGACCCGGCGATGTTGACCACCACAGTCGAACCGGAAATACCGGCGACTCCGCGGGACAGGCCCGCATCCAGGGAGTTAGCCGCCAAACCGGAAGCGCGCAGAGCCTCCGCGATGCCCGGGACCTTGCGGTCCAGTTCAGCGCGGGTGGCCTCCGGAGTCTTATCGCGCGGGCCGGTACCCGTACCACCGATCGTGACGACGAGATCGGCACCGCCGACCACAGCGGTCTGGATGACCTTGCGGATTGCGGACTTGCGGGATTCGACGTTGAGCACGGCATCGACGAGGAAGCCTTCCTCTGCCAGCAGCTCTGCAACCAGCTCGCCGTTCTTGGCCTTTTCTTCCGGGAAGTCGGTGACCAGCACGACCATGGCGTGCAGTGGCGGCTCGTCGCTGAGCTGTTCACGGCTGCGCTCCTGGGCGTCCAGGGTGTGGAACAGGGCGTCGTCCGGCTCCGGGATTTCCTCTGCCAGACGGTCCACCTGCGCGTGATCGACGGAACTCATGGCCATGACCTCGTTGATGTCCGCGTTGACGTCCGCGGACCCTTCTTTAGCCTTCCGAGCTGGCACGGCGATCCTCCTGAATCGATAAACGGATGTAACTAATAAAGTATCCCGTTCGCCCTCTGCTGTACAGGCGAACGGGAATAGGGGTTTACTCGGCGGCGGTAAGCGTCAGCTCGACCTCCCGCTCCTCGCCATCGGGGCCGTCCTTGACCTTCAGCTTGACCTTGTCGCCCACAGCGTGCGAACGGATGGCTGCGATCAGCCCCACGCCCGAATCCACGCGCCGGTCATCCACGTGGGTAACAAGATCGCCCTTCTTCAAGCCCGCCTTGTCTGCGGGGCTGTCCTTGTTCACATCTGCGATGACGGCACCGTTCTCGCTAGAGCGTGTATCGACCTTCGCGCCAATGATCGGGTGCTCGGCCTTGCCGTTGTCGATCAGCTGCTTGGAGATGCGCTCTGCCTGGTTGATCGGAATGGCAAAGCCCAGGCCGATGGAACCGGCCACTTCCCCACCACCGGTCGAAGCGATCACGGAGGGAATGCCGATGAGTTTGCCCTCCATGTCTACCAAGGCACCACCGGAGTTACCGGGGTTGATGGAGGCGTCGGTCTGGATCGCGTCGATTAGGGAGGCTTCGCCGCCGTCCTCACCGGAAGCCTGGACGGGGCGGTTCTTCGCGGAAACGATGCCGGTAGTGACCGTGGCTGACAGTCCCAGTGGGGAACCAATCGCCATCACGTCCTCGCCGACGTTTACCTTGTCCGAATCGCCGAACTCAATGGGCTGTAGATCCGTGACGTCCTTTGCCTTGATGACGGCAATGTCTGTGGGAGGATCGGTGGCCACCACCTCTGCCTCGAGGGTACGGCCGTCGTTGAGGGTAACCTCCATCTTCGCGCGCCCGTCCTGGGCACCCGCGACTACGTGGTTGTTCGTAAGGATCAAGCCGTCGGAGGAAATGATCGAGCCGGAACCTTCTTCTCCGCCCCGGGGCGTCATAACTCGGATGGAAACCACAGAGGGCAGAACCTTGTTGGCAATGTCGGTGGTGCTGCCCGGCTTCACCGGGTTGGAGGCCTTCTTATCCTGCGAAGACTTGCCACCGCTGTTGGAGTTATCGAAGGAAGATGTGGCGTTGTTGCTGGCCTGGTTGCCGTTGATCGAATCCATGCCCACGTATGTGACGGCGGAAGCAACTACAGCACCCGCCAGCAGCAGTGCTGCAACGGCCGGGGTGGACCAGCGCCTCTTTTCCTGCGGCTGGCTGCTCAGCTGGGGCTGGTACGGAGCCGCGAAAGACTCCTGTCCCGGCCCTGGCGCCGGAGTCGGCCCTTGTTTCTGTCCGGGCTCCGGGGACGGAGCCTGCACGGATGTCGGCTGCGGCTGCTGCAGGCCCTGCTGCTGTGGGAAGGGCTGCGAGCTCGGTTGCGCCGGCTGCGGATTCGGTTGCGTCGGCTGTGGAGGCTGCACCGCCGGCCCTACTTGCGTGGCCGGATCTTGTGGCTGCCCCTGTGGAGCGTTCCAGCGCATGTGGTCCCGGCGAACTCCACCCTCCGGCCCGCCGCCCCCACGCACCGGTTCCTGGCCACGGTTAGAAAAGTCCGGTTCGCCGGGCATCCGCTGCCCGTCCCCCGAGTTGTTCTCGCCCATATTGTGTTCCCTTTCGTCCATAGCGACCAGTATGTCCGTTATGTATGTAGTTCAGCACTATGAATGCTGTAGTTTTTCTGCCAGTTTAAGGAAAATCCTTAGAGAAAAGTTCCCGAACCCCCGTCTGGCTCCAGTTAACTCGGCTCCCCCGGCAGCACTGCGCGCATCAGGGCGCCGCCGTCGTCCGACTCGTCGGCCACGATCACCCCGTGGTGCCTCTCGATGACCTGCTTGACGATCGCCAGCCCCAGGCCGGAACCAGGCATTGAACGCGCCTGGATCGAGCGATAGAAGCGGTCGAAGACATTTTCGCGATCCTCCTTCGGAATGCCAGGCCCGGAATCCGCCACTCGGATCTCCACTTCCTGGTGTGCTGGGGCGCCGGTATCGGGGCCTGCGGCGTCACCTTCCTCAACAACAATCGGCTGCATCCACACGCGCACCACACCGCCTTCAGGCGACCACTTCGCCGCGTTGTCCAGCAGATTCAGTAGCGCGCGCGACAGGGCGAAGGCGTCTCCCTGCAGGTGCCACTCAATCAGGTGCGTATCGAAGGTTACGTCCGGACGGCGTCGCTGCACGCGCTCAATACCCAGCGTGATGAGTTCGGAGATCTCGACGGTGCTCAGAACCTCCGGGTTCGAGTCCTCGCGGGCAAGGTCCACCAGGTCGCCGATCAGCCCACTCATCTCGTCGATCTGTGCAATCACGTCGCGCTCTAGGTCCTTGCGGTCTTCCTCGCTGATGCCGGGACCTTCGCCGTCTTTTCTTTGTGACGCCAACATCAGCAACTCCACGTTTGTGCGCAGTGAAGTCAATGGTGTCTTTAGCTCGTGCGAAGCGTCCGCGACGAGGTTCTTCTGCTTCGTCTGCGCCTCCTGGAGGGCGTTCATCATGTTGTTGAAAGAGTCCGTGAGGGATCCGAGCTCGTCATGGGAATAGACGGGGATCTGGCGCAGTTCGCCGGTACGGGAGACCTCGTCGGCCGCTCGGCGCAGGCGGGTGATCGGTTGAATGCCGGAGTTTGCGACAGCGATGCCCGCGATGATGGAGGCGATGAAGCCGGTCACCGCAATCAGAATCAGAACCAGCCAGAGGGATTCCAGCGTCTGGTTCGTAAAGGCGATGTCCAGGCGCAGCACGATCACGCGACCGTCCAGGGCGCCGATGGCGAAGCTTCTCTTGTCGCCTTCCGATTCAAAGGTATACGGATCATCGCCGACGAGGACGGAGATCTCGTTGGGGCTGAGAATGCCCTCGAACTTGTGCACGTCTGCCTGCCGCCCCGCCTGGTCGGCGGGCACAACGAGGACACTCATGTTGTTATCGGAGTCGAAGAAGCGAGGACGGTAGTCCTCACCCTCCCCTGTCTCGCTGACTGGAAACTCGAAGCCCGAGTCGATGTAGGCCTGGGCCTGCGTCTGCAGTGTCTTATCCATCTCCTGCGACAGCACCTGCTTCACGGTGGCGTAGGAGGAGATGGTGATGATGGCGATACACAGCATCACCACCATGGCGGTGAGGGCCGCCAGTCGCGTGCGCAGAGATAGTCCGCGCACGGAAAAACGGAGGGACTGGATCAGCCGGTCCCTCCTGCTATCTCCTCGAGTGTCCGTGCCCCCGTTCTCTGCAGAGGCTTGCTCGGGCTCTACCGTGAGGTAATCCTCCGGGAGCCTACGCAGGATCACGGTGCGGTCTCACGCAGCGCGTAACCCACCCCACGAACAGTGTGAATCAAACGAGTCTCGTTGTTAGCCTCCGTCTTACGGCGCAAGTAGCCGATGTAGACCTCCAGTGCATTTCCGGAGGTTGGGAAGTCGTAACCCCAGACCTCTTCCAGGATGGTGTTGCGGGAAAGCACCTTGCGCGGATTGTTCATCAGCAGCTCCAGCAGGGCGAACTCCGTGCGGGTCAGGCTGATCTGTCGGTCTCCGCGGAAAACATCGCGGGTTTCCGGGTTCAGGGTCAGATCCTCGAAGCGCAGTGGCTCGTGCGCCTCCCCTTCCTGGATCGCGGGACGTGCCGCGCGGCGGAACAGCGAACGGGTGCGGGCCAGAAGCTCTTCCAGGGCGAAGGGCTTGGGCAGGTAGTCATCTGCACCGGCGTCCAGGCCGGCCACTCGCTCCTCGACGGAATCACGGGCAGTTAGCAGCAGGATCGGCAGGTCGTCGCCGTGGCTGCGCAGCTCGCGGCACACGTCCAGACCGTCCTTCTTGGGCATCATCACATCGAGGATGGCCAGGTCCGGTCGTTCGTCAGCGATGAGCTTAAGGGCCTCCTCGCCATCCGTTGCCAGGTCGACGGTGTAGCCATTGAAGATCAGGGAACGGCGCAGGGATTCGCGCACAGCCTGATCATCATCTACAACAAGAATCTTCATGCCCTCCATTGTGCCTATGAATTTGTCACAACGCCCGTGCGGACCCACATTTTTAAGGAAAGCTCAGCATTTCTTAGGTCTGTTACACCAATGCAAAAACCCCGCCACGCATGCATGTGTGACGGGGCGCGCTACTGGGCTCGTATTAATCCAGGTCGATGAGACCCAGCTGAGCTGCCTTTACCAGGCGGCGAGGAATCTGAACATCCTGGCCCTGAACCTTAACGTGCTGCAGAGCTACGTTGTCGGCCTTCCACTGGGAACGGCGGGAGTGCGTGTTTGCACGAGACATACGGCGCTTCGGAACTGCCATTGTCTTCTACCTCCTTATTAATGGTCTGAAATAGGTTTCTTGTGAACTTCTTGGTGTGAAGAGGTCTTACTTCTTCTTGCGGCGGGTCATGTTGCCGTAGCGACGCTGGAACTTCTCCACGCGGCCGGCGGTATCCATAACGCGCTGAGCGCCGGTCCAGAAGGGGTGGGACTCGCTGGTCACGTCAACGACGATGAGCGGGTACTCGTTGCCGTCTTCCCATTCAACGGTGCGGTCGGAGGTAGCAGTGGAGCGAGTGATGAACTGGTGGCCAGTGCTCGCATCCTTGAAGACTACGGGGTGGTAGTCGGGGTGGATATCCTTCTTCATGGTTTCCTCTTATTCCCTTAGGTACGTGTACATCAGGTCGGTCCCGTGCGTTACGTGCGCGGGTCGTGCCTGAGGCGGGTCATAAAAAGCAGCGCGCCTTCTTTCTTACTGACGCCCTTAAGGCCAGCCCGCTAAGCGGGTGGATTTTGGGCGCGACAAAGTCGGTCGCACAACGAGGAACAATCATAGCGAAAGACAAGGCCATAAAGAAAATCGCGTTTTCCGAGCTGGAATGGGGCCAACTGGGACGTAGGGGCGTCAAAAACAGCGATTAGGTTATGGCGCGGCGGTGCTGTAAAGTTAGCTCCCGCTGTTGTCTATGTAAACGTCATCGCCGGACAGATTTTAGGCTAGATACGCTAGATGCAGCGCCCCACCACCTAGAACTCTTGGCCCGTCTAACCATGGGTTTTGTTAAGTGCGCGGCGCAGGCACCTGAGATCTCCGGCGGAAGGAGAAAACCCATGTCGGCATATTGCCAGGTCACGGGGCGCAAGCCGAGCTTCGGCAAGTCTGTGTCCCACTCGCACCGCCGCACGAACCGTCGCTGGAACCCGAACATCCAGCGCCGTACGTTCTACTTGCCCTCTGAGGGCCGTTCCATCACGCTGAACGTGTCCACCAAGGGCCTGAAGACCATTGACCGTGACGGCATCGAGTCTGTCGTTGCCAAGATCCGCGCCCGTGGGGAGAAGATCTAACTATGGCACGTAACGATATCCGCCCAATCATCAAGCTGAAGTCTACGGCTGGCACCGGTTACACCTACGTCACCCGTAAGAACAAGCGCAACAACCCGGATCGCATCACCCTGAAGAAGTTCGATCCGATTGCCCGCAAGCACGTCGAATTCCGCGAGGAGCGATAATTTATGGCTAAGAAGTCCATGATCGCGAAGAACGAGCAGCGCAAGGAAATCGTCGCCCGCTACGCGGAGCGTCGCGCTGAGCTCAAGAAGATCATCAAGAACCCGAACAGCACCGACGAGGAGCGCCTGGATGCACAGTGGGAGCTGAACCGTCAGCCCCGCGACGCTTCCCCAGTTCGCGTCCGTAACCGCGATGCAGCTGATGGCCGCCCGCGCGGCTACCTGCGTAAGTTCGGCCTGTCCCGTGTACGTGTCCGCAACATGGCTCACCGCGGTGAGCTGCCGGGCGTACGCAAGTCCAGCTGGTAAGGGGGAGCTTTCACAATGAAGCGCACCAACATGAAGAAGGCGCGGATGGAACAGTCCCGCCGCCCGAAGAAGAACCCGCTCAAGGCCGAGGGCATTGAGACGGTTGACTACAAGAACTACGACCTGCTGCGTAAGTTCATCTCCGAGCGTGGCAAGATTCGCTCTCGCCGCGTAACGGGCCTGACCCCGCAGCAGCAGCGTCAGGTTGCCACCGCCGTGAAGAACGCGCGCGAGATGGCCCTGCTGCCCTTCCACAGCCGCTAAGCCGCTGTGCCCTTTCGGGCTGGCAGCATAAGTCTGCAGCCTGGAGACGTTTAACAGACACGATCAAGACCCACCGCCCCGTGCGAAAGCACGAGCAAGGCGGCGGGTCTTTTTCGTGCCTTTTTGCCACCCGTTCGGCGGGCTGTCTGCTTTCTTCGCTAAGCTTGCACAGTAAAACTCTTAAGCGCTCCCCCCTTGCCCGCTGGGTTGAGAAGGGGCGCTGGCCCCACATCGGACGCAAGCCGAACAACAGTTAGGAAGCCTGCAGTTGAGCAATAACAACAACTATCCCAACGACGACTTTGGTGCCAATGATCTGCCGGATTACAACAGCTACACCGGCGGAAACTCCGGCGACTCCAACCCTTACGAGCAGGGAAGCTATGGCGCTGAACAGAACAGCTACGGTGCTGAGCAGAACAGCTATGGAGCCGAGCAGGCCGGTTACGGTGCTGAGCAGGGTGGCTACGGCGACGGCAACTACGGCGCCGGCGCCCCCAATGCTTATGGCGCGCCCGCATTCCCGAATGCCGCGGCCAACAACGGTGCCATGTTCGGCAACGATCGCCCGGGCGCTTGGAAGCGCCTGCTGGCTCTCATTATCGACAGCCTCTTGGTTCAGGTGGTTGTCGGCAGCATTGTGATGTTAGCAATCGCTGGTCAGGATCTCATGGACTGGTTCCAGGCCACCGTCAATGCAGAATCCCCAGATGCCGTGGACGTCCCCTACCCGGCTACCAAGGTGATGATTTCCAGCATCATCATGCTGGTCGTTTGGTTGACCTACCGTGTTCTCATGGAGTCCAAGAAGGGAGCCACCCTCGGCAAGATGGCTATCGGCGCCCGTGTGGTTACCGCCGATGGGCAGAACATCGATCCAGTGGCATCGCTGAAGCGCAACAGCTGGTACATCGTCGGCGTTGTCCTGGGCATGATCCCGAACGTCGGCGGTTTTGTGCAGCTGGCCATCTACATTGTTGTGGGCGTGACCATTGGCCAGAGCCCGGAGAAGCAGTCCTTCACCGATAAGTTCGCCAACGCCTACGTAGTGGACAAGTCCGCGTACTACGGGGTTAACTAAGGTCACGACTACTGCGCTTAAGGCGCAAACACTTAACATAGCCCCATGTTGAACGTCCTCTCCGGCTTCGCCGTCGTCATCTTCGTCATAGCGATCGGCTTCGGAGTAGGGCGTCTTCGGCTTTTAGGCCCCAATGCGGTCTATACCCTGAACATGTTCGTGTTCTGGATCGCGCTGCCCTGCACGTTGATCACGTTCATGTCGAAGGCCGACATTGCCCAGCTTTTTGGCGCAAACCTTCTGGTCGTAGCACTGTCCACCCTCACCACGGGATTCTTGGCCTTCCTCGGCTATCGCTGGATTACGCGGCGATCCACCGAGGATTCCATCATCGCGATGCTGGCCTGCACCTACTGCAACGGCTCCAACCTGGGCATCCCACTCGCCGCGCATTTGATGGACGACCCCACGCTCACCCTCCCGGTGATCCTCTTCCAGGTCGGCTTCTACGGCCCGCTGAGCGTGCTGGCCCTGGACATGCGCACCGGCGGCAAGCAGACCACGAACTTCGTGCGTTCTACCCTGCTGACGATCCTGAAGAACCCTCTGATCATCGGCGCCACCATCGGCATCGCCATCTCCCTGCTGCAGCACCACACGGGCTTTACCCTGCCGACGATCGTCGCAGATCCGCTGGGGATCATCGCGGACGCCACCGTCGGCTGCGCACTGATCGCCTTCGGCATGTCCATGGCGGAGGTACGTGTGCTCCAGCCCGGCCTGTCGCCCCGTCGCTCCGTATGGGCGGCGTCGTTGGTTAAAACCGTCGTACATCCCGCCATCGCCGCGTTCTACGGTGTCTTTCTTTTCGACGCCACGTCTCAGTTGCTTTTGGCCATGGTTCTCCTCGCGGCTCTCCCGACCGGGCAGAACGTCTTCACCTACGCCCAACGTTTTGACGTGAATAAAGTTTTAGCGCGAGACACCGCGGTGGTTTCCACGGGTCTCGCGCTACCGGTGATGGCGCTGATTATGGTACTTCTAAGTTTCTGATAGTTCGCTCAAGCTTAGTCCCAGGATTCCGACGAAAAAGACGAAGTACAGGAGAATAAAGGCAGCGGATACCACCACAGATGCAATGGCTAGGTTCTTTGCTTTGTCCGATGCATCCTGTGCACCTGAATAATCGCCGCGGTACCAGCGGCTTTCTACCTGTGAGGAGTAGTAGATTCCCACTGCGCCCAGGGGCAGGCAGCACAGAAGGGTGGCTAGAATAGTCGCCCACATCCAGTTATCCGGCGGGGTGCTTCCCACGCCCGGCTGGTAATTCTGCCCCAGCTGCGCGCCGTAGCCGGCGGACTGATTCGGGTAACTGTTGTTCTGATAGCTGCCGTAACTCGGCGGCTGGTTCTGGCTCGAGTTCTGGTTATACCCGCTGTTGTAGGGGTACCCCTGGTTTCCCTGCTGGCCGAAAGGGTCCTCGTTGGAAGGGTTCTGATCGTATGGGTTGGTCACTGACTTCCTCGGCTAACTTCTTGGAGTTGGTTGGTAACTGAAATACGTCATTAAAATACCAAAGCAGCGCAGAATGTTCCCGAACCGAAAGAAACTATACGCGCAATTCTAGAAACGGCGAGAACGGCAAAATGCGCGCGATGAACCATAGCCCGATCACTACCCCCACTGCCATGGGGGCATGTCGGAAATGTTCCCAGTTGGGAATTCGTTTCCCCCATGATCGTGCGGTCCAGGCCACCCAGCTCCAAATCAACAAGATGACGGCGAGGATCCCAACCGCGTTGTAGTGCAGCGCGGCGCTGAAATCCCCCTGAACCAGCGCCTGGATCATGCGCATCGATCCGCAGCCGGGGCAGTTAAATCCGAATAGTGCCTTCGTGGGGCATTCTGGGATCATCCCGCCCGGGGTCTGCGGATCAGCTGCGGCTATGGCGCAGCACGCACACACCGCTACCGCGCCGACTGCCAGCGGCAGCAGCTTTTTGAAAGCACCAGTTCGAATATCGCCACCGGCGCCTGACCGCGTTCCTATCGCCACAGCAGCAGCGCGTCACCCTGACCGCCGCCGCCACAGAGGGAAACGGCAGCCTTGCCGGAGCCGCGGCGCTTCAGCTCGTGCGCCGCGTGAACCACAAGGCGGGCACCGGAGGCACCGATCGGGTGGCCCAGGGAAATGCCGCCGCCGTGGATGTTGGTCTTCTCCAGCGGGTAGTCCAGGTCCTTGATGGACTGTGCGACCACGGAGGCGAATGCCTCGTTGATCTCCAGGAAGTCCAGGTCGCTGGCCTCCCAGCCGGCCTTCTTCAACGCCGCGGCGGTAGCCTGCGACGGCTGGGAGTGCAGCTTGGTGTCCGGACCGGCGGTCTGGCCGTACTCGCCCAGGGTGGCCAGGATCTCCAGGCCCTTGGCTTCCGCGTTCTCGCGGGTGGTCAGCACCACCGCTGCCGCACCGTCGGAGATCTGGGAGGCAGAGGCTGCGGTGATGGTGCCGTCCTTCACGAAAGCCGGGCGCAGCTTCGCCAGTCCCTCGGCGGTGGTGCCGGGGCGGATGCCCTCGTCGGCGGAGACGGTCACGGTCTCCTTGCGGCCCTTGACCTCGATGGAGACGATCTCGTCGTTGAAGACACCGTCGTTGGTAGCGGCCTCGGCCAGCTGGTGGGAGCGGGCTGCGATCTCGTCCTGCTCCTCGCGGGTGATGCCGCGCTCGGCGTTGCCCTCGTCGGTCTCCAGGCCCATGGCGGTGCCCTCGTTCGGGTCGGACAGGCCGTCGCGCTCCAGGGAATCCTGCAGCGCCAGGGAGCCGTAGCCCTTACCCGCGCGAACGCCCGCGGCGATGTGCGGGGCGTTCGTCATGGACTCCTGGCCACCGGCGACGACGATGCTGGCGTCACCCAGACGGATCAGGCGGGAGGCGTTAATCACGGCATCCAGGCCGGACAGGCACACCTTGTTCACGGTCATGGCGGGGACGTTCATCGGGATACCTGCGGCCACGGCGGACTGCTTCGCGGGGTTCTGCCCGGAGCCCGCCTGCACAACCTGGCCCATCAGCACGTAATCCACGGCATCCGCCGACACACCGGAGCGCTCCAGCACGGCCTTGATGGTCTCTGCACCCAGATCGACCGCGCTCTTCTTCGCCAGCGCGCCGAGCATGCGTCCCTGCGGGGTGCGTGCTGCGCCTACAACGACAATGTCCTTCGGGTCTTCCTGCAAGGTCATCTGATAAATCCTAACTTTCGAAACTAGTGGCGTCATCGCTTAAAAAAGCCTGCGTCGTGCCCTCAAGTATGGCACGAACGATGGCCCAGCGAAGCCGATTGGGGGTCTACCCCAGCGCCGTCCTAAACGGCACTGCGGTCTTTTCTTCTACCTCTTCTTTGGTGACGCCGGGTGCCAGCTCCACCAGTGTCAGCCCATCTTCGTCGCGGTCGAAAACCGCAAGGTCAGTAATGATCCGATCGACCACACCGAGGCCGGTAGTCGGCAGAGTGAGCTCCTCGATGAGCTTCGGCTCCCCGGTCTTGGTGGTGTGGTCCATGAGGACGATCACCCGGCGCGCGCCGACGACCAGATCCATGGCGCCACCCATACCCTTGACCATCTTGCCGGGCACCATCCAGTTGGCGATGTCTCCGCGGGCGTTGACCTCCATAGCACCGAGGATGGCGACGTCGATCTTGCCCGCGCGGATCATGCCGAAGCTTAGGGCGGAATCGAAGTAGCTGGTGCCGGGCAGCGCCGTCACTGTCTCCTTGCCCGCGTTGATGAGGTCCGGGTCGGCGTGGCCCGCCTCCGGGTAGGGGCCGATGCCCAGCATGCCGTTTTCCGATTGCAGGGAAACGGTAACGCCTTCCGGCACATAGTTCGGCACCAGAGTGGGCATGCCGATGCCGAGGTTTACGTACTGGCCGTCTTCGAGCTCCTGAGCGGCACGGGAGGCCATTTCTTGCCTGGTCCAGCCGGTCATCGCACGGTCTCCTTCTCAATCATCTTGTCGGCTGCCTGTTCCGGGGAAAGCTCCACGATTCGGTGGACGAACACGCCGGGCAGGTGGATGTCGTCCGGGTCGAGCTCGCCGACCTCCACAACCTTTTCGGCCTCCACGATGCAGATCTTGCCGCTCATGGCAGCCAGCGGGTTGAAGTTGCGGGCGGTCTTGGCGAAGCGCAGGTTGCCGTCCTTGTCGGCGACGGCGGCGCGGACCAGGCCAAAGTCGGCGCGGATGGCGGTTTCCAGCACGTAGTCCTCGCCGTCGATGGTGCGGGTTTCCTTCGCCGGAGAGGCCACCTCCACCTTGGTCTTGTCCGCCTGGTCGTACTTCCACGGCATGCCGCCCTCGGCGACGAGCGTGCCCACGCCGGTGCGGGTGAAGAAGGCGCCGATGCCGGAGCCGCCGGCGCGCAGCCGCTCCGCCAGGGTGCCCTGCGGGGTGAGCTCTACCTCGAGCTCGCCGTCTAGGTATTGGCGGGCGAACTCCTTGTTCTCGCCGACGTAGCTGGCCACAATGCGGCGCAGCTGGTGGTTCGCCAGCAGCAGCCCCAGGCCGCGGCCATCCAGGCCTGCGTTGTTACTAACCGCTTCCAGGTCTTTGACCTGCGCGCGGCTGAGCTCCTCGAGCAGAACCTGCGGGATGCCGCACACCCCGAATCCGCCGACGGCCAGGGTGGCGCCGTCTTTAATGTCAGCGATTGCCTCCGCGGCAGTGCGCAGTTTTGAATGATGTGGCGCTGTGGTGCTCACGGTTGCTTCCTTTCTGTTTGAGTCAGTTTGGGCTCTGTTTAGGGGGTTGGGTGGTTGCCTACTTCTGGTAGATCCCGAGCAGCTCCACTGCGTGCTCGCGCAGCTCCACCTTGCGGACCTTGCCCGATAGCGTCATCGGGAAGGAGTCCACGCACTCGACGTACTTCGGGATCTTGTGGCGGGTCAGTTCACCAGCGCAGAACTCGCGAATGGCCGCCTGATCCAATGGCTCGGTGTCCTCGCGCATGATGATGAAGGCCATCAGCTCCTCGCCGTACTTCTCGTCCGGTACACCCACGACCTGCACGTCGGAGATGGCCGGGTGAGTCATGAGGAACTCCTCAATTTCCCGCGGGTAGAGGTTCTCGCCACCGCGGATCACCATGTCCTTCGCACGCCCGGTGATGCGCGCATAACCTTCCTCGTCCATCGTTCCCAGGTCGCCGGAGTGCATCCAACCGTCCTCGTCGATGGCGTCCGCCGTCTTGCCGGGCATGTCCCAGTAGCCCTGCATCACCAGGAAGCCGCGGATCAGGATTTCGCCCTGCTCGCCACGCTTCACGGTCTCGCCGGTCTCGGGATCCACGATCTTCACTTCGATGTGCGGGTTGGGGCGGCCGACGGTACCCACGCGCTTCTCGATCGGGTCGTCCACCAGCGTCTGGTGGTTCACCGGCGAGGTTTCCGTCATACCGTAGGCAATGGTGATCTCGTTGATGTTCATAATGTCCATCACCTGCCGCATCGTGCGGGTGGGGCAGGCGGTGCCGGACATGATGCCGGTGCGCAGGCTGGACAGGTCGTAGGTCTTGCCCTTGGCCTTGGCGTGCTCGATCTCGTCGAGCTCCGCCATGAACATCGTCGGCACACCGTACAGGCTGGTGGCCTTGCCGTGCTCGACGGCCTCCAGCACCGACTGCGGGTTGAACACCGGGCCGGCAATGATCGTCGTTGCACCGTGGGTGATGGCACCCAGGTTGCCCATCACCATGCCGAAGCAGTGGAAGAAGGGAACGGGGATGACGACCTTATCCTGGTCGGTGTACTGCAGGGTCTCCCCCACCAGGTAGCCGTTGTTCAGGATGTTGCGGTGGGTCAGGGTGGCGCCCTTGGCCATGCCGGTGGTGCCGGAGGTGTACTGGATGTTGATGGGATCGTCCGGGTGCAGCTGCTCGCGCACCGGGTTCAGATCCAGGATCGCGTGGTTGGCCAGCTCGTCCCAGCGCTCGGAGCCGAAGAAGATCGTCTCCTTGTAGTTGTGGCGGCTGAACTGGCTTTCCGCAGCGTCGATCATCGCGCGGTAGTTCGAGTCCTTGAAACGGCCCGCGGAGAACAAGCCCTTCACTCCGGACTGGCCCATGGCGTAGACCAGCTCCTTGTGACGGTAGGACGGGTTGATGCAGACCAGAATCGCGCCAATCTCGGCAGTGGCGAACTGCACCAGAGTCCACTCCCAGCGGTTGGGCGCCCAGATGCCGATACGGTCGCCCTTGCGGTAGCCAGCAGCATGTAGGCCGGAAGCCAGGCGCTGCACCTTGCGGTAGAACTCCGTGTACGTCAGGTGCACATCACCGTAGAAGTCGATGATCGCGTCGTGATCCGGGTACTCGGCCACGATGCGGGCGAGGCACTGGCCGATGGTCTCGTCCAGCAGTTCTACGTCGGTACGTCCAACCTGGTGCGACAGGGTGGGGTCCAGATCCGCCGGGTCGGAAATAACAATCGGGCGGTCGTTGCGAGTCGGGGTAGTCATGGTTATCAACCTTTTCGTGGGAAAGGAATCTTGCGTTGAAGCAAAGTCGGGTGGGCGGGGTGGAAT
>NZ_JAKRND010000012.1 GCF_022347285.1 Corynebacterium sp. ACRPH
GAATAGTTGGTGGCGTTGGGTGGAGGGGGCTGTGGGGTGGAATCGGCGCCAGACGAGGAGTGAGGGGAAGTCTAGGCAGTGGTCGGCGTGCATGTGGCTGAAGGCGACGTGGCAGGCGGAGGGGTCGATGTCTTCGGCGCGTTGCATGGCGCTGAGTACGCCGGGGCCGCAGTCGAGGAGGAGGTGGTCGGGGTTGGCCGTGATTGTGTCGCGGACGATGTATCCCGATGCGGCGCTATCGGGTCCTTCGACGCTTCCGGAGCATCCCAGCACTACCAGTTCCATAAGTTGTCATTCTGCCACGAAGCGGTGGCAAATGTGCGAAAGGGCGACCACCGTTGTGTTGGTGGTCGCCCTTTCTTTCGCGGGACTTGCCAGACTGGCCGTTCCGCTAGGCGCTAGCGCTGAACGCTAGTGGCGGTTAGGCCTCGCCTTCTTCGCGGCGGCGGCGCAGCAGCGGGATGGCGCCGATGATCAGCGCCAGGCCGACTGCGAACACGCCTAGCACGTTCGCGCCGGTGGAGGCCAGGGTGCTCATCCGCGGGCTATCAACCTGCTTCTGAGAGCTGGAGCTGCCGCTGCTTGCGGAGCTGCCGGTGGACGTGCCGCCCTTGGAGTCCGGCTGGCTCGGGGTGCTGGACTTGCCAGGGGTGCCCGGCTTGTCCGCGTTACCCGGCTTGCCCGGGGTGCCCGGCTTGCCCGGGGTGCCCGGCTTGCTCGGCTGCTTGGGATCCGGCTTCGGGGTGGAACCGTGAGATCCGCTGCCCACGATGGCCCCGCCGATTCCCAGAGAACCGATGATGCCAGGCAGGTTCGGCTTCGGAGTAACCGAACCGGAGGAGCCGCCAGGCGTGTTCGGGTCCTTCGGATCCTCAGGCTTCGGGTCCTCAGGGTCCTTCGGGTCCTCAGGGTTATTCGGGTTCTCCGGATCCTTCGGGTCCTCAGGGTTATTCGGGTTCTCCGGATCCTTCGGGTCCTCAGGGTTATTCGGGTTCTCCGGATCCTTCGGGTCCTCAGGGTTGTTCGGGTTTTCCGGATCCTTCGGGTCCTCAGGGTTATTCGGGTTCTCCGGATCCTTCGGGGGCTCACAGTCGCACTTGGTACCAACCTCGATGATGTGCTTGACCGGATCGCTGATGGTCTCCGTAGTCGGGTCGCTCTTGGTGATCTGACCGTTTTCGGAGGTCACCGTAACGGTGTGTTTTACCTCTCCTGGCTTGCCTTCCTGGAGAACCCGGTGCTCGCCGGCCTTCAAGTCCGAGTTCGGGCGAACCTCGATCTCGAACGGAGTGTTCTCGGTCCACTCAACCGTCGTGGAGTCCGTCGCGATCTTCGTACCGATCTTGATGATCTTCTTAACCGGCTCGGTCACGCGCTCGCGCTCGGTCTTGGTGTCCGTGACCTGCGAGTTCACGATGGTTTGGGTCGTGGTGACCTTGTCCTTGCCCGGCTTGCCCTCCTGGACCACCTCGGACGTACCGGCTTCCATAGTGTCGTCGTAGATGACCTCGGTCTCGAACGGCACTGCGACCTCGGACTCAGTGGTGTGAGTGTTCTCGGTCTTGGTGCCGACGCGGATAACCGCGTTTGTCGGTTCCTTAGTGCGCTCAGTGGTCACGGTCGGCTCGCCGGAAGGCTTGCCGTCCACGATCTTCTGGGTGGAGGTGACAACCTCAGTACCCAGCTCGCCCTGCTTAACGACGACCTGCTCACCGGCCTTGAGAGTGTCATCGAAGATGATCGTGGTCTCAAACGGAACCGGCTTTTCAGTCTTGGTTACGACCGAAGACTCCTGAGGATCCTTAGTCGGACCGTACTCGATGATCTGCTCGACCGGTTCGGTGCGAGCCTTGACCTCCGCAACCTGCGCCTCACCGTTGGTGCCGGTGAACGTCGCGGCGTAGGAAGCCTCACCGTTCTTGCCTTCCTGGACAACGTTGATCTCGCCAGGCTTCAGATTCGGGTTCGGACGAAGAGTGGTGCCGAACGGGATCGGCTCAGTCCACTCCACCTTGTCGGTAGCCGTGGCCTGCTTGGTGCCAACGGTGATGACCTCGTCGACAGGCTGCTTCGTGATCTTCTCAGAGATCGTCGGGTCACCCGGCTGCGAGTTAGTGATGTTGCGGGTAATCGTCACCGTCTTTTCACCCGGAACACCCGGAGTGGTCACCTTGGACTCACCAGCAGGCATGTTCGGGTCATACTTCACAACGACCTTGTACGGAGCCTCAGTGGTGAAGGTCTCGGTGTTCGTACCGGTGGTCTTCGTACCGACGCGGATGATCTGCTTGATCGGCTCTTCGGTGCGCTTCGTTTCCACAACCGGGTCGCCAGACGGCTTACCATCCACGAGCTTCTGGGTGGAAGTGACGGTGTCCTCACCGAGTCGACCGACCTGCTTCACTTCCTGCTTGCCCTCTTCGAGAGAGTCGTCGAAGACGATCTCGGTATCGAAAGGAACTGGCTTCTTCACAGTGGTGACAAGCTCATCTTCCCCGAGCGCAGGGCCATACTCGATGATCTCGTTAACCGGGTCCTTGGTCTGCTTCTCCTCAGGGGTGACCGTTGCCTGGTCGCCCTTGGCAGTGAAGTCAGCGGTGTAGGTTTTCTCGCCAGGCACGCCCTTCTGGACGACCTTGATCTCACCCGGCTTCAGCTCCCGGTTCGGACGAGTCTCAACCTCGAACGGAACCTGGGCAGTCCAGGTGACCTTCTCGGATGCCTCAGACGGCTTGGTGCCGACCTTGATGACCTGGTCAACAGGCTGCTTGGTGATTTCCTCACTGATCTGCGGGTCACCCGGCTTGGAGTTGGTGATGTCGCGCTTGATCGTCACCGTCTTCTCGCCAGGAACACCCTCGGTCACAACCTCGGACGTGCCAGCAGACATGTTCGGGTCGAACTCGACCTTCACACCAAACGGAACCTCAGACTTAACGGTCTCAACGTTCTCACCGGTGGTCTTAGTACCGATGCGGATCTTCGCGTTCTTCGGTGCCTTGGTCTGCTCGATGTTGATGGTCGGCTCACCGTCCGGCTTGCCGTCCTTGATCTTCTGGGTGGAGGTGATGGTCTGTTCACCCGGAACGCCCTCTTCGTCGACAACTTGCTCGCCGGACTCGAGGGTGTCGTCGTAGACGTACTCGATCTCGAACGGTACCTCTTGGGTCTTCTTGCTGGTCAGTTCCTGATCAGGGATACCTGGGCCGACCTCGATGATGCGGGGCTGAGGCTTCTTGGTTACCTTCGACTCGCTTACCGAGGCCTGGTCGCCCTTGGAGGTGAACTTAGCCTTGTAGGTCCGCTCGCCGTTCTCGCCTTCCTGGATGACCTTCATCTCGCCCGGCTTCAGGTCAGGGTTCTCGCGAACCTCGGTCGGGTACGGGATCGGGAACGTCCAAGAAACGTCCTTCGCGCTCTCGGCAGGCTTGGTGCCGACGACGACGACCTCGTTGACCGGCTCCTTGGTGCGTTCCCAGGTGCCGTCCTTCTTCATCTTCTCGGCGCCCGGCTCACCCTTGGTCTCAACCTTGTACTCGCCGGCAGGGATGGAGTCGTCGTACTTGTACTCGACCTGGAACGGAACCTCACGCTTCGGGACGTCGATGACGTTCACGGTCGCGGTCGTGTTGTCCTTCGAGCCGTCCTCGTAGGTCACGATGACCGGAACGTCGATTTTGTCGCCCGGTTTCGCGGTCTCCGGTCCGGTCGAGATGACGTTGCCCTTGTCATCCAGGCCGACAATCCAGTCGCCGTTAGCGGTCTTCACCTTGTAGGTCGGGTTGCCGAACTCGTTGTTCTCACCCGTGGCCTCAAGACCCTTGCCCTTCGGATCGATGGTGAACGGCTTGTCCGGATCAAGGTTGATTTCGGCAGGCTTTTCGACGCCAATCGGTGACGTCGCCGTACCACCCGGGTAGACCGTCTGGGACGGTACAACCGGCTCAGACTCCCAGCTGTTGGTCAGCTTGACCACGGTGGTGACCGGTGTCTGGGTGGTCAAACCACCCGGAGCGTTAACGGTCACCGTGATGGTGTTCTTGTCGCCCGGCTTGGCATCAGCCGGCGGGGTGGAGGAAACTTCACCGGTCTTCGGGTTGATGGTGTACTTCCAACCGTTGACTTCCTGAGTAAGAACCGGCTTGCCGTCCTTTCGACCAAAGGAGAACGTGGAGCCATCAGGCGCGTCTTCAACCTGGTGCTTCACTTCCTGGCCAGGAGCGGTGGTCTGGACGTTGTAGTTCGCCTTAATGTCACCCTTTATGACGACGACAGTGCCAACAACAGTCTGAGGCTTCTGTTTGCCTTCAGCGCTGTAGTGAGCTTGGACCGGAACGTTCAGGATGTCGCCTTCCTGCGCACCCTTCGGAATCGTGGTCGTAATCTCACCAGTTTTCTCGTCGACGTAGACGGTCCATGTCTTGCCATCCTTGCTGGTGAGGGTGGTCTGGTTCGTGCCGTCCTCAAAGGTGTAGCGCGTCGGGGCTTCATCGGTCGTGTTGCCGCTCAAACCGCGTTCCGGGATTTCGGGCGTGAGGCTGACGCTCGCGTTCGGCTGACCAGTGACCGTGTCGTAGGTTGGGATCTTGATGTCGACGATCGCCTGGAACTGGGTCTCGATCTCATCCGTGGTCTGGTCCGGGTAGGTTGCCTTCACCTTCGGGGTGATGATCGTGCCCGGTGCGACGGTGTCGTCCGCCTTCGCGGTGACCTTGCCGGTGGCATCGACCGTGACAGTCCAACCTGCCGGCACGGTCGCCGGATCAATCTCGTACTTGGCTGGGTGAACTGCCTTGTGGCCCTTCATGATTGGCTTCAATCCAATCTGAGCAGTGATTTCCTCGTTCACCTTGCCCTTGGACAGACCCGGACGCACCAGGTCAGTGACCTGGGTATTGTTCGGGTCAACAACCACGAACAGCTCAAGCTCATCGGTAGAGCCGTTGGAGTACTCGACGGTGATCTTCGGGCGCGCAAAGCTACCCGGCTTCGGGTTTTCCGGAGCGGTCACGGTGACGTTGTAGTTCTCGTCCATCTCGACGGTCCAGCCGTCGTAGACGTACTTCTCGTCCAGCTCAACCTTGGCCTCGAAGCCGCCGTCACCCTTCTTCTTGGCCAGCTCCTTGATCAGGTCAGGGGTCTGGGTGAAGGTGACCTTCTGCGGCTCGGTAGCAAGCGGGCCGGTAGCGCTATCGACACCGGAGATGATCTTGGCGTCGGTCTTGTCGTACTTCGGGGAGTGGTACTCGGTGTCGTCCAGGGAGAACGCCTTGGAGTCGATGACGTTCGCCTTGTTGTAGCGCGTCAGCGAGTTGGAGCTGTCGAAGGCTCCGTCGTGCCCGATAAATTCATTGTTGCTCTTAGCAGCAGCCTGGAGCTGGTCCACGCTGCGAGGCTTTGCCAGAACGGAGAAGTTCACGTTCTTGTCAGTTGCCAGGTCAGTACCGCGGTACTCAGGCCAGGTGAAGTAGACGTCGCCTGTCGCTTCATCGATACGCAGGTTCTTGGTGCCACCGGAGGCCGCTGGGTCTGTGGTGCCGATGAACTGGCCGTTGCCATCGTAGGCCTCCACAACCATGCGGGACATAGAGTCGTCAGTGCCACCGTTCTGCACAGCAGGAACGTTGATCTTACCGACCTTAGTTTCAGCACCTGCAACGATGACGTGCTTCTCGAAGTTCTCCCACGACACCGTGATCGGGTTACATTCGATGTTCTCGCTCGGCCACGGGTTCACGACGGCCGTAAAGGCTGCGGATTCTCCCCGGGTGGCCCTAGTCTTTGGGTCGGGATTCTCCTGCTTATAGTTGCCCTGCCAGGCATAACGTACCGGGTTCGCGGCAGTGGCCTCAGCGAACTGCTTGACTTTCGCATCGGTCAGTTCCGCGTTGAGGTTCAGGTTTCGCTGAGTCCTAGAAGCAGTAATACCGAGGATTTCGTCGGCCTTGTGCGTGACTACCTTGTTAACAAAGGTCTTACCCGCGTCCGTAGCGGGAATTTGAGCCTTATCGAGGTACGCACCCATGTTGCCTGAATTGGTAAAGCCCCAGTCAGCGAACGTGCGGTCCTTCGAGTTGTCAAAGGCGACGCTCAGGCCCCAGGCTTTCTTGTCGGGGCTCTCCGCAACCGGCTCAGAGGTATACCAGCTGAAACCAGCCTGGCTGCCACTCTGAGTGCTTTCCGAGACAGTACACGAACCGGCCGGCAGGTCGGAGGCCTTCTGAGCATCCTTCTCCACCGCGCCGGACTTGTCGCGGATGCCGCCCGTGAACGTGGCTGCGGTGGCCTCGGGCGCGAAGTCGCTGGGGGCAAAGATGCTGAGTGAGCCCAGCGCGAGGGTGATGGCAGACAGTGCGGCCGCACTCTTACGCACATTCTGCCGTGAAACCTTGTTCTGAGAGGAATTCATTCCTCGGTCCTTCCTGAAAAAGCTTGAGCGCGCCTGCCGTCTGTCAGATTCCCTTTTCTAAGACCCGCAACAGGCCGGGCGCCTACTAAAAGCTGAAAACTCACTAAAATTCGGTTCGATAAGCGAAAAACATCCTAAGAGTACCCCTGTAGCATAGCTGAATAAGCGACTCAGGAACAACCGGGACAATAGTTCTATAATTAGCAAAACCCCTGGGCACCTCACATAAGAGAACCCTAAGCGCTAGCGGACCATCTCCGGGATCTGTGATACCGAACTAATCGCCGGCCCCAGGAACCTCCCAGCCAGCTTCGCGAACCTCTGCGGATCCCCCGTCGACTCGAAGGAAAGGTCCACCGCCCGCCCCGGATCCTCATCCGCCAGCAACCCCTGTTCCGATAGCGTCCTATAAACAGTCTTCGCCGTCTCTTCGGCGCTATTAATCAGCGTGACGTCATCCCCCATCACCAGCTGCACCACCCCGGCCAACAGCGGATAATGCGTGCACCCCAGCACCACTGTATCCACCCCCTCGGCTTTCAACGGCGCCAGATAGTTCTCCGCCAGCCCCATCAGTTGTCGCCCGCTGGTCATGCCGCGCTCCACAAAGGGCACAAACTGCGGACAGGCCTGCGCATACGCCTCGACCCCCGGGATCGCCGCGAAAAGATCCTGGTAGGACCTACTACTCACCGTCGCTTGGGTGCCGATCACACCGATCTTGCCGTTGCGGGTCGCCGCCGCCGCGCGCCGCACCGCAGGCAGGATCACCTCAACCACCGGAATCGAATACCTCTCCCGCGCGTCGCGAATAAACGCCGACGAGGCAGAATTGCACGCCACCACAATCATCTTGCAGCCGCGCTCCGCCAAGGTGTCCGCAATCCCAATCGATAGCTCGCGCACCCGCGCCAGAGGCTTGTCCCCGTATGGAGAGTTAGCCGTGTCCCCGATGTACACCAGGTTCTCGTGCGGTAGCTGGTCCACAATGGCGCGCGCCACCGTCAGCCCGCCCACACCCGAATCGAACACTCCGATCGGTGCGTTATTCGCCTGCGCCGCCTGTACGTTAGTCTCAGCAGCCTCTGCAGCCTCAGCCACGGCTCTCACCCTTCATTATGTCCCTTTCACCACGTCACGCCAGCTCGGCACACCGAAGGCCGATTCCACCGCCAAGACGGCATGCACAATCGCCCGCTCCACTGTGTTAGCCGCGACCGCCGAAAGCAGGCTCATGCCAATGTCATCCACGCCCCTCTCAACTCCAGTAGCCCCCGAGCCGTGCTCACCTGTCGCCAGCGCAAACAGCGTGTCCCCATCCATCGGCATGTGCGCCGGCCGAATCGCCCGTGCGATCCCGTCGTGCCCCGCCAGCGCCAGCCTCTTGGCCTGCGCCTTCGTCAGCGGCGCATCGGTCGCCACCACACCAATCGTCGTGTTGAGCTTCGGCGCCAACATGTCCGCCGTGATCTTCGTACCGAGCAGGTTCTTGCTCTTTAATCTATTGACGCCCTCAGCTTCCACCGGCTCACCATCAACCAGGCCGTCGGCCAGCCCATAGCGGGCAAACTCCCCGTTCAGCTCTGCGGCGAGTCCCCACGGCAGGCCGGTCGCCGGGTCGAAGACCGTGCCCTGCGGATTAACGACAATGCCCACGGCAACAGTCACCCCCGCCAGCGGAGTGCCTTCGGGGAATACGGCGCTGGCCTGCCCAAAGCCGCCTTTCAGCGCGCCAGCGGAGGCTCCCAGCCCCGCGCCGACGTTGCCGTTCAGTGCCCTCTGCTCTGAAGCACCCTGTACTAAGGCTCCCGGCTCAACCGCACTACCATCACCGTCACCAACCACAGCATCCAGCGCCGCCGCCGTCGCTGCCGCTCCCGTGGCCGCATCCGGCCGCGAATCCCAGCGCCCCAGCAGCAGATCAAAAATCACGGCTCCCGGCACGATCGGCACCAACTTATCTGGGTGCTCCGGGCCCAGCACGGGGAAGCCGATCCCCCTACTCTCCAGTTCGGCCATTGCCCCCGTGAGGGCGTCAAGACCAAAAGCAGAACCACCACACAGCCCAATAGCGTGCACGGCCTGCACCGTGTTGTGCGGCGCCAGCAGATCCGTCTCGCGAGTCCCCGGCCCGCCACCACGCACGTCCACGCTGGCAGTGGCGGACTTCGGGGCGACGATCATGGTTACGCCCGAATCCCCCGCGCCGCCGTCGCACACCGCGTGGCCCACGCCAATGCCCGCCACGTCTGCCAGGGAATTCGCGGGTCCGGGCTGGCAGCCGAACAACTCTATGCTCATTATTCACCCATCATCGCCGACAAAAGACTGTCCTGGTGGTAGCCCAGCCAGTCCAGGTAGTTCTGCGCCGCCGTCGCTTGATCGGAGTTCTCATCCCCCTCGAGAAGCTCCTTCTTGAACTCCTCGTACTGCGCGGAGTGGTACAGGCGAATGTCGTTGATGGCGCTCAGCCACGGGTGGACCTCGTCCTGCGTCAGCGATACATTCACCGAACCATTTGGCCCCAGGTAGTCCACCACAAAGCGCAGGTTGGTCAGCTTCGTCTTAATGATGTCCGTCTCGTTCAGCTGGCGGGTCAGCGCCGCATCGCCATCGACTTCCTCGTCCCCCTCGCGGAAAAAACTAGGCAGCAACCGAGCCAGCCCCGGATCTTTCGGCGCATCGGCATGCCCGCTGGCCATGCCCGTCATCTCCGCTAACTCATCCTTCGGGGCGGTCCGCGCGCGCTCCATCAGCTTGTCGGAGACAGCCACCGCCGAATCCCCCAACATCTCGCGCTCGAGCGGCTCCAGCTGCGTATTAAAGCGAGTCCCGCGCAGCAAGCTGTTCTTTTTCGTCCACGGCTGCATGTTCGTTCCTTCTTTCTTTATTGACGCCTACCCGTCCGCCCGCTGCATCGTCGCCCATAACCCGGCGGTCTGCAGCTTCTTTACATCCCCTTCAACCTTGTCGCGCTCACCCGAGCTCACCACGGCTTTCCCCTCGGTGTGCACCTGCATCATCAGCTCCGTGGCGCGCTTGCGCGAGTAACCCAGGACGGTCTGGAAGACATACGTCACGTAGCTCATCAGGTTCACCGGATCATCCCAACAGATGCACATCCACGGCAGGTTGGGCTCCGTCAGTGTTTCTGGCAGTTTGTCCGCTACAGGGGTGGCGGAGGGAGCGGCTGGGGAAGTCATGCTTTCCAGAATACCCACATCGGCCATCTTCGCTGCCGGGTCCGTGGTGGGGCGTGGACTAGCATGGAGCGGGTGAACGAATACAGCACCCCCAGCAGTACCCACAGCACCCGATCCTCCGCGCTCCTCACAGACAAGTACGAGCTCACCATGCTCGAGGCCGCGATCCTCGACGGCACTGTCGACCGCGTCTGCACCTTCGAGGTGTTCACCCGCCGCCTGCCCAACGAGCGCCGCTACGGCGTGATCGCCGGCACCGCCCGCGTACTGCAGGCCGTCCGCGATTTCGTGTTCACCGACCAGCAGCTGGACCGCATCGACTTCCTGCGGGAAGAAACCCTGGAATACCTGCGCAACTTCCGCTTCTCCGGGCAGATCGACGGCTACCGCGAAGGTGAACTGTACTTCCCCCACTCCCCCGTCCTGACGGTCCGGGGCACCTTCGGCGAGTGCGTGATCCTAGAGACGGTGATCCTCTCCATCCTGAACATGGACTCCGCCGTGGCCAGCGCCGCCGCCCGCATGGTCACCGCCGCAGGTGACCGTCCCATCGTCGACATGGGCGCACGCCGCACCCACGAATACGCCGCCGTCACCTCCGCCCGCGCCGCCTACCTGGCCGGGTTCGTCGCCACCTCCAACATGGAGGCCGCGCAACGCTACGGCATCCCGGCCTCCGGCACCGCAGCCCACGCCTGGACCCTGCTGCACACTCGTCCGGATGGCACCCCCGACGAGCTCGCAGCCTTCAAGGCGCAGATCGCCGCCCTGGGAACGGACACCACCCTGCTGGTGGATACCTACGACATCACTCAGGGCGTGGAAAACGCCGTCGCCGCCGGTGGCACGGAACTGGGAGCCGTGCGCATCGACTCCGGCGATTTGGGCGTGCTGACCCGCCGTGTGCGCGACCAGCTGGATTCCCTGGGCGCAACAAACACCAAGATCGTGGTCTCTTCCGATATGGACGAGTTCTCCATCGCCGCCCTGCGCAGCGAACCGGTGGATTCCTTCGGCGTGGGCACCTCCGTTGTCACCGGCTCCGGGGCGCCCACCGCGGGGCTGGTCTACAAGCTCGTGGAGGTAGATGGTGTGCCCGTCGCCAAGCGCTCCCGTGGCAAGGCCAGCCTCGGCGGGGCGAAGGATGCCGCCCGCTTTAGCCGCCCCTCCGGCACGGCCGTCGAGGAAGTCACCTTCCCCTTGGGTGCGGAACTGCCCCAGGCCGAAGGGCTGAAAAGCACCCAGCTGACCATCCCCATGGTGCGCGACGGCGAGCTCGTGGACGGCCTGCCCACCCTCGAGGAATCTCGCGAGCACTGCGCCAAGCAGCTAGTTTGCCTGCCCTGGGAAGGCCTGGCTCTCACCCGCGACGAGCCCGCCCTGCAGGTTCGCCACATCCGCAATATCAAGGCCTAGAAGTTTCGCAAAGGTCCACCCAGTTTCGTATGAGCTCCAACGTCCTCGACCTCCTCAGCCTCGCCGTCACCGACCTCGGCGGTGCCCCGCGCCCGGGCCAGCAGAAGATGGCCAAGGCCGTGGCCGAGGCCATCGAAAAGGAACACCACCTGGCCGTCCAGGCCGGCACCGGAACGGGTAAGTCCCTGGCCTACCTGATCCCCAGCATCGCCGCGGCGATGGATTCCGACTACCCCGTCATCGTCTCCACCGCGACGATCGCCCTGCAGCGCCAGCTGGTGGAGCGCGATCTGCCGCGCCTGGCCAAAGCCCTCGAGCCGGAGCTGCCCCGCCCGCTTGAGTTCGCCATCCAAAAAGGCCGCGGTAACTACGTCTGCCTGAACAAGGTGAGTAACGCACAGACTGAAAGTGGCGTGGACGAGGCCGAGGAGTCCCTCCTGGATCCCTCCCAGCTCTCCGCCACTGGCGCCCAGGTAGCCCGCCTGCACGAATGGGCCGGCGAAACCGAGGACGGCGACCGCGATAATCTCCCCCAGGGCGTCAGCGATCGCGCGTGGCGCCAGGTCAGCGTGTCCTCCCGCGAGTGCCTCGGTGCTACCCGCTGCCCCTTCGGCGAGCAGTGCTTCGCCGAGCGCGCCCGTGCCCACGCCGCAGACGCCGACGTTGTCGTCACCAACCATGCCCTGCTCGCCATCGATGCTCTTGTGGACGCCCCAGTCTTGCCGGAGCACGACACAGTGATCGTAGACGAGGCCCACGAGCTGGAGGATCGCATCACCTCCGTCGCCACCGCCGAACTATCCCCCACCGCCATCGCGGTGCTGGCCAAACGCGCCGCGAAGCTGGCCGTCTCCGGCGCCGACGCCGCCGGGGACGAGCTGGCCGAAGCAGGCGACAGGTGGACGGAGGCGTTGAAGGCGGAGGCGGCGGCGTCCAGAAACAACGACCGTTTCGGCACCGGCATCGAGGGGCGCTGGACCGGCGTGCCCGAGGCGCTACAGGTGCCGCTCGCAGCTCTAAGGGACGCGGCGTGGAAGACGAACCGGCAGGTCAGTGGCATCCCCGCCTCCGAGTTTGCGAATGATTCGAAGAAGGCCGCCGAGCGCCTGGCGGTGATCGTGGCGACCGAGGAGCTTAACGATACGTGTGTGCGCATCCTCAACGCCTCGCGCGTGGGCGAGGGCACCAGTGCGGATGCCGAGGATCTGCTCGGCGAGGACGTCATCTGGTACACCGCAGACTCCGGTCCGCGCGCACCGAAGCACGTCGTACGGGTCGCCCCCTTGAGCGTTGCCGACCTGCTGCGCCAGCGCCTTTTCGGCCGAAACACGGTGATCCTGACCTCGGCGACGCTGGCGCTGGGCGGCAAGTTCACCTCCATGCTCAGCCGCTGGGGGCTGCCGAAGGACACCCCCACGCTGGATGCCGGCACGCCCTTCGACGCGCGCACCCACGGCATTCTCTACGTCGCCCGGCACCTGCCCCCGCCCGGGCGGGATCGCGCCAGCGACGCCTCCGTGGACGAAACCGCCCGGCTGATCAACGCCGCCGGCGGGCGCACCCTGGGGCTTTTCAGCTCCCGGCGCGCGGCCGAGGACATGGCAGAGCAGCTACGCACGGTTGTGCCCTACGAGATCCTGCTGCAGGGCGAAGACTCCATGTCCACGCTGGTGGAAAAGTTCCGCAAGAACCAGTCCGCCTGCCTATTCGGCACGCTCGGGCTGTGGCAAGGCGTGGACGTGCCCGGCAAGTCGCTATCGCTGGTGATCATCGACCGCATCCCCTTCCCGCGCCCGGACGATCCGTTGCAGCAAGCCCGGCAGGAGGCCGCCGACCAGCGCGGCGGCAGCGGGTTCATGGAGGTGGCGGCGAACCATGCGGCGCTGCTGATGGCTCAGGGCGCGGGCCGCCTGCTGCGTTCCGTGGACGACCGGGGCGTGGTGGCGGTGCTGGATCAGCGGCTGGCCACGAAGCGCTACGGCAGCTACATCCGCCGCTCGATGCCGGACTTCTGGTACACGGAAAATGGCGACACAGTGCGGGGTGCACTGCGTCGCCTGGTTGAAGCTTAGGGCCGGGGGCTAGGCCCGGAGCTGAGGCCCGGGGGCTGGGGTCTTAAGCCAGGTCCGCGCCGTCGTTGCCAGCGGCTGCGCTGTCGCCAGCGCCGCCCAGCAGGTCGTCGAAGGTCGGGGCGATGTCCTCGGTGTAGGTTTCCTCGGCGGACTCGTACACGCCGTCGCCGTCGTGGTCGTACACCTTGGTGTCGCCGATGCCGTCGAAGTCGGTATCCAGCAGGGCCTCGTCGGTGAAGCCATCGCCGTCGGTGTCCACGTGGCGCTCGTCCACCTGGCCATCACCGTCGGTGTCCACGAACACGGTGTCCGTCTGATCGTTGCCGGTGGTGTCGATCTCAAGTGCGTCGATCTGGCCGTCGTTGTTGGTGTCATAAGCGACACCGTCTGCCAGGCCGTCGCCGTCCAAGTCCACGTACTCGCCGCCGTTCGGGGCTGCGCTATCCGCACCGGCGGACTGCAGGTCAGTGTCTGCGCCGCCCTGCGGGGCTGCGTCTTCTGCCGGGGCCTCTGCCTTGTCCTCTGTGCGAGACTCGGGCTTGTCCTCCGCCGGAGCCTCAGCCGCCGGGGCTGCAGCAGCCGGAGCGTCACCCTGCGGGGCTGCAGTCTGGGTCTGGGAGCCCCAGATGCCCTCGCCTACCGCCTGCTGTGCCGCGGACGGCGGAACCTCGCCGCTGGTGCCGTCCACGATGCCGTTGCCGTCGTGGTCGAACTCGGAGTAGTCAGAGATTCCATCGCCATCAGTGTCGTAAGCAACGCTGTCCACCTTGCCGTCGCCATCGAAGTCGTAAGCGGTCACGTCGTAGTTGCCGTCGCCGTTGGAGTCGATCTTCACGTTGTCGGTCACACCGTCGCCGTCGTAGTCGGTGGCCTTGGTGTCCAGCTTGCCGTCGTTGGTGGTGTCTACCGACATGTTGTCGATCACGCCGTCGCCGTCGATGTCCTCGTAGACCGTGTCGACAATGCCGTCCTGGTCGTAGTCCATCTCCGCGCGGTCGGTCACGCCGTCGCCGTCCTTGTCGTAGACCGTGCCGTCCGGACGTCCGTCGCCGGTGATGTCCACCTGGTAAGCGTCTGTCTTGCCGTCGCCGTTGGTGTCCTGCGCGCCGACAATGTTGCCCTGGACCATGTTGCCGTCTACGTCCAGTACCTCCCAGCGGCCCAGGGAGTGATCTGGGGCGCCTGCGTTGTCGTTGGTGGTGAGGCCGTTGTTGCTGTTGTTGCTGTTGTTCAGGTTCTCGTTGGACATTGTGTGCTCCTTTTCAGTGTTCTTCCTAGTATCCTTCAGGCTCTTCCTGGCTGCCTGTCAGTTATTGAATGCCCCTCCCCTACAAGTTGTTCCTTGGGGGTATTTATTATGGACGCCCCCTCGCCTCAGAACCCACAAAATCCCTAGTAGAAGACATTTCCGCCACTTGAACCCTGAAAGCAGTTCCGGGGGTGAAAGCATGCATAGTGCTTAAGCTAAACTCCCGGAAAGTCCATTTATCGGCATACTAGAATGGCGTTCTCGCACTACCGTGCGCTCGCCGCGCACTAACCAGGCACTACACAGAAAGGCGATACACACCGTGACCCCCACCCCAAACGCTCCGGGCCGATCCCCCCAGGCCAGCGTCGAGCGCGGGGCCACCATCGCCAGGAAATACAAGATGCACGATGCCGCGGATCGTGTGCAGAACCTCGTGAATGCGAAGTACCGCACCTCCGCCGTGGTCATCATCGGCGAGGTCAAGCGCGGCAAGTCCTCCCTCGTCAACGCTTTAGTCGGTCGGCGCGATCTGCTGCCGGTGGACGTCATCACCGCCACCAGCGCCCCCATCCGCATCCACACGGAGCCCGACCAGGATCCGGACCAGCCAGTGCTGGCGCGCCTGGTGCGGGGCACGGAGTACGACCCGATCGAGCCCGAGGATCTAAAGAACTGGGTTACCCAGGAGGCCGTGGATGCCATCAACCGCGCGCCGAAAGATAGTAAGGAAGTAGCCTCCCTACCCAGCGCCGCCGAGCTGCTGGTTCCCTACTCGGGCATGGGCAAGGTGACCATCATCGACACTCCTGGCGTAGGCGGCCTGGACGAGCACGCGGTGGCGGCCTCCCTAGCGGAGGCCAGGAATGCCGGCGTGCTGCTCATGGTCTGCGACGCCTCCACTCCGATCACCGCCCCGGAGATGGACATTCTCCGCCGCGCCCGCGAGCAGGTCGGCAGCGTGATCGTGGCCGTCACCAAGACAGATAAAAATGTGCGCCGCTGGCGCTCCATCGTTGCCGACGACCAGCGCCTCATCGCAGAGCACCTAGGCCTGGACATCCCGGTCATTGGAGTGTCCTCGTTGCGGGCTTTGGACGCGGCGGAATCGGCGTCACCAGAAAAAAGAGCACAGATCGAGCAACGATGCGGCATCGCCGAGCTGCGCCAGCAGATCATCGACCACGTGAACTCGCCGGGCAACCTCGGCACGGTGACCGCGCTCGAGATCACCAAGTCGACGATGCACACCATCACCACGGACATCGAGCGCGACATCAAGCTCTACGACAAAACCAGCGATGCAGTCGGCGAACTCGAAGCGGAAAAGCGCAAGCTCGAGGCGTTCCGCGATGCCACCAGCGAGTGGGAACAGCTGTTCATGCGCGACATCCAGCTGAGCCGCAACAAGGTCTCCGCGGCAATGGACGAGGCGCTGACGGACGTAAAGACGCGCTGGACCAACCGTGTGAACGCCGAAGGCATGCGCGTGCTGCGCAGCAAGCCGCAGGTATTCACCAGCCAGATCGAGATTGAACTGCGGCAGATCATGGAGCAGATGGTGATGGCGATGGTCAGCGAAGTGACCGCCCGTGCCGCCCAGCTCTTCCAGGGGCGCCAGGACATGGTGGACCAGGTGCAGCAACAGATCTTCGCAGCACTGGCCCCGCCGAGTTCCCTCAGCCACGACGTGGAGAAGAAAACCACCGGCCTGGTGGATCCGTCGATGCTGACGATGGGCATCGTCGGCGCGGGCGCCCTGACAGTGGTGATCCCCTTCGCCCCCGTGGCCGCAGCGGCCTGGATCGGGGTGAATATGGGCTACCGGGCTATGCGCAACGGCAAGCAACACCTACTTATCTGGCTCCGCGAGACCATTGCGACGACCCGCACCTCTATCAACCGCATGATCGACATTGCGATCACCACCGGTAGGACGGAGATCCTGCTGCGCCACCGCTCCGCGATCCGCCAGGAGCAGCGCAACCTGCAGTCCAAGATCGAATCCGCACAGAAAATCGCCCGCGAATCCGAGGCCCAGCGCAAACAGACCGTCAGCAGGCTGAAGAAGAACCTGGAGATCGTGAATCAGACCATCGAAGAGCTAGATGGGCACCTGGCGGCGCTAAAGCGCACCCGGCGCGGGGCGGCGAGCATGGCGGAACACGCGAAGGCGGGGATGTAAATGGAGCAGGGAAATCAGATCCAATCGGCCTCGGCGCATTTGAGCCAGCGCGTCTCTGACCTAACTCTGCTGCTCACGCAGGCCGTCGACGCTTTGGCTGGCGGTTCGCCGGACCTGGCGCGGCACGCCGAACAGCTGCGCCTGATGGTCACCCGCCCGCCGCGCGTGGCTGTGGTCGGCCGCCTGAAATCCGGAAAGTCCACGCTGGTCAACGCGCTGACGGAGAACCTCATTGCCGCCACCGGCGCCCTGGAGTGCACCATGGCGGTGAGCATGTACCACAACGGTGCGCCCGCCCGCGCCGAGATCCACACCACCGACGGGCAGGTCATCCGCGTGCCGCTGAACAACGGCCCGCTGAACAACCTGACCGTACCGGTGAACCAGGT
Source organism: Corynebacterium sp. ACRPH (assembly GCF_022347285.1). Lineage (GTDB taxonomy): Bacteria > Actinomycetota > Actinomycetes > Mycobacteriales > Mycobacteriaceae > Corynebacterium. The sequence continues at coordinate 16,924 of NZ_JAKRND010000012.1, forward strand.
GGACTTCGTGGACCAGTTCCTGCCCAACCGGCGCCTGCAGGAGCTCACTCTGATCGACACCCCCGGCACCGCCACCCTGACCGTCGAGAACGAGGAGCGCACCCGCCGCGTACTCGTCGACGGACAAAAGGACACGCGCCGCGCCAGCGGTTGGGCCGACTGCCTTGTCTTCCTGTCGGACTCTGCCCCGCGCGAGGACGAGAAGCGGTTCCTCTCCCAATTGGGAATGACGCCCCTAAATACCGTCGGCATCCTTTCCAGAGCGGACTCTTTCGGCTCCGGCGCGTTCGGCCCCATCGATCCGCTGCAGCATGCTCGCCAGCACGCCGATAGCATCCAGAAGCGACTGATGAGCACGTTGCAGCGCACCATTCCACTCTCCGGCTTGATGGCCGAATCCGCCCTGACGGGCAAGGTCACCGGCGAGGTGGCCCGCAACTTGAGCGCGCTGGCGCAACTGGACCGCGAAGGCCTGCTGGACCTGCTGGAAGCGGAGGACCCGCGGGAGGTCGTGCCGGAGTGCAGCGCCAGCATCCGCGACGACCTGCTGGACGTGATGGGCGAGTACGGCGTTTTCGCCGGGCGCCGTATCGCCGCCGAGGGCGGGGCGCCGGCGCTGGTCAAGTGGATGGTGGAGACCTCCGGGGTCTCGGAGCTGGTGCACCTGCTGACTGGCGACATCACCTACTTCGCCGTGCTGCAGCGCGCCGCCCGAATGCTGGACGTGCTGGACGACCTGGCCTCCAACCACCCGGACCTGCAGCACGTGCGCTGGGTGCAGTCGGTGACGCTGGCGCAGCCGGGCATGCACTTTGTGATGCTGTACCGCAGCTACCGCAATACTTACGTCTCCACCCCGGATTCGCGCCTGCTGCCGCTGCTGCGCTCCGCCGTGACGGCCGGGCACCCGGCAGAGACCGTGAACCTGCCGCGCGAAACTCCGGTGGAACAGGTCCGCCAGGCGCTGGAGGAAAAGATCGCCGAGATGCAGCAAATGTCGATGTCCCCGCTGTCCGCGGCGGAGGATGAGGCTCGCGAGCGCCTGTTGGGCTCTTTCCAATCAGCTCTACAAGCAACGCACTAAAGGCCAACCGAGGCGCTAAAGTGTAAGCTACTTATGCCTTAAACGCTTTTAAACCCTTAAGTTTTGTCAGGAGCTGTACTTTAAATGACTAACGCATGGCATCTGGCGGTCGACTTCGGTACTTCGAATACGGCTGCCGCTCACCAGAGCCCCATGGGTAGGGAGATCTCCGCCCTTGCGTTGACACACCGCTCCAACATCATGCCCTCGGCCGTGTTCCTGGATAATCCGCACGGCGCACACGCAGCTGCCGATGAAGAGCCCACGTTGCTCAACGGCGATTCCGCCTTGGCACGCGGCCGCCGCGATCCCTCCCGGCTGCTGCTGAGCCCGAAGCGCTACATCGACCACGACGAAGTGCAGCTGGCTGGCCGCAACCTGCCGCTGACGAAGGTCGTCGGCTCCGTGATCGCCACCGTGCTGCGCTCCGGCAAGGCACAGCACGCCAACCAGGATCCCGAGACCGTGACGCTGACTCACCCCGAGGCGTGGTCGGCGCACTCCGTGGAGCAGCTGAAGCGCAGTGCCGTCGCCGCAGGCGTGCCGGAGCAGAACCTACGTGTACTGTCCGAGCCACGTGCTGCTGCTATCCACTACGCTTCCCAACAATCCGTCCAGTCCGGGGGCCACGTGGCGGTGTTCGACTTCGGTGGCGGCACCCTGGATATCGCAGTGCTGCGTGCAAAGGGAGACGGCAACTTTGAGGTCGTGGCCGCCAAGGGCGATAATAGCCTGGGTGGGCGCACCATCGATAACTTGCTGTACCGCTGGGTTTTGGATCAGCTGGAGCACGACGATCCCGACCTGGCCGATTACGTTCGCTCTGCGCCCATCACCACGGTGCACGCGCTGGAATCCAGCATTCGGGAGGCCAAAGAAATCCTGTCGGATACGTCTTCGGCCACTATCAGCGTCTCCACTCCCCACGGAGAAACCGACCTTCTGATCACCCGCGATGAGTTCAATAACGTTATTGAGCAGTCGATCATGCGCGGAGTTGAGCTGACCCGCGCGGCGCTGACGCAGGCGGGCGTCGATTCCACAAAGACCCCGATCTACATGACCGGCGGATCGTCGCGCATTCCGTTCGTGCAGGACCGACTGGGTGAGGTCGGCACCGTCATGACGCTCGACGACCCGAAGACTGTGGTGAGCCGCGGTGCGCTGGCCGCAACTCTGCGCGGATTCACTGGTGGTGTGAATGGCGCACAGGGGGCAAGCTTTCGCCCTAGTAATACAGGTTCCAGCAGCGCTGGCGCCACTGGACTGGCTGGCGCCGTCGGCGCTGGTCTGGGCGCCGGGGCAGCCTCCGCTGCAAGCCGTTCCGGCCAGTCTGGTCAGTCCGGCCCGGCGACCCCACCCGGTATGCCGCGTGCGGGTCAAGGGCAGAGTCAGAGCCCAAGCCAGGGCCAGAACCAGGGATCGCAGTCCTACAACACTTCCCCGCAGACCGCTGCCTTCGTGCCCAGCTCGACCAACGCATACGGCGCCAGCAACTTCGCCAGCGCTCACGCAACGAGCTCCTCGAAGCCGAAGAAGTCCAACACCCCCGTGATCATCACGGCATGCGTAGCCATCCTGGCAGTCGTGATAGCCATCGGCTTCGTCGCACTGAACGGCGGCGATGACAACGGTGGCGGCAACGGCGGTGGCGGCGGCGACGGCGAGGGCGGCAACCCGCCGTTCACCGAAGCTAGCCCCTACAGCCCGTCGCGGGAACCGTACGAGTCGGATATGTACAAGCCCCTGGCCTCCCTGATCCCGGAAGTCAAGGACTACACTCCAACGAACTTCTACAACCGCATCGATAGCTGTAGCACCAGGCTGGACAAGGCAAGCTTCGCAGGCGCGGCCTACGACGGCATGGATATCGACATGTACTCCTGCCTGCCCAGCCGCGACTCCCTCGAGGACCACAAGGATGAGTTCCTCTACAACAACTTCCGTTACACGCTGTCCGGAGACGACGCGCAGAAGGTCTATGACCACGGAAAGAACTCCGATGTAAAGGGCCAGACCCTCCAGGAGGCCGGCAACGGATGGCCGGAGATTACCTTCTACCCCAGCGCCAAATTCTCCAGCCCGAATGTCACGGTGTGGTACCCCGACGAAAAGCTGGTCGTGCTGTCCAACGGCAAGGCTGAGGACACCAAGGAAGACGCAATCGAGATGCTAAAGTTCTACAACCTGATGCCGCAGGACTAACCATCACTTCAGTGTTTTAAGGCACAAGTTAGAGCCCCACGCACCGAGCGGAGATCGAGCTGCTCGATGTTGTGGGGCTCTTTGCTGTGGGGCGGGTCCCGCCGTTTATGCACTTGTGACGCCAGCTTCCACCAGTGCTGCCTTCAGCTTCGCACGCGCGCGATTAATGCGAGACTTGACCGTTTGAATGGGAATCCCCTGGTGGGCGGCTATGTCTTGGTAACTCATGCCCGTGTATTCGCGCAGGACGATGACTTCGCGGAAGTCATCCGGCAGCTGTGCCAGCGCCTGGCGCACGACCATTGCCGAGGTAACCTGCGAGCCGACCTCCGGGGTCTGTGCGATCTCGTCCACGCCCGCGTCTTCCTCCGGCACATCCCGGCGGGAGCGCACGATCTGCAGCGCCGCGTTAGATGCAATGCGGTAGGCCCAGGTGGAAAACCTGGCACGCCCGTCGAACTTTTCAATGTTCTTCCACGCGGAGGTCAATGCGTTCTGCAGCGCATCCTCCGCGTCAGCGCGGTTGCCGGTAATAGACAGGCAAACAGAGAACATTCTGCCCCAGGCCTGGCGTGCTAGACGCGCGAAAGCCTGCTGGTCGCCCGTATGAGCTTTGGCCAGCAGGTCGCGTTCCTCTTCGCGGGAGAGTTCTTTCCGTGGGGTGTTAGATCCGTGTGACATCTCTGGCTCCCCCCTACATTCCACTGAGGTCGGTCAGATCGTCCGGGTGATCATCGCCGTAGCCGTAGCCATAATCTTCCTCGCCGTAGCCGTTGATATCTGCGGCTGGGTCTGTGGCTGGATCGGCCGCCGGATCAGCGAGATCATTCAGATCGTCCAGATCCTCGTGCTCTGCCGCGCCGGTATCCGCAGTTTCACCCGAAGTATCACTGGGGAGGTCCTCCGCCGAGGTGGCGTCATCACCCAAAGAACCAGAATCGTCAAGATCCGCAAGGTCAACCTCGTGCGAAGCCTCATCGGCCGAAGGGTCTTCCGCACTTTCCTCCGGGAAGGAATCCAGGTCAGGGATCAGATCCCCCTCGGGCATTTCAGTGTTCGGATCAACGGCGACGTCCAACATTGAGTTGAACAAGTCGTCCAGATCCTGCGCTTCGTTGCCGAACAGTTCCTCCAGCGGGGGGAGAATTGGTGCATCTGCCTCGGTATCAGCGGATGGGCCAGCCATGTGTCCTCCGTTTTCGATCGAATCACTCTTCGTGCTCATCGTTCACCTCCTTCCACCAGCATCCGCAAAACAACAAAGAACGCGCTGAAGCAGATGAACCACTAAAACCTGCTTCAGGACAGTTGTGTAATGCGCGAGAGGCGGCGAAGGTTCCCGCGAGTCATAAAAGAACTACTTTAAGAGATTATGCCCGATTGGGCACGCAGTTCAATAGGACGGGCACGAAGTTCAATACCGATTCGCACCGCCGGTAAGTTAGCGGGGCGAAACATAAAAAGTGATGTCGGCTAGAGCACATGCCGACTACAGTGGAGGCGAAGAGTAACCGCGAACGGATAGGAGCCCCGACGCAATGCCCATTAAGAGCGACCGCCCGGACATCGAACTCAGCCCGCTAGGCCTCTACGACTACGTCTTCGGCGACCTCACCACGGAGGAAGAAGACCGCGTCGCCGTCATCGACATCGCCGATGGCTCCGAAACGACCTTCGCGCAGCTGCAGAACTACATCGAGTCCACCGCCGGCTGGCTGGTCAGCAAGGGCATCAAAAAGGGCGATGTGGTGGCGCTGCACCTGCCCAACTCACTGAACTTCATCGTCGCCGCCTACGGCCTGTGGCGCATCGGCGCTGTCGTATCGCCGCTGTCGCTGCTTTCCACGCCGGAGACCGTGACCGCGCAGGTTAAGGACTCTGGCGCGAAGATGCTGCTTACTGTTGCCGCGCTTGGTGACGCCTCGTCTCAGGGGGCGAAGGATGCCGGCATCGCAGAAGAAAACATCATCCACCTGGATACCTCCAAGGGCATGCAACAGATCATGGCGGAGCGCCGCACGGCCCCCGATATGGAGATCAACCCGGACGAGGATCTGGCGGTACTCCCCTACTCCTCCGGCACCACCGGCCTGCCGAAGGGCGTGCGTCTGATGCACCGCCAGCTGGTGGCCAACGTGCAGCAGGGCCAGGACATCGAGCTGCTGCGCCGGGAGGACACGGTGTACGCGGTCCTGCCGTTCTTCCACATCTATGGCCTGACCGCGCTAGTGAACCTGGCGCTGGCGCAGCGCGCCAAGCTGGTTGTGGTGCCGCGCTTCGAGCTGCAGAGCTTCCTGGAGCACCACCAGAAGTTCGAGGTGAACTTCACGCTGATCGCCCCGCCGATCGCCGTGCAGCTGGCAAAGCACCCGATGGTGGATAACTACGACTTGTCGCGCATGCGCGGGGTGTTCAGCGGTGCGGCCACGCTGGACGAGGACCTGGCCCTGGCGCTGGAGAAGCGCCTGGGCATCCACGTGCAGCAGGGCTATGGCATGACAGAAACCTCGCCGCTGGCGCACGCCAACGTCTCCAAGGACATCAACCGTGGATCCATCGGCAAGCCCTGCGCCAACACTGTGAGCAAGCTGGTGGATCCGGAAACTCTGGAGGAGATTCCGCTGCCCAGCGAGGGCGTATCCGAGGTGGGCGAGCTGTGGGTCCGCGGGCCGCAGATTATGGCCGGCTATCTGAACAAGCCGGAGCAGACCGCCGAGGCTCTGCCGGGCGACGGTTGGTTGCGCACAGGCGACCTGGCGAACAGCGATCCGGAGGGCAACGTCCACATCGTGGATCGCCTGAAGGAGCTGATCAAGTACAAGGGCTACCAGGTTCCGCCCGCAGAGCTGGAATCCGTACTGCTGAGCCACCCGGAGATCGCAGACGCCGCCGTGATCGGCGTGCACCGTGCCTCTGATGGCGAGGAGCTGCCGAAGGCCTTTGTCGTGGCCCAGCGAGGCTCTTCCCTCAACGAGCAGCAAGTGATGGACTTCGTGGCCGAGCGCGTGGCGCCCTACAAGAAGATCCGCATTGTGGAATTCGTGCAGGGCATTCCGAAGTCCTCCACGGGTAAGATTCTGCGCCGTGAGCTGCGCGAGCGCGAGCGCTCGGTTTAAGGCGCGGTTGCGGGGCTTAAGGCGCGACTGCGGGGGCGCCAGTTAGTTCTCGACGATCGGCACTCGGCGGTACGTGCCGTCGCGGAGGTCGGCGTCCTCAATCTCGTGGCGAGAAATGCCAAGAATGAACAGCACCTGATCCAGGAACGGGTAGTTCACAGAGGCATCGGCGATCTCCTTGAGGGCGGGCTTCGCGTTGAAGGCGATACCCAGGCCAGCCGTGGAGAGCATATCGATGTCGTTAGCGCCATCGCCGACCGCGACGGTCTGGTTCAGCTGGATGCCGTTGGACCAGGCGAACTCCTTGAGGCTTTCCGCCTTCGCCTGGCGGTCGATGACCGGGCCGATCACGCGGCCGGTGAGCTTGCCGTCGACGATCTCCAGGGTGTTCGCGCGGGCGAAGTCAAGGTCCAGATCGCGGGCGAGCGGCTCAATGACCTGGATGAATCCACCGGAAACCACGCCAGCCTTGTAGCCCAGGCGCTTTAGAGTGCGGATGGTGGTGCGGGCGCCAGGGGTCAGCTGGATGTCGTGGGCTACCTTCTCCACTACTGCGGCATCCAGACCGGCGAGGGCCTTCACGCGCTCGTGCAGGGATTCGGCGAAGTCGAGCTCGCCGCGCATGGCGCGCTCGGTGACTGCGGCGACCTCTTCCTCGCGGCCGGCGTAGGCCGCCAGCATTTCAATGACCTCGTGCTGGATGAGGGTGGAGTCTACGTCGAAGCAGATCAGGCGCTTCGCCCGGCGGGCCAGGCCCGCACGCTCGATGGCGATGTCTACGCCAACCTCCGAGGTCAGGGTTGCCAGGGCCTTACGCAGCGGCACGCCGCCGCCGGGAGCCGGGTTGGCGACGGTCAAGTTAAGCTCCAGGCCGGTGACAGGGTAGTCCGCGATGCCGGTGATCGTGTCGATGTTCGCACCGTAGTCCGCCAGGGTCTGACCGATGCGGGAAATGTGCGTGGCCGTCAGCGGGCGGCCCAGCACGACCATCACGTGCGTGGAGTGCGGACGGGTGCTGGAGAGGTTATCGTCCGCCTCGACACTCACGCGCATGCCGTAGGAGGCCAGGGTTTCTTTAAGACCCTCGCCGAGCGGTTCTAGGTCTTCCTGGCCGACGCCCACTAGCGCCGCCAGCGACAGCTTCCCGCGGAAGACGGACTGCTCAATGTCGAGAAGTTGCACTCCGTAGGAGGACAGCACGCGGAAGAACGCCGCGGATACGCCGGGGCGGTCGGGTCCGGTAACGGTAATCACGCTGGGCGCGAGGCCTTCCTGCAGCGTGTCCTCGAGAGCAGTCTCGAAGTGCGGATCGTAGGCCGGGCCAGCTGCGGGCTGGGCAGCGGCTGGCTGCTGGTCGGCCGAAATGTTGGGGTTATTGGCGTTATCAGAGGTAGTCACGGGCTATATTGTCCCACTTCCCCGCAAGAAGTGATAACTGAAACTGCGTAGCCCCCACTTCAGTTCCCCCGGGAATGCGAAAATCCACACCCCGCGTAGTTGAGGTGTGGATTTAAAGCCTGGCCAGCCGCCAGGCACCTAGCGACTGCGCTGGGCAGTGGCTGGGTGAGGGGGCGTCACTAGGAAGTGCGCTTAGAAGTGGCGGCCGACGTGAGCCTCGTCGCGCATACGCTTGACCATGTGCGGGTGGTGCAGCTCGAACGCCGGGCGCTCGGAGCGGATGCGAGGCATGGAGTTGAAGTTGTGGCGCGGCGGCGGGCAGGAGGTTGCCCACTCCAGGGAGTTGCCGTAGCCCCACGGGTCATCAACGGTGACGACCTCGCCGTAGCGGTAGGACTTAAAGACGTTCCACAGGAACGGAATCATGGAGATCGCCAGGATGCAGGCACCAACCGTGGAGATCTGGTTCAGGGTGGTGAAACCATCCGTCGGCAGGTAATCAGCGTAACGACGCGGCATACCCATGTTGCCCAGCCAGTGCTGCACCAGGAAGGTGGTGTGGAAGCCGATGGTAACCAGCCAGAAGTGGATCTTGCCCAGCTTCTCGTCCAGCATGCGACCGGTCATCTTCGGGAACCAGAAGTAGATACCAGCGAAGGAAGCGTAGGTCACGGTACCGAACAGAGTGTAGTGGAAGTGAGCAACCACGAAGTAGGTATCCGAAACGTGGAAGTCCAGAGCCGGGGAAGCCAGCATAACGCCGGTCAGACCACCGAAGAGGAAGGTGGCGAAGAAGCCGACCGCGAAAATCATCGGGGTCTCGAAGGTCAGGCGGCCCTTCCACATCGTGCCCAGCCAGTTGAAGAACTTCATACCGGTCGGCACGGCGATCAGGAACGTCATGAAGGAGAAGAACGGCAGCATCACGGCGCCGGTCACGAACATGTGGTGCGCCCACACGGCCATGGACAGTGCAGCAATCGACAGGGTTGCGAACACCAGGCCGACGTAGCCGAACATCGGCTTGCGGGAGAACACCGGGAAGACCTCAGACACGATGCCGAAGAACGGCAGTGCCAGGACGTAAACCTCAGGGTGGCCGAAGAACCAGAACAGGTGCTGCCACAGGATAGCGCCGCCGTTACCAGCGTCGTAGATGTGGCCACCCAGCTTGCGGTCGTAGAAGACACCCAGGGCTGCAGCGGTCAGCAGCGGGAAGATCAGCAGAACCAGCAGAGAGGTAACCAGGATGTTCCAGGTGAAGATCGGCATGCGGAACATGGTCATACCCGGTGCGCGCAGGCACAGGATGGTGGTGATCATGTTCACAGCGGAGGCGATGGTACCGATACCACCAACGCCAACACCCAGGATCCACAGCTCAGAGCCCACACCCGGGGAGTGCGTAGCGTCTGCCAGCGGCATGTACATGGTCCAACCGAAGTCAGCAGCACCACCCGGGGTCAGGAAGCCGAGCAGCATAACGACACCACCGGCGGTAGTCATCCAGAAGCCGAAGGCGTTCAGACGGGGGAATGCCACGTCAGGCGCGCCGATCTGCAGCGGCAGGATGTAGTTCGCGAAACCGAACACCATCGGGGAGCCGTACAGCAGCAGCATGATCGTGCCGTGCATCGTGAACAGCTGGTTGAACTGCTCGTTGGACAGGAATTGCTGGCCCGGCGCGAAAAGCTCGATACGGATCAGCAGGGCCATCAAGCCACCAATCATGAAGAAGGTGAAGGACATGATTAGGTACATGATGCCCAGAAGCTTGTGGTCGGTCGTGGTCAGCATCTTCCACGCGAGGCTGCCACGCGGTGCCTCACCGAAAGGCGCAGGCCGAGCCGGGGAAACCTCATGGCTTTCCCTAGGCGCTACTGCGGTCATTAGTTCCTCCTGACTACGCGTGACCTGCCCTTTTCCTCTTGCGAGCTTTAAGTAACTCACAGGATTCTTTGGGTCGGTCACCCAAAAGAATGTTTCCTCTACCCTGTTCCCGCTGGGTCGATCTCGTCAACAACCGGCCCGAACAGACGCAGAATGCTTACATAGTATCCCGTTAACGCGCATTTCAATAGCCGTGGACAATGCTCGGCTAACAGATCCCACGTTTTCGGGGGTGCTAACTAGAAATCCCAGTCGTCGTCGACGGTGTTCTCAGCCTTACCGATTACATAGGAAGATCCGGAGCCGGAGAAGAAGTCGTGGTTCTCGTCGCCACCCGGGTTCAAAGCGGACAGGATTGCCGGGGACACACGGGTTTCGTCAGCCGGGAACAGCCCCTCATAACCCAGGTTGTTCAGCGCCTTGTTGGCGTTGTAGCGCAGGAAGCGCTTCACGTCCTCGGTCCAGCCAAGCTCGTCGTACAGATCCTCGGTGTACTGCGCCTCGTTATCGTACAGCTCCAGCAGCAGGTCGAAGGTGTGCTCCTTCAGCTCCTCCTGACGCTCCGGGGTCTCGTTCTCCAGCGCGCGCTGGTACTTGTAGCCGATGTAGTAGCCGTGCACGGACTCGTCCCGGATGATCAGGCGAATGATGTCCGCGGTGTTGGTCAGCTTCGCGTGCGAGGACCAGTACATCGGCAGGTAGAAGCCGGAGTAGAAAAGGAAGCTCTCCAGTAGAACGGAGGCGATCTTCTTCTTCATCGGATCGTCGCCCTCGTAGAAGTCGAGGATGATCTTCGCCTTGTTCTGCAGCTTGTCGTTCTCCTCAGACCAACGGAAAGCGTCGTTGATCTCCGGCGTGGAGGCCAGCGTCATAAAGATAGAGGAGTAAGACTTCGCGTGGACGCTCTCCATGAAGGAGATGTTCGTCAGCACAGCTTCCTCGTGCGGGGTGGCCGCATCATCGATCAGCTTCACCGCACCGACGGTGCCCTGGATGGTGTCCAGCATGGTCAGGCCGGTGAATACGCGCATGGTCGCCTGCTTCTCGGTGTCGTTCAGCGTGGACCAGCTGGGCACGTCGTTGGACAGCGGCACCTTCTCAGGCAGCCAGAAGTTGGCGGTGAGGCGATCCCACACCTCCAGGTCCTTTTCGTCCGGAATGCTATTCCAGTTGATGGCGGATACCGGATCGCCGCCGACGCGGTGTACGGGAGTGTGGGGTGCGTGCGCACTCATCGCTTGCGTGTCTCCTTCTTCACAAAACGTGCTGATTTTCTCGCTGACCCTCAGCTTGTGCACTTCGCCCCATCGTACCCCGTTTCCGCGACGCGCCTAACCCTCGGCCATCACCCCCATTGTGGGGGTCTTTCTTAATGACGCCCTCAGTGCGCACTGGAGCGGATTTCAGCCCGGAGCCGGGGGCGTCACTAGCTAAAGAGCACGTCAGAATTGGTTTACAGGGCACCCTAAGTAAAGACAGCCTCACCGACTAAACAAAGGGCTCTGACCTGCATTGATAATATAAGGGTAGCCTGCGTTTGCTAGCCGATTGGATAAACCCTGGGTACCTTGAGCTGCATGGAAATTAACGAGAAATTTCAAAAGCAATTGAACGAACAGGTCACCGCCGAGCACCAGGCTGCGCTGGTCTACACGCAGCTGGCTTATGAGCTGGATCGCCTCTCCTTCGACGGCATGAGCAGCTGGATGCAGGCGCAGGCTGACGAGGAGCGCGAGCACGCTCAGAAGTTCGCGCAGCACCTGCTGGACCGCGACGCGCGCGTGGACATCGAGACTGTTGAGATGCCTTCCCTGAAGATCTCCACCCCGCTGGATGCCTTCGAGGCTTCCCTCGAGCACGAGCGTAAGGTCTCCGCGCTGATCCGCGACCTCGTGAAGACCGCCGACGAGGTTGGCGACATTGACTCCCGCAACCTGCTGAACTTCTTCCTGGAGGAGCAGATCGAGGAGGAAGCTACAGTTAGCAACATCATCGACCGCATCAAGCTGGTGGGCAACGATGGTTCCGGCCTGCTGCGCATCGACGCCGAGCTGGGTAACCGCTAACAGCAAGCCAACCGCTAACTGCTAATACGGAGCCAATAAGAAAGCTGACTGGGATTCCTCCCAGTCGGCTTTTTCGTGTTCAGTGCAGGCCGCCCTCCACTTAGAGCAGGCCACTCCCCTACTTAGAGCATGCAGCTGACGCAGCCCTCGACCTCCGTGCCGGTCAGGGCCGTCTGGCGGAGGCGAATGTAGTAGATCGTCTTGATCCCCTTGCGCCATGCGTAGATCTGCGCGCGGTTGATGTCTCGCGTGGTGGCGGTGTCCTTGAAGAACAGGGTCAGCGACAGGCCTTGGTCCACGTACTTCGTGGCCACAGCGTAGGTGTCGATGATCTTTTCGTAGCCGATCTCGTAGGCGTCCTCGTAGTACTCCAGGTTCTCGTTCGTCATGTACGGAGCCGGGTAGTACACGCGGCCGATTTTGCCTTCCTTGCGGATCTCAATCTTGGAGGCGATCGGGTGGATCGAGGACGTGGAGTTGTTGATGTAGGAGATCGAACCCGTCGGCGGGATGGCCTGCAGGTTGCGGTTGTACAGGCCGTGGGCCTGCACGTCTTCCTTCAGCTGTTGCCAGTCCTGTGCGGTGGGCACGTGGATGCTGGAGTTGCCGAAGATCTGGCGCACGCGCTCCGTCTTCGGGGCGAAGTCGGCCGGATCGTAGCGGTCGAAGAACTCGCCGGTGGCGTACTGGGAGTTCTCGAAGTTGTGGAACTTCTCACCGCGCTCCTGGGCGATCTTGTTGGAGGCCTTCAGAGCCTCGTACATCACGGTCGCGAAGTAGGCGTTGGTGAAGTCCAGCGCCTCCTCCGAGCCGTAGTGGATGTGCTCGCGACCCAGGAAGCCGTGCAGGTTCATCTGGCCCAAGCCAATGGCGTGGGAGTTGTCGTTACCCTGGCGCACCGACGGCACCGAGTCGATGGAAGTCTGATCCGCTACGGCGGTCAGGCCGCGGATGGCGGTCTCGATGGTCTTGGAGAAGTCCTCCGAGTCCATCGCCTTCGCAATGTTCATGGAGCCCAGGTTGCAGGAAATGTCGTCGCCGATCTTCTTGTACGAAAGGTCAGCGTTGAATTCCGACGGGGTGGAGACCTGCAGAATCTCGGAGCACAGGTTCGAGTGGGTAATGCGGCCTTCGATCGGGTTGGCCTTGTTTACTGTGTCCTCGAACATGATGTACGGGTAGCCGGACTCGAACTGAATCTCCGCCAGGGTCTGGAAGAACGCACGCGCGTTGATCTTGGACTTACGAATGCGCGGATCCTCCACCATCTCCTCGTAGTGCTCGGTGATGGAGACGTCGGCGAACGGCTTGCCGTACACGCGCTCGACGTCGTACGGGCTGAACAGGTACATGTCGTCGTTGCGCTTGGCTAGCTCGAAGGTGATGTCCGGGATCACCACGCCCAGCGAGAGGGTCTTGATGCGAATCTTCTCGTCCGCGTTCTCGCGCTTGGTATCCAGGAAGCGCAGGATGTCCGGGTGGTGCGCGTGCAGGTAAACCGCGCCGGCACCCTGGCGGGCGCCCAGCTGGTTGGCGTAGCTGAAGGCATCTTCCAGCAGCTTCATCACGGGGATCACACCGGAGGACTGGTTCTCGATGTGCTTAATCGGCGCGCCGGCCTCGCGCACGTTCGACAGCAGCAGGGCCACACCGCCGCCGCGCTTGGATAGCTGTAGCGCGGAGTTGATGGAGCGGCCGATGGACTCCATGTTGTCCTCGATGCGCAGCAGGAAGCACGATACCGGCTCACCGCGCTGCTTCTTGCCGATGTTGAGGAAGGTCGGCGTTGCAGGCTGGAAGCGGCCGTCCATGATCTCGTCGACGAGGTTGGACGCCAACTCGGTATCCCCCGCTGCCAGGCCCAGAGCAACCATGCACACGCGATCCTCGAAACGCTCCAGGTAACGGCGACCGTCGAAGGTCTTTAGCGTGTAGGAGGTGTAGTACTTGTATGCACCCAGGAACGACTGGAAGCGGAACTTCTTCGCGTAGGCCTGCTTGAACAGGGACTTCACGAAGCTGAACTCGTACTGATCCAGCACCTCGGGGTCGTAGTACTCGTTGTCCACCAGGTACTTAACCTTTTCTTCCAGATCGTGGAAGTAAACGGTGTTCTGGTTGACGTGCTGCAGGAAGTACTGGTTTGCAGCCTCGCGGTCCTTGTCGAATTGGATCTCCCCTGCGTCGTTGTACAGGTTCAACATCGCGTTCAGAGCGTGATAATCCAGCTGCTCCCGCTGGTCAACGGGCTCCTGGACGGTCTTGCCAAGCTCGGTGCCAGTCATGTGTATGCGTCTCCTCAAAAACTCGCGCTAAGGAAAATGCCTCGCGCTCGTGCGTTCGTTTCGATTCTAATCAGTGCCCCGGACATGTGCGGGGCGGGTTAGCTCGCCAGATCCCACCGGCCCTCGTGGCGCAGGGAGGCCTCGAACTCGGCCAGCCCCTCGCGCACTCGGTGGACATCCTCCTCCGTGCCCATCAGCTCGAAGCGGTACAGGTACGGCACCTGGCACTTGGCGGAGATAATCTCGCCGGCCTTGGCGAAGTCCGACCCGAAGTTGATGTTCCCCGCGCCGATCACCCCGCGCAGCCACTTGCGGTTCTGCTCCACGTTGAGGAACTTGATTACCTGCTTTGGAACTGGTCGGGAGTAGTCTCCCGTCATCCCTGCTCCCCCGCCGTATGTCGGCACGACCAAGACATGCGGTTGGTCGACGAGCAGTGGGGCGTCGTTACGCTTCAAAGGGATGCGGGAGGAAGGCAACCCGAGCTTGCGCACGAAGCGGTGAGTGTTCTCCGTCGTGGAGGAAAAATACGTAATCAGCATTGAGCCTCATTCAGACAGTGTGGCGCGCGCAAAAATAGCCCCCACCTTGTAGACGGTGAAGGCGAAGCGACGCGCGGGGGTTAGGCGGCCTCGGCGGTCAGGGAGCGGATGCGATCCGGGCGGAAGCCGGACCAGTGATCTTCACCGGCGACAACCACGGGAGCCTGCAGGTGACCCAGCGCCATTACGTAGTCACGAGCCTCATCGTCGAGGCTGATATCAACGAGCTCGTACTCCAGACCGGCCTTATCGAGAGCCTTCTTGGTGGCGTTGCACTGAACACATGCGGGCTTGGTGTAGACGGTGATCATGGTGGCTGTCATTCTCCTGGTTCGTGGGCGCTATCAGTGTTGGTCTTTGTCAGTCTTTACGCTGGCCGTAGCAACGACCTCGGCGAGCGATAGTCAGGCGTACTGTGCCCTCATCGCCTCTCATCGACTTGCTTAAGACTACACATCACATGCGTGTAAGACAACTGCTAAAACACAACATTTTGGGGCACACATAAAACAGAAACACAATATCTAGTAGTTACATCTTGAGTATTCGCAGGTGGGGAAAAATCCCACCACTACATCTAGCCACATAAAAAACATGCTTGTAATTTCAAAGCCGGGATTTGAAACAAAAATCCCCCGCCTCCGCGGCGCCATTGGCGCTCTCAGCGGGAGGCGGGGGAAGTAGAACCCTTCGGCTTTAGCCCTGGCGAGCCTTGAAGCGGGGTTCCTTCTTGTTGATCACGTAGACCTTGCCGCGGCGACGAACGACCTGAGCGCCCGGCTTGTTCTTCAGCGACCGAAGGGACTTGCGGACCTTCATCGGGCGCTCCTTTCCTCATCGACTTTCTTACATCGCCAGGCAGTACAGGTTAGCAGGCTAAAACCCGTCTATGCCGCCCGGCACAAACACAAACGATGAGTTTACCCATCGCAGACTCCAAAACCAAATAAGTGCAAATAGACTACCCGAGCACCCCACGCTCCCCTGCGGACTAGCATCTAACCCATGAGCCCTTCCGCAAACCAGCCGAACCACATCCCCAACAACCCCGGCAGCACTAGCGGCGCCGAGCGCCCGAGCGCGCGCCCGCTACACGCGCAGATCATCGCAGAGCTAGGCGTGCACCCCGCCATCGACCCCGCCGCAGAGGTAGAGCGCCGCGTGCAGTTCATCGCCGACTACATGCAAGCCACAGGAGTGCGCACCCTGGTGCTGGGAATCTCCGGCGGCCAAGATTCCACCCTGGCAGGAAGGCTGTGCCAGCTGGCGGTCGAGCGCCTCAACCAGGAGGACGAATCGCAGCCCTACCGGTTCTGCGCCGTGCGGCTGCCCTACGGGACCCAGGCGGACGAGGACGACGCACAGGTGGCACTGAAGTTTATCGCACCGAGTATGGGCGTCACAGTAAATATCAAGGGCGCAACCGACGAATCGGCGCGCGCGGCGAGCGAGGCCCTCGGCATCGCGAAGGTCAGCGACTTCAACAAGGGCAACATCAAGGCGCGCGAACGCATGATCGCGCAGTACGCGCTGGCGGGCGAGCTCGGCGCGCTGGTTGTCGGCACGGATCACGCGGCAGAGGCAATCACCGGCTTCTACACCAAGCACGGTGACGGTGCGGCGGATCTGGTGCCGTTGGCGGGGCTCACGAAGCGGCAGGGCGCGGCGCTGTTGCAGCACCTCGGCGCCCCGGACAGCACGTGGCAGAAGGTGCCCACCGCGGATCTGGAGGAAGACCGCCCCGCACTCCCAGACGAGGAAGCGTTGGGAGTGACGTACAAGCAGCTCGACGATTACCTGGAAAGCACCAACGGCGCGGCCGACATCGACCCGCAGGTCGCCGAGCACATCGAAAAGCTATGGTTCCGCTCGCGCCACAAGCGGCATCTGCCTGTCGCCCCGCACGACGATTGGTGGCGCAGCTAGGCTCCCACACCGCTGAGCCGGGGCGCAGCTAGAAAACGAACTGATCCAGAATCAACGCGGTAAACGCCAGGAACCAGGCGATAACAACCACCAGCGGCATGCCCAGCGCGGAGTGCGGAACATCCTCCCCCGCCTCGCGCCGCTTCTCGCGCTGGATGTGCACCAATGTCATCACAAACATCGGTAGGGTCGCCGCCCACACGGCCATGCAGTAAGGGCACAACGCGCCGATGGAGTAGATCGCAGAGTAGGCCAGCCAGTGCACAAACACCACCCCCAGGGCCAACCCGACCAAGGTGCAGTACCACATCCAGCGAGGAAGTTTAGCGCCGACGATCAGCATCACGGCGAGAGTCATCATCACCGCGAAACCGATCATTCCGATAAACGGGTTTGCGAACCCAAACGTAGCCGCCTGATCCGAGGCCATCACATCCGTACACGAGATGACCTCGTTGAAAGTACAAGCCGGCTCGAAGTTAGGATCCAGCGCCATCTGCAGCTTGTCGTGCATGATCAGCGTGGAGAAAACCAGCCCGATCGTGGATAGCACTAGGAAGGTATAGCCGAAGCGTTTTGTAGCACCTAAACCGTTCATGTGCTCGCTCTCTTTATTTACTGACGCCCTCACGTCCCACCGCGCCCACACCAGCATTGTCCGGTGCGGGGAATCGGCTTGGGATCGCTGTCCATCGAGGAACTGGGCAACTTCCAACGAGGCTAGATTAGCACGGTGGATTACCCTGCAAATACAACAAAACCCCAAGCTCATTTTGAACTGAGATTTTGTATTCAGTGGATCTAGCGGGAGGCTTGTCGAAACTTGCCCCGCCGTTGGTTCGGATCGGTTCGATGCACCAGTCGATTCGCATCCGCGTGCTAAAGGCCGGTCACGAGGAGCCGCTCCCGCGTAGGCCCCCTCGCGCCGGCAAGGACCTGCTCGACGTGGCACAGAGACAGCACGAGGCTGGCACCACGTTGCGAGAGCTTGCCAACGAGCTCGGGATCGATCGGGAGCGACTGGCCTTACGGCTGCGGGACCGGGGTGTACGGATGCGGCATGCTACACCGTCGCCGGACGAGGTGCGAGAGATGGCTCGTCGCTATGCCGGTGGTGAGTCGCTCGAACGCGTGGGCAAGCACCTCGGATTCTCACCCAGCCACAGTCCGCAACCATCTCCGATCTGCCGGCATAGTGCTGCGTGATGCGCACGGACGTGAAAGATAGCGGACCACGTCGATCGCCGAGACTGGGTGCCGGGCGGCTGTGACAACCCGATCAGGTAAGATGAGGGGCATGGGAGTGGATCGGGGCAGCGATGAGCGTCTGCGGATACTGATGTTCTGGTGGATGTTGGAGTTATTCAGCCCGCAGCGGGTACCAGCGTTGACGCGCCGAGCCACCCGCCCGTCGGATCGTCAGGTGATCGCGTGGCAATCGGGAGACCCTCTCCCCTGGGAGACATTGGCTCCGCCCGAGCCGTTCAACGGGACCCGAAGGGTCTGGCGTCATACCGTATATTTGGGCGTCTACAAGCTTGAAGCGACCTACGAGGCGTTGGCCCGTGTGTTCGGCGAGGATCCCGATGCCTACGACAAGCGGCCTGAAGGTGAGAGCGCCTGTGCCGGTCTCCTGATCAATCACGACGGTCGTCTCGTCACCGATTCGGCGGTGCTGTCCTCGGCGCTCTGGGCTGCCGGTCGTACACGAGATCCAGGACCGAGCAACCCGCGCTGGATGGACGGGTTCGACGAGACCGCGGGAAGATTCGTCGACTCGATTGACGCATTTGAAGGCGCCCGCCGTGATGCCGATGGCAGAGAGCAGCCCCCGCCTCACGACTCGGACTCGCTGAACAAGTTGCTGAAGCTGTCCCATGTCGCTGCCGGAGTCGACAGCTTCGATGACCTCGCGGACGATCGCGTGGTCATCGAGAGCGTTGCAGTGTCGGCACGACGAGCCGAGGACGGCACGGACACCGACTTCTTGAACAGCTTCTACCTCGACGACCTCGCGACCGTACGCGACCATGTCGCACGCGGAGATCTCGGCGCCGGCCTCGCCACGTATCTCACCGGCGACCAGACACTGCCTGTGTCCGACCGGATCGATGTCGTCACACACCCGGGCGCGGTCGACGCAGGCACCGGGATCGAGCGCCTCCCCAAGGGCCGATGGCCGGCTAACCCGGACCACTCGCTGGCCCTGAGCCAGCAGTTCGCCGTCAATCGCGCGCTGAACGACCTCGGGCACAGCAGTGGTCTAATGGGCGTCAACGGTCCGCCAGGCACGGGCAAGACGACCATGCTGCGCGATATCCTCGCAGGGAACGTCGTCGAGCGAGCCCGACGACTCGCAGCGCTGACTCGGCCATCGCATGCCTTCACCGAAGTCACCCATCGATGGTCCGACGGCGAAGGCCACGATCGGATCGTTCGCCAACTTAAACCCGAGCTGACAGGGTTCGAGATGGTCGTCGCGTCGGCGAACAACGCGGCCGTCGAGAACGTCACCACCGAGATTCCCGACGAGGACGCAATCGAAGCGCCGTGGCGCGGCCACATCGACTACTTCGGTGATATCGCGACCGAGATCCTCCGAGACGTGACTGGCAGCGACTCCACCAGCGACGCGACACCGTCAACAGCCTGGGGTCTCGTCGCCGCTCGACTCGGCAGAAAGAGGAACCGTTCGGCCTTCCACTCAGCATTCTGGTTCGATGAAAAGGACCCCAAGACCAAGAAGCCTGTCGAGAACGGCGTTCCAAGGATGCAGACCAGGCTGGTGCAGTGGCGCGACGGCAAGGTTCCCTACAAGCCCTGGGCTCAAGCACGCGAAGACTTCTGCATTGTCGAACAGCGCGTCGACGCACTCATCCGACAACGGGCGCAGGCCGAGGATCGGCTCCGGCGAGTCCCAGAACTCGCTGAACGTGAACGCGGTCTGAAAGCGGCGATCGAACAGGAAGTCCGAAATCTCAACCGGGCCCAACACGATCTGTCTCGGCATCAGCCCGTTCAGCAGCAGGCAGACGCAGGCCGCACGCAAGCTGCTGCCAGCCACGGCCGGCACCTCGCTACTAAGCCCGGCGTACTGGAAACACTCTTCTCCTTCGGGCGAGCCGTCCGAGCATGGCGCATCCGCCTCGCCGACCTCGAGCGAGCACTGGACAACGCCGAGCAACAATACCGAGACGTATGCGACCGTGGGCAACGGCTCCACGACGCCGTGCGGCATGCCCAAGCACGGCTGTCATCAGCTCAACACGACCTGAACGGCCTCCGAGATCAACAGGCCAGACTTCAGGATCAGTGTGCGCAGGACGAAGAACGGTTCGGTGCAGCTTATCCCGGCCCGGCATGGCAGGGCGACCAGCGAGAGCTACACGCCCCATGGCTCGACAAGGAGCTTGACACCGCCCGGTCGGACCTGTTCGCCGCGGCACTCCAACTACACCAAGACTTCCTCGCCAACACAGCACGAGACATGCTGAACGGGCTGCGCGCCGCCGGTGAGGTCGTCGCTGGGAACTACCCCCGCGACCTCGAGCCCGAGAAGCTCCGGGCTGCCTGGCAACTGTTCTTCCTCGTCGTCCCGTTGATTTCCACAACCTTCGCTTCGGCCAGCCGGATGTTCAGCGGCATCGGCTCCGAGGCGATCGGCTGGCTCCTCATCGACGAAGCTGGACAAGCCTCACCCCAGTACGCCGCCGGCGCGATTTGGCGCGCGCAACGCATCGTCGCAGTGGGCGACCCGCTCCAGCTCGAGCCCGTCGTCACACTCCCCGAGAAGGCACAACGCAACATCGCCAGCAACTACGGCCTCAGCACGACCTGGATCCCGCCACGTGCCTCCGTCCAGACCCTGGCCGACCGCGTCACGCCGTTCGGGACCCAGCTCGATCAAGGCGAGGACAAAGTCTGGGTCAGCGCGCCACTCCTGGTGCACCGACGCTGCGACAACCCGATGTTCACTCTGTGCAACCAGATCGCCTACAACAACCTCATGGTCAACGGCGTCCACCGTGGTCTCGACGACCCCGACGAGCGCTTCGACAGCCCAACCGGACCGCTCATCGCCCCCAGCTACTGGGCTGACGAGCCGGCCAACAGCCCAGGCAGCCATCTCCAACCAAGCCAGATCGAGCGGTTCGAGAAGGCCCTCGCCTACTTGAACGACCACGGCATCCCGCCGTCGGAGGTCATCGCCATCTCCCCGTTCCGAGCCGTCGCAGATCGCCTCCGCAGCCTCATCCCGAAATATCAGGGCCTCCAAGCCGGAACCATTCACACAGCGCAAGGACGCGAGGCCGACGTCGTAATCCTCGTCCTCGGCGGTGACCCCAGCAAACCGGGAGCGCCCGCCAACTGGGCACGCACCCCGAACCTTGTCAACGTTGCCGCCAGCCGCGCCAAACGCCGCCTCTACGTCATTGGCGATCGCTCCTTTTGGGCGCGCCACAACTACTTCCGAGACCTGTCCAACGCACTCGTTCAATAGCCCGTACAGACGACGCGGGCGTCGATGTTTGTTTCGTCGAAGATCCGTACGGCTATTGCCACTCAGTCCGATCCGTAGACCTCAAACCCACCTGCGGTCCCGGTCTGCACATATGCAGCGGCACCAGCGATGAGCCGGAGTTGCTCATCACTCGCTGACCCTATGCTCAGGCCTGGCTGGGCAATGATTGTCGTGAACCGCGGGAACAGCAGCGACGTCTGCTGCCTGATCCGGAAGAGCATCTCACGGTCCCCAATTTCGAACGCCGTTCCTCCAAAGCGGCGCGTGTATCCGACGGCTCGTCGATCGAAATGTTCGAGGAGTGGCAACCCTGCGTTGTCTCGCCATCGCGCCCCGCGCATCGCTTGGCCGCAGACTTCGTAGAGGTCCTTTAGGCGGGATCCTGCGTCTGGTTTCAAGGAGTACTTGCAGTGCACGAGCGTGATGTGCAGATCTCCTCCATCAACTTGAAGCGTCCTGGGTTTAGTTCCTACCTTTGCTAAGGAAGGATTGGCACTATGCCCAGAAAGTATTCCGCCGAATTCAAGGAGAAGGCGATCCATCAAGTCCTAGAGATGGTCCGTCTGGAGTCTTGCTCACGGCAACGTGCATACGAGGTAGTCGGAGAGCTCCTTGGCGTGTCCCATCACACGTTGCGCGCCTGGTACCGTGACAGCGTCGCCCATGAGCAGGCCGCTCCAACAGGTGGCGAAACCATGGAAGAAGAGCTCAAACGGCTACGCCGGGAAAACCGCGAGCTGAAACGAGCCAACGGAAACCTCAAGACTGCCTCGGCTTTTTTCGCGGCGGAACTCGACCGCCCCACGACCAGATGATCTCCTACATCGACGAGTACAAGGAGCAATGTGGGGTCGAGGCCATCTGCCGTGTTCTGAAACAAGCAGACCGTGGATTCATCACCTCCCGCGGCTACCGTAAAGCCACCACCCGCGCCCCGAGCGCCAGAGCCTTAAGCGATAGCCTGCTTATCCCAGAGATTCAGCGCGTCCATGCGGAAAACTTCTCGGTCTACGGCATCCGCAAGATGTGGCACGCCATGAACCGTGAGGGCTTTCATATCGGCCGCGACAAGACCGCACGCCTGATGAAACTTGCAGGTGTGTCTGGTCGACGACGTGGACGCACCCCGGTCACCACGATCAGCCCTAAAGTGCCGGATCATCGTCCGGATCTTGTGCAGCGAAACTTCCGGGCAACAGCACCCGGGCGACTTTGGGTCGCCGACATTACCTATGTTCGCACCCTGTCAGGATTCGCGTACACCGCGTTTGTCATTGACGTCTACAGCCGCAAAATAGTCGGTGTTGCCACCCGCTCTACGATGCGCACCGATGCGCTGCCGATGGAGGCACTGGAACATGCATTAACGACTGCCGGTCGAATCCACGGCGACCAGCTAATACACCACAGTGACCGGGGAAGTCAGTACGTATCACTGAAGTGCTCCACCGCTTTGGCCGAAGCCGAGATCCGGCCGAGTGTCGGCACGGTCGGAGATTCCTATGACAACGCGCTGGCCGAGACTGTTAACGGTCTCTACAAGGCTGAACTTATCCATCCTCAAGGCCCATGGACATCAGTAGGCGAAGTCGAGCTAGCCACCTTGCGGTGGGTGCACTGGTGGAACACCAAACGTCTTCACGAAGCGTTGGATTACGCCACCCCACAAGAAGTAGAAACCGAGTACTATCTCACCGAGCCCATCAACACAGGGCCGTAAAAGAAGCGGAACTAAACCCAGGACGCTTCAGTTCTGCAGGATCATCGGCTAATGATTTCTCGAGTGCTGCTCGGGTGGGCATGCAAGTGTGCTCTTTGCGTTCTCTTTTCGACATCAAACCCCATTCTCCCTCTTCACGGTGGCGTTGTGCCCAGGAATAGACACTCATCTTTGAGCGCAGCTCGCATTCCACAGCGATGTCAGCTGGCCTCCAGCCAGCGTGGAAGAGCTCAACAGCGCGAAGCTTGACCTCAAACGGGTAGCGAGTCAGTGTTTTTGACTGTTTGCGGGGTCGACCAGGTTTGGCGGGTTCACGCAACCATTTGTACAGCGTCCATCGCCCTGAATAACCAAGTTCACGGACGGTCTTGGTCACCGATTGAGTGCGCTTGTAAACCTGCAGAGCTATGCGTCGCTGCTCCTTGGTGTATAAGCGGTTCATGATGGAATCCTCCAAGATTCCGTCCGCATCCCCTTCTGACCTTTAACCCTTAACCCCCGAGAAGTCACCTCAGAAACAAAACTGCCCCGCCATCAGGCGGGGCAAGTTTCGATTTTCTCATCTTATGTGGAGCTAACGGGACTCGAACCCGTGACCCCCACACTGCCAGTGTGGTGCGCTACCAGCTGCGCCATAGCCCCGTTGCTCTTCAAGCGAACGGATCTAAAGCTACAACACTGGAATTGAGTTCTCCAAATCGCCAGGTGGCAGTGGGGTAACGCGCGGGCGTAAGCCCCGCACATCCACCCTGCGTGGGCGCTACTTACCTTCCAGCGCGACCGGAACCCAGGAGCTCAGGGTCTGGTCCGGGTTGGACGGCGGGTCGAAGCGCTTGCCGTCCTTGTACAGCAGCGGCGAGGAAACGTCACCCTCGCGCTTCTCGACCTCCTTGTCGTTCTTCTGAGCGACCTTCACGCCGTCTTCCTTCACGGACTCGTTGCGGATCTTTTCGACCACATCTTCATTCACACCGATCTTGTCGGCCGCGTTGGCCAGGTCGTCCCAGCCCCACTGGCGGGTAACGGTGGACTGCTCTTCCATCATCAAGCGGTGGATATTCCAGAAGGCATTCACGTCGCCAGCCTTAGCCACGGCCCACGCCACGGATGCGCCACGGGTGGACGGGCCGGACTCATCGCCCCGGTCCAGGAAGTTCAGGAAGCGGAACTTCACCTTCACCTTGCCGTCTTCCAGCGCACTCTTCAGATCTCCGCTGGATGCGGATTCCAGCTGTGCACAGTAGTGACAGCTGAAGTCCTCGAAGACCTCGACGGTCGGCACGTCGTCGCCGGCGTTCTCCGACTCCAGCGTGACAGCGCTTTCGTCGGTCGTCATCTTCACATCCACCTTGTCATCCGGCAGGGTGATGTTATCGACCTTGTGCTGCTGGTTGTTGTACACAATGAAACCGATGGCTACGGCTGCGATAACGAGGATCGCAATGATTCCCCACAGGAAGCCATTGCCCCCTTTAGAAGAGTTAGGGGCCTTGATCTTCTGGCTCACTGAGCGTTCCTTTCAAGATGATGACGTGTCTACTGGGCATGAGGGTATCGCAGTTTTCTGGCAATACCCTGAATCGACCCCGTGATTTTACGCATACCTGCAGGGAACCGCGAAGTTATCCCAGCACGCCATCGACGACGACCTGCGCCTCTTCCAGCACCTTGTCCAGGTGCTCGGCGCCGTTGAAGGACTCCGCGTAAATCTTGTACTTGTCCTCCGTGCCGCTCGGGCGGGCAGCGAACCAGGCGTTTTCGGTGGTCACCTTCACACCACCGATGGCCGCGCCGTTGCCCGGCGCCTCGGTCAGGATTGCCTCGATCTTCTCCCCTGCCAGTTCGGTGGCCTCCACGTCGCTGGCGCTGAGCTTCTTCAGGCGCTCCTTCTGCTCACGGTTCGCCGGCGCATCGATGCGCTTATACTGCGGTGCGCCCAGCTCCTCAGCTAGCTCCTTGTAGCGCTCGGACGGGCTCTTGCCGGTCGTTGCCTTGATTTCGGACGCCAACAGGTCAGCGATAATACCGTCCTTATCGGTAGACCAGACCTGTCCGTTGCGGCGGAGGAAGGAAGCACCTGCCGATTCTTCTCCACCAAAGCCCACGGATCCGTTGACCAGCCCCGGCACGAACCACTTGAACCCAACCGGAACTTCCATCAGCTTGCGCCCCATGCGGGCCACCACGCGGTCGATCATGGAGGAGCTGACCAGGGTCTTACCCACGGCGGCATCCTGTGGCCAGTTCTCGCGGTGGCTAAAGAGGTACTCGATAGCGACGGCGAGGTAGTGGTTCGGATTCATCAGGCCTGCGTCTGGGGTGACGATTCCATGGCGGTCGGAATCGGCGTCATTACCAGTAGCGATGTCATAGGAAGCCGTACCGGCGCCTGCGACCGCATCGACCAGAGAGGCCATCGCGGACGGCGAGGAGCAATCCATGCGGATCTTGCCGTCGGAGTCCAAGGTCATGAACCCGAAGGCCGGGTCGATGGTGGGGTTAACGACCGTGAGGTCCAGGCCGTGCACGTCGGCGATGCGCTCCCAGTAGGCAACAGAGGCGCCACCCATCGGGTCGGCGCCGATGCGCACGCCCGCGTTGCGGATGGCCTCAATGTCGATGACCTCCGGCAGGGCAGCAACGTAATTGCCCAGGAAGTTGTGGCTTTCCACCAGCTCGGCAGAAGTGGAGCGCTGTACGCCGGTCAGGCCCGCATCCAGGTACTCGTTGGCGCGGCGGGCAATCCAGCTGGTGGCATCGGTATCCGCCGGACCGCCGGTCGGCGGGTTGTACTTAAAGCCACCATCGCGTGGCGGGTTGTGGGAGGGGGTGACGACGATGCCGTCGGCGCGGCCAGCGTCGGTGCCCTCAGGGCCGCCGGGCAGCTGCTTGTTGTACTCCAGGATGGCGAAGCTGACCGACGGGGTGGGCACGAAGCCACGCTCCTGGTCCACTTTCACGGTCACCTGGTTACCGGCCAGAACCTCCAGCGCGGTGGCTTCGGCGGGCTCGGACAGGGCGTGGGGGTCGCGGCCGATGAAAATCGGGCCGTTGATCCCCTGCTCGCGGCGGTAGTCAACGATGGCCTGGGTGGTTGCCAGGATGTGCGGCTCGTTGAAGGCACCGTCGAAGGCACTGCCGCGGTGGCCGGAGGTGCCGAAGCTCACGCGCTGGCCCGGATCAGCCAGGTTCGGGACCGTGGCGGAGTATGCCTCCAGCAGGGCGGGAATGTCGGTGAGGTCGTCGGGGGTGGCGGGCTGGCCAGCACGTGGGTGCATAATGATTCCTTCGGTCGGTGCCTGAAAGCATTTTCTTGCTACTCACCATTTATCGTGCCCGATTCCGGCGGGTTTTTCAGCGCTCTCCCCGCGCTCTTCTACCCCGCCCCCGCGCTTGTCGCCACTCCTCGCCGCTGCCCGGCATTTGTAAACAGCCCCAGCGAATTTGTCTAAACCCTTCTTCCACACTTCTTTACAGGCGTAACCTCTGTAGTCCATGCAAGACGTTTCCTTCGCCGAATCCCTCCAGAACACCCTGGACAAGATCGACCAGTTCATCTGGAGCCAGTGGCTCCTGATCCCATTACTGCTGCTCACCGGCCTATGGCTAACGATCCGCCTGGGTGGCGTGCAGTTCCGCAAACTGTTCGTAGCCCTGCGCCACGGGCTTATCGACAGGAACGACGAGGGTGGCGAAGGCGATATCACTCAGTATCAGGCGCTCACCACTGCACTGGCCGCAACTGTCGGCGTGGGCAACATTGTGGGTGTGGCAACCGCCATCTCCATCGGTGGCCCCGGCGCGCTGTTCTGGATGTGGATCACCGGCTTGGTGGGTATGGCCTCTAAGTACTCGGAGGCTTTCCTGGGTGTACGCTTCCGCGTGGCCGACTCGAAAGGCAATGTCTCCGGCGGTCCGCAGCGCTATCTTTCGGGAGGCATTCCGGGTGGGCTGGGCACGTTCCTAGCGTGGTTCTTCACCATCGCAGCCATCATCGCCTCCTTCGGCATCGGCAACCTGACGCAGGGTAATGCCGTAGCTGCGGGCCTGGAGGACACCTTCGACGTCAGCCCCACCGTCACCGGCGCGGTAATGTTCGTGCTGATCGGAGCGGTTCTCCTCGGCGGCATTAGCTCCATCGGCAGGGTGACCTCGGCCTTTGTTCCGCTGATGATTCTTATCTACATCGGCGGCGGCATCGTAGTGCTGGCTTTGCACGCAGGCGACATCCCGAATGCTCTGGGGCTTATCTTTAATGACGCCTTCACGGGGACCTCTGCCACCGGTGGATTCGTAGGCTCCGGCATCATGCTGGCCATGCAGATGGGTGTGGCCCGCGGCATTTTCTCCAACGAGTCCGGCATGGGATCAGCCGCAATTGCAGCGGCCGCCGCGAAGACCACTCACCCTGTGCGCCAGGGCTTGGTCTCTATGACTCAGACGTTTATCGACACGATCATCGTGGTGACCATGACCGGCCTGGTGATCATCACCACCGGCGTGTGGGATACAGGCGAGGATAATGCGGCCAACATGACGGCTCAGGCCTTTAGCAAGGGCATCGGCTCGGAGTGGGGTGGCACCATCGTCTCCCTCTCCATCGTGTTCTTCGCTTTCTCCACGATCCTGGGATGGTCCTACTATGGCGAGCGAAACGCGGAGCGTGCCTTTGGCCCCTGGGCTTCCCTGCCCTACCGCATGCTGTTTACGTGTGTGGTTTTCGTCGGTGCCACCACGGAGATCGGCCTGGCCTGGACCTTCGCGGACATTGCCAACGGCCTGATGGCGCTGCCGAACCTGGTGGGCATGCTGATTCTCTCCGGGCTCATCGCCCGGGAGACGAAGGCCTACCTGGACTTCGACCCGACCCTGCGGGCGCGCCCGGAGGATGTGGAGAAGTTCCTGGTGGAAACCAAGAACCCCTGGCGCAGCGCGCTGTAACCAGCGGGTTATAACGCCGCCTCTAGTTGGCGCAGTTGAATTCCACGGATAGGGCGATCGTACGGTTCGAATCGTCCTCCACTGGGGTTCCTTCGACGACATAGTTGTCGCCTTGGCGCTTCACCGTGGCCGAGGCGGCATGGTCGTCATCGATCTCATATTCGACACCCTTGTATTCGAAGTCCAGGGACTCTAGGGCTGGCTGATCGGTGTAAATATCGATGTCCAGCTCATCACGATCGTCGTCATCCTTGCCGAAATCGGCCTCTAGCACTTCGCGTCCGTCGTCCTCATCCAGTTCGCAACGCACCGGGGAGAACAGCTTGGTATCCACTTCCTTGCCATCGACGGTGATCCTGTGGAGCTTGCTGCCCGAATCCTGTTGCGCGGGAGCTTCTTGAGAAGCTCGGGATTGTTCCGCCTCCTCTGGGGCAGAAGATTCCTCAGCACTCTCCTTCACCGTGGACGTGACGGTTTCCTTCTCTGCGGCGCCATCATTCGAATCTTCAGACGAACAGGCGGCTGCCGAGACTCCCAGTGCGCATGCCACTGCTACTGCGGCACTGCGACGAGCAATTTGCGAACTAACAATTTTCTTAGCAGGTCGTAAATTTCTCATAATCGCCACGCTATCAAAAATCAATTAAGCAAAACCCCTCACAGGGTTTAGTGATCTGGATTACAGTCGCGAGCATGACTTTCGCATCGCAGCACGGCCTAAACGCTCCACTCACTCCTCTGCGCTTCTTGCAACGCTCCGCACAGGTTCACCCCAACAAAATCGCCGCAGTCGACGGGCCACGGCGCATCACCTTCGCAGAGTTCAACGAAGACGCCCAAGCCTTCGCCCACGCGCTGATCGCCGACCAGGTGGCCGAGGGCGACCGCGTGGGCATCCTCGCCTCCAATAGCTACGAGGCTCTGCTCGCTCAGTTCGCCGTGCCGCTGGCGAATGCGGTGACGGTGCCGATCAACACCCGCCTTGCACCTAAGGAAGTCAACTACATCCTCGACCACTCCTCCATCGACGTCCTCGTCGGCGAGAAGGAACTGATCGACCCCATCCTCGCCAGCGGCGAACGAGACCTGCGCCGAGCCGTGTACATCGCCGACAAGGAAGGCGTAGAGCCCCCGGTTGAAAACGGGGCAACTGACGCGCAGGGGGCGTCACTAGTAACAACATTTAGCGACTACTTGGCCGCGCACCGCGACGAAGAGCCACTGCCCTACCGGGTGCACGATGAGAACGAGACCATCGCGATCAACTACACTTCCGGAACCACCGGAAAGCCGAAGGGCGTGATCTACACCCACCGCGGCGCATACCTGAACGCGCTGGGGCAGGCGCACACGCAGCACTTTAGCCACGACACTGTGTACCTGTGGACGCTGCCGATGTTCCACTGCTCCGGCTGGTGCACAGGCTGGGCGGCGATGGCCGTCAGCGCAACCCAGGTGGCGCTACGCGCGGTGCGTGGCCCGGAGATGTGGGAGCTGATCCGCACCGAGGGCGTGACCGCCATGTGCGGCGCCCCGGCTGTGCTGAACACCCTGGTAGATGACGAAAACAAGCGCCGTGTGACGAACCTGCGTGTCACCACCGCGGGCGCGCCACCGAGCCCGACGACCATCACCCGCTGCGAGAACATCGGCGTGGAGGTCACCCACGTGTACGGCCTGACCGAAAGCTACGGGCCCTTCACCGTCTGCGAATCGCAGCCCGAATGGGCGGACATGACGGTCCGCCGCCGCGCGATTTTGAAGGCGCGCCAGGGCGTGGCGTCCATCACCAACGAAGACGTCCGCGTAATCCAGCCGACCGAACACCTAGACGAAGCGCTGGTGGACGTGCCCGCCGACGGCGCGACACTGGGCGAGATCGTCCTGACCGGCAACGGCATTATGGCTGGATATTTCAAGGACGAGGAAGCCACCGCGCACGCCTTCCGCGGCGGCTGGTTCCACACCGGAGACCTCGGAGTAATGCACCCCAACGGCTACATCCAGCTGATGGATCGCGCGAAGGACGTGGTGGTTTCCGGCGGCGAAAACATCTCCACCATCGAGGTCGAGCAGGCCGTTATCAGCCACCCCGACATCTCCGACTGTGCGGTCATCGGCGTGCCGGACGAGAAGTGGGGCGAGCGCCCGCGCGCCTACGTGACCCTGCGCCCGGAGGCTCGCGGCGGAGACGAATCCGCTTTGGAAGAAGCCGTGATCGCCTACTGCCGCGCGCACATCGCCGGCTACAAGGTGCCGCGAGACGTGCGCATTCTCGACGAGCTGCCTCGCACCTCCACGGGCAAGGTCCGCAAGAATGAACTGCGAGAGGAAGCGTGGGCGGGCCACGAGCAGAGGATCAACTAGGCACGGCCGTAGCCGTTAACCCACTATTCGCCCGGCCTTTCCCTACCCGCTGCTTTTAGTCCGGTTGCTGGTCACGCACACCTTTTACCCTTTGCCTTCATGGGTAGTAAAGGTATTCTTTCTCGACGCCGATTCGTCAAAGCACTAGGCTTCAGCGCCGGTTCTGCAGCCTTCGTGGTAGGACCGCTTGCGAAGGCCGGTGCGGCACCGGGCACAGGCGGTTCCGGCCTGGCGGGCAGTGAGTTGGCCGGGAGTTCAGCACTAGGATCTGCCAGCACTCCAAACTTGGCGGGATCGGCGAGCTTTACCCCAAGCAACATCGGCAGCTCAGAGACCGGCTGGGTTATGGGGCACAAGGGCACCGGCCCCAACGGCGCTTTCCTTGCCGGTGACCTGCAGGTAGTCACTGCCACAGAGGATTCAGTGACGATTAGCTGGCTGACGTGGGACGCAAAGGTGAGCATCGCCGAGCGCCCCGTGGGTATGCCGACCGAAGGCACGCTGCGCGTATGGCCGGAAGATAACCCGCAACATACGAAGGTCGTGCGCTCGGAGAAGAACACCTTCTTCCACATCATGACTATCGAAGGCCTACAGCCGGAGACCAAGTATCGCTTCAGCGCTTCCTCCCATGGCATCGAAGCCAACGCGACTCACAACTACTTCCAGGAAAAGAAGAAAGAGTTCACTACCTTGCCTAAATTGTCCGGCGAGGTACTGCAGACCGTGGTCGTGGCGAACGATGTGCACATGGGTGAGGCCCAGGATGGCCTGTGGTTCGATGGCTTTCCACCACCGGCGGTGCCCAATCCGAAATCCGCACCCTACCCGGAGGTGTGCCTGGATGCGGTCATTAAGACGGCCGAGGATTGTGGCGCTACACACCTGTTTGTCAATGGCGATGTCACGAGTGAAGCCCGCCCGGCCGAGGTGCGACGTGCCAAGGAAATGCTAGATACCTTCTCCGGCACGTGGCGCGTAACCCGTGGCAACCACGACCGGCCGCACAAAGCCGACGACTCCTCCGGTTACGAAACCGCTACCCCTTACGGCAAAGAGCACTTCGATCCCTTTGGTGACGTCTTCGAGCCGCGACAGCAGGCCTGGATGATGGATCTAGAGCCCGCAGGCGTACGAGTAATCGGCATTGATTCCACGGAGCTAGATAAGTCTGGCGGGCGGATCGAGCCACAGCAGTTTCGTCAGATCGAAGGCTTCTTGCGCCGCGATCCAAATAAGCCAACCGTGCTTCTGCTGCACCACCCCATGACGCGCGAGGCCGGCTGGTCGAACGCTGCCGGACCTGCTTTTATTCTGCGTGACCCGGATCTGATCAGGCTGCAGAAGATGATTCAAGCGGCGCCGGGCGTAAAGCTGGTGCTGGCCGGCCACACTCACCGTGCTCACCGAGATAAGCCGGACGTCGATACCCACGCGGTATTCCTGGAAACCCCCGCGGCGAAGAACTGGCCCACCGGAGCCACCCAACTGCGCTTCTACTCCGACGGCATTGCGGTGAACTTCCGCCACAACATGGGAGAGGAAGCCCTGGACTGGGCCAGCCGTACCCGCTGGACCAACTTCGGCTTGGCGCCAGAGATCCTGCTGGGGCCGACGGACGCACGCAATCTGGTGGTGCGCTATTAGCGCCCCTCCCCCCTGGTGCCCCCTGTTTTCCCAACGCCCTACCTGCTGGTGCGTTCCAGCAGCTACAGAACCATCGCCGCGATCCAGCCGGCAATCAGCAGCGGAATATTAAAGTGCAGGAACGTCGGGATCACGGAATCCCGGATGTGGTCGTGCTGGCCATCCGCGTTCAGACCCGACGTGGGGCCTAGGGTCGAGTCGGATGCCGGGGAACCGGCGTCACCAAGAGCACCCGCAGTACCCACAATCGCCACAGTGGCGAGCGGCGAGAAGCCCATCGATGCGCACAAAGGCACGTAGATCGTTGCAACGATCGGCAGGGTGGAGAAGCTCGAGCCGATGCCCATGGTGACCACCAGGCCGACCAGCAGCATCACCAGGGCGGCGGCGGCCTTGTTACCCGCGAACAGGTCGGCGGAGGTGGTGACCAGGCTCTCGACCTCGCCGGTGGCCTGCATGACTGCGGCGAAGCCTTGGGCGGTGATCATGATGAAGCCGATCAAAGCCATCATGCGCATACCGGCGGTGAAGACATCGTCGGCCTTCCTCCAATCGACCGCGCCAGTCCCCATGAAGATCGTCAGCCCCACCAGAGCGCCGATCAGCAGCGAATCGGCCTCCATATCCATAGCCTGCATAACGACCTGCACGGCGAAAGTGGCGATGATCGCGATGACGGAGACGATGATCTTGTAGCGGGAGACTTGCCCGGCCGGGTCGGTCTCGACCTCCACAATCGGGCGCTCCTCGTACTCGCGCGGCTTGCGGTAGGTGATGAAGACCGCGATGAGCAGACCCAAGAACATGCCTAGCGCCGGGATGCCCATGGCCTTCATCACGTTGATGCCATCGGTGGTCATTCCTGCGTTGTCTATGTTGCCCAGCAGGATGTCGTTCAGGAAGATCGAGCCGAAGCCCAGCGGGATCCACATGTATGTGGTGATCAGGCCGAACGTCAGAATACAGGTGACCAGACGGCGGTCCAGCTGCAGCTTGTTGAACACGCTCAGCAGCGGCGGGATGATCAGCGGAATGAACGCGATGTGCACGGGGATGAGGTTCTGACTCATCACGGCCATCGCGAGGATGCCGGCCAGCATCAACCATTTCGTTACGGCGACGGCGCGGCTCTTTGTTTCTTCGTTAGTGACGCCCAGTTTCCCCAGCAGGGAGTCCGCCAGAAGCTTGGGCAGTCCCGCGCTGGCGACGGCCATCGCAAAAGCGCCGAGGAGGGCATAGCTAAGCGCGATTTTCGCGCCGCCGGAGAGGCCTTCCTGGAAGGCCACCATCGTGGCATCAAGGCCAAGGCCGCTGAGGAGACCACCGACGATGGCTCCGATGAAAAGCGCCAGAACCACATGCACCCGAAGCAGGGCGAGGGCCAGCATGACGACGACGGCGACTAGGACTGCATTCATGCACCTAAGAATAATGTGAGGGGTCAGACAATAGGAAATTCCAACGGTGACTGTTTCTCGTACCGCCGTGTCTGGCTAGCCAAACGAGCCGCAATGTTGGTTCCGCTGAGCTTGCGCGCCTGCAAAAGGAACTCGCGGCCTTCCCGGCTGCGGGTATACACCGCACGCATCGGCAAACCCACGCGCTGGAGTTGGCTCAAGCACTCTTCCACGTTCTCCCGGCGCGTGCCGAGCACGTCGGGCACCGTCTGGGCGCAGAAGATTCCACGGATGCGAACTTGATGCGCAGGCGCGATGAGGTAGCGCGCGTTGCGGACCTCCCCAGACAGCTGAGTCATGGCGTCCGCAAAAAGCTTCCTTTCGGCGAAGGTTCCGCCGGACAGGCGCACATTCGCTCCAATGTTTAGCGCCTGTGCCCCGCTCTGTACCATCTGGTCGAGCCATGCTCCGCGCCCGCCAACCTGGCCCGGTTCACACGTTGCGATATGCCAGCTATTCGCGGTCTTATCCGGGACGGCGAGATCCACCCGGATCACCCGGCCACGCATCTGGTTGGTCCGCATAAACGCACGCACGAAGCTGGCGATGATGAGCGTGTTGGCGCACGGTGAATCCCACCTCCCTCCAGCAAGGCGGCGGTGCCCACCAGGATCGTGAACAGTTCCTCCTGAAGAGCGCGGGTAATGGCGGGTACGGATACCCGCGTGCCGCCGGAAAAGCGCACTTCCACATAAGACTTTTGCATGAGAGTAGTGCGCTACGGGGAACCGTCTTGCTGGCGGAGAGCGAAGCCTGGAAACCGACGGTCGAGAACGTGATCCGAGTCGTAATCGTCCTGCGCGGAGCGCTTTCATGTTCGATCAATTCGCAGAGAATTGTCGGCCCGCATCCTATGCTCGAATATGTCGAGTTAGACAATGAGCTGAAAGGAACACCATGGGCTTCCAAACCCCCATGTACACGCTGGAGAAATACCTCGAACGCACGACGACTGGCGTGATTCAACTGCCGGATTTCCAGCGCGGCTACAAGTGGGATGAGGAGCGTGTTCGTCAGCTTTTAGTCACGGTGTTGCGCGGCCACCCGATGGGCGTGGTCATGCTCCTGGAAACGGGCAACGACCAAGTTCGCTTCAAGCCGCGTCCGGTTGAGGGCACAAAGGTGGCGGACAAAGAGCCGAGCTTTTTGCTTCTCGACGGCCAGCAGCGCCTTACGTCCCTGACCCAGGCATTGACTGGTGGGGGCATCGTGCATACGAAGGACTCTCGCGGCAAATTGCTCGACCGCAAGTTCTTCATCAACATCGAGGCCGCGTTGGCAGATCCGGACCGGGTGGAGGAGGCGGTTATTTCGGTCCCGGCCGACGGGAAACTGAAAGCGAACTTCAACCGTGATGTGGTGTTGGACCTCAGCACCACGGAAGCACAGTATGAGAATGGGTATTTCCCCATCGCCCTGCTGTACAACCCAAATGAATCGTTCCAATGGATGATGGGATACCCAGATAGCTCGGTGTCCATGCAGTTCCACAAGACATACGTGCAGCCTGCGTCTCAGTATCAGCTTCCCGCGATTGAATTGGATAAGGAAACCGACAAGGCGGCAGTGGCCACCGTCTTCGAGAAAGTCAACATCGGCGGTCTTCCCCTGAACGTCTTCGAGCTTCTCACTGCAGTATTTGCGGGCGACGGTTCTTACTACGCGGAAACGGGACACGACTTCCGGCTCAACGATGATTGGCTGGAGACCAAAAAGCTCTGGGAGGACTACCCGGTTCTCAACGCGGTGGAAAACACGGACCTCCTCCAAGCGGTCACAATGCTTGCCAGCCTGAAGAAACAGCAGTCGACTGCCGGAGAGGGGCGCAAGGTTGCCGTGACCGCGAAACGTGAAGACGTGCTTCGCCTAACTCTCGACGATTATCTTGAGTGGCGCGATCCGCTGCGTGCCGCATTCATCTGGGCCTCGCAGTTCCTCGCAGATCTACATGTGTTCACTGCCCGTGACATCCCGTATCAGAAGCAGCTGGTGCCGTTAGCAGCGATCAAGGTGGTTCTTGGAATGGACGCAGACCTGCATTCGGTCAAGGCACGACTTGCTCGCTGGTACTGGTCGGGTGTGTTCGGTGAGCTCTATGGAAGCGCGATTGAGACACGGTTTGCCCGTGACCTCGAGCAGGTGCCGGCGTGGTGCAAGGATGAATCCGCGCCTTTGCCACGCACTGTCGCGGACGCCAATTTTGTCGAGTCCCGCCTACACTCCATGCGGACCAGAAACTCCGCCGCGTACAAGGGCGTAATGGCGTTGCTCATGGCCAATAACTCGAAGGACTGGATGGAAGATAAGACCTTCGGCGCGGTGCAGTACAAAGACATGAATGTCGATATCCACCACATTTTCCCGCAAGCGTGGTGCAACAAGAACGGTATCGACGACGAGCACCGTGAGTCCATCGTGAACAAGACCATGCTTAGTGCACGAACCAACCGAGTGATTGGAGGTGTGGCACCTTCGAAATACGTTGACAAGATCGAGCGCACCGCTCAGATCTCGCCAGAAGACCTCGACGCGCTGGTGCGTCCGCACCTCGTAGACCCGGAAGCTTTGCGGACCGACAACTTCGACGGGTTCTTCACCGCACGCCGTGAGTCTCTGTGCCAGTTGGTCGAGGGGGCCATTGAGAAGCCGGTGCAGCGCGACGTGTCTGCAGGTCAGGGCGAAGAAGACTCCTCCCACTTCGACCAGGAGGAGATGTAAATGGCTGGAGTAGAACTTCCTACGTTCGACGACTACTTCATTCCTGTCCTACGAGTGCTGGCCGACGGTGAGGTGCGGAAGCGCCGCGACATTGTCGAAGAAGCATCAAACCTGCTCGGGCTTTCGGAGGAGCAGCGTAGGCGAGCAATTCCCTCTGGTAAGCCGGTGTATCTCAACCGAGGGAATTGGGCGATTACTCACTTGAACAAAGCTGGCGCGATCGAATCGCCGAAGCGGGCTCACTGGGTAATCACCGAAGCTGGGAGCGCTTTGCTGAAACGCCATCCGGGCGGTATCGATTTCAGTGACTTTAGGCGTGAGATGAGCGGCGGGCGGTACCAAGCGTTTCTCGCTCCGGCCACCGGTGCCGTTTCACCTGAGGAACCTTTGCCTGAGGAACTGGCCACCCTGACTCCGTTTGAGCTGGTGGAAACAGGTCAACAGCGACACGAGGAAATGGTTCGCGAGGAGCTTTTGACGCGGCTCCACCAGAACGACCCGGCGTTCTTCGAAGATGCTGTTCTCGAGCTGCTCATAGCCATGGGGTATGGCGGTTCTTTGGGCAAAGCGACCCGCACTCAACTCTCCAACGATGGCGGTATCGACGGGGTTATCGACCAAGACGCGCTCGGACTCTCAAGGATTTACGTACAGGCCAAGAGATACGCCTCTGGCCATTCGGTCGGTCGCCCTGAGATACAAGCATTCGTCGGTGCATTGCACGGTGCTCAGGCGAACCAGGGCGTTTTTCTGACGACATCCTCGTACACGCCGAATGCGATATCGTATGCAGATTCTGTGCCGATTCGAATCGTGCTTATCGACGGCCCGCTCCTGACCCAGCTCATGATTAAGCACGGTGTCGGTGTGCAGGTCAAGCGCACAGTCCAGATGGTCGAGATCGATGAGGACTTCTTTGAGTAATGACCGGTATGCAGCTTCCTGAGGGAAGAACTATCGACGTGCGCGATCTTTCCTCGCTCGCGCCCGCGTTTAAAAAGGGCGACTCGAAGTGTGGGGTCTACCGCCTCCACTTCGAAAACGGAGAGGCGTACCCGGGCAAGTCCAAGAATGTAGTGAGCCGGTTCGCCAGCCACCGGCGGCGATGGCCAGACATCGTTGCTGTCGATTTCTTCCCGATGCCGGAAGACCAAATCACGGCCGCGGAGCAATTTTTGATCACCGAGACTGAAGCGCAATACTCGGTGCGAAACATCATGCTCACCAACCGGCCACGGGGGAATGGCACTGCTGAGATCGTGACCCTGAAGGGCTCGACCGTGTCGCTGCCGTGGGATCGAGAACGTGCGAAAGGTGCCACTCAGTCGTATGCGGACGAGTTCGACGCGAAGCTCGCTCAGCTTCTTCGGCACCCCGTATTCCTCGAGATTCGTGCCCTGCTTGGGTGGTACATTGCCAACACCATGCCAGACCCGGCAGCGACCGCAGGCCAACTATGGGCGGTGACGTGCATGCCGTCGACAAACCGCACTCCGACTGAGCACCGCCTGGTCACGCTGTCCTGTGGAAACCTGGAGACTCTGTTCATTGTGGCGAGCAAATCGGTGGATTACGCCAACGACCCGAACGCGTTCGTCGCCGTAAACGTGAACACGGCGCTCTTGGACAGCCACACGCGATTCCAAGATCCATCCGGTCGTTGGTCCATTTTCAGCCGCGGGTACAGAGGCGAGAAGGTGTCGAGTCTCGAACTCGACCTGGGTACTCTGCTCGCCGTCATCGACGGGTATATCGAATTGCCGCATTTCGATGAACTAGTGACAGAGGCGTATGCCCTGAATACTCGCCTCATGCGCCGCGGTTCCACGATGTACTCGCGCTTCCACAACGAGAAGCTCGCGGACCTGCTCCTCGCGGAGGCCGTGACCTGGGAGGAGTAGAGCCTAGCCCCTCCAGCCCGCGAACGATCCGCACCGTCTCTACTGCGACCCGAGTCACCTTGCCAACTAGGTGCACGATGTAGCGTGGGTTGCCAACTTCATCGGCCCAGTCGTTCGGGTCGTTGACAATTCCGGAAGCCTTGTCCTTCTTCACCTGGTACCGGTCAATCAACCACGCCAACGCAGAACGCGACCCCAGCATGTACTCATCAGCCTCAGCCGGGATACCACTAATGGTCACGCGCTTGTTGTAGATCAGCTTGGTGACGTCGTTGACGTTCTTGCCGGTCTCCGGGTCCTTCTTGCGCGCCCACTTCATCTTCACTACACGCCAGGTATCCGGGTCGGACTCGTCGCCCTTGACCGCGATGTCCAGCAAGTACGGCTCCACATCCTCGTACCCAACGTGCAGATCCATCAGTTCCTTGCCAGCGAGCGCAAACTTGTCGAACTCCGCACGCGTTCCCGGCGTCTCGATGTGTGGCAGCAACTTCTTCAAATCTGCCGCGTAGGCCTCCCGATAGTTCGGGTCGTGCAGCTTGCCGTAGACAAAGTGGAAGATATCGTCACCGGTCACATCCGCCCCCAGTGCGTCGCGGTAGAGCGCCTTGATCTCGTCGGTGATGTTGTCTTTGCGCACATACCCCGCAACGACCTCGCCGATCTGCCCGTAGATCGAGGACTCGCCTTCGCTTATCGACACCCCCTCGCCGAACAACCCACCATCCGACGCCTCAACCGGCGCCCAGGTGAAACGGGGGAAGAACTGGCCAGTATCCAAGGCATGCAGATTCGGAACAAATTCAGTAGCGATCAAAGCAAAAGGATAATGAGAGGCTGGACTCGTAAGTACGAACCCAATGTTGCGGTGCTGCTGCGTAGGGAACATCGACGGCAACTGGTACACCATGTCGTTGAGCTCTTTCGCAAAGTAACTGCGCTGTTTAAAAAACGGGCGGTACAACGAGGTGTACACACGGTCCGTATCAACCGTGATCTCAGTTCCGCGGGCTAACTCCTGCTTCAAGCTGCGGTTCCATGAACCTTGCGTGCTATCGACCAATTCAGGGTGTTGAGCGAACAGGGAGTCGACACCCCGCTTGCCTTCCTCAAACCCTTCGCTTCGCAATAGCTCTTGCGCTTGGCGGTAGTTCGCGACGTGCGTTCCGATGTTTTCTACGAGTTGGCCGGTTGCAGAAGAATACAACCAAGCATCACGGCCAGTTTTTAACCCTGCGGTATAGGTGCCAAAGAACATCGTTGGGGTGTCCTTCTTCTCACCGATAACAGGCCATGTTGCAAAATCATCGCTGCGCTGGTTCAACCAATCCCCATGCTGATTCGGCACGATTGATTGCCAATCAACATTCTCAATCGTCGACGTATCCACAATTGCAAGCTTTTCTGACGTTGATAGATAATCCCCAATGTCGCGGTAATGCAGATCGAATCCCGAATTATTCGGATCCTTGACTCCGATTGTGATCGCAATGGTTGTACGCCCGCCGTCATCGAAAACGTTGCCTGCTTCCTTTCGGCGCTGTTCACCAGCTGTGCGTGCGTTGCCCCGCAGGTTGAACACATACATGTCCGTAAAGTCCTCCGCCATTGAGAGGCGCGCACCATCTCCGGTGTTACCGTCGATCCACCCTCCGTTCGAAACGAAGGCAACAACGCCTTGATCACCAATCCGGTCGGTCGCCCAGCGGAACGCGCGAAGATACGAGTCGTACAGGGAGTTCTTATTCGTCGCCGTTGACTTCGCCGCATACGTCTCCGCAATACGTGCATCTAGCGTCGGGTACTTCAGGTTCGAGTTGTTATCGTTCGCGCTCGTCTGGCCTACCGAGTACGGCGGGTTGCCCACGATCACATTGATCGGGGCCTCTTTCTGCCGAACGATGCGTTCGTTGTTGTTCTTAAACACCGTCAGATCCAGGATGTCGCCTTCCTCGTGGATCTGGAAGGTATCTGCTAGCGCGATGCCGGCGAACGGGATGTACTCCGGTTCAGGCAGTCCTTCGCGCTGTGCGGCCTCGGCCTGCAACGCGTTAAACGTCGTCTCGATATTCACCGCCGCCACGTAGTAGGCAAGCAGCATGATCTCGGTGGCGTGCAACTCGTTGGCGTACTTGCGCGCCAGATCCTTCGGATCGATCAACCCGGACTGCAACAGGCGAACCATAAACGTGCCGGTGCCCGTAAACGGATCCAGGATGTGCACGCTCTCGTCGCTCAAACCCCGACCGAAGTGCTTCTTCGACACATCATCGGCAGCGCGCAGAATGAAGTCCACGATCTCCACCGGGGTGTAGACAATGCCCAGCTTGTCAGCGTCGCGCTTGAACGCCTTTTGGAAGAAGCGCTCGTAAAGCTCCTTAATCACCTGCTGCTTCCCGGAAGCGCTCGTAACCTCAGAAGCGCGCACCCGTACCGAGGCGTAGAACTTCTCTAATGAATCAGTCTCGGCATCCAGGTTGCTGTCGTCGAGCGCGTCAACCATGCGCTGCATCACCTGAGATACCGGGTTATGGGCTGCGAAATCGTGCTCGCTAAATAGCGCGTCAAACACCGGGGCGGTAATCAGGTGCTGAGAAAGCATGCTGATCGCCTCGTTCTCAGAGATCGAGTCGTTAAGATTACCGCGCAGGCCCTCGACGAAGCGGTCGAACTCGCGCTGCAGCTTGGGGCTAGCGTTTTCTAGCAGTTTGTGGATGCGGGTGATCTGGTTTTCCGCGATCACTGCAACATCGTCGGCCCAATCCTCCCAGTAGGTGCGGGTGCCAACCTTGTCCACGAGCTTGGTGTAGATCGCTTCTTGCCACTTCTCCAGGGAGAACAGGGCGACCTGCTCGGAGGTCAGCGTGGAGGATTCGTAGCCCGGGTTCGCATCGTTTTGGTCGAGCTCCGCCTTGGCTTGCTTCCGTAGTTCTTCTTCGTTCTTGGTGGTGACGTGGTTGACGTCGATGGGGAGCTCGACTTGCTCATTCAAGCCGATGGAGTTCACCTTCGCGTTGAATCGGTCGTCGTGCGCGCGCAGCGCGTTGAGGATCTGCCACACAACCTTGAAACGGGTGTTGTCGTTCAACGCCTCCGACGGTGCTTTTCCGGGCGGGACTGCAACGGGGAGGATAATGTAGCCGTAATCCTTGCCCTCAGCCTTGCGCATCACACGCCCGACGGACTGCACGACATCGACCATCGAGTTTCGCGGGTTGAAGAAGATCACCGAGTCCAGGCTGGGAACGTCCACGCCTTCGGAGAGGCAGCGGGCGTTGGTGAGGATGCGGGTTTCGTCCACGTCGATCGTTGCTTCGAGCCAGGCAATCTTGTTGCCGCGCTCCATCGCGTTCATGCTGCCATCGACGTGCTGAACTGCAACGGAGAGATCAAGATTGTGTAGGGAGACGTCGTTCAGCGCAGCGTGCTCGCGCAACGCCTCTTGGTGGCTGGCGATAAGCCCCGGGTATGTCTCGGCGATCAGTTTCGAGGTCTTAATATCCTTCGCAAACGCAACGGTGCGGTGCATCGGTGCGGCGTTTTCCTCGAAGCCGCCTTTCTCGCCTTGCAGTTTGCCGGAGCGTTTTGCGAGTGCGTTCCACGCGCCAATCATGGCCGAGGCAGTGGTGAGGTTCATGCCTTCTTGCGTGCTGCGGGCCATTGCTTCCGCGGCGACGTCCTCATCCACAGTCATCACGAGCACTCGATAGTCCGTGAGCAGACCCTTGTCCACGGCTTCACCGAAGCCGAGGCGGTGGAACTCTGGGCCGTAGATGGCTTCGTCGTCCATGGATGCCAGCTCGGCGGAGTGCTCTTCCGCTTTGGTTTTCACGGAGTCGTCGAAAAGCCTCGGCGTTGCGGTCATGTAGAGGCGGCGTGCGGACTTGATGTAGTCCTCGTCGTGGATACGCACGAAGTTGGACTCGTCCGCGCCAGCGAGGGTGACACCGGTGGTGCGGTGGGCCTCATCGCAGATGACGATGTCAAAGTCGTCCAGGCCGTTTTCCTGCGCATCGTGTACGGCGGGCAGGGACTGGTAGGTGGAGAAGACGACGTGTAGGCCGTCGCGGCGCTTGCCCTGAGCAAAGCGGGCGGCGATGTCTTTGCCCTCAGTGGAGACGGGCACTTCAAGATCGTAAGAAGCGATGTCCTCGGCCTGTCGGCTCGCCTTGTTGTCGGAGCAGACGGCGAAGCTCTTCAGATCCATGCGAGCCTGTGCGGTCCACTCGCGAAGTGTCTGCGCGAGCAGTGCAATGGACGGAACGAGGAAGAGCACACGGGCACGGCCACCGTTTTGCTCCGCGACCTGTTCGGCGAGGCGGAGCGAGGTGAAGGTTTTACCGGTGCCGCAGACCATGATGAGCTTGCCGCGGTCGTGGGTGTTGAACCCGGCCATGACGTTTTCAATCGCCTGCTGCTGGTGTGGACGCGGCTCGAAGGTTTCGCGCCGGGTCAGGTGCACCTGTATTTCTGAGCCGGGGAAAACAACGTCCCAGTTCACCGGGGACTCCGCGATCTGGCTAAAACCGATGCGGCTGGTGGGGATCTGCTGGTTTTCTAACGCGTCCTCAGCGTTTTTCGACCACTTGTCGGTGGTGGAGATGATGTAGCGGTGCACGAAGTGCTCGACCTTCGACTCGGTTTCAAACGAGTGGCCGGAGGCCTCGAAGAACGAGTCGATGTTCTGCTTCTGGATGCTGGTGGTCGGTTTGTAGAACTTGGCCTGGATGGCGACCCATCCGCTGTCGTCACGCCTGCGCGCCACCAAATCGATGCCGGTATCGGTTTTGCCGCCGTTGTAGCGCCACTTGTCCCAGCGATGCACCTCATCGAACTGCTCCGATAGCACCGGGTCGGTTTTGAAGAAGTTGACCATCAACTTCTCAAAGGCGGTTCCGTACTTGCCCTGGGGCTGGTTCTCACGGAGCTGCTCGAGGACTTCGCTGAAAGTAGACATGGGCATCATTTTGCCCGTAAACCTCGGCCGTTTTGGCTTAAGGGGTCTCTATTTCCCCCTGATGAGGTTGATCAGCGTCATCAATCCCGACTTCGCCGCGGTGAGGCCGGCTAGCAAGAACCCGAGTGCGAACACTACGGCGATGAACGACTTCGCGTCGGGGTTGGTTCTTTTGGGTCCGACTCGACATGGATCGCACGGCGCGTGCCGTGGCTCAACGCCACCGAGATCGCGCCACGGTAGTCAGCAAGATCGGCAGGAACGATGAGCAGCTCAACTGCTTTCGTTGTTAGTCCGGGACGCTGGTCGGAGGGGTGGGTGAGGTTGTGGATTTGGACAGACTGGTGCGCTAGCAAGGTGATCAACCAGATCACTTCACCAAGGCTGGCAGCCATGTCCTCCCTGTCTTCGAGTGCCTTGCCGAGGTTGTCGAGCTCTCCGTAGCGGGCGGCGATCTCGCGAGTCGCTTGCTGAGCAATCTCTTCCGGTTGATGGTGACCTGTACCAGGGTGTGGTGCTGTACGCGGTTGAGCACTATTAGGTGTGCGGGAGGGGTGTGTCATTCCAGCTCGCGCGCTATCCACACCCCAGGCGCAGACGCAACCAGGTAGTCCGGGTTCGCGAATCCCCTGATTGCAAACCGGCCAGCAGAGAACCTTCTAGCCGGTGATCGTACACGGTTTAGTTGTTGGCAAGCTCCAGCACCGCTTCGCCAACACCCGCCGCGCTCGTTGGGTTCTGGCCGGTGATGAGCTTGCCGTCGACGACGACGTGCTTGGTCATCGGGATCTTCGCGGTGGTGTACTCGCCGGCCTGGGTGCGGAGTTTCTCTTCCAGGCTGAAGGGGACTTCCTCGGTGCGGCGGGCGAGTTTCTCTTCGGTCCAGGAGTAGCCGGTTGCGTGGCGGCCGTCGAGAAGCTTGGTGCCGTTGGCGAGGGTGACGTCGAGGAGACCGCACGGGCCGTGGCAGACCGCGGAGACGATCTTGTCGTTGTCGGCGAAGTAGGCGACGGCCTTTTTCACCGCGTCGTTGGAAAAGTCGAACATGGTGCCGTGGCCGCCGATGAGGAAGATGCCGGCGTAGTCGTCAAGGTTGACGTCCGCGATCGCTGGGGTGTCATCGAGTTGGTCCATGAACTCGGGGTCCTCGTAGCGTTTGTTCGTGCCGCCAAGCTGGATCACCGGGGTTTTCAGGCTCACCGGGTCGATGGGGACGGCGCCGCCGTCGACGCTGGCGAGGGTGACCTCGTGGCCGGCTTCGGTGAGTACGTCGTAGAAGTGTGTGTACTCGCCGAGCCACATGCCGGTATGGATGCCGGAGTCGGTGTAGCGGTGGACACTGGTGGAAAGAGCAAGAAATTTCATACAACCATTATGCGTGTGTGAACGCGTCGTATAGTTTGCGTATGACAGACAGCACACCGGTGCGCAGCACCACCCCAGTGGTGGAGAACCTGGGCATCGACATTGTCCCCGCCGTCGCGGCACCCCCAACCAACCGTCTCAAACGCCTCAAATACTCGAGTTTTCATCGCAGTAAGCCACTTCTGGCACCACAGGCTCCTTGCCGACAAACGCTGAAATGGGGAGCATTGCAGCTTGTGGTTCATACTGCTCGGCTGTCTCAGCGATCTTAGTCGCGTGCTCGATTTTCGTACAATGCGCCGACACACTTTAGCAATCCCCCGCCGAGGGATAGCGGCAACTGAAATAAGCAACGCGCCCCGTCACGAGATGCTCACCGATGCCGCCACCCCCACGTTGTTCGCTTACTCCCCTTTCTCGAACTCAACGTTCGCGAAGTAATCCGAGTGGGCACTGACCTTGTCTCCCACGTCGTGGTTGTGTACAACCGGGTCGTCGCCCGGGATACCAGTGAATCCCACTGCCTTCTTGCCCAACATGGCTGCCGAGTACAGAAGTTTGAGGACGGGCCCGAACCCCGGAAAGTGGACACGGGGATTTAATCAAGATGCGATCGTAAGTGTAGCTGATCCGGCGGCTTCGAAGGCGTTCGGCGAGCGATAGCCGCACCACGAGTGCAAGCGCTTGGTGTTGTAGCGCGTGCACCACCGGAACACCTCCCGACGACACACGAACTGACTTGGGAAAACGGACTCGTCCTGAAGGACTTCCCGTTTCAGCGTGGCGTTGAACGACTCCGCCAACGAGTTGTCCGTGCTCGTCCCGATTGCTCCCATCGACTGGGTGA
Source organism: Corynebacterium sp. ACRPH (assembly GCF_022347285.1). Taxonomy (GTDB): domain Bacteria; phylum Actinomycetota; class Actinomycetes; order Mycobacteriales; family Mycobacteriaceae; genus Corynebacterium. The sequence continues at coordinate 61,878 of NZ_JAKRND010000012.1, forward strand.
GACCGAATCGTTCACACAGCTTCCGGTATTGCCCAGAGGTATAGACGCTGCCATGATCGGAGTGGAAAATCGCCCCGTCAAGGTTGCCTCGGACCCCGTGGGCCATCGTGAGGGCTTCTTCGACCAACTCCGTGCGCATGTAGTCGGCGATCGCGAAACCGGTCAACTGCCGCGAATAGCAGTCGATGACGGTTGCCAGGTACATATTCGACCCGTCCGCGATTGGCAGGTACGTGATATCGCCGACGTAGATAGTGTTCGGTTTCTCCACGGTGAACCGGCGTTTCAGCAGGTCGGGCAACTTCGGAGCCCGTTTCGCAGACACGGTGGTCTTCACCCGGCGCTTTTTGGTGTAGCCGAACAGGCCCATCTGGCGCATCAACCTGGCGGTGCGCTTGTGATTGAGAAGGTCGTCGTTGGCTAGATCGGAGTTGATGGCCGCCGTCACGCGTTTCGCCCCGTAACAGCCGTTCTCGGCCGTGAACACGGCCTTGATCCTCGCTCCCAGCACCGCGTCGTCAAGGACGCGTCGCCGGCGGGCAGAAGCAGCAGATTTCCATTTGTAATACGAGGACCGGTTGATCTTCAAAACCTCACATAACCGCTTGACCTCGTAGAGGCCTCGGTTGTCATCAACGAACCGGAAGCGGTTCACCAGTTCGTCTCTTCCGCGAAATATTTGGCCGCCTTGCGGAGGATCTCTCGCTCCTCCCGGAGCTTGGCGTTTTCGCGTTCCAGCACGCGGATGCGTTCGGCGTCGGAGAGTCCTTCAGCAGGCGTGCGTGTGCTGTTGGCAGCGGCAATGGGGCTGGCGACTTTTTCACCGTTGGCGTTGGTTTTGGTGCCGGTGCCGAAGGCGTCGAGCCAGGTGCGCAGGGAGTTGCGGTTGACCCCGAGATCGGAGGCGATCGCGTTGAGCGTTGCTCCGGGGGTCGACTCGTACAACGAGACTGCGTCGCGCTTGAACTGCTCGGTGTAGGTCTTGCGTGGCATGGTGGAAAGGTACCTCACTTCCCCAGCGAGATGCTGGTTTCAGCGTGTCCACCACCAGGGGGTCAGGTCCAGGCTTGCAACATGCCCCGAACTAGGTCGTTGGCATCCGTTGTCGACGTGCCTAGGTCATCAATCAGTTTCGCGATTTCAGGGTTAGCAAGCAGCTTCTTTTCAATCGCATCAATCTTGGCCTTATCAGCCGGATCTCGCAGTGCCACAGTAGTCATTCTGGTCTATCTCCTTATGCAGGTTGGGAACCCACACACAAACCATCAGACACTCTCGACCCGACCCAGGCGGCACGAGGTCTCACAGTAATGTGGATGCCAGCGCAAGTATGTCCGACCACCCAGCGATGAAGCGTAAATAATCCAACTTTCTACTCATCGCTAGGAGGCACCAACTCATGGCCTATGACTTCGTCATTGGCATGGACGTCGGCAAATACTTCCACCACGCCTGCGTCCTCGATCCCCAAGGCAGACAAGTCCTAACCAAACGCATCAACCAGCACGAAGGCTCGCTACGCAAACTCTTCAGCACATACCTGGCCAATGACGCCAAGGTCCTTATCGTCGTCGATCAGCCCAACAATATCGGCAGGCTAACCGTCGCAGTCGCCCAAGCAATGGGAGCCGACGTTCGCTACCTCCCCGGGCTTGCCATGCGACAGCTTTCACGGATCCACGTCGGCAACTCCAAAACCGATGTACGCGACGCCTACGTCATCGCCCATGCCGGTCTCAACCTTCCGGATGCCTTGCGTAGCGTCGACCGCGTTGAGAAAGTCTTCCTCCAGCTGAAAGTCCTCAACGGCATCGACGAAGACCTCGCCCGGGCCTACACACGCCTGATCAACCAGATGCGATCCGCACTCGTAGGAACCTACCCCGCATTCGAACATGTCCTGCGTGGACAGATGATTCACCGCAAATGGATCCTCCACCTACTTGCGAAATACGGTGGCCCCACCAAGACTCGACGCGTCGGCAAAGCACGCCTAGCAGCAGCCTTCGCACGCAGTCACAAGGCACGTAATCCTGAGCCAGCTTCAACCCCGCAAACCGCCTTCAAGTACAGAGCCAGACCCAAGCAAGCAAGATCGGAATTTCAAACTCTCGAAGCTGTCTGGTCCCGGCCGTAATTAGTCCAGGAGACGAAGAATTCTATAGCCGAGCATTGCGCACATACTCGGTGTAGTCGGTGTCCGACCGGTGACCGGGTACGATTTGTCGCAGCAGCAAATCGGCCAAAAGCAGAATCGAATAGTAATCTCGCGTGTCAAAATAGTTCTTGAAAAACCGCGATTCAAAGTCACCTCCAGGCGCCAACAGGTCTGCACCTAGCCGATGAACATAAATATGCCTATCGTCGCTACACTCACCGAATGCTGAAAGGGCCGTTTCTATCACATTTTCTGCTTCGGCTTTATTCATTGGTTCGCTGAAGCCGGAATTAGGTCCTAAGAGCTCTGCCGACCGCATCCACTCATAGAGCGAGTCAGCTAAATTAACACCGACTAGATTTTCCGCAAGGCTTTCTACAGCGTAGCGACCCTGGAAATTAACTCTCGCTAACAATTTATCGACGACTGTACGAATCATTCCCTGAGCATAGATCGTATCTCGTCCTAGCTCACGGTCGTTCTTAATCGCCTCCTCGAGTTCCGACATCTTTTTTAAGGCGTCTTTTCGAGGCGTTTGTGGCAAGGAATGCTTGAGAGAGTTCTCCATCTCTGCTGTAAAGGAATTATCCCAGATGGATTTACAAACTAGATCCGCAACAAGGCCCTTCAAAAATGCATCAAACGCTCCAACTGCCGCTACAGTCGAGAACATTGAAATGTCACGAGCCAACACAGTTTCCCAACCTTGGTTCGCAAAACCGTAACCGTATTCGGCGGCCGGTGCGTTTCCAATCAACCCCCTCGGAATTTCCGGATTCAAGTAACACGCCGACATATTCAACGCTCGTTGCAGGCCGAATTCTAGGACGCGACGTCGCGGAAGCAACGAAGAGTAAAGATCATCCATCTTATCTACTTAGTCAACTCGAGAACTCGTTCAGCCAGTTCCGTAAAGACCGTATCAAATTGCTCAATGGTCTCCAGCTGAGTCTCTGCGGCCTTCCCCCAAGTAAGCAAGTCTTCCTTTTGCAACTTGAACGTAGGTTTCTGTTGATCCTGAGAAACCGCGATCAGAGTATTGAAATCCGAGACTTGGGCTAGCTTAAATTCATCCATAACCTCTTCATAGCGCTCCTGGTCCAGCGCCATATCAACCTTTGCGAGGTTTGGATACAGCGATTTAGCTATAGCTATTTCAAGCTGGTGGAAAAATACCTTGAATGCAGCGGTGGGAACTCCGTTTCGGTTCTTATATTTCTGAATAATTGTTCCCAAAAACTTGGGAGTTTTGGGAACGAATTTATAAAGAATATCCTCATCATCATAAATTCCAAAGGCCTTTGTTTTATCAGCCCACGCCTTCCACTCAGGCAAAGTTCTCGCCAGACTCTCTAGCGCCATCACGGAGAAAATGTCGGGCATGGTCGGAACGATAAAGAAATCCGAAGACATCAGATTAACGCGGTTGACTGCGCCGAAGCTCGGGCTCATGTCAAGCAAGATATAGTCAGCGTCGTAACGCTTAGCAATAAGCGCGTACAGATGAGAAAAACTGCCCGGAAGATTCTGCATAGCCGGCATTGAAGAACCTACGCTCAGAGCTGTTGCGAGCTGGGTTTCGATTTCTGCCATCTTCACATTTCCAGGAAGTAACCAGAAGTTGTCTATCCCTTCCACTGGCACCAGATCCGGTGTTAGAACTTCTGACCCCAAACTCTTCATTACTGGCAACAGTGACTTGTGCACATCTGGTTCTTCCCTCTGCTTCTCCGAACCATTAACAAGGTCAATTCCGTTTGTGACCAAGCACAGCCCCGTCAGATTACACTGCGGATCGAGGTCGACAGCCACAACCCGTTTCCCCATTTCCGCGAGCTTCCACCCGATGTGGTAACAGCTAGTGGTCTTGCTGACGCCGCCTTTATTATTGAAAAATGCGATCACTTTCGTGTCCATGAGATTTCTCCAGATCTTCAATGCTTGACTACCCATACTACTTTTACCAAAGTTTCTGGCCCCCTAGTGCCGTTTCGGCGTAGTTGGTAGGGGCAATCCGCGTAGTTGGTCGGGGTTTTCCCGATAAGTGGTAGGGCTCTCTGTTTTCAGTCAGTGTATAGGTGTCGTCGGCACAACTTGTGCCGGCGCGTCATCACCTTTCATGACCTTAAGGAGGGGCCTCTCATGGCCAACTTCAAAGACATCATGGCGATGTGCTTAGACGGGGGAAGCTATGCTGCCATCTCTGCGGCGTTGGGATGCTCCAACCGGGATATTGCCAAAACCAAGACTGAAGTGCCCCGGGTTTTGTTCCTAGGCTTGTGCCTTGATTTCCATTTCCCAAAATTCGGCTTCTACTTCAGCCGGCGTGCGATAGTCCAAGCTCTGGTGAAGCCGTGATTCGTTCCACCAATTCACCCACTCGAACGCGGCGATTTCCACGTCGACAACATCGATCCACCTTCGCCTATGAATCGGCTCATTCTTGTAGGAGCCGTTGACATTCTCAGCCAAAGCATTGTCATAGGAGTCGCCCACCGTCCCAGTGGACGCTGCGATACCGTGCTCGGCCAAGCGCTCGTTGTAGACGATGCTCACATATTGTAAACCGTGGTCTAAATGATAAATCAAGCCCGTTGTTTCTTCAGCACACACAATCGCCTAGTTGAGCGCCTGCAGCGGCAAGGCTTCGGTGCGCATCAGCCGGGCTGTGTGCTCGCGGCCAATGTCAATGCTATGGCGGCGCGGCACACGCCACATCTTCCGTACCCCGTAGACACAGTAGTTTTCAGCATGAACGTCACGAATATGCTCTACAAGGGCAGCGTCGCGAAGAGCGCGGGCGCTTAAAGCCCCGGGCCTTGGATTGGCGGTATCCACGCGAGCTAAGAAAACCGCCTTCGCGATGCGTGTTGAACATCTGGCAGATGAACTCGACTGAGAAACGATTCCGATACTCATCGATGAATCGGATCATTTCTTAACGTTTTAGGTCGAGTTCGGATGCGAAAAAACTCAGGCAGCTTTCAACAACTCATTGATGTCCCGCAGCTCTTGATTTTCTCGACGCAACCGTGCGTTTTCTGCAGCAAGGTCCTCAGGCAACCGTTCACTTACGCCTCCCTCGCCTCGAGCGGCCTGCGTCCATTGCCTCGCCGGGTGCGTACTTTCGCTTTCGCCATGCGTGCGTTCTCCTAGGTGACATGCTGCTGCACGCGTGCAATCTACGTGCAATACCTAAATGTACTTATGGCCGGTTGTGGCAAGTAGTGGCAATGTCCTACTACGGCCCTTAACTGCACAGATACAACAAAACCCCCGGTCAGTAACGACCAGGGGAAATGCATTTGGTGGAGTTGCCGGGAATTGAACCCGGGTCCTTTGCGACCTCGCCAGGGCTTCTCCGTGCGCAGTTCGCACGTGACCTCTGCTCGGCCCTCCAGCGCTCACGAACCAGCCTGGATGATGGGCCCAGTTGCTCGAAAGGTGTCCCACACGGCCCAAGCAACAAAGCCGTGCGGCAAGTCCCTTAAGTCGATGCCAGCTACCGGGTCAGGGACATACCCGGGCTGACAGACACGCGGTCGCTGTAATTAGGCAGCGAGGGCGTAGTCGCGCTGAGTGTTCTCGGCGCTTATAAATTCGCAGCGACGCTTAAAAACGGTGGTCGTCTGCCTTCACCGGCACGCTTCCCCTGGCTCAATGCACAAAGTCGAAACCAAATCAACCCCGTGATTCCTGCTGCGGAAACGCTCGTACAACAGGAAATCTAACTTTACACCCCTGCACCGCGGCAGTTCAAGAACCCTACTTTTCAGCCTCGTTTTCCAGATCAGCGTCCTGTGCGGAGTCGAGCTCAGTCTCGTCCCACTTCGCCTTGCGCTCCTTGGACTTCTTGTTGTTCTTCACCGCCATTAAGCCGACCGCAATGCCGATCACTACAGGCACCCACACCTTGCTGTAATCCGCCATAAATGCCATCACGCGCAGAATCGGCTCCATCCATTCGGGCATGTGCCAATCCGGCCAAGGAATCGAGGGAAGGTTGATGTCCGGCCACGGAATGGAAGGCAGGTTAATGTCCGGCCACGGGATTGACGGCAAGTTGATCTCTGGCCACGGAATGTTGATATCCCAGTCCGGCAGGAGGCTCAGCAGCCATGCAATCAACTTGGAAACCAACGGCCCCAGCACGATCACGGCCAGCGCCCAACCTCCCTTCCCCAGCCCGGTAATCAGCGGGTAGAACCAGCGCTTGAACGGCGACTCCTCCATCGCCTCCCAGCGCCTCGCCGCCCGCGAGCCTTCAGGCGGATCGAAGACCACCACCCCTTCGTCGTCCTTCACCTTGACCTCGATCATCCAGCTATCAAGGAAATTCGACGTCCACCCCAGGTACGGCGCGCTGAGCGTCATTTCACCGCCGTACTTCCCAGCCTGAACGTTCGCCTCGCTTTTGGCCAGGTCAATCTTCTGATTCTCGAGGCTCTTGTACCTCGCGATAGTTACCCCGTCGCGACGCACGAGCAGCTGACGATTCTTATCGAGGTCGTCTAGTTTCTCTGCCAGCTTCTTGTGGAGCTTCTCGCTGTCTTCTCTTGTGGACGCCCCCTCGTCCCCCACATCACCTTCAGCTACCTCTTCTGCCTCCGGCTCGGTGCTGTTTTCCGCGTCGGTTTTCTTATCGGACGCGGGGAATTCAGGATCGATTCTCCGCAGTGCATCCGGCTCGCCGATAAAGAGCTCAAGCAGCCCGAACTCGGGATGCTTAAGGGACCAATGCTCGACGTCGTCATTTTTCACAGGCCCGAAAGTATCAAAACACAAACCCCCGTTCAATAGGGGTCTCCTATGCGCTACCGCTACCTAGCCCTGGATCCCTTTGATTCGCCGGCCCATTTCGCGCGTGATCTCACGCTCTTCCGTACGGCGTTTGATGTCCTGGCGCTTGTCGTATTCCTGCTTACCGCGCGCCAGCGCCAGCTCGACCTTCAACCTGCCGGCAACGAAGTACAGCTGCAGCGGAACCAAGGTGTTGTTTCCGTCGCGAACCTTGCCCATAAGCGAGTCGATTTCCCGGCGGTGCAACAGCAGCTTGCGGGTACGGCGGGGGCTATGGTTCGTCCAGTGCCCCATGGAGTATTCCGGGATGTGAAGTCCGCGCAGCCAGACTTCGCCTTCATCAATGGTGGCGTAGGCGTCAACAAGAGAAGCCTTGCCCTCACGCAAAGACTTAACTTCCGTGCCCACCAGGGCCACACCGCACTCGTAGGTATCGATGATGTGGTAATCGTGGCGCGCCTTACGGTTGGTGGCAACGACGATCTGGCCAGCCCCCTTCTGACCTGCGCCCTTCTGGGCCTTGTTCTTCTTCCCCTTCGATTTCCCCGAATCGGTGGGAGTGCTCTTTTTTGCAGCCATGACAGCCACACACTACCACCGAGCGCTCCCCCGAGCGAAAATGCTTTAAAGCGCTAATGCTGCGCTGGCTTAGCGAGGGCGCAGCGCTAGTTCTTCACATACCAGCGCAAAGTGACCTGCGCGGTGATAGCCGCAACGACCACACCGACCAGCACCACAAACGGCGCGGCCAACCACAAGTCGCTGTTCGTCACGCGCGCCACCAACTGCTGGTCGTACACGGCCTTCAGAGCGCGGTCGACCACCAGAATCTTCGCGGCGAACATGCCACCCACCGCCAGCACCGCACCGATCAGGGCGGCCATCATGGCCTCCAGGACGAACGGAGCCTGGGTGTACCAGCGCGAAGCACCGACCATGCGCATAATGCTGATCTCACTGCGGCGCGAGTACGCGGTGATCTGCACCATGTTCATAATCAGGAAGATCGCGGCGATGGCCTGCACCGCGGCCACGATAAAGGAGGCGTTGCGGATGGAATCCAGGTTGCGCATCGCGGCCTCCAGGTTGTCGCCCTGATCCACGATGTTCGTCACCACCGGGTTGTCCCGCAGCGCGTCAATGGGACCGGAGTTCTCCGGGTCGGCCAGGCGCACGTGGAAGGCGGCGGGCAGCGCATCCTTCTCTGTCTGCTCTACTAGCTGCGGATCAGACTCGCCGAATAGCTCCACGAAACGCTCGTAAGACTGCTCCTTGTTACGGAAAGTCACGGACTTCACCGCCTCGTCGCCCTCCAGCTGCTGCTTAATCTCGGAGCACTCCGGAGAGGCACACGTTGGGTCGGAGCTCGAAATCTCGTCGTCGAGCTGCACCATCACCTCGATACGGTCGAAGTAGATGTCCTTCGTTCGCTCCGTCATTGCGCTCAGCAAAAAGCCGGTGGCCAGCAGCGCCAGCGCGATGGAGGTGGTGATGATCATCGCGATCGTCATCGTCATGTTGCGGCGCAGGCCCGAAAACGCCTCGCGGAACACAAAGTTGGTCTTCATTAATGTTTCCCTACTGTTCCCTACTGATCTCTACTGATCCGTACAGTTCCGTATTAGTGGCCCACGCCGTACATACCGAGCTCGTCATCGCGCACGAGCTTGCCCTTCGACAGCTCGATCACGCGCTTACGCATGGAGTCCACCGCCACATCGTCGTGGGTGGACATCACCACGGTCGTACCGTTCTGATTAATGCGGTTGAGCAGCATCATGATCTCTGATGAAGTATCGGGGTCCAGGTTGCCTGTCGGCTCGTCCGCCAGCAGAACCAGAGGTTTGTTTACTGACGCCCGCGCGATCGCCACGCGCTGCTGTTCGCCACCCGACAGCTCGTGCGGGAAGCGGTTTTCCTTTCCGTCGAGACCGACGGTCTTCAACGCGGCAGGCACCAAATGCTGAATCTCCGCGCGCTTCTTACCGATAACCTCGAGGGCGAAGGCAACGTTGTCGAAGACAGTCTTCTTCGGCAGCAGGCGGAAGTCCTGGAAGACATAGCCGATGCGCTGGCGCAGCTTCGGCACATCCCGTCCCTTGATCTTGTTTACGTGGTAGCCAGCGACGTGCAGGTCCCCGGAATCCAGCTTCTCCTCGCGCAGGATGAGCTGCAGAAACGTGGACTTACCGGAGCCGGAGGGGCCGATAAGGAAGACGAACTCGCCCTTTTCGATGTCCAGGGTGATGTTGTCCAGGGCCGGCCGCCCGGAAGACAGATAGCTCTTGGTTACGTTTTCGAAGGTGATCACGAGCACACAGTGTAGCGAAGCCAACGAGGTAAAGATAGTCCAAAGTGACTACTGTTACCCCTGTGACTTTATGTGGCTTGGTTGATTTTGGGCTTCTCCTGTCTCGACGCACCCCAGAATGTAAAGTCGCAACCCAACCCGGTTGAAGAGTTAGGCGTCAAGAAGAGAAAAGCCCATGAGCGACACGAAGAGCAAAGAAGAGACCACAAAGAATAATCAACCCGGGGGCTTCCTCGGATTCATCGAGAAGATCGGCAACAAACTCCCCGACCCGTTTTGGCTATTCGTCATACTCGGCGGGCTGGTACTCGTCTCCAGCTTCATCTTCAACAAGCTGGGGCTCAGCGCCACAGACCCGGAAACCGGCGAGCCGGTAGAGATCGTCAACCTGCTGAGCTCCGAGGGGCTCAAGGACATCCTTTCTGGCGTGGTGGACAACTACGTCACCTTCCCACCGCTAGGTCTGATTATTACGGTCATGCTGGGTGTCGCCGTGGCAGAGCACTCCGGCCTGATTAGCGCGGTGGTACGCGCAACAGTCTTTAGGGTCGGGCCGAAAACTCTAACTTTCGTCGTGGCCCTAGCAGGCGTGACGGGCTCTGTGGCCTCGGATGCGGTGTACGTGATCCTCATTCCGCTGGGAGCAGTGTCCTTCCGCGCAGTGGGGCGCTCCCCGATCGTCGGCGCAATGGTGGCCTTCGCCGCATCCTCTGCTGGTTTCAACTCCTCGCTGGTTCTGAACATCACCGACGTGCTGTTGGGTGGCATTTCCACCTCGGCGGCCCACATCGTCGACGATAAATACTTCGTCTCGCCGCTAGCCAACTACTTCTTCGTAGCCGTCAGCGCGGTCGTGTTGGCGCTAATCATCACGGCTGTGACGGAGCTGTACATGAACAAACGCGCCCAAGACCTGGTGAACCACGACGAGATCGACTACTCGGAGGTCACCTTCAACACCGGCCGCGACGGTGACGACGAACTCGCCGGCGACGTACCGCAGGAAAAGATCACCGCCGCATTGAGGCTCGAGCGCGACGAGGCGCGCGCACTGGGGACCACCGCTATCGTCGCCATAATCATGACGGGCATCTACTTTGCATTGCTGTTTGTTCCGGGTTCTCCGCTCCAAGGCGAGAACGGCGAGGTGATGTCCAGCCCCTTGATCACCGCAGTGGCCGTGCCTATTGGCGCTGCCTTCCTGATCCTCGGCCTGGTCTACGGTCTAGGCATTAAGTCCATTACAAAGGCCAGCGACGTTCCGGACTTCATGGCACGCGGTTTGAAGACCCTGCTGCCGATGATGGTGCTGTTTTTCGCCGTCTCCCAGTTCCTGGCCTGGTTCAAGGCATCCAACTTGGGCGCTTGGACCGCCATTAAGGGCGCAGAGCTGCTGCAGAAGGCGGATCTACCACCACTGCTACTCTTCGGCGCCTTTGTGATCCTGGTAGCGCTGGTGAACCTCTTCATTACTTCTGGTTCCGCCCAGTGGGCGCTGATGGCCCCGATCGTCGTGCCGATGTTCATGTACGTCGGGTTCTCCCCCGAGGCCACCCAGATGCTGTTCCGTATCGGCGACTCTCCTTCGAACATCATCACCCCGATGAGCCCGTACTTCGCCCTGGCCCTGACCTTCTTGCAGCGCTACTACAAGAAAGCGGGCATCGGAACACTGATGTCGCTGGCACTGCCGTACTCCATCGCCATGCTGGTGGGCTGGTTCCTGTTCTTCGCCCTCTGGTGGATGATCGGCCTGCCGCTCGGCCCCGGTACGCCGATGGACTACCCGGCGCCGTAGCTCCCTAGCCCCAGCGCTGGCTTTGCGCTGCGCTGGCGCACAGCACAAGTTCAGCCCCCATGGTAGCCCAGCCAGACCCCAATCGTTAGTGTGGAAAACGTACCTTGCACACCGCTTGGCCAGGCTCCACATTGTGCCTTGGCCAACGATCTAAGAATTGAGGTCGGCGTTGAACAGCCAGGCTAATACTCCTTTACCCAATAGCTCCGATGTCGAAGCGGTGGTCACCAAGGCCATCCACCGCGCCGAGCAGTGGCTCGAGATCGAAGAGACCTCAGCTTCCACGAAGCAGTTGGCAGACATGGTGCATGATCCCGACGGCGTGGAATTCACCTTCGCCTTCGTCGACCGCGTGGCCCGCCCCGAGGACAACCACGTTTCGGCCAAGGAATTCGCCAAGATCGCCAACCCGTTTAAACGCACCGAGCCGGTGCCGGGGTTCATGAGCCTGGTCGATTCCATCCTGGTTACCGCCGGTTCCATCGCGGCCCCGCTGCTGCCGAATATCGTCATGCCGATCGCGCGCTCCTACCTGCGCGCCACCGTCGGCCACCTGGTGCTGGATGCGGAATCTAAGGCACTGGACCGCATGCTGGACGACTACCGAGACAAGGGCTTCCAGCTGAACCTCAACCTGCTGGGCGAGGCCGTGCTCGGCGAAGCTGAGGCACAGCGCCGCTTGGATAACACCCTCGACCTGCTGAAAAGCCCGCGGGTGGACTATGTTTCCGTCAAGGCTTCCTCCGTGGTCAGCCAGCTGAACCACTGGGATTTCGAGGGCTCCATCGAACGCCTGAAGGATCGCCTGCGCCCGCTGTACCGCCAGGCCATGAAGCGCGACCCGCACCCCTTCATCAACCTGGACATGGAGGAGTACAAGGACCTCCACCTGACCATCAAGCTGTTCACCGAGCTATTGGATGAGGAAGAGTTCCAGAGCCTTGAGGCCGGCATCGTGCTGCAGGCCTACCTGCCCGACACCTTCGACGCGCTGCAGGAGCTGGCGGAGTTCGCCGCGCAGCGCCGCGCCAAGGGCGGTGCCAAGATCAAGGTGCGCCTGGTGAAGGGCGCCAACCTCTCCATGGAGCGCGTGGATTCCGAGGTTCACGACTGGCCACAGGCCCCCTACCTGACGAAGGCGGAGGTGGATGCCAACTACATCCGCCTGCTGGATTGGGTACTGCAGCCCGAGCACGCAGATAACCTGCGCATCGGCGTGGCCTCGCACAACCTGTACCACCTGGCGCTCGCCCACGAGCTGTCCGTCGCCCGCAATGTGGAGCACCAGCTGGACGCTGAGATGCTGCAAGGCATGTCTCCGGCACAGTCCGCGGCCGTGCGCGACGTCACGGGCAACATGATCCTGTACACCCCGGTGGTCAAGAAGGAAGACTTCGACGTGGCCATCAGCTACCTGGTGCGTCGCCTGGAGGAAAACGGTGCGAAGCAGAACTTCCTCTACGCCCTGTTCACCCCGGAGGATGACGAGACCGACGTCACCGGCATGACCCCGATGCAGGGCCAAGAGCTGCGCTTCCGCAACTCCGTGCGCGACCGCTGGGAGACTTTCGCCGGTTCGCGTCGAACCCAGAACCGCCTGGAAGAAGAGGCCGAGAAGAAGGGCTGCCAGTCCGACGGCCTGCCCGGCAACTTCGTCAACGAGCCCGACACCGACCCGACGCTGCCCGCCAACCGCGAGTGGGCACTGCAGATCGTCGATCCGTCCAGCGATCCTGGCCCCGCCCAGACCCCGGAGGTTACGGACCCTGCGGTTATTGACGCCGCCGTCGCCCGTTGCCGCGAGGCTTCCGCACAGTGGTCACAAAAGACCGGTTGGGAGCGTGCAGAGCTGTTGGACCAGGCAGCAGATGCCCTGGCCAACAATCGTTCGAAGTTGATCTCGGCTGCAGTGTTCGAGGCGGGTAAGACCGTCGCCGAGACCGACCCCGAGGTTTCCGAGGCCATCGACTTCGCCCGCTACTACGCGGAGAGCGCCCGCCAGCTGGACCACGTGCGCGGCTCAGTGTTCACCCCGTACAAGTCCGTGGTGATCACCCCGCCGTGGAACTTCCCTATCGCCATCCCACTGGGCGGCATTTTCGCCGCGCTGGCTGCCGGTTCCTGCGCTATCATCAAGCCCGCGCCACAGGTGCTGCGCATCGCGGAGGTCTTCATGGGCATTCTGCGTGAGGCCGGTATCTCCGAGGACCTGGTACAGCTGGTCAACGCCGACGAGGCCGAGGCCGGCAAGCGCCTGGTGAGCCACCCGGATGTCGAGTCCGTGATCCTCACCGGCGCTTCCGAGACCGCGAAGCTATTCCGCGGCTGGAAGCCGCGCATGGTCATTAACGCGGAGACCTCCGGCAAGAATGCGATCATCGTTACCCCGGCAGCTGACCCGGACCTGGCGGTGGCGGACATCTTCAAGTCTGCGTATGGCCACGCGGGCCAGAAGTGCTCCGCCGCCTCGCTGATCATCGCCGTCGGCTCGATCGGCAAGTCCAAGCGCTTCATCAACCAGCTGGTCGATGCGGTGCGTTCTATGAAGGTCGGCCCGGGCTCCGACATTTCCACCTTTATGAACGGTGTGATCGAGGAGCCGGGCGACAAGCTGCTGCGCGGCCTGACCGAGCTGGACAAGGGCGAGAAGTGGCTGGTCAAGCCTCGCAAGCTCAATGACGAAGGCACCCTGTGGTCCCCTGGCCTGCGCGATAACGTGAAGCCGGGCAGCTGGTTCCACACCCACGAGTGCTTCGGCCCGGTGGCGGGCATCATGCACGCAGAGACCCTGGACGAGGCCATCGAGTGGCAAAATTCCACGGGCTTCGGCCTGACTGGCGGTATCCACACCATCGACGTGGAAGAAACCGCTTACTGGCGCGAGCGCGTGGAGGTCGGCAACGCCTACGTGGAGCGCGGCATCACGGGCGCTATCGTGCAGCGTCAGTCCTTCGGCGGCTGGAAGAACTCCGCCCTGGGCAGCGGTGCGAAGGCCGGTGGCCCGAACTACGTCGCCCAGCAGGGCGTGTGGACCGAGGGCGACCTGAGCGAGCTGGCAGCGGGCACCCTGCCGACGCACATTACGCAGCTGCTGCGCGAGATCCGCGGCCTGGGCTCCCCTGCCCTGTCCAAGGACGATCACGTGTGGCTGCGCCGCGCCGCGGAGTCGGATGCCTACGCGATGTCCACCGAGTTCGGCGTGGAGCACGACAAGACGGCCCTGGTCGTGGAGTCCAACGTGTTCCGCTACAAGCCGCTGCTCGAGCCGCTGCGCGTCCGCGTTTCCGAGGGCGCCAACCCGCGCGACCTGCTGCGCCTGAAGCTGGCCTCCGCTGCTACGGGCACGGAGCTGGATATCTCCGCCAACCCGGAGGTTGCCCGCGAGTGGGGCGAGCTCGGCGAGCAGATGCGTACTTCCTCCGACCGCGACTTTGCCGAGGAAATCGCCATCGCTCAGTCCGTGCGCGTCCGCTCCTTGGGTGAGGCTCCGGATGAGTTCTACGAGGCCGCTGCGAAGTCCGGCTCCGTGATCCTGGATCAGGATGTATTGCCCGATGGCCGCCGCGAGCTGCTGCCGCTGCTACTCGAGCAGGCGATCTCCACCACGGAGCACCGCTTCGGCTACATCCACGGCCTCACCCCTTAAGGCGCGGCGCTGAGCCTGACCGGGCGCGCAGCCCGGTCGCAGCCCGGCGCGCGCTCGCGTACAGCCCGGCGCGCTAGGCCTGCGCTTCCTGCTGCTGCGCCATGCGCCAGCGAATGCCGGCCTCCAGGAAGCCGTCGAGGTCCCCATCCAGCACCTTGCTGGGGTCGTTAACCTCGACGTTCGTGCGCAGGTCCTTCACCATCTGGTACGGGTGCAGCACGTAGTTGCGCATCTGGTTGCCCCAGGAGTTCGAGCCGTCGCCCTTCAGCGCGTCCATTTCGGCCTGTTCTTCTTGACGCTTCCGCTCCAGCAGCTTCGCCTGCAGCACCCGCATGGCGGATGCCTTGTTCTGAATCTGCGATTTCTCGTTCTGGCACGTCACCACAATGCCGGTGGGCACGTGGGTCAGGCGCACCGCCGAGTCGGTGGTGTTCACCGACTGCCCGCCGGGGCCCGAGGAGCGGTAGACGTCCACGCGTACGTCGTTTTCGTCAATGTCGATGTGGTCGGTCTTCTCCACCACTGGCAGCACCTCCACCTCGGCAAACGAGGTCTGGCGCCGCCCCTGGTTGTCGAAGGGGGAAATGCGCACCAGGCGGTGGGTTCCCTGCTCCACGGAGAGGGTGCCGTACATGTATTCGCCGTGGATGACGATGGTCGCGGACTTAATGCCGGCCTCCTCGGCATAGGAGATGTCGTAGACCTCCACCTTGTGCCCGGCCTTTTCCGCCCAGCGGGTGTACATGCGCAGCAGCATCTCTGCCCAATCTGCGGCATCCACGCCACCGGCGGCGCTGCGGATGTTCAGCACGGCTTCGCGCTCGTCGTACTCCCCCGACAGCATCGTCGTAACCTCGAGCGATTCAATCTCCTGGCGCAGCTCCTCGCGCTCCGCATCGGCCAACTGCACCGCTTCCTGAGCGGCATCCGGGTCGTCCCCGGCTTCCTCCTCGGCCATGTCGTAGAGCACCGGCAGGTCATCCAGGCGTTGGCGCAGCCCCGTGACCTTCTTCAGCTTCGCCTGCACGCGGGAAAGCTCGGAAGTCACCTGCTGCGCGTGGTCCGGATCGTCCCACAGCGAGGGGTCGGCGGACTTTTCCTCCAGCTCGCGGGCGCGGTCGCCCAGCTCGTCGAGGTTCAGCACCTTCTCGATGGTGGTCAGGGTGCCGTCCAGGTCGCTTAGGTCTGCAGAAACTTCCGGTTGCATAATGCGCAAGTCTACCCGGCGACATGCACAATGGAATGTATGGCTACTAACGGTTCTGATTCTTCTTCCCCGATCCCAGAGGACATGCTGAACGCGATCATCAAGACGTTCATCGTGGCGCATGTCGACGATTCCGACCACCACCTGGCTCAGGCATTGGTCTATAACGCGGGCCGACTGGCATGGCGTATGCGCCAGACGGGTCTGGATACGGAGCAGAAGACGTCCGTCAGTGATGTCGTGACCGCTGCGGATCGCGCGGCCGAGAAGTTCATCGCCGACGCATTGCGCGCCATCCGCCCCGAGGATGGACTTTTGGGCGAGGAGGGCACCGCCGTGGAGTCGAAGTCCGGTCGCACCTGGGTGATCGACCCGGTCGATGGCACGTACAACTTCACTACTGGTTCGGATTATTGGTGCTCGGCCCTGGCTCTGGTCGAGGGATCCCCCGATGATCCGGACGCCCTGTTGTTCGGCGCCGTTCACCGCCCGGCGATGGGCTACACGTGGTTTGGTGGCCCGGATATTCCTACTACTCGTGACGCCGCCGAGATCAGCCTGCCGAACACCACCGCGGAGCTGACCTGCCTGGGCGGCTACCTGCACCCCACGGACATCGCGGACGCCACCCGACTGAACAGCTGGAAGGCCGTAAGCACGCAGTTTGCCACGTTGCGCATGCTGGGGTCTGCGTCTATCGATCTAGCCTGCGTGGCCGGTGGCGAGCTCGGCTGCTGGATGCAGCACAGCGTGGCCAGCTGGGACTGGTTGCCTGGGCGTGCTTTGGTAGAGGGCGCTGGGGGTGTCGCTAAGAAGGAAGAAAAAGACGGCACCACCTGGTTCATTGCCGGGGCGCCAGACGCGGTAGAGCAGTCCGTTAAGGCGCTGCGCGAAGCCTAGCGAGAAGGCCGCACCTCCCCCCCCTTTGTCACACTAGTCACATTCTTCCCATGGCTTTACGTGCGCCACGGGGTTATCATGTGTGACATGACGGACTCGGTTTCCCCATATGCAGATGACCTGACCCTGGCGCTGTCGCTGGCCGACGCAGCCGACGCGATAACCATGGCGCGGTTCGAGGCAAATGACCTGAGCGTTGAATCGAAGCCCGACCTCACGCCGGTGAGCGACGCAGACACCGCCGTGGAGAAGGAACTGCGGGAACTCATCGCCGCACACCACCCGGAGGACGCCCTGCTGGGAGAGGAATTCGGCGGCGACGTCACCTTCGCCGGGCGCCAGTGGGTCATCGACCCCATCGACGGCACTAAGAACTTCGTGCGCGGCGTACCCGTGTGGGCCACGCTGATCAGCCTGCTGGTGGACGGCAAGCCCGTGGTGGGGGTTGTCTCCGCGCCCGCGTTGGGGCGCCGCTGGTGGGCTGCTGAGGGATCCGGCGCATGGCGACTGTTTAACACCCCGGCCAGCGCTGCCACCGGCGGTACTGGTAGCACTGGCGACACCGGCGCCACCGGCAACACAGGCAACGCAAACGGTGGGGTGCCGTCGGTAGGTGCTCGCCGCCTGGAGGTTTCGCAGGTTTCGCAGATCTCGGACTCTTCGATTGCGATTTCCTCCCTATCCGGCTGGGCGGACTGCGGCAAGCGCGAGCAGCTGATCAACCTGACGGATTCCGCGTGGCGCCTGCGCGGATACGGCGACTTCTGGTCCTACATGCTGGTCGCCGAGGGCGCGGTGGACATCGCCGCCGAGCCGGAGGTAAGCCTCTGGGACCTGGCGGCACTGGCGCCGATCATCACGGAGGCCGGCGGGCGCTTCACCTCCCTGGACGGCCAGGACGGCCCACACGGCGGATCTGCCGTCGCCACCAACGGCCTGCTGCACGAGGCCACGCTCCGCGCCCTGGATTAGCGCGCCGGCCTAGCGCTGAACTGCTGCCCGTGCCGCAGCTTCAGGGCGCTGGCCTGTCGCTAACCGAGCCTGACCCAAGCCGGGACCTACCCGGAACCTAGACGTCGAGCGCCAGATACACGGTGTCGAGGTACTCCTCGATGCCCTCGAAACCACCCTCGCGGCCCAGGCCGGACTGCTTCACTCCGCCGAACGGAGCAGACGCATCCGATAGCGCGCCACGGTTCACACCGACCATGCCGGCCTCCATGCGCTCGGCGAAGCGCAGGGTCTTCTTCATATCCTCGCCCATCACATAGCCAGCCAGCCCGAAAACGGTATCGTTGGCGACCTTCAAGGCTTCCTCATCGCTGGAGACGCGCTGCACGGCCGCGACGGGACCGAAGATCTCCTGATTAGCGATCTCAAACTGTGGCGTCACGCCCGTAAGCACCGTGGCGGGATACCAGAAACCATTCGGGTCCAGGTCGGGGTGCGTCTCCCCCAGCTTCTCCAAGGCCTCATTACCGCCGAGGGCAACGTGCGCCCCCTCCTCGACCGCCTTGGTTACCATGTCGCGCACTCCATCGCGCTGCTCCTGGCTAACCAGCGGCCCCATGGTCGTCTTCGGGTCGGTGCCCGGCCCCAACACGAACTCGCTCATCTTCTGCACCAGCCCAGCCTCGAACTTGTCAGCCAGGGACTCGTGAACGATGAAGCGGTTAGCGGCCACACAAACCTGACCCGCGCCACGCATCTTCGCCGCAATGGCCTGCTCCACGGCCTTGTCCACATCCGCGTGCTCCAACACAACGAAAGGCGCATTACCGCCGAGCTCCAGCGACGTGCGGATCGTCTTCTGCGCCGCGGTGGCGGCCAGCGCCTGGCCGACCTCCGTGGAACCTGTGAACGTCAGCTTGCGCAGGCGATCGTCGTCCAACAGGGCGGAAACGCGGCGCGCCGAAGATGTCGGCAGCACCTGGAACACACCATCCGGAATGCCGGCGATGCGCCCCAGCTCCGCGAAGTAGAGCATCGTCAGCGGGGTCAGCTGCGCCGGCTTAGCAATCACGGTGCAGCCCGCCGCCAGCGCCGGAGCCAGCTTGCGGGTCACCATCGCCAGCGGGAAGTTCCACGGGGTGATCGCCAGCACCGGCCCCACCGGACGGTGCGTAGTCACGATGCGTCCATTACCCGCCGGAGCCACGCGATACTCGCCAGCGATCGCCGCCGCCCGCTCGCTGAACCAACGCAGATACTCGGCAGCGTAGGTCACCTCGCCCTTGGAATCTGGCAGCGCGCGCCCCAGCTCCAGGCACTGCAAAGCCGCCAGCTGATCCGCGTGCTCATGCACCAGATCGAACAGCCGACGCAGAAGCTCGGAACGCTCCCGCGGGGTGGATTCGGCCCAGTCCGCCTGAACCTCCACAGCCTTATCCATGGCCTCCCGCGCATCATCCTCTGTCGCCGCAGCGACATCCGCGAAAGGCTTCCCCGTGGCGGCGTCAATAACCGAAATAGTTTCACCGGCAGACCCAGAGCGCCAGGCCCCACCTAAGAACAACCCCGTGGGCACCTCGAAGGAAAGCCCCGCGGCCTGAAGAGTGGTGCTGAATTCAGAAGGAATGTTGAGTGAAGTCATATACCCACATATACGCGCCTTTCGGAGGCAGGCTTACAGACCGCCACGCGCCTGCACCTTTTCCACTACCGTGGAAAGTGATAATTGCAGCGACGAAAGGAGCCCAGCTGTGCCTATGCCACAACAACGCGAAACCGCACATAAGACACGGGAATGGAAGAAGCTCACCGAATACGCCGACGCAACCCGCGGCACTCAAATGCGAGAGCTCTTCACCGAACAGCCGGGCCGCTCCAGCGACATGACCTACAACGTAGGCCCGCTGCACGTAGACCTGTCGAAGA
The DNA here is from genome assembly GCF_022347285.1 of Corynebacterium sp. ACRPH. GTDB lineage: Bacteria > Actinomycetota > Actinomycetes > Mycobacteriales > Mycobacteriaceae > Corynebacterium. The sequence goes on from NZ_JAKRND010000012.1 coordinate 81,575, forward strand.
ACCTCATCGACGAGCGCGGACTGCGCCTGCTGCTGGATCTCGCTCGCGCCCGTGGCCTGGAGGACTACCGCAGCGCCATGTTCGACGGCGAGCACATCAACACCACCGAGGATCGTGCCGTGCTACACACCGCGCTGCGCATCCCGGTCGACCGGGAGTTCAGCATCCCAGTCGGGGCGGATGAAACGCAGGATGTGGCCGCCGATGTGCACGCAGTGCTGGGCCGCATGCGCGACTTCGCCAAGGCGCTCCGCTCCGGCTCCTGGCAGGGCGTGACCGGGCACACCATCAAGCACGTAGTGAACATCGGCATCGGCGGCTCCGACCTGGGTCCGGCGATGGCCGCACAGGCGCTGCGCCCCTACATGACGGCCGGCATTACGCCGCACTTCATATCCAACATCGACCCGGCGGACGTGGCCGGCACCCTCGACGGGCTGGATGCCGAGTCCACGCTGTTCGTCATCGCCTCCAAGACCTTCACCACCTCTGAGACTCTGGCCAACGCCCACGCCGCGCGCCGCTGGCTGCTGCGCAACCTCGCCGATGAGGGCGTGGACGTCGAGGGGGAGGACGCCATCCGCGACATCACCTCCAAGCACTTCGTGGCCGTCTCCACCGCCGCGGAGAAGGTGCAGGACTTCGGCATCGACACGAAAAACATGTTCGAGTTCTGGGACTGGGTAGGCGGCCGCTACTCCGTGGACTCCGCCATTGGTCTGTCCTTGATGGCCGCCATTGGACCGCAGGACTTCATGCGCTTCCTGGAGGGATTCCACGAGGTAGACGACCACTTCCGCACCGAGCCGCTAGAGATGAACATTCCGGTGCTGATGGGCATGCTGGGCGTGTGGTACACCGATTTCCTGGGCGCGCAGTCGCACGCGGTGCTGCCGTATTCCGAGGACATGGCACGCTTCCCCGCCTACCTGCAGCAGCTGACGATGGAATCCAATGGCAAGTCCGTGCAGCTGGACGGCGCCCCGGTGGAGGTTCCATCCGGCGAGATCTACTGGGGCGAGCCCGGCACCAACGGCCAGCACGCCTTCTTCCAGCTGCTGCACCAGGGCACGCACCTGGTGCCGGCTGACTTCATCGGTTTCGTCAACCCGCACGACGATGCAGTCGCCGCCGACGGAACCACCAGCATGCACGACATGTTGATGTCCAACTTCTTCGCCCAGACCCGCGTGCTGGCCTTCGGCAAGAACGCCGAAGAGTTGAAGGAGGAGGGCGTGGCCCCCGAATTGATCCCGCACAAGGTGATGCCCGGCAACCGTCCGACCACCACCATCCTGGCCAACAAGCTGACCCCGAAGACGCTGGGTGCGCTGATCGCACTGTACGAGCACATTGTTTTCGTGCAGGGCGTGATCTGGGGCATCAACAGCTTTGACCAGTGGGGTGTGGAGCTCGGTAAGAAGCAGGCAAACGCGCTGTTGCCTGCGGTTACTGGTGAGGAGCGTAGTGACGCCGGCGACTCCTCCACCGACGACCTCATCGCTTACTACCGTCAGCACCGGGGCTAGCGACTTACGCCGAAAGCTAACGCTGGGGGCCCGGTGATCGATATCCCTTACGAAACCTCTTCCCTCAAGACTGGTTTTGACTGGTTTTAGACCGCACGGATCCCCCAGAAAGGAACGCTCCCCAATGAAGATTCGCAAGACTTTGGCCGTAGGCCTCGCAACGGCATCGATCAGCGCGGGCGTAGCTGCGCCGGCACAGGCAGAGGCAACCACGCCGCAGACTGCGCAGGTGGCGCAGGCTGCTACGCCCGAGCCATACACCCCCATTACAGGCTCCCTGAGGATGGCTCCCGTCTTTCTAGCCTCTCCCATAGTTCTTCCAGCCGTTCTGTTGTACGCGATTTGGGTTCGCCTGAACCCCGGCCTCGGTTAGGCCAACGCCCCGCCCCACCGCAGTGCGTAGGGTGGGTAAGCGCCGGTTTCGGCGTCTACCCACCCTGACTAGTCTCTGGCCTGACCCTGTCCCCGGTCTGCCCCCTGACCCTGTCCCCGGTCTGCCC
>NZ_JAKRND010000013.1 GCF_022347285.1 Corynebacterium sp. ACRPH
CAGTCGCTGGTGTCATGACCTTCGTTGCAAGCACCCACGTTACAAAGAGACCTAGTTTGAAACTGGCCGTGTCCCTATCAGCTGTCATCGAAAGTCCTGGCACCCGGCGGCAACACCCCCCGGATTATAGAAACTACAGGGCAAGTAAACCATACCGGGATCAGCGACTATCCCCATTATCAGGGACACTCACAAGGTAACGGGGCGAAGCGGGGTGTTGGCTCAAATGTCGCTAGAACGAGAATACGTTACTGCGAACAATTTTTATTACCGTAAAACCGCAGTTCAGAGGCCTGCGGCCGGTAGGGGGACCATGGCGCACGGTTGCGCATTCCCGTTCTAACGACATTTCCGATTCTGTAACCCCTCCATGCACCCGGAACACCCCTCTGCAGAACAGGTTTTTATCCACCGCGGAGCTCCCCCCCAGCCGCAAAGAGCCAACATCTCTCGCTACAGGGAGCCAGTTTGACTACGCCACGGGGTGCCGGGTTGCGCTTTGTGGGCTACCTATTTGCCAGCCTCGGCAATCTTCCTGATAGTCGCGAGCGTTTCGGGAATCCCCGCCAGGGCAGCTTCGCGGCGCTTCTCCGCTTCGGATTCACCCTGGTCACCCCACTTCTTGAAGAACGCAGCTCGGCCGGCCTCGTGAAAATTCCAATCCTCGTAGAGTCGCGTACGCATGCCCGCAGCGTTGCCCGCAGCCCCACCGAGCGGCTCCACACGGTAGCCCCAGCGTACGAAACCGCCAGGCTGAGCATCCGGCCCAACCACCCATGCGAATTCGCGCGGGCGATCCGCTGCTACAACTTGGGATACTGTTTCCCAGGTACGCTCGGACGTTTCGTTGGTTCCCTTGAAACGACTCCCCACCTGGCCAGGTTCGCCCAGCCACTCGCAGCGCTTACACGTTGGCGACCATTCTCCGGTACGGGTGACATCGGAGATTAGCTCATAGACTTCCTCCGGCGTGACATCGATATCAATGAAATCGCTAACCACCCATCGGCTGGCCTGCGGTGATTGCTGATCATGCCGAGTCTGATCTTCGGCGGTCTGATCTTCAGTGGTCTGATCTTCGGTACTCATGCCTCCCAGACTAGAGCACCGGGGACTTCGAGACTGACGCTTTAGTCAACGTGCGAGCGTTGGTTCCTGCAACACACTTCTTTAGTCGTTCCAGACCTGCACAGCACCCTCGTGACCAGTCATCACGACTGTCGCGACGACTGCAATTGCAGCCAACACAGCAATGACGCGCAGCACGTTGGCCAGCCAAGTAGGCAGAGAAACGAAGCGGTCAACAAGGAAGAATCCAACAACTGCAACAAACAATACGATCACACTGGCCGTGAGGTAGTTTGCATACTCTGCATGCTTTGCGAGGCGGCCGGGATTCTCCTCGGAAAGCCCCTGCATCTTCAGCAGAGCTTCGCCCGATGAACGCGCAAGCCAGGTAAACACAGCAGACAAGAAATTGATGACCACAGCGGCTTGCAAAAGCTTCTTCCACTCAGGTCGAACAGCCCACCAAATGCTGGCGAGCGCAGCGACTGGTGCAAAAACCACAGCCGCGTGAATAAACAAAGGGTGGCCGGGAACTCCGGCAATCATTGAAAGCACGATGTAAGTATTGAGGACTCGTTTTGTTTGCCGCAAGCAATCACATGCTGTCCTAACAGTGCCAACCCTAGCTTTAGGGGTTAGGGAGCCCCAGGGAGACCATCCAATAGCCAGCGGAAATATTGCACCTATAAGTAACATCTAAGAAGCGAAACCTAATTCTCACCCCTAGCAAAGGATTATCCATGCGTTTGCGCTCCACCCTCACCCACCTCACCTCGAAGAACGCTGGCCACACAAGCGCCCGCACGAAGCGGGACCGGTGGCGAGTTGGGGCTGTGGGCGTCATGACCATAGCGGCTTTAGCGGCGACCAGCTGTTCTAGTGATGAACCTCAGGAAGACACCGCGGCGAGCAGCGCAGATGAGGGCGACAATAAAAGCGGTGAGGAGGCGAAGGCCGACCCGACGCAGCAGGCGATCAATGCATACAAGGATGTTTTGGATAGTCCGGAAAAGTACGAGCGCGACCATTCCGACCGCGACGATTATCACCCGACTGGAACTTATTCCTATGCACTGATTGAGGCGAATAATGATGAAGTTCCGGAGTTGTTACTCAAGAATGACTGCAAGTATTTCTCACCGGTGACTTTTATTGCAATTGGCAAGGACGGAAAGCCTTTTGCCGTAGATAAAGAACTGGTGACGGGCGCGGGAACCACTGCAGCTCGCGCAAACGTAACGGCTTCCAGCGAGGGAGACGGAATTTACGAATGGTCTTACACAAGCGGGCGCCCGGAAGTGCCAACGATTCATTACAATTTCGACGGCAAGCAGCTCACCGAGGGCGAGCACAGCGAATGGAGCCAGGTCACAGGCACTCCGGCCGAACAGGTTGAGCTGGAATGGTACGCCGCCGACGACGCGAGCGGGCTAAACAAAAACCAGTCTGGCCCCAACTTCGGGTCCGGCAACTCCTCTGCGAAATCCGGGAAATCCGATGGCTCCAATAGCAAGGATAAAAGCAAGAAAAAGAAGGGTAAAAAAGCCTAATCCCGACCTTCCTGCCGGTTATGTGAAGAAGGGAGACGGAAAGGGAGGCAACAAGCCCAATCCTGACGGCGACGCCTCAGCCTCCGCGAATAAGAACCTCCCCGAAGGCGCCTACGCGAAGGCCGGTGGGCCAATTCCTTCAGATGCCCGTCCGGTGCGGACGATTAAGCACAACAGTCTAGGAGATATCGCGGTCTTCAAGACCCCGAGTGAGAATATCGGCTGTGACATCCAAAAAGACTCGTTGAACTGTGGTGTCGCATCCTACCGGGAAAGCCAACCGCACGGGAAAAGTGGACAATACGCCAACTGGTGAGTGGACGTCGACGCTCAGACTGTTGGGCCTAAGAACGACCCTCCCGCGTATTTTCCCCAAGGTGCCGATATCAATGACCACGCACCAACAGAAACCGTCCCCTACGGCACCACTGTCTACTACGGTCGCTACGCCTGCCATTCCGCTCATGAGGGGCTGACCTGCTGGAACTCCAATAATGGCAAGGGTGCATTCATCACCCGCGAGCGGACCAATTTCTTCGGCTAACTACACCGCCCTGGAAGTGTTTGTTGCGACCCGGGCAGTGTTTGTTGCGGCCTAGGTGCAGCAATCCGCGCCGGCGCGTAGGTCAACCGCCGCGCCGTGGGCCAGGTCGCGCTCCCAGGCGGCTGGGACTTCGGCTTAAATGTCGGAAAAGTTGCAAAACGTTATTGGGCACATTTTTCATCTATGCGAAATGCCTGGTCAGGGCGTTTTGCGTGGTTAGGGGCGTGTGGCGAAATTTACGTTTTGCAACTTTTCCGACATTTGACCCCTAGCGATGGGCCTTGCAAGGGCGCGCCGTAGTCCTCCGGAGGCTAGTTGCGCCTCGTGGGGCTGATGGGGCTGATGCGGCGCGCGGAAACGGCGCTGGGACGGTTTAACCAACACAGGCCCCAGAGGCCTGGGCAACAAAGAAAGCGCCGGGAGGAAAACTCTCCCGGCGCTTTGCCTAGTTCAGCGCCAAGCGCCAGCACGCTCGCGGACGCGAGCTGTCAGCGCTACGCAGCGCAGCGCCCCTGAGGCGCTAGCGCAACTAACAGCTACTTCGCAGCCTCCACGCGATCCTTCAGACCCTTGAACTCGTCCCAGACCTCGGACGGAACCTTCGGACCCAGGAACTTCAGCCATTCCTCGTTGTCGGCCAGGTCGCGCTCCCAGTCAGCCGGGTTCACGGACAGTGCCTCGCGGATGTCCTCCTCGGTCTCCTTCAGACCTTCGGTGTCGATGTCCTCGTAGCGAGCGGTGTAGCCAACAACGGTCTCGTCGGCCTCCACGCGGCCCTCAATGCGGTCGATGATCCACTTCAGCACGCGGGAGTTCTCGCCGAAGCCCGGCCACAGGAAGCGGCCGTCCTCGCCACGGCGGAACCAGTTCACCAGGAAGACCTCTGGCATCTTGTCGCCGCCCTTGTTGCCCATATTAATCCAGTGCTGCAGGTAGTCACCGGCGTTGTAGCCAATGAACGGCAGCATGGCCATCGGGTCGTGGCGCAGGGAGCCAACGGCAGCCTCGGCTGCAGCGGCGGTCTGGCCGGAAGCCAGGGTGGCGCCGATGAAGGTGGCGTGGTTCCAGTCGCGAGCCTGGGTTACCAGCGGCACGGTGTCCGCACGGCGACCGCCGAACAGGATGGCGGAAACCGGCACGCCCTTCGGGTCGTTGAACTCCGGTGCGGCAACCGGGCACTGCTCGATCGGCACGCAGTAGCGGGAGTTCGGGTGTGCGGCCTTGTTGCCGGAATCCGGGGTCCACTCGTTGCCCAGCCAGTCGATGAGGTGCTGCGGCTCACCCTCCTTGGACTCCCACCAGACGTTGTTGTCGTCAGTCAGAGCCACGTTGGTGTACAGGGTATTGCCCGGCTCCATGGACTTCATGGCCATCGGGTTGGAAGCGTAGTTGGTGCCCGGTGCCACGCCGAAGAAGCCGTTCTCCGGGTTCACGGCGTACAGGCGGCCGTCCTCGCCGAAGTGCAGCCATGCGATGTCGTCGCCGACGACCTCTGCGCGCCAGCCCGGGATGGTCGGCTGGATCATGGCCAGGTTGGTCTTGCCACATGCGGACGGGAAGGCCGCGCAGATGTAGTAGGCCTTGTCCTCCGGGCTGATCAGCTTCAGGATCAGCATGTGCTCTGCCATCCAGCCCTCGTCGCGCGCCATGGCGGAGGCGATGCGCAGTGCGTAGCACTTCTTAGCCAGGATGGCGTTGCCGCCGTAGCCGGAGCCGTAGGACCAGATCTCGCGGTCCTCTGGGAAGTGGGTGATGTACTTCGTGTCGTTGCACGGCCAGGTGGAGTCTTCCTGGCCCGGCTCCAGCGGAGCGCCCACGGAGTGCAGGCCCTTCACGAACTCGCCGTTCTCGCCGATCTTGTCAAGGGCTTCTTTACCCATGCGGGTCATGATGCGCATGGACATAACCACGTACGGGGAGTCGGTGATCTCGATGCCCAGCTTCGGGGACGGATCGGTGATCGGGCCCATGCAGAAGGGCACGATGTACATGCGGCGCCCCTTCATGGAGCCGGAGAAGTGCTCGCGCATCTCGGCACGCATCTGCTCCGGGTCCATCCAGTTGTTGGTGGGGCCGGCGTCTTCCTCGGTCTTGGAGCAGATGAAGGTACGGGACTCCACGCGCGCAACGTCTGCCGGGTTGGAGCGTGCCAGGAAGGAGTTCGGCTGTGCCTTTTCGTCCAGCTTGATCAGGGTGCCGTGCTCGACCAGCTGCTCTGCCAGCTGGTTCCACTCCTCCTCGGAGCCGTCACAGAACACGACTGATTCTGGCTGGAAGAGCTCCACGGCCTCCTCGATCCAGTTCAGCATTTCCTGGTTCTTGGTGGGCGCCTCGCCGACAAGCCCTCGAATGGTCATCGATTTTCTCCCTACGTGTTTGTGTCCCACAACCCGGCCCGGCCAAGTATGCACAATCATGCGCTAGCCAGCCGTATGTTTAAACGTCCAGTTCAAACCCGGTTGTATTCACCATTAACTCTACTAAATCCTGCGGTTATTGGGCGTTCGATATAGCTGTGATCTGTAATTATCCGGGCCTGCGCGAAGACACAGGTATCCCTTCCGCCCCCAGACTATCGTGAAGCACCGGGGCCGTGGTTTGGTTCCGTGGCCAGTGGTTGTACATCACACCCCGGCTAGCCCCATTCCCCCCGATCAACGCATTTCCAGGCATCTGCCTGCCATTGATTGTTCCCCGGATCGGGGGTATTGCTGTTCTTTCTTTCTGACGCCCCTTCGGCCTCACCGGTCTCTATCCACCGCCAGGCTGACCATCGTCCGTCGTAGGAAACTGAAGAGACGTAGTCCACCTTGCCGTCGCCGTCCGTATCGCTAAGGATGCTCATCCCCTGGTCGTCTGCGATGGTGACGGACTCCTCCACGCCTCCGCTGCCGTACCACGCGCGGGCGCCCGGGTCGGAGCCTGGGCCAGCGCTTGGGTTGGCGCCCGGGTCGACGCTCGAGTTGCTCCCCGGGCTGGCGCCAGAGTGGCTTTCCGGGTGGGTGCCTGAGTGGGCGCCACTGCGCTGGCCGGGTGCCCGGTTGGGGTCGTGGGCATTGGGATCGTGAGAGTTGAGTTCGTCTACGTAGTATTCGCGCCCGCCGTACTCGACGGTCAGGCCGCTGCCGCCTCCGGTGAATCCGCCGCCTTCTCCGACTCCGCCGAGTCCACCGCCCAGGTCATCCAAGCTGCCCGGGGCTCCCTGCAAACCGCCGCGCAGCTCGTGGTTACCAATCAAATCGGCCAGAGGGTTCTGCGGCGTGAGCCCGTCATCCGGGAAATCAAACATTCCCATATCCATTAGTTCACCCATCAGTTCGCCTCCAGCGCCAGGCTGCGGATGCGGGGCGCCACCGGCGGGATTTCCAGCCGGGCAACCACCTCCGTCACCACTGCCGACCAATGCTGTCGCAATACTGCATCCTCCTTGGCAGCCCGGGCCTTCAGCGCTTCGGAGCGCAGCATGACCAGCCGCGCCCCCACCACTGCCAGAGTCACCACCACGCCGACTATCACGCCGGCCGCCGGCCCGGAGAGCCTGCCGACCATGGTCCCCAAACCCAATCCTGCTGCCAGGCCAGCCGCGGCGGCGAGCACCACGCTCGCCCGCGAGCCCACCGCCGCAACAGGCCGTGCCGGGGCCTCCTCCTGTGTTTCCGGAAGTGCGGGGAAGACCACTCCCTGTTCCAGCACCGCCAAGCGCAGCCGCGCCATGAATACAGCGTGCAGATACTCGAAACCTTCAGCGCTCCTAGCACTCCTCGCAGCACTAGTGCCCCTAGCACCCCAAGCACCCCTAACGTCACGAGTGCCGCGCACCCGGTCAGCAGCGCCGGCGTCCTCCAGCACCTCCTGGGCGATCCGGGTCGCGCTCAGCCGCGTGGCGATGCGCACCCGGTCCAGCCTCTCGGCATCCGCCCGGCGCGCCTGCACCTCCCACTCGTTTACATCCACGCACAGCTCCCGGATCCACTCGCACACCTCGTCCACATCCTCGCACCAGACCCAGCCTGGGGTGTGGGCCCATTCAGACGAGGGGGCGTCACTACCAAAGGGCCAGAGCAACACCACACCCATAGCCTGCGCGACGGCCCGGGCGACCTCGCGATCCTCCGCGGTGGCGTGCCCCACCGCCGCAACAACAACATCGGGATGCCGCTCCGGGCCAGCACCCTCCACAACCTCGAAGCGCTCCCCCGCCGTGCTTGCACTTGCCTTAGCTTCCACCCGCGTGCGCAACTGCGCGGCGCACTCGGCGACCGCGCGCGCATCCGGGCCAATGACCGAAATGGTCTTCAACATCTTTGTTAGCTCCCCCACTTGGCTTAAGACATTCCGCAGGCCATCTGCAAGAATGGTCTGGATGAATAATTCCGATAACACGCCAGGCAGCCTTCCCCCAGGCCGCCCACCACAGACAGAGTTTAACGACGGTCGCGACTATCCGCGACTGGGAAACTTTAGCTTCCGGCGCGGCACCCTGACCGACAACCAGGAGACCCTGTGGAACGAACACTGGCCTAAGCTGGGCAAAGTCCTCGCCGACGAGGTCATTGACCTGCCCGAATGGTTCGGCCGCGATGCCGAAACAATTGTGGAAATTGGCTCCGGAACGGGCACCTCGACCGCCGCGATGGCGCCGCTGGAGGCGGAAAAGAACATCGTCGCCGTCGAACTCTACCGACCCGGGCTGGCCAAGCTGCTGGGTTCCGTGGTGCGCGGCGACATTCACAATGTACGCATGATCCGCGGCGACGGCGTGGAGGTTCTGCAGCGCATGTTCGCGTCAGAGTCGCTATCCGGCGTGCGCATCTACTTCCCGGACCCGTGGCCCAAGGCCCGCCACCACAAGCGGCGCATCGTGCAATCCGGCACGCTGCACCTGATCGCCTCCCGCCTCAAGCCGGGTGGCATTCTGCACATCGCCACCGACCACGCGGACTACGCAGAGTGGATCGACGAACTGGTAGAGGTCGAGGAGCAGCTGGAATATCTGGGCTGGCCCGAGGACCAGTCGGACATTCCACAGCTGACGGATCGCCAGGTAATCACCAAGTTCGAGGGCAAAGGCTTGGATAAGGAACACATCATCCGCGAGTACCTGTGGCGGAAGAAATAGCTAACACACCCCGGAAAATTTGCTGTTCGCCCTGGTCGGCTTCGTAGACTAGAGGGAATTCTGGCGTTATAGAAAGGACCACTCACGTTGTTTAGCTCTTGGGGCGATGTTGCCTACCGGTTCCGCCGGCTGATCCCTCTGGTGATCATCGCGGCGATCCTGGTGCTGTATGTCGTCGCCGGGCTGAAACTGGCCGACCGAATGAGCCAGGAGGGGTGGGACGACCCGAACTCGCAGTCCACGAAGGCTGCGCAGATCGAGCAAGAGGTTTTTGGTCGTGACGCCAACGGGGATGTAATCCTGATGGTCACCGGCGATAAGCCGGGATCTGCAACCTCGGACGAGGTCAAGCAGGCCATCACCCAGCAGATCGAGCAGCTGCGCAAGGATCACCCCGACGAGATCGGGGGTGTGACCAGCTACTTCAATCGCGGCCCGGCGGCCATGGCCAACCCGGACGGCACCGCGGCCTTCGCCTCCATCGGGCTGCAGGGTATCGAAGACGATGTGCTGATCAACTTCCGCAAGATCGAGGACGACCTGCGGGCCATCAGCGCCCCGGGCGTGGATGTGAAGATCGCCGGCGCCACGGCGGTTTCGGACTCCCTGGACGAGGGCATGGCCGGCGACATTCACCGTGCCGAGATCTACGCACTGCCCGCCGTGGGTCTGCTGCTGCTGATCGTTTTCGGCGGCCTGATCGCCGCGTTTATGCCGCTACTGGTGGGTGGCCTGTCGATCCTGGGATCCATGGGTGTGCTGGCGATCCTGGCTAGCTTCACACAGATCAACGTGTTCGCCCAGTCTGTGGTCACGCTGCTGGGCCTGGGCCTGGCCATCGACTACGGCCTGTTCATGGTCTCCCGTTTCCGCGAGGAGATGGCGGAGGGCCACGACACTCGCACGGCCGTGCGCAACACCACTGCCACTGCAGGTAAGACTGTGGTCTTCTCCGCGGCGATGGTGGCCGTGGCGCTGTCCGGTTTGTTCATCTTCCCGCAGGCCTTCTTGAAGTCCGTGGCATTCGGTGCGATCTCCGCTGTGGGTCTGGCCGCGCTACTGTCCGTGGCTGTCCTGCCGAGTATCTTCGCGATGCTGGGGCCGAACATCGACAAGTGGTCATTTAAGAAGAAGCAGTCCCGGCGCCGATCCGAGCAGGTCGAAGGCATTTGGGGCCGCATCCCGGCCTTCGCCATGCGCCACTCGAAGCTGTTTACGGTCGTGATCGTCGGCGGCATGCTGCTGATGGCGGTGCCGATTGCGGGCATCAAGCTGGGTGGCATGAACGAGACCTACCTGCCGCCGTCGAACCAGACGCGCGTGAACCAGGAGGAGTTCACCGAGAAGTTCCCGCAGTTCCGCACCGACCCGATCAAGCTGGTCATCGAGGGCGATTCCAAGACCGTGGCTGCGGTGTACAAGGAGGCCAACGCGGTTCCGGGCCTGACGGCCCCGTTCCAGGTCTCCCGCCCCACGAAGGACGACGTGACGGTGCTGTCCACCGGCATTGCAGACCGCGATGACAACGACCGCATCGTCAATGCTCTGGAGGACATCAACGTCGACGGTGCCAACGTGTACGTCGCCGGCACCCCGGCTCTGGAGGTCGAATCCATCGACGCGCTGTTCGAGAAGCTGCCGTGGATGTTGCTGTATATCGTGCTGGTCAGCTTCGTGCTGATGGCCATGATCTTCGGCTCGCTGATCATTCCTGCCAAGGCCGTGATCATGAACATCCTGGGCACCGGCGCGACACTCGGCCTGTTGACGCTGATCTTCGTCGACGGCCACGGCGCGGACATGTTTAACTTCACCGCCGGGCCGCTGACTTCCCCGGTGCTGGTGCTGATCATCGCCATCGTCTTCGGCCTCTCGACCGACTACGAGGTGTTCCTGGTCTCCCGCATGGTGGAGGCCCGCGCCCGGGGTGCGTCCACGGATCAGGCGATCCGCTTCGGCACGGCCACCACCGGCAGCATCATCACCGCCGCCGCGCTGATCATGATCGTGGTCTGCGGTGCCTTCGGGTTCTCCTCGATCGTGATGATGAAGTACATCGCCTTCGGCATGGTCATTGCTCTACTCCTCGATGCCACAATCATCCGCATGCTCCTCGTCCCGTCCGTCATGCACCTGCTGGGCACCGACAACTGGTGGGCTCCAAAGTGGGTCAAGCGTTTGTCGGAGAAGGTTGGGCACAACGAGCAGTTGGAGGCATCGCCTCGCGAGGCAACGCCTGCTGCCCGTTCGTCGCGGGTGACGGTTGCGGAACTTTCTGGTGTGGACGCCATCGCCCCCGTGCCCGCCCAGCGCTCCGGTGAGGCTCCCGCACGTCAGCGGAACCTGCCTTTCGCGGAGCTGATGCGACGCGTCGAAGAAAGCCGCAATAATCCCGACGGCGGGGGCGGGGGCGAGCGCTAATGCGTGATCTGTGGCGGCGCACGGAAGTCAGGACTCTGCTCTGCCTGGCGCTGATTGCCATCATCGCCTTCCTCGCCCGGGAGCACCTGCACTTCATCGGCGATGGCTGGCGCGAGTTGGCTCATGCCGACAAGCGCTGGATCGGCCTGGCCATCCTGGCTCTCGCAGCCTCCATGGTCGCGCAGGCCGAGGTGATGGTCGTGCTGCTGCGCAGCGCTGGGGTGAAGGTGAAGCGCATCAGCGCCAACTCGCTAGGGCTGGCGGCTAACGCCTGGTCCTCGACTTTCCCCGGCGGACCGGCGCTGTCGGCGGCCATGATCTTCCGCGAGCAGCTCAAGTGGGGCGCCACCCCCGTCATTGCCAGCTGGTACATGCTGCTCTCCGGCGCACTGGCAGGCGGCGGCATGGCGATCCTGGCCATCGGCGCCGTGTTCTTCCTCGGGCTGACAGTAAAGCCATTGACGTTGGCCATGTCCCTGATCGCCCTCGTCGCGCTGGCGATCCTCACCAACTGGGTGGCAAAGAACCGGGACAAGGTGGAGCGTTGGCTAGTCAACCGACTGCGGACTTTCAACGCCCGTCGCGGCAAGCCCGTCAACCGCTTCACCGACAGTGTCCGCGGGTTCTCCCGCCAGCTGTCGGCCGTGGAACTGCCACTGACCAAACTGGCCGCCGCAATCGCCGCCAGCCTTGGCAACTGGGTTTTCGAGATCCTCTGCCTGCTGGCCTGCATCTACGCTATCGGCGCCACCCCACCCATCGCGGGCGTGGTGCTGGCCTTCCTCACCGCCAAGCTGGTGGGGCAGGCGCAGGTCACCCCCGGCGGACTGGGCCCAGTGGACGTCGCACTGACCAGTGCCCTGGTCGGGTTCGGCACCCTGACCTCCGTCCAGGCATTCGGAGCCGTCATCGTCTTCCGCATGCTCAGCTTCGTCGGTCTGGCGTTGGTCGGATGGATCGTCTTCTTCGCCACCAAGATGGTCAACTCCAAAGGCAATGCTGAAGATGCGGCGGCGGAGACGGAGCGTCAAGAAGAAAAGCAGGAAGAACCCGTCGGCAGGGCACGCTAAGGCTCAACTAGGCCAACTAGGCACAGTAAGATGAGGGGCATGAGCAACCTCGATAGCACCTCCACTGGAGACACCCCCGGCACCATCCAGCGATCGCCGGGGGTTGCGCTGTTTTTCGACGTGATCGCCGTCCTGCTGTTTGCGCTGCTGGCGCGCATTGCGCACAACACTCCGGAGATGCCGCTGAGCTTCGGCGGCTGGCTGGATACCTCCTGGCCTTTCCTCATCGGTGTGGCGATCGCCTGGGCTCTGCTGTGGATTGGCGTGGTTCGACCGGGTGGCGCCAAGGGGACGGGCTTCAGCGGTTTCGAGTTCTCCACCGGTGCTCTGGTGTGGGTCGTCAACGTGATCGCCGGTCTGGGGATCTGGGGCGTGCGCCACGGAGAGGTGCCGCACTGGTCTTTCATGATCGTTGCCACTGTGATGAGCGGCCTTCTGCTATTCGGCTGGCGCGGAATGTTCCGCCTCGGGCGGCTGCGCAGGCTGTCGCGCATGAAGCGCATGGGCCGAATGTTCAGCAAGTAGTAGGTAAACAGCCTTTCAGTTGAATTAACCTGACGTACATCTTCGCGCTACGTCAGGTTCTTTCGCGTTGCTTAGAGTCTTGTGAGCAATCTGCACACTGCTGCTGACGAACTCCGACATAGACTGACGAACACTGAGGAGAGATCCCCATGGGCCTTAAGGGTCGCAACCTGCTGAAGAAGATGGACTTCACGTCCAGCCGTTCCCACCGCACCTGCGTTTACAAGTGCGGCGACGCTTGCTCCAAGCCGGTGAACAACAAGTCCGACAACAACTACTTCATGGACCTGATCCAGGGCACCTTCTCGCGCCGCACCGCACTGCGCGCCGGTGGTGCCGCTATGGTCACCGTTGGCGGCGCTTCCTTCCTGGCAGCTTGCAGTGACGACAACGGTGAGGGCAACAGCGCCAAGGGCGGCAACGGCGAGAACAAGGGCGGCTCCGGCAACAGCGCAGACGCGCCGGACGGCCTGAAGTTCGAGATGGTCGAGCCGAACACCAAGGACGAGGTCGTTGTACCGGCTGGTTACAAGTCCGACGTTGTTATCCGCTGGGGCGACCCGGTGGTTGAGGGCGCCGAGGAGTTCGACGTAGACAAGCAGACCGCCGAGCAGGCCGCCAAGCAGTACGGCTTCAATTGCGACTTCGCCGCTCTGCTGCCGATCGAGGGCGAGGACAACCGCTTCCTGCTGATCTCCAACCACGAGTACACCACCCCGCAGCAGATGTTCCCGGACTACGACATCGACAACCCGTCCAAGGAGCACGTGGACATCGAGCTGGCCAACCACGGCATGTCTATCGTCGAGGTTGAGGGCAACGATAAAGACGGCAAGCTGAAGCCCGTCATGGGCAAGTACAACCGTCGCCTGACCGGCACCACCGAGTTCGAGCTGCGTGGCCCGATCGTTGGCCACGACCTGGTGAAGACTTCTGACGACAAGGAAGGCAAGATCGTCAAGGGCACCTTCAACAACTGCTCCGGTGGCGTGACCCCGTGGGGCACCATCCTCTCCGGCGAGGAGAATGTTGACCAGTACTTCGCCGGTGGCGAGAACGTTAAGGACGAGAAGGAGCGCGAGCGCCTGAGCCGCTACGGCATCGAGGATGCCAAGACCGCTCGTCAGTGGGAGAAGCACTACGACCGCTTCGACGTGACCAAGGAGCCGAACGAGCCGAACCGCTTCAACTACGTGGTTGAGGTGAACCCGTGGGATCCGAAGTCCACCCCGGTTAAGCACACCGCCCTGGGCCGTTTCAAGCACGAGGGCGCCAACATCCACGTCACCAACGACGGCACCGTAGTTGCATACTCCGGCGACGACTCCCGCTTCGAGTACATCTACAAGTTCGTTTCCTCCCGCAAGGTGCGCAGCGGCAACTCCGACAAGGACCGCGAGGAGAACATGAAGATCCTGGACGAGGGCACCCTGTACGTTGCCACCTTCGAGGGCAACAACGATGACTTCGACGAGAACAACCCACCGGAGGGCGAGAAGTTCGACGGCACCGGCAAGTGGATCAAGCTGGTTACCGTCAAGGAGGACGGCTCCGCAGAGTCCCACGTCGACGGCATGTCCGCCGAGGAAGTCATCATCTTCACCCGTGAGGCTGGCGACAAGGTCGGCGCCACCAAGATGGACCGCCCGGAGGACGTCGAGCCGCACCCGACCACCGGCAAGGTCTACGCTGCTCTGACCAACAACAAGTACCGCGGCACGCAAGAAGAGGGCAAGAACAAGGAAGGCGTCAAGGAGTACGCCCCAGTCAAGGAGAACAAGAACGGCATGGTTCTCGAGATCGAGGACGACTTCACCGGCGAGGAACTGAAGTGGAACCTGCTGCTGGTGTGTGGTGACCCGGACGAGGCCGAGACCTACTTCGGCGGCTTCGACAAGTCCAAGGTCTCCCCGATCTCCTGCCCGGACAACGTCACCTTCGACTCCTTCGGCAACCTGTGGGTCTCCACCGACGGCAACGCCCTGGAGTCCAACGACGGCCTGTTCGCCGTCGCCCTGGAGGGCGAGACCCGCGGCTTGACCAAGCAGTTCCTGACTGTCCCGGCTGGCGCCGAGACCTGTGGCCCGCTGGTCTTCGACAAGCGCGTGATCGTCAACGTTCAGCACCCGGGTGAGGACGAAGAGGCCACCGTCAAGACCTCTACCTCCCACTGGCCGGATGGCGGCGATTCCATCGCCCGCCCGGCGACCGTGGTTGCCTGGAAGGACGACTTCGGCACCATCGGCGTTTAAGCTCGGGCGCTAGCCGAAGCGCAGCCGGCCGTCACGCCGGACCGCCTGGTCCACGACGAACGCGCGGAACGCCTCGGCGGCGGGAGCCGACCGGGCCCGCACGCTCCAGACCATCCCCAGCTCCCTCTCGCGGTCTTCCTCGAGGGGGAGCATTCTTATGCCTGCGACCACCAGGTTCGGATCCCCCATCGGCAGCAGCGCCACGCCCAGACCGGCGCTTACCAGCCCCGCCATCGTGGTAAGCTCCATCGACTCAAACACCAGGCGCGGCCGGAAACCCGCCGCGGCCGCCAGATCGTCCAGCAGCATCCGCGTTCCGTATCCCGGCAGCATAGCCACAATGGGTTCGTCTTTGGCCTCTGCGATGCTGATGCTTGTGCGTCCTGCCCAACGGTGGTTCGTTGGCACCGCCATCGCCAGCCTCTGGGTGGCCAGCTGCTGCCAACGCACTTCGCCGGCTTCCACCAGCGCATGAGGTTTCGGCCCGACCATCGCCACATCGGATTCTCCGGCGATCACGCGATCCGTCAGTGGACGTGCGGCGCCCTGCACCAACTCGAATCTCACCTGCGGGTGCGCGTTCCTAAACTCCCGCAACAGCTGCGGCACCATCCACGTTCCCAGCGAGTGCATGAAGTCCACGCGCACGGTACCCCGCTCCGGGTCCATCAGCCGGTGTACTTCGTCGACTCCCCGCTGCCATGCCTCGTTAGCCTCGCGGGCGTTCGTGGCGAGCGCGGCTCCGCATTCGTTGAGCGCGAGGTGTCTGCCGTTGCGGTCGAACAGCTCCGTGCCAAGCTCTCTTTCCAGCGCCGATAGCCGTCGGGAGAGAGCAGACTGGCTGATCCCCAGGTGCAGCGATGTATCCACCATGTTTTGTGTTTCGGCTAGGTCCAGGAACCACGTTAGGTCCTTCACGCTGTGTGCCTTTCTTGTTGTTGACGCCCACACCTCAGCATATGCACTTTCCGGGACAGCTAGAACTATTTATTGCATTTAGTGAATTGATACTGGTTGCGTCACACTAGAAACATCAATTGTGAGCTTGGGTCCCTAGAGAGCCACCCGGACACAGGAAGGAGCTTGCTCGGTGACGAACACCCTCGCAGATGCCGCGAACACCGCAGACGCAAAGGACATCCGCCCCCTCACCCCAGAGGATAAGGGCTACAAGATGGCCCTCATCGCCTCCTTGTGTTCGGGCCTAGCTTCGTACAACGCTCTGTACGCCACCCAGGCTGTCCTCCCGGCATTGTCGGAGGACTTCGGCATTTCGCCCTCACTGGCCGCGCTGACCGTCTCCGCCACCACGGGCGGCCTGGCTTTCATGGTCATTCCACTCAGCGTCATTTCGGAGCGCTTCGGCCGGCGCCGCGTAATCCAGGCGTCCGTCCTGGTGGCCACCCTCCTTTCCATCGCTTTGGTCGCCTTACCCTCAATCCAATCGATCATTGCACTGCGCCTTCTGCAGGGCTTCGCCGTGGCGGGTGTCCCGGCCGTGACCATGGCCTTCCTTTCCGAGGAGATCGACCGCAGCTACCTGCCTCGCATCATGGGGTTCTATATTGCGGGCAACTCGCTGGGCGGCCTGATCGGCAGGCTCATCCCGGGCATCGCTCTGGAGTTCACGGACTGGCGCATAGCCACCCTGCTCAGCGCACTCTTCGCGTTCTCGATGGCGCTCGTGACCACTTGGGTGCTACCCAAGCAACGCTTCTTCACCCCGAAGAAGATCACCCTGTCCCACGAGGTGCAGGCCTTCGCCAACCACCTGCGCGACCCGATCCTGCTGAAGCTCTTCCTGTTGCCTTTCCTGCTGATGGGCAGCTTCGTTTCCATGTACAACTACATGACCTTCCGCCTGATTGATACCTTCGGCCTGCCGGAATCCCTGGCCGCGTTGGTTTTCGTCATCTACCTGTCGGGCACGTGGACGTCCACGCGCACGGGCAAGTTGGTGAACCGCTATGGCCAGGCAAAGGTCGTGGTTGCCTGTATCACCATGGCTCTTGCGGGCCTCTTGCTGGCCTTCATCCCGACCGTCCCCACCACGCTGGTGGCGGTGCTGATCTTTACCGCAACCTTCTTCCCCGCTCACTCGATCGCCAGCGCGTGGGTCGGCGAGGTCGCCCAGCAGGATCGCGCCGAAGCCTCCAGCTTGTACATCTTGAGCTACTACCTCGGCTCCTCCCTAATCGGCTGGGTCTCCGGCTATTTCTTCGCCCACGGCTGGGGCTTGTTCATCGGGTGGTTGATGCTGTTGACTCTCATCGCCCTCGTCACCGCCTTCGCCGCCATGCAACGCGATAAGGCCCTTTCTTAATGACGCCCCTAGTTTCAACCCCTGCCCCCTCAGCAGGCTCTTAACACTTGAGCAATTAACTCGTGCGCCCCCGAGTTTGCGAGAAAAATTATTAGAACTATCAGATCTTTTTAGATAAAAAACCTCCCACTTGCCCGTAAGTGTGTTTAAGATCACTCGCATGGGACATACTCGCAAACTACGTTTCGCATCAATCCTCGGCGTGGGATTGCTAGCCACCGCAGGCATGGGCGTCGCAGTCGCCCAGGGTGGTGTGTCGGCGCACCTGGCGCTCTCCGGCACGATCTTCAACATGCACGTCGCCGAGCTGGACGGTAAGGGCTTCGACCTCTTCACCGACGTCGACAAAATGCACAATGGCGACCAGGCGATCTCCCGCCTGCGTATCAAGGATGCCAAGGTGACCGACGTCTGCATGACGGCACCAATCAAGATTCCCGGCGTTGGGGATAGGAAGTTCCAAATGACCGTTCCCGGCCAGAACTTCTCCGCCGAGAACATGCTGATCGGCGCCCGCAAGCTGTCGGGCGACCTGACCCTGACGAACCCGCAGATCGGTATTAATGCGGGCAAGGTCGACAAGGACGCACCGGACGGCGCCTGGGGTCTCGTTGCCGATTCCCTATCCGCTAAGGGGCAGGGCATCGAGGCGACCTCTCTGTCGGCGGACAAGATGACCGCCGGCGGCAGCAAGATCGCGATTGTGGAAAACGACAATGCCGAGTGCTAACCCCGGCACGGATCCCAACACGAACCCAGAGCTCAACCAAACCACCGAGCTGGATCCGAACTACGACCCGGACCTGGATGACAACCTGCAGTCAGACCTAGGGGCAGACGCCGACCAGGGCACTGAAGTACAGGGCGCCGCATATAACGAGTCCGAAGGACAGAACGTTCCCGCGTTTAAGAACACCCGTGGCTTCGGCAACTGGCGCCGTCGTCGTCCATTCGCAGCCGGCCTGTTCATGCTGTTGTCGGGCATCATCATGATCGTCCCGGCATACCTGTCCTTCGAGGTATCGAACATTGTCATCCAGGTGTCCACGATCTCCGGCGTGTCCACGCTGCTGATCGGTGCCTTGCTCATCACCTCGGCACTGATGACGTGGTTCAAGCCGGACACTCGCCTGCTCACGGGCGTGGCCTCCCTGATCCTCGGCATCGTGGCTCTGCCCATGTCGAATATCGGCGGCTTCGTTCTGGGTACCCTGTGCGCCGTTATCGGCGGAGCCCTGGCACTGTCGTGGACGGATGAAGAAAGGGCGCCTAAGGGCGTCAGAAAGAACGGCAAGGGCAAGAATAAAGGCAAGAAGAGGAAGGTAGATGAGCAAGCAGCGTAAACGCGGCAGCTCCAGCGCTGCGAAGGCCGTCGTTGCGGCGGCGTCGATGTGCGGGCTGGTGGCGGCGCTGGCTGTCGAGTCCACGCCGAGCGCCGAGGCTCAGCTGCAGCTTCCGCCTCCGCCGCCGCTGCCGGATTTGCCACCTCCGCCGCCAGCGCCCGAGGTACCAGAGAACTTGCGGATGGATCTCACCCCGCCGGGGCCGATCGAGGGCGAAAAGCCGATCCAGCAGGGGACGTACATCATCAAGGCGGATAACACGCGCCTGCTTGGACACGTGAAGATGTCGCTGATTCAACAGCCCACCCCACAAGGGCCGAAGCCAGCGCTGCGCATCGACGCGAACAGGGCCGTTCTGACGAACCTTTCAGTGCAGTTCCCCACCCCGGGAGCAGGTCCGGAAGGTGGCATCTGGCAGCGGACCGGCCCGGGGCAGACCACCACGCTGACTGGGAACTTCCACATCGTGGTGAGCTCGCTGGAGGTCACGCCGCGCGTGGCCGGGCTGCCGCTGATCCCGCTGCCCATCGACGCAAACATGGCGCCGAAGGAACTGCAGGAAGCCGCTAAGAAGATCGGCCTCGGCACGCCGGACGCGCTCTCCGATCACCTGGAGATGACGAATGGCACGATGCACACCTACTTCGTGAAGGCCGACACTCTGAAGCTGCCCGCGGGAACCAACATCGGCCTCTAGGGCAGCCGACTACATCGGCATGATGGTGTGCTTCTTCGGAGTATCCACCACCTGCTTGTTGCGCAGCTGGCGCATCGCCTGGCGGAGACGGATACGGGTCTGATCCGGGGTGATGACGGAGTCCACATAGCCGCGCTCGGCCGCCACATAGGGGCTGGTCATGTTCGCGTTGTAGAAGTCCATGAACATCTTCTTCGCCGCCGGACGCTGCTCCTCTGGCATGGCAGCCAGGGCCTTGCCCTGCATCATCACCACGGCGGCCTCCGCGCCCATCACGGCGATCTGCGCCGTCGGCCACACCAGGTTGATGTCCGCGCCCAGGTTCTTCGAACCCATTACGGCATAGCCACCGCCAAAGGCTTTACGCACGACCACGGTCACCTTCGGCACCGTCGCCTCCACCGTGGCGAAGCCCAGCTTCGCTCCGCGGTGAATCAGGCCGGCTTTTTCCTGCTCCACGCCGGGCATGTATCCGGGTGTGTCCACGACCCAGACGAGGGGGACGTTGTAGGCGTCACAAATTCGGATAAAGCGCGCGGCCTTATCCGCAGCCTCGGCGTCCAGGCAACCGGCCAGCTCCATCGGCTGGTTGGCCACCACGCCCACCGCATGGCCATCGATGCGGGCGAAGGCGGTGACGACGTTGGAGCCGTAGTCGCCCTGCACCTCCAGCACGTTGTCGTCGTCGAAGATGCGGGTGAGCACCTCCATGATGTCGTAGCCCGCGTTCGGATCGTCCGGGATGATGTCGTTCAGCTCGAAGTCGCGCTCGGTGAGCTCGTCGTTCGGCGCCCAGAACTCCGGGGTCTCATCGAAGGAGCTGGAGGGTAGGAAGTCCAGCAGGTCCTTGACGTAGTTGAAAGCGTCTTCCTCGCTGGTTGCGACGTAGGAGACGTTGCCGTTGCGGGCTTGCTGACGCGCCCCGCCAAGCTCTTCCATCGAAATCTTCTCGCCCGTCACCGATTCGATGACCGCCGGGCCCGTCACGAACATCTGCGTACGGCCTTCGACCGCCACCACAAAGTCGGTGGTCACGGGCGCATACACGGCACCGCCGGCGGACGGGCCGAGCAGGATGGAGATCTGCGGGGATTGGCCGCTCAGCGGCAACTGGCGGCGGGAGATCTCGGAGTACATCGCCAGGGACATCACGGCATCCTGAATGCGGGCGCCGCCGGAATCGTTAATGCCGATGACTGGGCAGCCGATGCGGATGGCCATGTCCATGACCTCGCAGACCTTCTTACCGAAGGTCTCGCCCACCGAGCCGCCGTACACCGTCTTATCGTGGGCGTACACTGCCACGGTACGGCCGCCGACCTGACCATAGCCGGTGACCACACCGTCGCCGTAGGGGGCATCCTCTTCGCCGGGGGTACGACCCAGCGCGCCGATCTCCACGAACGTTCCCTCGTCCAATAGCGCGTCGATGCGCTGGCGGGGCGTGGTGAGGCCGGCCTCATCGCGCCTGGCCTTGGCTTTCTCAGAGCCCGGGTCCTGCGCCTGTTCCAACCTCCGGTGCAGCTCCGCCAGCTTCTCAGCGGTAGCGCCGGTGGCTTCGGTGCCGTTGGCGGCGGTTGCTCCCTCATCGGCAGCAGTCACAGTGAAAGTCCCTTCGTTTTCGACAAACCCCTTCTACTAAGGGGCTATCTATTTAGTCGCCATTCGTGTTTCAGCTAAGCGCCGTCCGCAATGTGCTTGGCAATTACACGTCCCACTTTAGAGATCTCTGGCTCGTCCACAATAGCCAGGTGGTCGCCGCACAGCTGGACGATTTCCAGGTCCTCGACAATCACACCCCAACCACCGTCCGGAGCCACCTCGGCATAGGCTGGTTCCAGCTCGATCGCGCCGTCGTGCATCCGCTCCGCGCGGAACAGCGTGACCGGCGCCTTCACGTCCGCCCATGCACGGAAGTCCAGGGATTCCAGGATGCGGTTATCCACGAAGCTGGCGCGCTGGTGCTCCAGCACGCCCGCGGGCAGTCCCATTCCCTTGGCCTCCGGGGAGGTCAGGAACTGCTGGAACATCTGCATCATCACGCCCTCGCCCTGCTGTTCCAGCAGCTCGTGCGGAACCTCAAGTGGCAGGCCGTAGGTCTTCTGCGCGAAAGCCGCGTAGCGGTCCCAACGCGCGTGCATTTCTTCCTTCGTATCCGGGGCGGGGTTCTTCGGCTGCACGGTGTCTAGCAGCACGATGCGCTCGACCTCCGCGCTCGTCTCGCCCGCTGCGGCACGCTTGCCCAGCTGGTGGGCGACTTCGTACGCCAGGGCGCCACCGAAGCTCCAGCCTCCCAGCAGGACTGGACGACCGTCGGCCAGCTCAACAATCTCATCCAGGTAGGCTGCCGCGCGGTCCGCCAGCTCGCCTTCCAGGCGCTCCACACCGTAGACCGGAACGTCGTCCGGCAGGCGGCGCATCAGCGGTGCGTACACCACCGAGGACCCGCCGGCTGGGTGGAACAGGAACACCGCAGGCTGGGTGCTGCCCTCTGGGCGCGCTCGCAGTACGCGGATGTTGCCTTCCACTTCGCTTTCGAGGCTGCTGCGCACCTTCTCGCTCAACGGCTCGAGGGTTTCAGCGGCCAGCACATCGTCGGTGCTGACCTCCGCCCCGGAGCGTTCGGTCAGGCGCTCCGCAATGCCCCGAGCTTGTTCTTCGTCGATGCTCGGCAGCTGGCTCGTCACACCCTGGGCGGCCTTGCCGGTGACCTTTGCCCAGGTGGCGAACACCAGGCGCTCGCTCGCGTCGCGTGGTGCCACGCCGCCGCCGGTCGCGGTGTAGTCGGTCGCTGCGCCGTCTTCTGCGCTACCGCCTTGTTTAGTGACGCCACCTTCTCCCCCGGCAGCGACCTCAACACTGTCGGCAGCATCGGCGCCAGCAGTGTCCGCAACGCCGGGAGTGCTTGCGTGACGCTCTGCAATCATCTGCTCCACGAGTGCGATTACGTCGTCCACGGAGCCATCGCGGAGTGCCTGAACCTGCAGCGGTGGCAGGTCGAAGTCGTACTCCACGCGGTTCTTGATGCGCATGCCCATCAGGGAATCCAGGCCCAAGTCGATCAGCGGCAACTCGCCCGGCAGGTCCTCGATGTCGTAGCCCATGGATTCGGAGACGATGGCGCGCAGGCGGTCCCCGGCGGACTCGCCGGAGTTCGGATCCCAGCGGTCAGCGGACTCGTCTACCTCGGGCAGCGCGTTGCCCGCGCTCTCCTTTGTGGAAGCGTCAGCGGCGGAGGCGTTCGGCGCCTCGCTGGCCTTCGCGGAGGCAGATGCCGAGGCGGCGTCAGTACCCACAGCACCCAGGGCCCCAACCGCGCCGCCGAGAGTAGCGACGAATGCCTCCGCGACCAGCGGCATCGACTGCGCACCGGGCGCGTCGGCGGCATAAACGGACAGGGACCAGCCGCCGAGGGAACCGGCGGCGATGGTCGTCAGCTGCCCCGCCGTCGGCAGCGGGGAGTGCTCGCGGGTGGCGGCCACAGTAGCGCCGTCGGCCAGCACCTCCGCCGCAGCTTCGGCCAGCAGCTCGATGCTCGGCACATCTTCGGCCGGCACGCTGAAGACAACGCGGCCGTCGGGCAGATCCACGCGGGTGCCCGGAAGATCCACAGCAGGACCGGAAGACGGGCGGGCGCTCGTCCAGTGGCGCTGCAGGTTCCACTGTGTGCCCGGCACCTTCGGCAGGGTGGCGCGCTGGCCACCGGCCAGGGCCTTCAGATCCAGGTCCGCGCCCTGCACGTACAGCTCCGCGAGGGTGGACAGCAGGGTCTGGGAGACCGGCTCCTTGCGCTTGAGCAGGAACATCAGCTTGGAATCGCTGGCGTTGTGCGCGAAGGAGTTATTCATCAGCGGCATCAAGGCCACCGGGTTCGGGGAGAACTCGATGAAGGTGCGGTAGCCATCGTCGAACTGCTTGCCCGTCGCCTCGGAGAACCAGACGGGCTGGCGGGTGCAGCGCAGGAAGTACTCAGCATCGTGGACAACCTCGCCCGGCTGGTACACGCGACCACGGTCCACGGTGGAATACAGCGGGGTGTGAATCGGCTGTGGATCCAGGTCGCTGATCTCGTAGTGCAGCTCGCCCAGGATCGGATCCAGCATCGAGGTGTGCCCCGCGCCCTTAACCTTCAGCAGGCGGGCGAACTTGCCCTCGCCCTCCAGGTATTCCACCAGCTTCTGCACGGGCTCGGCCGGGCCGCCGACGGTCGTCATGCCCGGCGCGGCGTACACGGCGGGCTCCACCTGGGCGTATTCCGGGTGCTCGGAGGTGAAGGTGGCGAGCTCCTCCACACCGAACTCCACCACGGCCATGGCGCCCTGCTTGTCTTCTGGCAGCAGGCGCTCCCCCTCGCCCATCAGGCGGGCGCGGTGGCAGGCGGTGCGCACGGCCTCCTCGGCGGTGATACCACCCACGGCATAGGCCGCCGCGATCTCGCCCATCGACTGACCGACAACAGCAGCGGGCTTAGCTCCCAGCGCGCGCATGAGGTCGTTCAGTGCAATCTGCACACAGGTGATACCCACCTGGGCGCGCTCCGTGTCGTAGTTCTGCTCGTCGTCCAGCACCATCTCGACGAAGGACCAGCCGGATTCCGCCAGCACGACCTGGTCCAGTTCGTCCAGGCGGACGGCGAAGAACCCGGAGAGCTCGTAAAGGTCCTTGGCCATTTTGCGGTGCTGGGAGCCGAAGCCGGAGAAGACCCACACCGGGCCATTGGCCGAAGGCGAGTCGGCGGTCTTCACCGTTGCGCCCTGCTTGCCAGCGGCGATGCGTTGCAGCCCGGCGATGGCTTCGTCGAAAGTAGCGGCGGAAACCACGCCACGGGAACGGCCGTGGTTGTGGCCAGCCAACGCGAGGGCTACACCGCGTAGCTGGTCGGCCTCATCGCCTGCCTTGGTGAAAGATTCCTTGTTCTGCTCCAGGTATGCGGCCAGCGCTTCCGCGGCCTGACGGCGGCGGGAAGGCAGCAGTCCGCTGACGGGCAGCAGCACGCGCGGGGCCTCGCCCGCGGAGTCCTCGCGGTCCAGACCGATGGGGGCTGCGGAATTTGCGCCGACCGCCCCAACGCCCGCCGCGGCCTCTTCTTCCGGGTTCGGCGCCGCGATCACCACGTGGGCATTCGTGCCGCCGAAGCCGAAGCCGGACACTCCGGCGATGGCGCGCCCGGAGTACTCGGGCCACTCGCGTGGATCCTCCACGACTTCCAGGTGCTCGCGGTCGAAATCGATGTACGGGTTCGGGCCGGTGTAGTTCAGGCTCGGCGGCAGCACGCCCTCGCGCATCGCAAGCACGACCTTCATCACGCCCGCGACACCCGCGGCAGCCTCTGTGTGGCCGAAGTTCGTCTTCGCGCTGCCCAGCAGCAGAGGCTCGGCCACATCGCGTTGGCGGCCCAGGACGGTCCCCAGGGCGGTGGCCTCGATCGGGTCGCCCAGGATGGTGCCGGTGCCGTGCGCCTCCACGTAGTCCACGGCCTGCGGATCAATCCGCGCGTCAGCGTAAGCGCTGCGCAGCACGTCCACCTGCGCATCCGGGTTCGGGGCGGTCAGGCCATTGGAGCGGCCGTCGGAGTTCACAGCCGAACCCTTGATCACGGCGAGCACGTTGTCGCCATCGCGGCGCGCATCCTCCAGGCGCTTCAGCACAACCACGCCCGCGCCGTCGGAACGCACGATGCCGTCGGCATCGTCGCTGAAGGCACGGATGCCGCCCGTCAGGCTAAGCACGCCGAGTTCGGAGAACGCCACCGTTGCAAAGGGGCTGCATAGGAGGTTGACGCCACCCGCCACAGCGACCTCAGAATCACCATCGCGCAGGGAGCGCACCGCCTGGTGAATTGCCACCAGCGACGAAGAGCAGGCCGTATCCATCGCCACGGACGGGCCACGGAAGTCGAAGGCATAGGACACGCGGTTGGCGATGATGGAGCTGGAGTTACCCGTCAGCGCGTAGGGGTGTGCCTCCGCCGGGTCGGCGGAGATCAACATGCCGTAGTCGTTGTTGGTGTTGCCCATAAACACGCCGACGGGCTTGCCGCGCAGCTGATTGGCGGGAATGTGCGCATCCTCCAGCGCCTCCCACGTCAGCTGCAGAATGATGCGCTGCTGCGGGTCCATGTTCGCAGCCTCCAGCGGGGAGAGCCCGAAGAACTCCGCGTCGAAGGAGGCGATGTCCTCGATGTAACCGCCTGTTAGCTGGGCCTGCTCCATGCGGCGGGTCATCTCCGGGTCGCGGGAGTATTCCGACCAGCGGCCCGCGGGCAGCTCGCCCACGCCGGAGCGGTAGTTGGAGAACAGCTCCCACATCTCGTCCGCACTGTCTGCCCCGGGGTAGCGCCCCGCCATGCCAACCACAGCGATGTCGCGCTGGCCCAGTGGAAGCGGGCCAGCTGCGCTGGCAGCCGCGCCGGCGGAGGCGGTGGCGTCACTACCAAAAACAGCGCCGGAACCACGGCCCTGCATCAGGTGATCGGCCAGGGCGGCAATGGTGTTGAACTCGTAGGCAATCGTCGCGTCGAGGGTCGTGCCAAGCAGGCGCTCCAGGTCGCCGGAAAGGACCACGACGTCGCGGGAAGACAGGCCGAAGTCCTGCATCGAGCGCTCGTCGGAGATCTCCGCGGCATCCAAACCGGTGGTGTTCGCCACCCAGGTGCGTAACCACTCCCGCATCTGCTGAATCGTGGCGGGGCGGGATTGCTGGTCAGCTGTGGGGGCGCCCTGCTGGTTGTCTGCCATGGAAGGTAGCGTTTCCTTTCGTGCCGGGATGCCTTAGGGAAGGCGTGAGTGAGTCACCGTAGCGCTATATTTTAACGCGCCGAGGTCGCTTTATGGATTAAGCGCCCAGCGTGCCCTCCAGATACGCCTTCGCAGCCACGCGACGGGCGATCTTGTTGGCGGAGGAACGCGGCAGGGTGCCCGGCGCGATGATGCGCACATCGGAAGGCTGCACACCGTGGGTGGCAGTGACGGCCGCGCGCATGGCCTCGATCGCCTCCGCGTCCCCGGCCTCGCTGGCGTCCGGATCGCGCTCTGCGACGATGACGAGCCCCTCGACGGACTCGCCGTCGGCAGCACCGCTTGCGGAACCGCCGGCCTCCACGGCGAAGGCGGCGATGACGGCCGGAGCGGTCTGCTCGGTGGCCTCGTCGGCGGTGGCCTCGAGGTCCTGCGGGTAGTGGTTACGACCAGCGACGATGATGAGGTCTTTCAGGCGGCCGGTAATGAACAGGTGGCCATCCACGATGACGGCCAGGTCGCCGGTGCGCATCCAGTTATCCTCGGGAGCGTCGCCCGCGCGGCTGTCGGAATCCAGGCGGTTGGCAGCCGGCAGGGAGTTGCGGAACGTTTCCTGAGTCTCCTCCGGGCGGTTCAGGTAGCCCGCGGCCATGTTGTCGCCGTGGACCCAGATCTCGCCGACGTTGCCGTCGGTCAGTTCCTTGCCGGTCTCCGGGTCGATAATCGCGATGGTCTGCGGCTCGCACACCTGACCCAGGGAGACCAGGGAGAGACTGTCTGCGTCGTCCGCGCTGCCTTCCACGGCGGTGCCGTCGGACAGCTCCTCGCGCTTGAACCACTTCGTCAGCGGACGCTCGTCGGTCTGCGGGGTGGTGACGATTAGCGTGGCCTCGGCCAGGCCGTAGGACGGGCGCATGGCTTCCTTCTTGAAGCCGTAGGGCTCGAAGGTATCCAGGAACTTCTGCACGGAGCTGTGGTGGACCGGCTCGGAACCGTTGATGATGCCGTCGACGGCAGATAGGTCCAGTTCAGCCAGCTCCGCGACCTTCGCCGGGTCGGCGTAACGCACGGCCAGCTCCAGGGCGAAGTTAGGCACGACGGTGTAGACGTTCTCTTCCTCGCTCTTGCGGTTCAGCTGGCGGGCCCAGCGGGTCGGATCCTGGATGAAGTCGCGCGGGGACATCAGGTCGAAGGGCAGGCCCAGGATAATCACGAAGGCGGACAGGATCACGCCCATGTCATGGTGCAGCGGCAGCCAGGTGCTCAGGCGCAGTGGAGTCTGCAGATTCGCTGCCTTGAAGATCTGCAGCACGTTGGTGACGATCGACTTGTGGGTGAGCACCACACCCGCTGGGGTGCGGGTGGAGCCGGAGGTGTACTGCAGGAACGCCTCCTCGCTGGACTTCGGCGCCAGCGAAGGATCCGCCATGATGGCGGCCATGGGGTTCTGCCAGTCGTCGGCCAGCGCATCCGGCAGCGCGTCCACCGTCAGCACGCGGGGGCGCTCGGTGGTGGGAGTAGAGGCGAAGTGCTTGCGCACGGCCGTGGCGGAGCGCTTGTTCGTCAGCACAACCGTCGGCTCGGAGGAGCCCAGCACGGCGGTCAGGTGGCCGGTGTGGCCCGGCTCGTTCGGGTCATACAGCGGAACGGGCACCATGCGGGCGTACATCGCGCCCAGGAAGGCGTACATGTACTCCGGGGAGTTATTAGCCAGGATGGCCACGCGGTCGCCGGGCTTGGCGACCTGCTGCAGGCGGACGCACACGGCCTTGATGCGGGTGTTTACCTGCGCGCGGGTGATCTCGTGTACCGTGCCCTCGCGGGAGTCGCTGAAGTCCCAGTGGCGGATCAGCACGTTATCTACCGTGCCCTCCATTTGCGCCATGGTGTAAAGCATTTCGCACATGCCGGAAAGGGTGAGCTGGTCGGGGACGTTGATGTCGCCCTGCTCGTCGTAAAACTGGCCCATTGCTGCAGTGATGTCCACGCGGGTCTCCTCTACTTATCCACTCGGTTCAAACGGTATCGGGTTAGCTACCTAGCTCCAGCGCCATAACTCTAACGCCATAAACATTTAGTTTCACTTGTGAAACACATCGTACCGGGGTGCTCCGCTGTTACCCGGCAATTTCGCATTCCCGTGTGCCGTGTGCCCCCACCGCTCGAGCACACGGCCACAATAACCTCAACATGAGCCCGCCGAAGCGGCTGCAGCTACTGCACGCGCTCGTTAATCAGATCCCGCGCCCATCCAACGATGTACTCCGGGACGGTCTGGCCTTCCACGACCTTCCCGTTTGTCGCATACTCCGCATGCACAGCGTTAGCGGCCACCAGGTCCTTGGCTCGCACAAGAGCGTTGCCCAGATCCGCTGGGGCGTCACAAATAAGATCCGCAGGGGCGCAGTAGTTGTTCACCCGATCGTTCAGTTCGCCGAATCCATCCGGGCGCGGTCCGCGCATCGTAGCGCCCGGCACGATCGTCTGGATCAGCCCGCTCACCGGGTTTAGCGCGATTTCCGCGCCGGTGCCGCGGATGCCCTGCGCACCAACGAGCTTGCCCTTGTCCAGTTCCTGCCTACCGTCAGCGATCAGCGATACTCCCAGCACCCGGTCGGCGGGCACGGGGCCGCGCCCATTGCCGATCTCTCCCGCCAGGTCGCCGGTAATCACTGCGCCCTGGCTAAAGCCGGTCAGGATGAAGGACGTTGCTGGGCACTTCTCGTGCGTCGCCCGCAGCTCCTCCTTCATCCGCTCGAAGCCCTGGTTGCGGGAGTCGTCATAGCTCATCTCGTGCTTCGCGTTCATGTTGCGGAACTGCGCGGTGTACGGCAGGGTCCACACCTTCACCTTGTCCGGGGAGAACTCGTCAGCCAGCGGGCGGGTGACGTTCAGCAGCAGCGAGTTAGGGTTCGCGTGCGGCGCCAACGGATCGTCGTCGGCCTTGGATTCCCAGGTGCCCGGCGCGGCCAGCACCTCCACGTCCACACATCCGGGCGGATTCTGCGCCTCCGGGGCGGGCGGAGAGGTCGGCTTACCCGGCCCCGGGCCATCAACATCGTCGCCGGTGAGCAGCCAATTGCCCACGCCCACCACAATGAGCGCGAGCAGGACCAGCACTGCCAGGATGGTCAAAACCTTCTTCATAGCTTCTTTCTAGACCTTCCTCTAGGGGTTCTAGAGCTTCTAAAACTTCCAGAGCTTCTAAAGCAAAACCAGGCTGCCCTCGCCACCTATGGCGGACAACCTGGTTATGGGAAACGAGTGACCACTAACAATACGCGGATTTCGCGGCCTCGCGAATAGCGTCCTCGGCCTTCTTCGGATCACCGTCGATCACGCCGTTAGCCTCCAGCTGGCCTGCAGCCAACGGGGTGTACACATCGGCCTGCCCACCGCCCTCGGCGGTGCAGTGCGCGTGACCAGCCGCGATGAGCTGATCTTCCAGGCCACCGATCTCCGCTGCGTCGTTGGCCTTCGCCAGATCGATGCCGCCATCCTTCAGGCGCTTCAGGAAGTCCTTGTCCTGATCGCTGCGCTGCGTGCCGGATGGAATGTCGTCGACCTCGTCCACGGCGCCGTCCTGTGCCGGGGCGCCATCACGGTCACCGGCGGGTTCTGGGGCGTCATTGCCTTCCGAAGAACCAGACTCGCCGTCCTTGTCGTCGGCCCCGTCCTTGCCGTCCTTGTCGTCGTCGGACTTCTCGGTCGCGGTCGCAGACTCCGTCACCGAAGGCACCGTCGTGGACTCCGCCGAATTGTCGACCGTCTCATCGCCGCCGCATGCCGTCAGCGTGGCCAGCGAGAGCAGCGCCGCACACGCGGCACCGGCGGCCACACGAAACTGCCTATTCTTTGTGACGCCCACAGTTAGAGCACCTCAACGCGTCCGTTGACCTCGCGGATCTCGCCGTGCTGGAACTTGATCCGAGTTCCGCCCGCCGGGATGTCCTCGTGGTCGCTGATCGGGTAGCCGAGCTTGCCCTGCTCCCAGCCGCGCTTACCCCACTCGTCGAACACGTTGCCGTAGTAGATCACGTGCGCGCCGGTGGACGGGGACCAGTAGATGTTGCCGTGCTCGAACTCGGAGAAGCGGCCGCCCTTGATGGCCAGCTCGCCGCTCTTCGGGTTGCCCAGCTTAGAGGTCGCGCCGCCCAGCTGCAGGTACTTCTCGGCGATCTTGCCCTGGACGTAGTTGGTCTTGTTGTCCTTATCGCGGATGATCACGCCGTTCTGGTACTTCTGCATGTAGCTATCGCCGACCTTCTCCAGCTCGGAGATCGGGTAGCCCAACGGGCCGTTCTCCCAGCCGGTCTTGCCCCACTCATCCATGAAGTCCTTAGGCACAGCGTGGGCGCCGGTCTCGTGGGTCCAGTAGATCGCGCCGTTCTCGAAGGTGGTGTAGCGGCCGCGACCGTTGGAGATGACGTTCTCCTCGGAGGTCGGGTAACCCAGCCAGGAGTCCGGACCGTTCATGGAGGCGTAGTGGGCGCCGATGCGACCCCACACGTAGTGGGCGCCGGTCTTCGGGGACCAGTAGGCGCGGCCGCCACGGAAGTCCTGAACCTTGCCGCCGTTCTTGGCGTCGTACTCATTGGAGATGCAGGCGCCGAGGGTCTCCGGGGCGTTCTTCATGTTCTCCGCGATGGCACCGCCAATCTTGCACTTCGCGCCGCGGTCAGCTTCCGGGATGCCCAGAGCGTCCGCAATGTGCGGCCACGCCTGGATCATCTCGTACTGCCAGTACGGCCAGTCGTGGGTGCCGGAGGGGCGGAAGGCCGTGATCGGCTTCACGCCGGCCTTCTTTGCGTACTTGACGAAGGTCTCGGTGGTCATGCGGGACATAGCCTCAAGGCCGAAGCCGGCCATGTTGGAGGGCATGCCCGGGATGGTGCCCGGCTTGTCGTACTTGCCCGCGTTGCCGTTACCCGCGGAAACGTAGACGGTCATGTCCTTCAGCGCATCCACACCCAGCTTCGGGTCGTGGTCGATCCAGTCCTGGGAGCCGAACTCGCCCCACATCTTCTTGGCGTCGTAGCCGTTGCCGTCGTTGGTGGCGTAGGCGATGGCTTCCGGCATGCCGTAGGAGGTCGTGTCCAGGTAGCCGGAGAAGGAGCCGACGAACTTCCACATCTCCGGGAAGCGCTCGGCCAGGTTCATTGCGGCAGTACCACCCATCGACAGGCCGGTGATCGCGCGATCCTCGTTGGCGCGCCAGCCCTCGCGCAGGACGGGCGGCAGTTCCTTGGTCAGGAAGGTCTCCCACTTGTAGTGCTTGCCGTTCTCCGGCTCGTTCCAGTCCGTGTAGAAGGAGGACTCGCCGCCGACGGGCAGAATCACGTTGACGTTGCGGTCTGCGTACTGGTTGGCGATGTTGGTGGACAGGGTCCAGCCGGACTCATCCTCGCGGGCGCGCAGGCCGTCCAGGGCCCATACGGTCGGGAACTTGCGGTCGGGCTGGGAGTACCAGTCGCGGGCCAGCAGGATCTGCACCTTGATGGGCTTGCCAGGCATGGCGGCGGAGTTGATGAAGATGTTGGCCCAGCGCTCGGTGATCCACTCGACGCGGTCCACGCTCACGCCCTCCGGCAGACCCTCCAGGTGCTGCTCGGTGACCTGGCGCGGGGTGCGCTTCGGTACGCTGTCCGGATCCAGGTAGCTGGTGCCGGAGCCCGGGCCCATGGAGCCACCGAGGGAGCTCTGCGCGGTGGCGGCCGGCATCATTGGCATTGCCAGCGCAACGGAAAGCGGCAGGGCCAGGATCGCCGCGCTCTTACGGCGGGGGCTGCTGGCGGAGCGAGTGCGACGGGAGAGGTTCGCTGCTAGGCGCATAGTCTTCATTCTTTCTGTTGCTTTTTGGTTGTATGTGTAGCTTTGGTTGCTGTGGTCTGGTTGGTTCGCTTGGCTAGCTTTGTCTAGCGCGTGTCTAAGCGCCGGTTTTTGCGGCCGAAGCAGGTTCCCCTCCTGCTTCGAACACCACCGGGCGCTTCTTCAGGCCATTCTCTATTCACGTTTACGTCTATCGCGACCTGGATTTCCTAAAGCTCTTCACTCTTATATCGCAGGTGCGCTTCTAGCACGTGAGCAATTATGGCAAGCAAAAGCGCTTTCACATGGACAACACGCGGAACATTTAAAGTTTTACTTGAGGGTTAGCCTACCATGTTGCCAGTGTTACTTATGTGACTCTTGAGGTTTTTTATTATTGACGCCCCTACGCTCCATTCGCCTTTAAGCCTCAATACCCCACCGGCTCGACCCACACCCTAGCCCTCAACGACGCACCTCACACACCTCGGACACACAAAAAGCCACCGTCCCAGGCGGTAACCAGGACAGTGGCTTTCTTGGGCTTTAGTTAAAGCTGGAACGACCTAAGATTAGGCACCCAGCGCGCGCAGGATGTGCGGACGAGCCTTGCTCAGCTCCGCATCCCAGTACGGCCATGCGTGCAGGCCGTTGATTGGGTAGCTCACAACCGGGCGAGCACCAGCTGCGCGGGCAGCCATCTCGAACTTCGCGGTGGAGGTGCGGGCCATCCACTCCAGGCCGATGCCGGCACCAACACCACGCGGGTTCTCCAGGAACTTCTCGCCGCGAGACGGCACGCCGCCGGAGGCAGCCAAGTACAGCGGCATACCGCGGAAACGGCCAGCCTGAACAGTCGGATCATTGCGGAAGCGGCGCGGATCGACCGGGCTGCCCCACATGTCCCAGATGTTTGCACCCTGGTCAGCGTCAGACATCGCGTACTGGATTCCGGCATACATACCCGGCCAGGTCGGGTTCAGGTAACCAGACAGGGAGGTCGCCTGCTTGAACTGGTTGCGGTGCCATGCGGCCAGGTTCATTGCGGCAGTACCGCCCATGGACAGGCCAACGATGGAGTTACGGGTCGGGCTCACGCCGAAGTTGCGCTGCAGGTAGCCCGGCAGCTCGCGGGTCAGGAAGGTCTCCCAACGCGGCTTCTTCGGGCCACCCTTACCGCCGTACGGGCCCACCCAGTCCGTGTAGAACTGAGCCTGGCCACCGACCGGCATGACCAGGGTCACGTCGTCGTTGACGAACTTCTTCACAGCGTTGCCCGACCAAACCCAGGCGTTCCAGTCCTGGCGTGCGCGCAGGCCGTCCAACATGTAGACGCCAGCGTTACCGCCGCGGGAAGAGGGCTTGATCTGCACCTGGATCTTCTGCCCCATCGCCGGGGAGTAAACCCAGCAGTTCTGCAGGTAGTACTTGTGCTTGCTCCAGTGGCAGCCCGGGCGCAGGTGGCCACGGTTGTCAGCAGCAGCGGTGGGTGCAGTGACAACGGCCATGCCCAGCGCAGTGGCAATAGCTACCAGGAACGCAGTGAGCTTGGAGCCCAGACCCTTGATCTTCTTAGTCGTGTTCATGTAGTCCTAAATGTCTTGAAACGTATATGACGAGAGGCGCACCAAAGGTCCGCCTCGAAACACAGGATGCGTGTACGTTACCAAATCTTTACGATCGCACTCAACGTAATGATCGAATCTCTTTCGCGAAACGCTACACCCCTAGAAACTTCTCAGCACATCCTTAAAGTCACCTAATCACATGCCCCCCTCGCTTCACTCGCGCCACTGCAACCCCATCACTAGCAAGCTAGAAATCCAGCGCACCCCCGAAAGTGCAGAACGCCGACTCCCCCACAAAGGAGAAGTCGGCGTCACAAAGAAAGAGCAGAGAGTTAAACCTAGAACAGCGGCACGATGTAAACCGCCATCGCCACACAGAACAGCCAGGCCAGAGCCAGCAGCTGCAGGGTGCGATCTTCGAGGGCGATCTCGTCGGGCGCGCCGCCCTCACCGCGGTCAACGTCCGCGGCATAACGCAGAATCGCGATGGTAAACGGCACCATCGAGACCTGGTACCACACGGCGGCCACACCGGACTCGACTGTCTGCGCCAGGCCAAAGCCCCACAGCGCGTAGCTCAGCACCACGGCGGTGGCAGCCAGGGTCCAGACAAAGCGGAGGTAGGTCGGGGTGTAGCTCTCCAGGGACTTGCGGATCTTCGCGCCCGAGCGAAGCGAAAGCTTCAGCTCCGCGTAGCGCTTACCCGCCGCCATGAACAGCGAGCCGAACGCCGCGACCAGCAGGAACCACTGCGAAAGCAGGATCGAAGCGGCCACACCGCCGGCCATCGCACGCAGCATGAAACCGGAGCTCACCAGCGCAATGTCGATCACCGGCTGGTGCTTCCAACCGAAGCAGTAGCCCAGCTGCAGCGCGATATACACCGCCACAACAATCGCCAAGTTCGTGCCCGACGAGGCCAACAGCGAGCCACCAATCGCCGCAATGATCAGCACCACCGACATCGCGTACGCCAACCCCACCGGCAACACACCCGCCGCGATCGGGCGGAAGCGCTTGGTCGGGTGCGCACGGTCGGCCTCCACATCGCGGGCATCGTTGATCAGGTAGATCGAGCTGGCCGCCAGGCAGAAGGCAATAAATGCGATCAGTACGTCCAGCAGCACGCGGCTGTGGAAGAGCAGCTCCCCGCCAGCAGCCGCAGGAGCCGCGATGACCAGCACGTTCTTGACCCACTGCTTCGGACGCAGCGCCTTGATCATCGCCTCCGGCAGGTTGCGCGGCGGGCGCAGCTTCTTCGTTTCGGTGGCGGTGCTAGTCGCCTGGTTGGGATCTTCCAGCCCGGACGTGTGCGGCTCCGTGCCGATCAACGGCTCCGGCCGGCCGTTGCTAGGCTGTTCGCTCACTGACTCTTCTCCTCACTGTTTTTCTTTGTGACGCCCCCACGTCCCCATCGACAACCCTGCGCACGGCAATGGCCGTGGCAGCGCCGATGCAGCTTCCGAGGGCGACGTCAGAGGGATAGTGTACGCCCAACACCATGCGCGACAGCGCCATCGCCGGGATGCCCACGAGGGGCAGCGCCCCGGTGCGGTTGTTCGCCGACTGAGTAAAGGCCACGAGCGCGGCGGTGGAACTGGTTGCATGCGAAGACGGGAAGCTGAGCTTCGAGGGAGTACCCACGCCGATCTTAATGCGCGGATCGTGCGGGCGAGGGCGACGGATGATGCGCTTGAGCACCACGCTGGCGGCGTGCGCCAGGAAGGCGCTGACGCCCACGGTCAGCCATCCGCGGCGTTCCGGCCCGTCGGCGGGCTTGCCTTGCGCGACGGCCAGGCCGTAGCCCAGGGCGGCGGACCCCATCCAGCCGAGGGCGTGCTCACCGAAGTGGCTCATGCCCCGGGCGGTGGGCAGCACACCCGGCTTGTCGGTCAGCTGCTTTTGCAGTGCGACCAGCAGGTCGGATTCGCCCAGCGGGTCGCCGCTTACGCTTGTGGCGCTCATTGTTTCTGCGTTGTCCTTAACTTCAGTAACTTCGGTCTGGCTCGGTTTCAGTATGGGGTGTTAGTTTTCAGCCGCGCGCTCGGGCTCAAAAATCTGCGCCCAGCCTTCCCGGCTAGTCAGGTACGGGTGCGCTGCCCGATAGGCATCGCGGAGCTCATCGAAGCGATCCGCGACCTGCTTCTGCAGGCGCATCGACTCCCGTGCCAGGGCCAGCATCTGGCCGCGATCGCGCTTGCGGTACACCACTCCCTTGCCATCGGCGGTGGTCACGGTCGCCCCGTCCACGCGGGAGAGACTGAACCAGCGGGCTTCGATGGGCGGGAGGTTCACCTGCGGTGCGTGGTGGTGACGGGCGTCGGCAGGCTTGGCGTTGTTCAGCAGCCCCTTGGCAAGCGTGACAACCTTGGCCTTCTTGCTCAGCGGAATGCGCGTGAGGTGGGCCGGTCCGCCCGTCGCGGCGGGCAGGTCGGTGGCCGACGGGATCACGACCGCGTCGGAGTAGTTCTTGCGCAGCTTCGCGATGCGCGGCAGAGAGGTCTCCAGGATGTCGAACAGCTGATCCGGACCAGCCAGGAAGTCCTTCATCGCCTCGTTCTGGATGGCGACGGTGGAGTACTCCAGGCACAGCAGGTGCTTGGCGGTGGCCTTCGCCATCGAGGCAACAATGCCGCGCGGGCTGCCGTCGTGTTGGATCGCAGCAACAATCAGGCGGTTACGCAGGTGGAAGTATGCCTGCCAGTCGATGGCATCGTCCTTATCAGACCAGGCCATATGCCAGATCGCGATGCCCGGCCAGGAGGCCGTGGGGAAGCCAGCGTCCTTCGCACGCAGGCCGAACTCGCCGTCGTCCCACTTGATGAACAGCGGGAGGGGCTGACCGATGGTTTTCGCGACGACACGCGGGATCATGCACATCCACCAGCCGTTGTAGTCAACGTCGATGCGGCGGTGCAGGTCCTTGGAGTTCTCCGAACTATTCGGAGTGCCGTAGCCCTTGCTCACCACGTCCCGGGCCACCGGCGCGATGGGCTGGCCTGCTGCGTTGTGAGCAGCACCATCGCCCAGGTCGCGCAGCGGGTGCTGGTAAAAGTCGTGGTCGTAGTGGGTGTGGGGTGCGGCGGTCCACATGAAGGAACCGCGGTCGATAACCTCGCCCATGGTGTGCAGGTGGCTGCGTTCCTGCAGGTTCAGCATCTGGCCACCGATCAGCATCGGAGACTTCGCGTAGCGGGCGGCCGCCAAGGCGCGCAGCACGCTATCAGGCTCGATGGCGATGTCGTCGTCCATGTACAGGATGTACGGGCTGGTGGTGCCACGCTCCTCATGGAGGGCCTCGTACATGATGCGGGAGTAGCCGCCGGATCCGCCCAGGTTGCCCTGCTGCACGATGCGCAGGCGGTCACCGAAGTGCTCCGCAACCTCGTCGAAGTCCGGCTCGTCGGCGGGATGCTTGTCGCCCTGGTCGGGCATGATGATGGCCTCGATGCGGCCGTCGACCTCGGGGTCGGAAGCGAGAGCGTGGAGTGCTGCGACCGCGTCGGTCGGGCGGTTGAAGGTCGGGATGCCGATAGTGACGCTCGGCTCAGCGGCCGGCAACGTCTCGCCTTCGAGGGTCTGTTCGCCGACCTCGACGGTGGCGTACCAGCCCGCGGAGTGCAGGCGGGTTTCCTTCTCGCAGGTCAGGTCGAACCAGATCCAGCCGCCGTCCTCGAACGGAGCCAGGGAGATGGTGAACTCGGCAACACCGTGGCCGTTTTCGTCAGTTTCGATCTGGGCGCCCTCGATGCCAATGCGGGAGCCGTCGTACTTGGAGCGGTAAAGGTCTACGCGAGCCTCACCAGTGATCTCGATACGCAGCTTGACCTCGTCCAGCTGGGACCAGCGGCGCCAGTAGGAGGCGGGGAAGGCATTGAAGTAGGTCTCGAAGGAGGTTTCGCTGCCCGCGGGCAGGATCGCTTCGGTGCGGGAGACGGCGTTGACGCGGCCGGGGGTGGTGGCCTCGTTCTCCACGAAATACAGGGAGCGCACGTTGCGTGGTTCGCCGCGCTTCGGCAGCAGAATGCGTGCTAGGCGGGTGGCGTCGAACCCATCGTTGGTATTGGCTTTCACTGGCTGAGCGTTCATTTGCTGAACACAAACCTCCGCATAGGCATTAAAGACATTGGAATATATCCGATTATCCATGAAAGCCCGTCGCAAGAGCTTGTGCGACACAGCCCCAGTTGGCTAGGTCTCTACTTCGGACAACGAATGCAGCTTCCGAGATTCCTGGGCTCCACGCCACGTAATAATGGCGCCGGCGGTCGCGATCAGGACGATGCCCGCCACCATGGACCAGGTGAGCTGGTCGCCGGAGAAAGCCCAGCCCAGGATCGCGCCGATCACCGGATCCAGGGCAAATAGCGTGCCGACGACCGCCGCCGAGACAATTCCGGCGGCGATTGTATCCACTACATAGGGCACAACGGCACCGATAAAACCAGAGATGACGATAATGCCCCACATCGTGGCGTCCACATGCGGCACCGCGGAGGCAGAGAACGGCGCGAGCACAAGCGCGGCGACAACTACAGACAGCGCCAAATCGGGCATGCCGCCGCCCTCGGTCTTGCCAACACGGGCGGCAAACAGCGTGTACGCGCCGAAGAAGATTGCGCCGACTGCGCCGAATCCAATACCGACAATGTCCAGGTCATTGGAGGGCTGCGCAATAAGCGCAACACCGACGAACGCGGCGATGGCCCACAGACGGGAGCGCCACATCGTCAGCCCCAGGAAGGACACAACACAGGGGCCGAGGAAGTCAATGGTGACGGCGACGCCCTGGGGCAGGCGAGCGATGGCTGCGTAAACCATCATGTTCATCATGCCTATGGCGATACCGTAAACGACGATGTTGAGGGCACGGGCGCGCGTCATTCCGGACAGCTTCGGGCGGAAGATAACCACCATGATGATGGCGGCGGCGGTCATGCGCAGGCCCGATACGCCCGGCGCGCCGACAGTAGTAAGCATGTCCGTGACCAACACCGCCGCAGCCTGGGTACCCAGTGACCCGACGAGAACCAGTAGGACTGGCGCCACTGGCAGGGCGAGGAACTTGCTCACTCGCCGTGGCGATAGCTCTTGCTGGGTTGCCTTTGTTTGGGTTTTCTCACGCGACACTCGTGCGATATTAGTGCAGCTTCCTTTGAATGAAGAAACCGCGATCTAGCGACGAAATAGTAAAGATAGTAAAGATAGTAAAGAGGCAAGATGCCGTCCACTTCAGCTCGACCCAAGAACCCCTTCACCGCAACAGTTGGGAAGACACCGCTGGTTCTCGCAGGACGCGATGAATACCTCCACGATTTCGATGCCGCCATCCAGGATGGCCCCGGAAGCCATGAACGTATCTCCATCATTACCGGCCCTAGGGGTATCGGCAAGACTGTTTTGTTAAATGAATTCGAAACGGTCGCGAAGACGCACTCATGGCACGTCATCTCCGAAACCACGACTCGTGGTTTCAACGACCGCATTCGTGACCGTGCCTTCAGCCTCCTTCAAGATCTTTCCGACGAGCCCAAACGTCGCCTCTCCGGCATCGATCTCTCTTACCTCGGCTTCGAGACCGAAGCCATTCCCTCCTTTTCGCCCACACCGACGTTGAGGTCGGTACTCGACGAGCTTTTCGACCGACAGGCTGAGCTTGACGCCCGACTCAACCAAGAACCAGTCGGCCTACTTATCACCCTGGACGAGCTGTACTACGCCCACATGGACGAAATCATTGAGTTCGGGACAACCATTCAACATCTCGTCCGCGAAGACCGGGAGATTGCGATTGCGATGGCTGGCATTCCTGGTGCTGTGAAACCACTTCTTGCCGCTGACGAAGGTCGTAACCCTGTGACCTTCTTGCGTCGCGCGAACAAAATTGAAACCGGAATGGTGCCGATTGAAGAAGTACGCGCGGCGCTTGAAAAGACCACCGAACAAGTCGGGGTCTCGCGGACCCTTCACGCACTCGACAACGCAACCAAGGCGACCGGCGGCTACCCCTCATTGAGGCAGAGATGATCCGCCCAACAGCCCACGGGTTCGTCGATTACGAGCTGCCATATATGCGCGAGTATTTACGCTCCCACCACGCGACCGATGCAATGGAGCAGTTCTCCATCTGGCCGGAGTAGGAACGCCCCCGAGCCCGCCCCCTAGTGCCCGCGCTCCTGCTCCAGCGGCTCGCCCGACTCGAAGTACGGCGCCAGCTTGTTGTCGTACATCGACAGCGCCGCGCCGATGGCCATGTGCATGTCCAGGTACTGGTAGGTGCCCAGGCGCCCGCCGAACAGCACCTTGTTCTCCGCGGCCTCCGCCGCGGCCAGCTTGCGGTAGGCCTCCAGCTTCTCGCGGTCTTCCGGGGTGTTAATCGGGTAGTACGGCTCGTCGCCCTCCTCCGCGAAGCGGGAGAACTCCTTCATGATGACCGTCTTGTCCTTCGGGTACCTGTCGCCCCGCTCCGGGTGGAAGTGACGGAACTCGTGGATGCGGGTATACGGGAACTCCGCATCGTTGTAGTTCATCACCGGTGTGCCCTGGAAGTCGCCGGTGTTCAGCACCTCGGTTTCGAAGTCGAGGGTGCGCCAGCCCAGGTGACCTTCGGCGTAATCGAAGTAGCGATCCAGCGGGCCGGTGTAGACAACCGGCGCGTCCGGGTTGGCCGCGCGGATCTCGTCGCGGATCTCGAACCAGTCGGTATCCAGGCGCACCTCGATCTTCTCATCGGCGGCCATGTTCTCCAACCACGCGGTGTAGCCCTCCACCGGCAGACCCTCGTAGGTGTCGTTGAAGTAACGGTTGTTGAAGGTGTAGCGCACCGGCAGGCGGGAGATATTAGAGGCCGGCAGCTCCTTCGGGTCGGTCTGCCACTGCTTGGCGGTGTAGTCACGCACGAAGGCTTCGTACAGCGGGCGGCCGATCAGGGCGATGCCCTTTTCCTCGAGGTTCTTGGCCTCCGCCGGGTCCAGCCCGTCGGTCTGGTCCTTAATCAGCTGGCGGGCCTCGTCCGGGCTGTAGTACTTGCCGAAGAACTGGTTGATTAGCCCCAGGCCCATCGGAAATTGGTAGGCGGTGCCCTTGTGCATTGCAAACACGCGGTGCTGGTAGTCGGTGAAGTCCGTGAACTGGTTGACGTAATCCCATACGCGCTTGTTGGAAGTGTGGAACAGGTGTGCACCGTACTTGTGGATCTCGATGCCCGTCTCCGGCTCCGCCTCGGAGTACGCGTTACCGCCGATGTGGGAACGCTTCTCCACCACCAGCACGTTCTTGCCGGCCTGGGTTGCCGCGCGCTCGGCCACGGTAAGGCCGAAGAAGCCGCTGCCGACAACGATGAGGTCGTAGTTCTGTCCGCTCTGTGTCTGCTCAGTCATGCCTGCCAGGTTACCGCGCTAACTCACTGTTTTTGGTCATGACGCCACCTCGGTGTGCCGCCCGGTGCAGCGATTTCAGGCAAGCGGTTCTTTAAACCCGGCCCAGTCGGGCAGCTCCTCCACCCAGTCCCCTAGCCAGCCTTCAGCGAAGCCGAGCATCCCGGTGTTCCACATCACCCAGAAGATGCCGCTGAAGACCACGGCGCAGCCCGCCAGGAAGCCCACGCCGATGAAGCTCTTGGTCGCCGCCCCCTGCCGCTTCCAATACTCCTCGAAACTGTCGTATTTCCGTAGTCCCCAATCCAGCAGTCGGTTGGGCCAGGCCATCTCGAAGGAGAGCACGCCGATGCCGAAGAACAGCAGGAACCAGCCCGGCCCGGGCGTGGGGATAATGAGGATGCCGCCGACCACCAGCAGCCACCCTATGAGCAGCGTCAGCGGGCCGACCAGGAATCCATAGCTGCGCTTCTTCAGCCCCTCGTGGCGCACCTGCAGCTGGGCTACCTTCCGGCGTACGTTTTCGCTTAGCTTGGACATGGCTGCCTAAAACCACCGTTCGAGGACGGCAGCCACGCCGTCCTCGTCATTCGTCAGGGTGACCTCGTCGGCGATTTCCTTCAACGACCCTTCGGCATTGCCCATCGCCACGCCGTGCCCCGCCCAGGTAAGCATCTCCGTGTCATTCGGCATATCCCCAAAGGCGATGGTCTGCGCGGCCTCTACGCCGATCTGTGCGGCAATCCATTCCAGCGCGGAGCGCTTGGAGATCCCCGCCGCCGCGACCTCCACCAGGCCCCCTTCATAGCTGTAGGTGGCTTTGGCCTGGGTGGCGTCAATAAAAGGCCGCACCGCAGCAAAGAGTTCGGCCGAGGTTCGATTGGGATCCCGAACCAGCAGCTTCACCACGGGCGTAGCGGCGAGCTCTTCGAGGGACTGGACGGCATGCTCGGTGGAATCCCAGGCGTGGTCGTAGCCGGGCGAGACGGAAAATAGCTCGTCGGCACGGTCGAAGGCGCTGGTTCCGGCCCGTTCGACGGCGAAGCCCACTCCAGGGACGGACTCGCTGAGCTGTGCGATGAGGGTACGGATGAGGTCCGGCTCGAGGGTCGCGGCGTGCACGATCTGATCCCGGTCGGCGTCATAAATAATGGCGCCGTTGGCGCAGGCACAGACGGGCCGGACGGGCAGCTGCTCGAAGACGGGCATCAGCCAGCGCGGCGGGCGGCCGGTGGCGATGGTGAAGACGGTGCCTTCGCGCAGCATCGAATTCACCGCGCGGCGCATCCGCTGCGAGACCCGCTCCCTGCTGTTGAGCAGGGTGCCGTCAACGTCGCTG
Source organism: Corynebacterium sp. ACRPH (assembly GCF_022347285.1). GTDB lineage: Bacteria > Actinomycetota > Actinomycetes > Mycobacteriales > Mycobacteriaceae > Corynebacterium. The sequence continues at coordinate 41,741 of NZ_JAKRND010000013.1, forward strand.
ACCACCAGCAACGGGGAATCCTGCATCGCTCGGGCCTACTTTTTGCGCAGACGGTTGATGCGCTGGCGCAGCGGCACCAGGATCTTATTGATGCCCGTGGCCTGCTCGCGTTCGCGAGCCTCGGCGGCGGCGCGACGCTCGGCCTCAGCCTTCTCCTGGGCGCGCTTTTCCTTACGGGCCGCGGCATCGGCGCGGTCCTGGACTGTGGCTTCCTCCAGCGTCGGCGCGGTTCCGCCGAGGGCGGCCGGCACCCAAAATTCGCCCTCGGGCATGGGGCCGAAGCGCTCCTCCCAACGCTGGCGGGTCAGATCCATCTGTTCGACCATGGCTTGGTGCAGGCGCTCAGTGGTGGCCTGGGCATCCTCGGTGACCTCGACCGGCTTGCCGACGGTGATCACCAGCTGGGTTTCCTTCGGCCGCCAAATCGGCTTGCGGCCCTTCGTCCACACGCGCTGGGAACCCCAAATGGTCAGCGGGATCAGCGGCACGCCAGCCTCGTAGGCGATGCGTGCGGCGCCCTGGCGGAACTCCTTAATCTCGAAGGATCGAGAGATCGTGGCCTCCGGGAAGATGCCCACCAGGTCGCCGGCCTTCAGCTGCTTGATGGCCTGATCCACCGCGGCCTGGCCGTCCGCGCGGTCGACGGGGATGTGGTTGTAGGAGCTCATGAGCGCGCCCACGCCCTTGACGTCGAAGATCTCCTTCTTCGCCATGAAACGAACCACGCGGCCACCGCGCACGTGCGCCGGGATGCCCCCGTAAGTGAAGTCCCAGTAGCCAGTGTGGTTAACGGCGATCATCGCCGGCCCGTCGGCGGGGATATTCTCCGCACCGTAGACTGCGCAATCTAGGTGCTGCATGTACCGGAACCACAGCTTGGTGACGCCGATCGTCGGGAAGCCATAGGGGATCTCCTTGGCTTCCTTGTGGCCGGTGATCTTGGGCTGGTAGCCATCGGGGAAGCTGAAGCTATCGAGCGACGACATGGGTGGTGGTTACCTCTCTTGGGATCCTTAAAACTGTGGCTCGGCCAGCGCGCCGGGGGCACATTCACGGCCGAGTCGGCGCTGCAGGCGCCGGATTCGCTGGGCTATTCGCTGGGCTTCAGAATATCTTTACCAACGAAAGGACGCAGCGCCTTCGGCACAACCACGGAGCCGTCGGCCTGCTGGTGATTCTCCAAAATGGCCACCAACCAGCGGGTTGTCGCCAGGGTGCCGTTCAGGGTGGCGGCGGTCTGCGCCTTGCCGTCGGCATCGCGGTAGCGGGTCTTCAGGCGGCGCCCCTGGAAGGTGGTGCAGTTAGAGGTACTGGTCAGCTCGCGGTACGTCTGCTGGGTGGGGACCCACGCCTCCGTATCGAACTTGCGGGCCGCCGAGGAGCCGAGGTCGCCGCCGGCGACGTCGATCACGCGGTAGGGCACCTCAATGGCCGCCAGCATTTCGCGCTCCATGGCCAGCAGCTCCTGGTGCAGCTCCGTGGCCTCCTCCGGCTTGCAGTAAACGAACATCTCCACCTTGTCGAACTGGTGGACGCGGATGATGCCACGGGTGTCCTTGCCATAAGAACCAGCCTCGCGGCGGAAGCAAGAGGACCAGCCGGCGTAGCGCAGCGGGCCGTTGGACAGGTCGATGATCTCCTCGGAGTGGTAACCGGCCAGTGCGACCTCGGAGGTGCCGACCAGGTACATGTCGTCTTCTTCCAGGTGATAAATCTCATCTGCGTGGGCACCCAGGAAGCCGGTGCCGGACATGACCTCGGGGCGCACCAGCACCGGCGGGATCATGAGCTGAAAGCCGTGCTCCACGGCCTTCTGGGCCGCCAGCTGCAGCATGCCCAGCTGCAGCAGCGCACCGTCGCCGGTGAGGAAGTAGAAGCGAGCGCCGGAGACCTTCGTGCCGCGCTTCATGTCGATCAGCCCCAGGGATTCGCCCAGCTCGAGGTGATCCTTCGGCTCGAAGTCGAACTGCGGCGGCTCGCCCACCACGTCGAGGGTGACGAAGTCCTCCTCGCCACCGGCCGGCGCGCCTTCCTCCACAATGTTGGAAATCTGCATCTGCAGGTCGTAGACGGCCTGCTCGGCGCTGGACTGGGCCTCCTCCAGCTTCTTGACTGCCTCGGCCTTTTGCTTGCCCTCCTCGCGCAGGGCCTGCTTCTCCTTGTCGGAGGCGGAGCGCATCTTCTGCCCCATCTCCTTGGAGAATGCCTTCTGTTCCGCACGGGCCGCGTCGGCGGCGCTGATGGCCTCGCGGCGCTGGGAATCGGCCTCCAGCAGCTGGTCGATCAGCGCCGGATCCTCCCCACGAGTGCGCTGGGATTCACGGGCTACATCGGGGTTATCGCGCAGAAACTTCAGATCAATCATGGTGATTAGCTTAGCCGGTTCGCCCTCGTAGTTGTCTGCCCAGTTCCCCCCTATGGCACAACCCCTACTAGACTGGCCTCACAATTACTGTCGGATACAGCCGAAAACCCCGAAGCAGATTTAGAGCGAGCCCCATGACCACCAGCGAAGCGAAAACCCGCCGCAGAGCACGCAGCCTCACCATCGCATTGTTCTCCGCCCTGTGCGGTGGTGTCAGCGCCGCAGCCTTCGCCTTCGTCGCCCCCGAGGGCAGCACTCCGCTGGTGCCGGCCGATGAAAAGCAGGGGCAGCACGTGAACAACACTACGTTCACCGAGGCCAGCAACGGCGACTGTGTGAATTGGAAGCCCGGCAAAGACGGTGTGAACTCCGGCTTCGCCACCGTGGATTGCGAGCAGCCTCACCGCTTCGAGGTCAGCTCCCGTGAAGACCTCGGCCAGTACCCCACCAGCGAGTTCGGCTCATCCGCAAAGCAGCCGGACTTGAAGCGTCAAGAAGAATTGACCAACGAGCTCTGCATCGGGCCGACGATGCAGTACCTCGAGGGCAAGCTCGACCCGGAGGGGCGCTACTCCATCTCCCCGATCCTGCCCCCGCAGTCCGCGTGGAACGACGGCGACCGCACGATGCTGTGTGGCGTGATGGTTCCAGACGCCACCGGCCGCACCACCGAGACCACCGGCTTCGCCGCTAAGCAAGATCAGTCGCGCTACTTCGAAAAGAACCGCTGCGTCCGCGCCGATGGCGATCTGACCAACGAGGTTCCGTGCGAAGAGCCGCACGCCTGGCAGGTGACCTCCGTGGTGGACCTCGGCGAGCAGTTCCCCGGTGCGTGGCCGGATACGAAGAAGCAGAACGAGTTCCTGAACAAGGTCTGCACCAAGGCCGCGAAGGATTACCTGGGCGGCGACGATGCGCTGTACAACTCCACGCTCACGCCGTTCTGGACCACGCTGCAGCGCCAATCTTGGGATGCGGGCTCACGCACCGTGAACTGCGCTTTGACGTTCGGTCGCCCCGGCGGCGGATTCGCCGCCCTGGCCGGCGATGTGCGCAGCGAATTCACCATCGACGGCCACCCACCGAAGACCCCGCCGAAGCGCAACCCGCTGCGCCGGGATGCACGGCCCGACAACGCTGCCAACCCAGCCCCGGCGCCGTAGGCGGGCACTTCCCATGGCCATCGACGTTTCTCCCGAGCGCTTCGAAGAGCTCGTTGACCTCGGCCTTCGGCGCATCCCCCGCGAGCTGCTGGATAACGTCAGCAACGTCGCCATCGTCACCGAGGGCTACAACCCCGAAAGCCCGCACATCCTGGGTCTCTACGAGGGCATCGCGCTGACAGAGCGTACCTCCGAGTACACATCTGCCCTGCCCGATAAGATCACGATCTACCGCCACGCCCTCGAGGACATCTGCGACACCGAGGAAGAGCTAGTCGAACAGGTCGCCATCACCGTCATCCACGAGCTCGGCCACCACTTCGGCATCGACGACGACCGCCTGCACGAACTCGGCTGGGGCTAGAGCGTCGCCGCGCCCCACCCCAGCACTTCGAAAGAGCCCTCCAGACTGTCGAGCACCCCGGAGCGCGCCGCCGTTGTTTCGGCCCTGTTCGTTTCTGTCTTATTTTGTGACGCCCCAGGCCGGCCCACCGCAACGTCAACCAACTCGGCAATGTTGTCTGGCACGCGCAGGGTAATGACGTTGCCGTTGGCCAGGTAGTGCATGAAGGCCCACTCCGGATCCACCCCGCCCAGGAAGCGGGCGACCAGGCGGATCACGGCACCGTGGCTGATTAGCGCAACATCGGTGGGCTCAGCTCCGTTCTGTACTGCCTCCCGGTTCGCCGCCTCGTTGTCAGCCAGTGCGACCAGCAGCGTGGCCAGGTATTCGCGCAGCACCTCCGCGCCGGATAGGCCGCCGGGCACGGCCTTGTCCACCCGGCCGAGCATCCAGGCGCCCAGGATGGAGTGGTAGGCCTCGTGTGCGTCCTCGTCGTTCTTCATCTCGTACTGCCCGGCTGGGATCTCAGAGACCCGCGGTAGCCGCTGCAGCGCAGCTTGAATGTGATCCGTCGCGCGGGCGGAGGCGGTGGCGTCATCTAAGGATTCCCCGCGGGAGAAGCCCGCAGGAACGATCTCCCCACCGAACGCACCGGCCAGCCCCACGGCAGTTTGCTGCGCGCGAGCAGCAAACGAGGAAGCGATCTTCAGGCGCTGGGTGCGTTCGCTGAGCCAGTCGCCGGCCTCTGCGGCCTGCTCCCAGCCCAGGTCGGTGAGGTCGGCACCGGGCAGCGCGGTATCCAAAGCGTGAATGGCGTTAGAGGTCGTCTGGCCGTGCCTGACCAGGAAAAGACGTGTCGATTGTGCCATTGCCTAGCTACCCTTCTGGCCGCACTTGAGTTCCTCAATCCATCTACTGGACTCAGCGTAGTTCGGCGGGGCACTGCCCGCATGGCGATGCAGCGGATGGGTGGTAGAGGTCTCCGCGACCGGCAGTGGTTCCGCGGAGGGCCAGCTGCCCAGGAAGCGCACGTCCTCCGCACGGCGGTACAGTCCAGCCAGGGCTTCGGCCACGGCGGCGTCCTCGATGTGGCCGACGATGCCGATGTGGAAGACGTAGTTGCCGTTGGCCGCACCCTCGCCCTTTTCCCCAGTACGGCGGGGGCGGGAGCCGATGCGGGCCATGTCCACCTGGCGGGTGGACAGCTCGGCGATTGCGTCCAGCAGACTGGAGGGCACGTTCGGCAACCAGAGCACCATGCCGCTGCGGTCGTTGCCGGTGCGCTCGGTGGGCTTGCCGGGGTTGCCAACCAGGATGAAGCGGGTCTGGGCGCCGGCGACGTCGGCCACCCCCTCGGCCACGGCATCCAGCTGGTGGATCTCGCCCGCGCGGGCCGGCGCTGCGGCGGCATCCGCCTGCCCGGCCTTCACTGCTGCCGCGGCCGCACCGTTACTGGAGGCGGGGACGAAGGAAACGTCAGGCAGGTTCTCCGCCACCCAGTTGCGCACCTGTGCCTCGGCGACGGGGTGGGTGGTCAGCGTCGTGATGTCCTCGAGCTTGGTGCCGGGGCGCACCAGGATAGAGAACACCACCGGTACGAGCACCTCGCGGTAGATCTGCAGCGGCTTGCCGTAGGTCAGCGCATCTTCTGTCTGCGAGACCGGACCGTCCACGGAGCTTTCCAGTGCCACACACGCGAAGTCAGCTTCGCCGTCGCGCACCATGTCCAGCGCCACCCGTGGGGAGGCGACGGGAATCTCGGTGGCACCCTCCGGTACTGCGCCGAGCTGCTTAAACTGCTTCAGCGCCTCTTCGGTGAAGGTCCCTTCGGGGCCGAGGAACGCTACGCGCACAGAAGAATCACTTGTGGAACCACTCATGCAACGCAGTCTAGTGGAGAACCTCACCGGGGATTCCCTGCCATTCCCGGATTTAGATTCCCTGCGATTCCCGGAGACGAAGCCTCCCCGGCCATATCCCGGGTATATCCTTGGGAAGCAATGAACCGCACGCCCGACCAGCCCAACACTTTCGCCGCCCGCCTAGCCCGCGCCCGGCGCGATACTGGGCTCAGCAACGCACAATTGGGCGTGGCCCGCGTCTACGACAACCCCCACAGCTACGATTTCCTGCGCAGTCACCCGGATCTCCCCCTCGGCGGCGAGGAGGTGCTGATCAAGGACCTGCAGCAGGTGGCGGGCGAGGTCACCACGATGGGCTCGGTTCACCACAGCTTCGTGGCCAACTACCACGACACGGCCGCCCACCGCCTGCTGGTGGGCGGGGCCACGCTAGTGGGTGCGTCTTCCTCCGCGGAGTACGGCACCACCGCCTATACCGAGCCCGTCGGTATGCCTCAGCCCGTCAATCCGCTGAACTCTGCGATCATGGTCGGCGGCTCCTCCGGCGGGGCGGCCACGGCCGTCGCCCGTGGATTGGTGAACATCGCCCACGCCACCGACGGCGGTGGCTCCATCCGCATCCCCGCGGCCTGCTGCGGGCTCGCCGCGTTGAAGCCCGCCCACAACCACCGGTTCGGCTCTTTTACACCGGTCGCACAGGGGTTTATCGCCTCCGACCTACTCACCACCGCCCGCGCCTACGGCCTGCCCGCGCCGGATACGGACACGCTGCACCTGGAGCCCGCTCAACCGCCACGGCCTCTGCGCATCGGCTACACCAACCAGCCCTTCCACACCCGCAGCGTTGTCTCACCGGACATCGCCGCTGCCACCGCCGCAGCCACGGCGCTGGCCACCACGCATCCGCTCGTCGAGTCCGTCACCCAGGCGCCAGCCCCCTATCCCCCGGCCACCTTCCAGCTCTTCCGCGACCTCATCGCCGCCCGCTGTGCGGACCTACCGGGCACGCTGTCGCCCATCACTACCTGGCTCCGTGAGGAAGGCCGGCAGGTGCCGAAATGGCGGCGTCAACAGTTAGAAAAACAGATAGTCGGGCTAGACCCACAGCAGGCGTGGCCGCACTTCGACGTGATCGCCACCCCGACTCTCGCCTGCGCACCGCCACCTCCCGGAGCGTTTTCCCAGCTCAAGCCCACCGATAACTTCTGGGCGCAAACCGCCTGGACACCCTGGGGCACCCTGTGGAACCTGACGGGCTGGGCGGCCGTCACGCTGCCGCTCGTCGCCCCCGAGCGCGTGCCCGGCCGCTGGCCGATCGCCCTGATGCTGGGTGCGGTCGGCAATCGCACGAGCGCAGCGACGCTGCTTTCCCTCGCTGCCTTTATTATGGACGCCGCCTCGCGCCTGCCCGCCGAAAGCCTCAGCGTTGCGGTTCCGGGCGATATAGAGGCCCTGGATTTCCGCGCCAAACCCGACAACAGCCACAGTCATGAGCACTAACACCAGCGACCGCACGGTACTGCGTTGGGAGCTACTGCTCGTCCTGGGCATCACCTTCGGCACCTCGGGGTTGCGCGCCATTGCCCGGCTGGTGGAGGCAACCGTCAGTCCGGAGGCGCTCAACGAGCAGAAAGCCACCCTCAACCAGGCACAATCGGTGCTGCCCTGGCTGGATCCGATACTGCAGCTGCTCTCCAGTGGCGTGCTCTTCGCCTGGGGCGGGTTAGCGATATTCCTGCTGCTACGGCACCTGCCCACCCCGGCGCTGGTGCGCAGCTGGCGGCTGCGGGGCCGCGACTGGCTGCACGGGGCGGGGCTGGCCGCGATCATCGGACTACCTGGGCTGGCGCTTTATTTCGGCGCGGTTCACCTGGGGCTATCAAAGCAGGTCGTGCCCACTGGCTTGGACGAATCCTGGTGGCGGATCCCGCTGCTGATAGTGAACTCCTGGGCCAATGGATTCGCCGAGGAACTGGTGGTCGTAGCTTGGCTCAGCACACGTCTGCGGCAGCTGCGCATCAGCTGGGTGTGGGTGTTCGCCGCCAGCGCGCTGCTGCGGGGCAGCTACCACCTCTACCAGGGGTATTCCGCCGGGCTGGGCAACATCATCATGGGTGTCATCTACCTCTGGTACTTCAAGCGAACCGGGCGGATCTGGCCCCTCGTCATCGGCCACGGGCTGATCGATACCGTCGCATTCGTCGGCTACGCTGTGCTGTTTTAGTGCACAGTTAGGCCCTTCGAGCGCCGCTGTACCACTGCATTGACGCCAGCCATGTCCCCGGAACCCGTTATTATTGTCCCCATGAATTCTCGCGATAATTTCGGCCCCCGCCGCCCCGCCAACAATTCCGGCGGCACGGACGGTGCCGGAGGCATGGAGATCGCCCGGGATCGACACGGCAAGCCCATCCTGGATCGCTACGGGCGGCCGGTGCGTAAGGGCGTCATCCCTCCGAGCAACAACGAGCCCACCGGGCCCCCCGGGCACAGGGAGCCCCAGCGCCGCGAGATCCCGAATCAGCCCGAAGGGCCGCGCTACCGCCGTGCCGAGCCGCTCCCGCCACGCGATGCCAACCTCGATGCCAACCGGGGCCACCAGCCGCAGCCGGGCCAATATCAGGGTCAGTATCCGGGCCAACAGCCCCAACCGGGTCAACCTTTCGGCGAGCCGCAATTCGGCGGCTACCCCGACGACCGCTCCGGCAGGGGCCGTGCTGGCAGGGGCGAGCCCCCGCGCCCCACTCGGCGCCCCCGCGGGCGGGCTACCCCGCGGCCGAGGAAGCGCAAGCGCTTCGGCTTCTTCAAGGCGCTAGGTCTACTGCTGGCCATCGTGCTGGCATTCAGCATCGGCGCGGCCGTGTGGATCGATACGAAGCTCCAGCGCACCGATGCCCTGCAGGATTACGACGGCCGCTTGGGGAGCACCTCCGGCACCAACTGGCTCCTGGTGGGCTCGGACTCCCGCGCCGGGCTGAGCGAGGAGGACGCCGACCGTCTGATGGCCGGGGAGCTCGACGATTCGGTGGGGCGCACAGACACGATCATGGTGGTGCACATTCCCCGCTTCGGCGGAGACGCGACCATGCTCTCCCTGCCGCGCGATAGCTGGGTTGACATCCCTGGCTATGGGCAGAATAAGCTCAACCAGGCGTTTTCCCTCGGCGGGCCGGCGCTGCTGCAGCAGACCGTGGAGAAGGCGACGGGCATCCATCTGGACCACTACGCAGAAATCGGCTTCGGCGGATTCGCCAATGTTGTCGACGCGGTCGGCGGCGTGGAGATGTGCCTGGACGAGCCGCTGGATGACCCAATGGCGGGCATCAACCTGCAGGCCGGCTGCCAGGAACTCGATGGGCCGACCGCGCTGGGGTACGTGCGCTCCCGCTACGCCTCGGCGCAGGGAGACCTGGACCGCGTGGAGCGCCAGCGCAAGTTCCTGGCCGAGCTGTCCAAGAAGATCAAGTCCCCCGGTACGCTGCTGAACCCATTTAAGAACCTGAAGGTCGCCGATGCCCTCAGCGCGAACATGACGGTCAACGAGGACGACCACGTGTGGAACCTCGCCTCGCTGGGTCTGGCTATGGCCGGCGGGGCGAAGCAGGAGACCGTGCCGATTGCAGGTTATGAAAACACTTACGCCGGCAACGTCGCACTGTGGGACGATGCCGGCGCAGAGGAGATGTTCGCGGAGCTGCGTTAGCCAGTAGCCGGCCCCACTAGCCAGCCGGGCTGGTCAGCTACTAGCCAGCCGCTGCTAGCGGATGGTTACCTCGCGGGACTGGATGGTCTGCTTGGCCTTCTGCTCGTCGGCAGTCAGCGGAGCATCCTTGGCCAGGGCTTCTGCGATCTTCGGATCCAGAGCCTCCAGGCCATCCTTCCAGGAAGCGGACTCGCGGCTGCGGTCCAGGTCCCACACCGGAACCAGGATGCCGTGGGTGCGGAACACACCGGCGAACTTGGAGCCCTCGCCCAGGTGCAGCTCACCAGCGGCGTGCAGGCGGGCCAGAGCGTTCAGCAGTTCCTCCTCGCCCTCCTGCCGAACCCAGCGGATGTGCGCCTTGTCGGACGGGTCGATCCACCATGCGGCACCCTTAATGTCCGCCTCCACGCGCTCGGAGGGCAGCACGGATTCGTTAGCGCGCTGCAGGGTGGCGGCGATCTGCGGGTTGTTGCGGTTTTCCTCGGTCAGCCACCAGGAGAAGTCCTGGGCGACGGTGATCTCGGAGGCAGCGTCCTTGTTCAGGATGTCCGCCAGGGCGGGCTCGGTGCCGTCGGCCACGCCGACCTCCAGGGACTGGCCCGGCTCGGCCTGCTTTACCCAGTTCAGGGCGAATGCCAGGTCACGGTTCGGGTTGTCACCGCGGCGCTGGGTCTGCAGTGCAACGAAGGCCTCGCCGCCGTCTTCCTCCGAGCGGCGCAGCGCTGCGACCGCACCCGGCAGGACGGTAACGATGGAGATCTTGTGCTCCGCGTCCTTCACGTCGGCAACGAAGTGCGCCGAGGGGACGAATTCCTGCAGGGCGATCAGGTCGGCCTCCATGGCGAAACCGTCGAAGGGGCGCGGGTCCTTCTGCAGCTTCGCGCGTTCCGCGGCGCGGGCAGCGAGCTTCGCCTGGCGGCGGCTCATGCCCTCGGGCAGGTTATCTTGATTCTTTTTCTTCTTAGCCACGGTCGTTAATTGTACCTGGCTGCACCAAGGAAAATGCAGCAGCACTGGTTTCTCTAGCTGGCTCCGGCTTGTCCAACCCCAGCTCGTTGTCGCGCCACATCCGCGCCCGCCCGGGGTAGTTCGTCGCCAGCCAGGTCACTCCCTGGCGCGTAGCCCACCGCACCTCGTCTTCCTTATCGGCGGTCCACACGTAGGTTCCATCGCCAAAGCGGCCGATGATGTCGGGGCGAATCCGACCACGTGCGACCGACAGGCCGTGGGCGTCCACAACATGCAGTGCCTCGAGGCCCGGGTTGAGCATGCGCTGGTACTCGCGCCGCAGCAGGATGCGGTGAACCGCCGGGTTGATCATCTTGAAGCGCACTAGCGATTGCGGGCTGAAGCTGATCAGGTGCACGTGCGAGCTCTCCGCCAGGTGCGCCCGCTGCAGTTCGTAGTGCAGGGCGTGCTCGACCTTGGGCCCGTAGCGGTTCGGGTGCTTGGTCTCGATAAAGATGTCTTTCTTTAGTGACGCCCCCTCTACAGCGCCTGCCGCCCCCGCCCTCTGGCTATGTTCCTGCCCGGCGTCGATCCGCGAGGAGTTCACGTCGTTAAAGAATGTCAGAAGCTCGCGCAGAGTAAGCACCTGCGCGGGCTCCTCCGGGGTGCCGACGTTCAGTTCCCGCAACTGCGCCAACGTCATCTCGCTGACCACGCCGTTGGATTTCGCGGGCTTGTCCACCGCCACTCGGTCGATGGTGCGGTCGTGCAGGCAGACGAGCTCCCCGTCGCGGGTCAGGCGGATGTCGCATTCGAAGCCGTCCGCTCCCCTTTGCTCGGCCAGTTCATAGGCTGCCAGGGTGTGTTCTGGGCGTTCCTTGGAGGCTCCGCGGTGGGCGACAATTTTCATACCCTCTATTTTTAGTGCGCCGGCCTGCAACCGGCATCCGCTCACGCCGGGCACCCTCCAAGTTTCACTTATTGTTTACTTAAAACAGCCCCGCTTAAATCAGCCCAGCTCAGATTAGCCCGGCTTCGCCCATCACCTTGCGCAGCACGTTCGCGGAGTGGTCGAACCTCTCCTTTTCTTCGGCATCCAACTGTAGCTCCACGGCGTGGCGAACGCCCTGGCGGTTAATCACCGCGGGAGTGCCGATGTAGATGTCCTCGAATCCGTACTCGCCCTGCAACAGGGTGGAGATCGGCAGCACGACATCCTGGTTGCTGAACACCGCCTGGGTGATGCGCGCCAGCCCCATGCCAATGCCGAAGCTGGTGGAGCCCTTGGCCTGGATGATTTCGTAGGCCGCGTCACGGGTCTTCACGAAGATCTCGTCGACGTCCTCGTCAGCAGATTCACCCATCTTCTCCAGCCGGTGACGGATGGAGGTACCCGCCACCGAACCGGCAGAAAGCACCGGCAACTCAGTATCTCCATGCTCGCCGATCACGTAGGCGTGCACGGAGGTCGGCGCGAGGTCGAAGTAGCGGCCCAGCGCGTAGCGGAAGCGCGCGGTATCCAGGATCGTGCCGGAGCCGATCACGCGGCTGGAGTCCATGCCGGAGAACTTCCACGTCGCGTAGCTCAGGATGTCCACCGGGTTGCTGGCGACCAGGAAGATGCCGTTGAAGCCGTGTTCCATCACGTCGCCGACGATCGTCTTGAAGATTGCGGTGTTCTTGGCAACGAGGTCCAGTCGAGTCTCCCCCGGCTTCTGTGCCGCGCCCGCGCAGATGCAGACCATTGCGGCATCGCGGCAGTCCTCGTAGGTGCCAACCGAAACGCGGGTGTTATGGTGCGACCACGGCACCGCGTGGTTGAGGTCCTGTACGTGGCCCCAGGTCTTGCGCTCGTCCAGGTCGATGATGGCCAGGTGGTCGGTCAAACCCTGGTTGACCAGGGTGTATGCGTAGGCGATGCCGACGTCGCCCGCGCCGATGAGAACGATCTTGGAACCGGGGGTCGGTGGCGTGGTGGTGCCGTTGGTGGCGCCGGTGGTGTCATTGTGCGGTTGTGGAGCAGTCATTGTGGCCTTCTTCCTTCTGGTTGCCCTGTAGGTGCCTTCGTTCTTTATTGACGCCCACGGCCAGCATAGCGCTACGTCCAGACACCCTCACCACAAGAATTTCTGGACTTTGAACTTTTGATACGTGGCGTCAATAAATAAAAAGTTCCTAATAGAAAACCTTGCAGGAACCATATTTTCGCGCCACACTTGTTGTCATAAGCACTTCCGACGTGTGAAAGGAACTTTAGAAACTATGGCTAAGTACGAACTCCCCGAGCTGGACTACGCATACGACGCTCTGGAGCCCCACATCTCCGGCGAGATCATGGAGCTGCACCACACCAAGCACCACCAGAACTACGTTAACGGCGCTAACGCTGCCCTCGAGAAGCTGGAGGCTGCCCGCAAGGACGGCTCCATCGCTGGCGTAGTTACCGCACTGTCCAAGGACCTGGCTTTCAACCTGGGTGGCCACACCAACCACTCCCTGTTCTGGAAGAACCTCTCCCCGAACGGTGGCGGCGAGCCGACCGGCGAGCTGGCTGAGGCTATCAACCGCGACTTCGGTTCCTTCGAGGCATTCCAGGAGCACTTCAACGGTGCTGCACTGGGCCTGCAGGGCTCCGGCTGGGCTGTTCTGGGTTACGACCACATCGCTGGCCGCCTGGTTGTCGAGCAGATGACCGACCAGCAGGGCAACCTGTCCATCAACCTGACCCCGCTGCTGCTGCTGGATATGTGGGAGCACGCCTTCTACCTGCAGTACAAGAACGTTAAGGCAGACTACGTGAAGGCTGTCTGGAACGTCTTCAACTGGGACGAGGTTGCAAAGCGCTACGAGGCTGCACAGAAGTAAAGCTGCATCAAGGGGCGCCCGCGTAGGCGCTTCCCCAGCACTGAAAACTAAATAGAGCTGGCCCTGTATCAGCGCCGGAAGCATCTTCCGGCCATTTGATACAGGGCCTTTTGCGTCCCTAGAAACGCACCCCTAGAAGTGTGGCCCCAGAAACGCAACGGGCCCGGCGAACGGTTTCTTAAACGAGCACTCACTCAACTCGCGCTCGATTGGACTTTCGCAGCTGGCCCACAAGTCACCTACACACCCACCCGAGATTGGAGAAGAACCATGAAGGCTCACGCACGAACCATCCGTTCCAACCACTCCCCCACATCCCATCGCACGCGCGGCGCACGCCGCACCCGCCAGTTTGGTGCCGTGGTCGCCTTGACCGGCCTGCTGTTGGGCACCGCAGCCTGCGGCGACGAAAATAACGGTGAAGATGCCCCGGCACCAGTCACCTCCAACGCGGAAGCCGCGGACGCTGGCTCCGCCGACAAGGGCGAAGCGCCCAAGGAAGGCAAGGACCAGAACGCAGAAGGGGCGAACACCGAAAACGCCGCAGCGCCGAACCCCGCCGAAGGTGAGGATGCCGAGGGCGGCGATGGTAACGCCGGCTCTGACGGCGGCAACCAGGACTGCTCCGAACAGCCAGACTCCCCGGAGATCACGAACAACATCAGCAAGCTGCCGCCGAACCAGTTCGGCTGGAAGCCCACGGGCGAGTCGAACTACAACCCCTGCAACGACCTCAGCTACGCGCTGATCACCCAGGCGCAACAGGGCAATAGTCAGTTCCGGACCCAGCTGATGCTCTTCCACAAGGGCAAGTACATCGGGGTGGGCTCAGACACAGCCCAGCAGGCCGAGGTGCTGTCCGCCACGGATTCTTCCGTCACGGTGCGCATGCGCGACTGGGAGGCGCTGCAGGAATCTGGTGATGCCAATGTGAATGCTGGTAAGTACTACTCGGACGTCACCTTCCGCTGGGACGGCAGCAAGGTCGTGCCCGAGGGGCGCATTCCGAACCAGAACCTCCCCAAGTAGAGTCCGCAGTCGCTGGCTCGCTAGTCCCCTAGTACCCCGACGGGGCAACTCACGCCGTTAGGCCCGTGGTTGCAGTACCCGTCGGGGTGCTTGTGTAAGTACTGCTGGTGCTCGTCCTCGGCCAGGTAGTACTGCCCGTCGCCAATCTCCGCTAGCTCGGCAACCTCCGTGGTGATCTCCCCGAAGCCCGCGTCGCTAAAGCGCTGCTGCCAGCCTGTGATGGCCTGCCGCACGCGCCCCAACTGCTCGGCATCCTGCGTGTACACACACGAACGGTACTGCGTGCCCACGTCATTGCCCTGCCGGTCGCCCTGCGTCGGGTCGTGGTTCTCGAAGGCGATCTGCAGCAGTTGCTCCAAGCTCACCGCGGCAGCGTCGAAAACAACCCGCACCACCTCGGCGTGGCCGGTCCGCCCGGTGCATACCTCGCGGTAGGTGGGGTTCGGAGTGTATCCGCCCGCGTAGCCCACGGAGGTGCCCCACACTCCGTCCACGCCCCAGAACATGCGCTCCACACCCCAGAAGCAGCCCAGACCCAGGACGATCTGCGCGGGTTGCTCCAGCCCGTCGGCCTCGGCCCAGTAGCTATCCTCCAGGCCGGTCAGCGGCGTGCCCAGAACCACGTTCGGCTGCGGATTCTCTAGCACGGGCGTGCGTCCGCCCTTCAGCGCGTCCTCCGGCCCGACCCTTTCGGCCCGGTACGGCCCCTGACTGTTGAGCGCCATGATGCGTTCGAAGAAGTTCGTCATGTCTTGTCCCTTTTTCTTCTTGACTGCTTAGTGACGCCGCAGCGCCCGCAAGCCCGGCGCGCCCCTGCGCAGCCACGCGCGAACCGCCGAGGTCGCCACGCAGTCGTCGGCGTTGTAGCGCTCCAGCTTACGCCTGGCCGCCTGCGCCGTACTGCGGGATCCGCCGATGGCCTGCTCAAACAGTTCCACCGCCGCCTTGCCGTTGATGCCCGCCTGGCTGAATTCGAACCCCGCCAGCGGAGCGATCGTCTTTAACCCCAGCGAGTCCGTGGGCGCCAGCGCCTTCTTCACCAGGCCGAAGCAGTCGCACCAGTGCTCGGAGGCGATGAAGGCATTCACCTCCTCCAGCGTGGGCATGGTCACCTTCACGTTTGTGCCCGCGACCGCGTAGCGGCGCCCGCCATAGCGCTCGGCGGCGTGGCGCAGCCAGTAGTTTTCCCCTTGCGCGGCATACACCCACACCTGGAAGTTCTTTCCGTTCTCCAGGGCGCGGTCCTTCTGCGATTGCATCCAGTGCCAGAATTCGGCTACGTGTTGGCCTTCGTCGCCGTCCCGGCTGAAGTCTCCGAACCCGATATAGCGCGAGCCGTCGAAGGTGCCCCAGAGGAACGTGCCGCGGTTGGGGTGGGCCTCCATATCCACGTCAATCTCCACCCAGTCGCGCAAGCCCCCGACGGCGTTGCGTGCGCTACCGCCCCAGAGTTCCGGCTGCTCTTGCCAGTTCTTCTTCGGGCGGCGCAAAGCCACCTGCCCATCCATCCAGGCCTGCGCCAACTCTGCCTGCTCCCCGTTCCCAGAGGCCGCCAGCTGCGGGAGAGTTTCGATTCCCCTCTCTCGCCACTTGCGGGCTTTATCCCCCGGCAGCAGCAGGCTGATCTCCTGCGCCTGCAGCAACTGGGCTCGGCAGTGATTGTGGAATTCGCAGGTCTGGCATTCCTTGATCCTGCGCGGGCCGGTCGGGATCGGTTCCTCCAACGCGGCCTGCAGGCCGGGGAGGACGGAGGGGGCGTCAAAAAAGAAACAACGTGGCCTGCCCGGCCCGGCGCGACCGATCAGTGCGACGGTGCTGGCGGCGAAACCCCATTGCCGCAGCACGACGTGGGCGATGGCCACCTTTTGGGCGTCCCCGGCGGCGGCGCGATGGCGGAAGTCAATCGGCGCCGGCACCGCCAACCCCAGGGCGCTAATGTCCGTCACCCGGCAATCCGCCATCTGCGTGGCTCGCGCGCGGCGTGCCACAGAGTGCGAGGAGATCGCGACGGGCGTGTACTGCATAAACTCGTCGACCCCCTTGCCGCGGTCCGCGCGGACGAGCAGGTCCAGCTCTACCCGGAAAGGCCCTTCGGCCAGCACGGGGCGGGTGATCAGCCGAGCACCGGAAGCCAGCGCCTCCAGAGTCTGCTCGACGGCGGTGTCCGGCTCGCTAGGGTCGATATCCACCCTCGTGGGGAACACTTTGTCGCCGATCCGCGGCTTGTTTGGCAGGCGCCGAAATACCTGCTCCCGCCGGAGCGCAGCGTTGGCTTTGTGCTGGACGGCCTCCACGTAGGCCTCGAGGTCCTGCGCAATGTGAATGCGCGGGGTGACGGGTGGTTCCTGCTGTTCCTTGTGACGCCGCAATACCGCACGGTGGCGGCAGCCCACGAGGTCGCTAGGGCCGAGTGGCGGAAGATCTTCAGGCAGGCTCACAATAGTTTCTAAGCCTAGCGCGTCCCCCGGACAGGCAGCGCGCCTCCCCAGAAGGTTGAGCGCCCAAATAGTTAAGCCTCCGCCCCGGGGTGTCGGAGTACAGTGAAGCAAGTACAGTAAAGATGTTTCTTAAGTAATCTGGTTGAACAGTAAGACAGATCAAGACAGATCAATTCGCATCGGAGTGACATGGGACTGCTCAGCGGTATGCGCAAGCGCCGTCAGGAAAAGAAGGCCATCGAGAAGGCAGCGAAGGTTCGCGCCAAGGCACAGGTAAAGGCCGACTCGAAGCTGGAGAAGCGCAAGGAGGCCTACCTGCGCAAGACGGCCAAGCAGGTGCGCAAGATGGATGCCAAGGAGCTCAAGGCGCAGCGCAAGCACAACGAGAAGATGGCGAAGGCCTCACTGGAGCAGATCAAGGCCGGTCGCTTCAACGCCAAGAAGGTGCTGAAGATCGCCGGCGCTGCCCGCGTAGCCGCCCCCTTTGCAATCCCGCTGTTCTACCGTGGCGCGACCGCCCTGCAGGAGGCCTCCAACAGCTCCGCAGCTCGCCGCAGTGGCCTGGCTACCAAGGCAACCGCCCAGTTCCCGGGCGATGGCGGCCTGCAGCAGGCGCGCATCAAGAAGATCCGCAAGTCCCTGGACGATGGCGTGCCGACCGGCTTTGCCAAGGACATCTCCGAGCGTATGGACGACCTGGATACGGCCGTCGAGAACTCCCGCTCCATGAACGACGGCCAGGCGAAGCGTGTGCTGCGTTCCGTATCCAACGAGCTGGATCTGGTGGAAGCCCAGATTAAGGCCAAGCGCAAGTAGGGCTTGGGCTTGGCCGGCCGCTAAGCCGAGCTAGCTCAGGCTGGGGGGATCTCACCCAGCGAAACCCGTTTGCGCGTGGTTTTATTAGGCTATGACGAACAAGCCTCAGGAAAACTCCACCCCTGCCCAGTCCGGCCAGTTCACCCGCCGCCAGGTTCTACAGACCAGCGCGGCCGGCGCAGCTGCCGTCGGCATCGGCACCGTTGCCGCCAACTCCACCGCCTCTGCCGCGCCGCTGGGCTCCGCCAAGCAGCCGAACCCGCCCATCAACAAGAAGATGGGCAAGGAAGCCTTCCAGCACGGCGTTGCCTCCGGTGACCCCTACCCGGATAGCGTGCTGCTGTGGACCCGCGTGACCTCCAACGAAAACGACTACCCGGGTGACGGCAAGGGCCAGACCACGAACGTGAAGTGGGAAGTCGCCAGCGACGAAAAGTTCACCCAGATCGTCACCTCCGGCACCGCGAAGGCGGAGCCCGCCGGCGACATGACCGTGAAGGTAGAGGCCCGCGGCCTGAAGCCCTACACCGGCTACTTCTACCGCTTCACCACCGTCGACGGCCCCCGCAAGGGCCAGACCTCCCCGGTCGGCAAGACCCGCACCGCACCGGCCAAGGGCGCCGACGTCTCCGAACTGCGCTTCGCGCTATTTAGCTGCTCCAACTGGGAGGCCGGCTTCTTCAGCGCCTACCGCGATATGGCGAACCGCGGCGACATCGACTACGCGCTGCACGTCGGCGACTACATCTACGAGTACCCGCGCGGCGAGTACACCGGTAAGACCGGCTCCGTCCGCCTGCACGAGCCGGCCAACGAGATCGTCTCCCTGGCCGACTACCGCCAGCGCTATGCTCAGCACCACACCGACCCGGACCTGCAGGCCGCGCACGCTGCGTGCCCGTGGATCGTCACCTGGGATGACCACGAGGTCGCCAACGATAACTGGTCCAACGGCGCGGAGAACCACCAGGCAGACAAGGAGGGCGACTTCATCGCCCGCCGCAACGCCGCCATGCAGGCCTACCTGGAGTGGCTGCCGATCCGCGCCACCCCGCTGTCCGAGAAGGGCCACATCTACCGCAACCTGTCCTTCGGCAACCTGGTCGAGCTGAACATGCTGGATCTGCGCACCTACCGCAACGAAAAGCCCGGCTTTACCGCTGCCCGCAAGACCGACGACGAGTCCCGCACCATGCTGGGCTCCGAGCAGTTCGGCTGGCTGACCAAGAAGCTGTCCACCTCGACTGCCCGCTGGAACTTCATCGGCAACTCCGTGATGTTCAGCCCGGTTCTAATCCCGCCGCTGGATCCAGAGGCCACCAAAGCCGTCACCCAGCTGCTGGGGCTGCCGGAAGAGGGCATGCCCTACAACTTCGACCAGTGGGATGGCTACGCCGCCGAACGTCGCCGAGTGATCAAGTACCTGGTGGACAACAAGATCCGCAACACGGTCTGGCTGACCGGAGACATTCACTCCTCCTGGGCCAACGACATTCCGGCCAAGCCGGGCACCTACCCGAACGGCGGCACCGCCGGCGTGGAGATCGTCTGCACCTCCGTTACCTCCTCCAACATCGACGACATTCTGAAGCTGCCGGAGGATAACGCGCTGTCCCACACAGTCGAGTACGCCTTCACCAACATGAACCGCCACGTGAAGTACCTGGACTTCGACTCCCACGGCTACACCGTCGTGCGCGTGACGAAGGATGCCGTAGACGCGAACTGGATCTTCCTGGCTCCGGACGGCAAGCTGAAGCCGAACCAGCCGCTGCACTTCGGCAAGGCCGCCACCACCAAGTGGGGCGAGGGCATCCACACCTCCAACGTGCGCATCGAACCGGCTAAGCACTCCGCCCGCTAAAAGCCTTAAAGCGCTTTATTACCCTCAGGTACACACCTGGGGGTATTTTTTATTTATTCTTTTCTTAATGACGCCACCCTTTCCAGCGCCTTTACAGTTCATTTAGCTTTAAACAAAGCTCATCATTGATACTTGCCTTTAATGGGTTAGACTAGTGTTTGAAAATCTATTAACTAAGTAGCGCAGGTAGCAGCCCGAAAGCTATATGCAACAAACACTTGGAAGAAAGGAATGCCCCGATGGCACGCCGCGAAATTACCCAGTTCTTTGACGATCTGGACAATGCCCCACTTTCCGAGGAGGAGGTCAATGTCGTTGATTTCAGCGTCAACGGAATTGATTACACCCTGGATTTGTCCGCCAAGAACCGTGCGGCTTTTGAAAAGGCTTTGGCTCCTTACATTCAGGTTGCCCGCCGCAAGACCCGCGGTGGTGCCGGGCGCCGAACCACCGGCCGCAGCACCAACCCGGAGCGCAACCGCATGATCCGCGAATGGGCACGCGAGAACAACGTTGCGGTCTCCGAGCGCGGCCGCATTTCCGCCGACGTTATTGAAAAGTTTGAGAAGGCTCAGGGCAAGTAAACGCTTTTCGTTTTAAGAGATTCGAGGTTTTTCGAAGTTGGGGCGTCACAAGATAAAAAGAGCATCCCTAGCGCTGGTGGCAGGCACCGCGCTGGCCTTTAGCATCAGCGCCTGTGGGGGCGCGGAGGACGACGAGCCGACCTCGGAAACCTCCGCAGAACGCACCGTCGACCCGGTCAAGGGCACGGAGCTGCCGATTGACGCCACCCCGGAGCCAGTGGGGCAAGGCGGCCAGGAGGTTTGCCCCTACCTGGACGGCGAGTGGTTACAGAACACCAACGGCCAGCGCCTCACCGGCACTGGCACGGACGAGCGCTTCGACCCTCCCGCCTGTGTTTTCTGGTCTTACGAGGACTACCCGCAGGCCACGGTGATGGTGCGTCACATGCGCACCAACTCCGATGCGATCGCGGTGGTCGACCATGCCGCGCCGATCGATTCCACGCTCAAGGCTCTTGACCCAGAAGGGTGGAGCGGCGGGCGCCGTGGTGGCGACGGGGAATCCGGCGCAGTGTACGCGGTGTGGAAGGACGAAACGGCCGTGGTGGTCACCACAGCACAGGAGCAGTCCGTGAAGGCGCAGAAGATCGCTGAAGAGACGATCAAGAACCTCAAGCTCTAAGCGGCGCTCAAGCTCTCAGCGGCGCGCGGGCTCAAGCTAAAGCAGCGACCCGCAGCAGTCCCTCCGAGACCCCCACATCGGTCCAGGGCATCATCGGCCCGACCCAAGGGAACACAACCTCCATGAGCAGGAAGAAGATGCCCACCAGCAGCACCAGGACGATCAGTAGCTTGACCCACCAGGGCCCGGGCAGGTTACGCCACAGCAGCGCGTACATTTAAGCTCCCTCCGTCAATTCCTCGGGCACCTCGCCGCCCTTCTTCGGCTCCGAACGGACGAGCGCCGCGTGGACAATCATGCGCTCCTTGTTGGAAAACTGCGGGTGACAGGTCGTCATCGTCAGCAACGCCGCATCATCCTTGGGGTGCACCTCGATGCGATCCTGGCCGGGGACGGGGTTGATCACGTTGATGTCGTTCGGGGTGGTGATGTAGCGCCCATTGACGCCCGCGTATTCACCGCTAG
Source organism: Corynebacterium sp. ACRPH (assembly GCF_022347285.1). Taxonomy (GTDB): domain Bacteria; phylum Actinomycetota; class Actinomycetes; order Mycobacteriales; family Mycobacteriaceae; genus Corynebacterium. The sequence continues at coordinate 62,808 of NZ_JAKRND010000013.1, forward strand.
AGATCTTCTGCGCCAGCTCTGGGGGCATGCACTTCTCGGCCTCTGCCAAGCGATCGCCCGGGGCCACGTCGATCGGCAGCACGCGGTAGATATTCCAGCTACCGGCGGTTTCCACCACGACGGAATCGCAAGTTTTCAGCAGCCCAAGGTCGTTGAAGGGGGAGCCACGCCCCACGCGGTGACCGGCCATGGCGAAGTTACCGGGCTTACCTGGGGCTTGGGTTTCCTGGTAGTGGCCCGGCCCCTTGCTTAGGTCCTCGTCGGCCACGCCCTTGACCACAGAGAAGTTAAAGTCCGAGCCGAAAGAAGGGATATACAGGCGAGCAAAGGCAGCGCCTTCGGCCGGCTCGGTCAGCGGGCGGGGGTTCTTCTCATCCCACTGATCATCCAGCTCTTGGGCGACTGCGGCCTGTTCGCGTCCGGATTGAACATCCGTCCAAAAAACATCCCAGAAACCGAAAAGCAGGGCGATAACACCAAAGGTGATGAGGATCTCGCCGAAAACACTAATCGGGTCGAGTCGTGTTTCCGCCTGTCGTCGGTGTCGCGCCATGCGTCACATGCTACTACGTTTTGGGACGCTACCCTACCGTATCCCGCAGCTATCTCTCATGGCGGGTAAGCTCTCCTCCATGAAGATTGTCGAGTATCCCGTTGCCCTATTCCTGAAGGCATGGCATTACCTTTTTGCCGATATTTTTGGCTGGGATGCAGCGCAATCTTGGTTGCTGGCACTTGTGCTTCTGATCGTCACCGTTCGGTCGCTGCTTTTGCCTTTCGTCTACCGGCAGTCTTATTCCAGCCGTATTTTGATTAACATCCGTCCAAAGGTTTTTCGGCTGGAGCAGGAATACAGCGATGATAAAACGGCGGAAGGGCGCAAAGAGCTGGGAAAGAGGCGACGCGAGCTACAGAAGGAGCACGAATATCGCTTCTCCGATGGTTGCATTCCCGCGCTAATCCAAATTCCGGTCCTGATTGGCCTGTACCGCATGCTCATCCACGTCACCAGTCCGGATCCGGAAATCAACGCTTCCGTCAACGGCTTTGGCCCTCTGAATGCCGAGGAAGTCCAGTCACTGCTTTCCGCAAAGCTCTTCGGGGTGCCCATGGCCGCCTACGTGCAGATGTCGGATTCGCAGTTCGCGGAAATCCACACCACGCAGGAGCAGGTCTTTTGGGTGGTGTTCCCCATGGCCATTCTGGCGGCGATTTTCACCACTTCTAACTGGGGCTATTCCATGTACCGGAATTACCTCACGGTGGATCACAACTCAGGCCTGGCCCGCGGAATGCTGAAGTTGATGTGGCTAATCGGCCCGATCGTGTTGATTGCCCCATTCACTATTGCCCTGGGCGCGGTCGGCCCGGTTGCGTTGATGATCTACTGGGTGGGTAACAACCTGTGGACCACCACCCAGACGATCACCATTCAGCGGATCCTGGACCGCAAAATCCCCTACTCGGAGGAGTTCTTGGAGCACCACAAGCTGATGAAGGATCAGCTGGTGGAGCGGAAGAAGGAAAAGAAGAAAAAGAAGCAGGCTCGTAAGGCCAAGCGAAATAGCTAGATGTTGTAGCTCATCGGTGCCGTTAGCAGCAGCTGCTTCGCCAGGCCGCGGGCGGTTTCCAGCGGCACGGTGTTGCGGGACATCTTCGCCCCGTTAAGCCCGCCGTCCATGAACACCATGAGCTGGTCGGCCAGCGTCTGCGAGGCATAGCCGAAGCGTTCCGTAAGCAGCTCGGCCATCGTGTCGCGGCACCAGCGGCGGTACTCCATCGCCGCGTCGCGGATGCGCTGCTCCGAGTCGGTCTCGGGCCGCGGGTATTCGCTGGCCGCGTTCTGGAAGTGCGAACCGCGGAAGTTGTTTTCTGGCTCCTGCTGAATACACAGGTCGAAGAACGCGATGATGCGATCCTCCGGCTTTTCGCGCTGGTCCGCCAGCGCGTGCCAGTCGTCGCGCCACTTCTGATCCAGCTCCTGCAGGTAGGCAACTACTAGGTTGTCCTTCGATCCAAACAGGGAGTACAGGCTGGCCTTCGCCACATCTGCATCGCGTAGAATTCGGTCGATTCCGATCACGCGGATGCCCTGCGTGGTAAACAGATTCGTCGCGCTTGCCAGCAGGCGCTGGCGCGGCCCGGGCCGGTTGCGACGGCTGGAGCGGGCCGTCTGCTTGGTGGCCTTTCCGGTTTTCTTGGCAGTCTTTTTTACGGTCTTCTTGGCTACCTTTGCACCGTCTGCCTTGGCCGAGGAGTCAGTAGAGGCCGCGGAGCCCGCCGTGCGGGATTTATCCTCTGCCGTTGCCATCTACTTCTCTCCTTATCTTTGTCATCCTTGTCATCTCTGACTGTCGGCCTTTAGCGCGCTTACGCGCATAAGTCTACAAAATCCTGCAGAGCCCATTGGACTCTACAGGATCTGTATTATCTTGCGCTATTGTTTTGCGCGTGCTTACTTGCGCTTCTTGTCCTTCGGGCGGACAACCATCATCGGGCACGGTGCGTACTGCAGCAGGGTGCGGGAGGTGGAGCCCAGCAGCATGCCCTTGAAGCCGCCACGACCGTGGGAGCCAACGATCAGCAGCTGTGCGTCCTTGGCTGCCTCGGTGAGGGACTGCACCGGACGCTCGCGCTCGACGATCTCCTCGACCTGTACGCTCGGGTACTCCTTGATGAGCTCCTTCAACTCGTCTTCCATCATGTTCTGACGCTCGACGATCATGCGATCCATCTGGTTCTGCGCATCCACCAGGCCAACGTAGGTGGTGTGGATCTGCGTGTCGGTCCAGGAGTGCACGGCGCGCAGCAGGGCGCCACGTGCCTCGGCCTCGCGGAAGGCGATCTTCAGTGCCTGGCGGGAGATCTCGGAGCCATCCACGCCGACCACGACGGGGCCGTACTTGTTGTCGACGGTCACGTCGTTGTCCTTGCGCACAACCACCACCGGGCATTCGGCGTGGGCGACAACAGCGCTGGAGACGGAGCCCATGACCAGGCCGGAGAGGCCGCCCAGGCCGCGGGAGCCCATGACGATCATCTCCGCAGTCTCGGAGAGGTCCAGGAGAGTATCGATCGGGGCGCCTTCCTTGACGAGGTAGCTGACCTCGACGTCGGCGCTGAAGTCGGTGACGATCTTGCGGGCGTTTTCGATCTTGTCACCGGCCTCGCTCTCGAGCTCGTCGTAGAGCTCCTGCGGCGGAACCATTCCGTCGGCGTACATGAACTGGGGCATGGTGTAAGCGCTAACCAGCTTCAACGGCTGCTTGCGCTTCAGGGCGGCGTTCGCGGCCCACCTGACGGCTTCGTTGCTGGCGTCAGAGCCATCAACTGCGACGATGATTTCCTTATCGCTCGTGGTAGCCATGGGAAACGATCCTTCCTTGCAAGGGCATTATTTGATTGATCCTCTACCACTTCCCATTATCCTCAAAAGCGCTAATCAATGCAGAAAGGGCGCCCTTTTGCCCCTATTTTCGGGACTAATTGGGCACCCTTTGGGTGGGAATTTAGATTCTAGTTAGAGGTACTAGGCCTGGGTGTCGGGCAGCGGAACGTCGTCGGCAGCGGGTGCGTTGGACGGGGAGAAGAACTCAAGCAGCGTGCGGAAGATGTTCAGCAGAACAGCGCCGAGATCGGTCTTGAGCAGGTTAGACAGGGAACCTGTGATTGCAGCAATATCCATGCCGGGTAGCATAACGGATTGATGGGACCTTTACCAGTAAAAAGGGGCCTAAATCCTACGCGGATTCTTGTTCCCCCAGCTACCGACACGCCGTGGGTGGCAAAAGATTCTCTGTGGCATCTTATTTCCTCCCAGCGTCACCGCGCAGAAGATGATAATTTTAGTGCCGTTTTAGAGCGCTTCGCCGCCGGTGAAGTGCGCCTGGATTCCGGAGAAGCGCTCGCCCCGGATGACGTTCTGCGCCCCGGAAGCTTCATCAATTTCTATCGCTACCCCGCCCCGGAGCGTCCCGTCCCCGGCGAGATCACGGTGCTGCACCAGGATGCGGATATCGTCGTGGTGGATAAGCCCCCCTTTCTGGCCACCCTCCCCCGCGGCCAGCACATTACTGAGACCGCGCTAGTCAAGGCTCGAGTGCAGCTCGGCATTCCGGAGCTTTCCCCCTCTCACCGCCTTGACCGCCTGACCCGCGGAGTGCTCCTGATGACCGCCCGCCCGGAGGTCCGCGGCGCCTACCAGACGATGTTCGAGCGCCGCATCCCCCACAAGGTCTACGAGGCGCTTACTCCCCTGCCGGAGGAAGCCCCCTTCGCTCCCATCGCCCCGCTGGCCGCCTGGCGTTCGTGGGAGTCGCCCACGCCGGAGCGCCCGTGGCGCCTGGAACACAGCATGTCCAAGACACGCGGGCACCTCAGCACCATCCTCACCGACGACCCGCCCAATGCTCTTACCCTGGTCACGGGTCTGCGCACCGAATATCGAGACGGCCGCGAGGTTCTGGTCTGGCGCCTGGAGCCCCGCACCGGCAAGACCCACCAGCTGCGCGTCGTCCTGCGCTCACTGGGGCTGCCGATCCTGAACGACCCTCTGTACACCGATCTCACGGAAGCCGCGCTCTTTTCTATAGACGCCCCTACGCCCCGACCGGTCTACGTGGAGGACGAGGACTTTGCCGCCCCCATGGGCCTAATCGCCAAGAATCTCCGCTTCCCTGACCCACTGAGTGGCAAGGAGCGGGAGTTCATCAGCCACTTCTAGCTGGCGCTAGATCAGTCCTGCAGCTCCACGGTGACGCCGCGCAAGATTCGCGCCGTGTAGAGGCATCCGACCGCCAACACCACCACGACCAGGGCGGTAATCATTGCGAAGGCATGGGAGTAAGCCGTATCTGCGGCGGCTAGCAGCGGTTCGGCCCAGCTGGCGTCCGAGAAATGGGCGATGTGCACCGCGGCATGCAGACTCTCCGTCGCTTCTGCTGGGGCTCCGGCCGGCAGGGTGATCAGCGCAGAATAGAAGGCCGTGACCAGGCTGCCGAGGACCGCGATGGAGGTCAAAGATCCGAACTCGTAGCTGACTTCCTCTACCGAGGAGGCCATGCCTGCGCGATGGCTCGGCACGCCTGAGATCATGGCGATGGAGGCTACCGCCATTACCGCGCCTAGCCCCATGCCCTTAATGAATAGGCCGCTGAGAAGAAGGGGCGTCGAATCCAAATAGCCATAAAGGCACACGCATAGAGCACCGATCGTGGCAAGGCCGAACCCGCCGGCGATCAGGCGTCGGATGCCGAAGCGAGTGAGGCGGGCACCGGCGTAGATGGAGGTAAATAGGGCGCCCACGGCTGCGAAGGTCACGTACACGCCGGAGTGCAGCGGGGATAGGCCGTCGGCGAGTTGCAGCTTCTGAGTGATGACGTACTGCAGTCCAGCGAGGGCGAACATGGACAGGGCGGCTCCCAGGGCGCCGGCACGGAACGCGGGGAAGCGGAAGATATCAAAGGTGATCAGGGGTTGCTCGAGCCCGTTCTGACGCCGCGTAAAGGCCCAGCCGCCCAGGAGGAGCAGCACGGCTGCCACGCCGATGACTGGCCAGTTCTGCGGGGAGTGGCTGCCCTCCTTGATGAGCAGGACTGCGCTGACCAGGGTGATCATCGCGTAGAAGGAGGAGATGAAGTCCCAGTGCTTGTCGGGTCGTGGCTGATCCTTCGGGGCGACAAAGGGCACGGCTATGAGCGCTGCGATGACAAGCGGGACGTTAATCAGGAAGCAGGAACCCCACCAGAACAGTTCCAAAAGCAGGCCGCCGGCGATAGGGCCAAGGGCGGCCGAGACGGTTGAGAGGCTGCCCCAAATTCCGATGGCGAGATTCAGCTCAGCCGGGTTTGTGAAGGTAAGACGGATAAGCGATAGCGTGGACGGCATCATAGTGGCGCCGCCTACGGCAAGCAGGGCACGGCCGAGGATAAGAACCCCAGGGTTGGGGGCGAACGCCGCGACTAGTGAGGCGAGGCCAAAGATGATGAGGCCGGCGACGAACATGCGACGATGGCCGATCTTGTCCCCGAGGGTGCCGGTGCCGAGCAGTAGGCCGGCGATGACGATGGCGTAGATGTTGACGATCCAGAGCTGTTGCGTGCTGGATGCGCCGAGGTCCTCCACGAGGCTAGGGAGCGCTGTGTAGAGGATGGTGTTGTCGATCGTAATGATGGTGATGCCTACGCCGACTGTGGCTAGTAGCAGCCAGCGTTGTAGGGGCGTGGCGGAGGCTGGCTGTGTATTCATGAATCAGACTTTAGCAATACGGAAATGAGCATGAAAAAAGGGAGTGTGTACGTCGATAACGTACACACTCCCTCATTCTTTAGTTTTAGTGCCGGCGGTGACTTACTCTCCCACACCCTCCCAGGTGCAGTACCATCAGCGCAGGTAGGCTTAGCTTCCGGGTTCGGAAAGGGACCGGGCGTGACCCCACCGCTAA
>NZ_JAKRND010000014.1 GCF_022347285.1 Corynebacterium sp. ACRPH
ATCGTGGTTTCCCTTTCGAGGAAGTGTGGTTACGGATTCGAAAGGTGCTGCGGTGGTCGCCTCGTGCATTCATAAGGTCGTCACCGGCAGCTACAGATACACCACACTAAAGGACGCAACCCTCGTTTACCTTCCTTGGCGCGTCTAGCAGCGCGTTTGTCTTCGATATTGCAGATCATCAACCACAGAGTCTTCAACGCGGACTCATCATTGGTGAACTGCACCCGGTTGCGGGTAGCTTTGCGCAGCTCATTGTTAAACGACTCGATAGAGTTCGTCGTATAGATAACCTTCCGGGCCGCCGGCGGGAACTGCAAGAACGGCGCGAACCGTTCCCACGCGTCCTGCCACACCTTCACTGACCTGGGGTATTTCTCGCCAAGCTCAGAGGATGCGAACTCAGCCAGTGCTGCAGCAGCACTGGACTCATCAGGGGCGGTATAGACCTTTTTCAATGCCGCTGACACGGCCTTGCGATCCCCGTAGGCCACCCACCGGTTGGCGGCACGAATCAGGTGCACGATACAGGTTTGCACCATAGAGCCAGGCCAAGTTGCCTCCACTGCCTCAGGCAAGCCTTTGAGCCCGTCACAGCAGACAATGAAGACATCCTTGACTCCACGATTCGACAAGTTAGAGCACACCTGCGCCCAAAAGGATGCGCCTTCTTCCTTGGCTATCCAGAGTCCCAGGATGTGCTTGATTCCCTCGACGTCCACACCGATGGCCATATAGGCGCTCTTGTTGACCACGCGGCCACCGTCACGGACTTTGATACGCAACGCGTCAAGGAAGATGACGGGGTAGAACTCGTCTAGCTGGCGGTTTTGCCACACCATGACTTCATCAAGGACGGCGTCAGTTACAGCGGAGATCGTCTCATGGGAAATATCCACCCGCATGGCGGTGGCCATATGGTGCCTGATATCGCGGATGGTCATCCCGCCGGCATACAAACTCACAATCATGTCATCGACGTCGGTCAAGCGCCGGGAGCCCTTTGGAACCATGGTCGGGATAAACGTACCGGCTCGGTCCCTGGGCACGTCCACAGTGACTGGCCCGTAGTTGGAATCAACGGTCTTTGAATACGATCCGTTACGGTGGTTGTCGGTCCCAGCTGCAGCTTTGGCGTCTCTATCGCCCGAGGAGTAGCCCAAGTGGGCATCCATTTCAGCATTCAAGCCCCGGGTAATCGAAGCTTGCAACATGCCACGGACCAGGTCATTGGCATCCGTGGTGGAAGTGCCTAATTCATCGATCAGCTTCGCGATTTCAGGGTTAGCAAGAAGCTTTTGCTCAATCGCGTCAATCTTGGCCTTATCGGCCGAGTCTCGTCGTGCCACAGTAGTCATTCTGGCTTATCTCCTTATGCGGGATGGAATCCCACACACAAACCATCAGACACTCTCTCACCGTGGTGTCTCCTCCTCTAATCCTTTTGCGCTACAGTGGTGCTCTTATTGTCAGTATCGAACTTCGTCGTATCTGAATCGATCGGTTCAACTACATTGATTCGACCGGCGTACCTCACTTCGTGCGCCAACTCTCCGGGACGCAAGCCTCTACCCATCCCAGAAGCTCAAGGCTTTGTAAAATGCCATAGCAAAGGTGACGAAAATATACTCCGTGAGTGTCGAGTCCCATCGTGGTACAAGCCCCATTAATCGACAGTTCGTGCATATAATTTGGTTATGCAAACAGGTGTCTAAAGCGAGAAATCTGAGTCGCTAGGGACCGCCGTTGACTGTGGGATAGATAGCTGAAATAAGGAGCAACGCTGATGACGCACTCTGAGAACAAACAACTAGAAAGCGCCGCTCGCGCCGTAGACGTACGGAAGATCTATGGTCACGGAGAGACCGAAGTAAAAGCACTGGACGGTATCTCCATCGATTTCCATGACGGGCAGTTCACCGCCATTATGGGGCCTAGTGGATCTGGTAAATCCACACTCATGCACTGCATGGCAGGCCTGGATTCCATCACTAGTGGAAAGGCTTACATCGGGGACACCGACATCTCCACGCTTAACGATAAGCAGACCACGACCCTGCGGCGTGACCGTCTGGGCTTCATCTTCCAGTCCTTCAACTTGGTCCCTACCCTCACTGCAAAGGAGAACATCACCCTGCCGCTGGACATCGCCGGCCGCAAGGTCAACCAAGACTGGTTCGACGAGGTTGTCGTACGCCTCGGGCTCAAGGATCGACTAGGCCACCGACCGTCTGAACTATCAGGTGGCCAACAGCAGCGCGTTGCCTGCGCCCGCGCCTTGGTCTCTCAGCCGGAGATCATCTTCGGCGACGAGCCGACCGGCAACTTGGATTCCAACAGCTCCGCAGAAGTCCTAAGCATCCTGCGCAACGCCGTGGACAAGGACAATCAGACTGTCGTCATCGTCACCCACGACCCGAAAGCTGCCTCGTATGCAGACAGGGTGGTTTTCCTCGCCGACGGACGAATTGCAGACGAGCTTGAAAAGCCCGACGTTGACGCCATCCTCGGCGTCATGGGCAAGTTGGAGGAGCACTAGTAATGCCCAACTCCACTGGCACCCAAAAGCCTCGCGGCTCGGCAGATACTGGCAAGTCCCGCAGCAGCCATACTCGTGCCGTCGCGAAAGTCTCCTACCGCAGCGTGCTGGCCAACAAGGTTCGCTTCCTCCTCACCATCCTCGCAGTGGTGCTGGGAACCGCGTTTATCTCCGGTTCCTCCATGTTCACCGACATGATGCAGAAGTCTTTCAACGGTGTATTCGAAAACGTTTATTCCGCTGTAGATGTCGAAGTAACTCAGAAGGATCCGACTAAGCCGATCACGCAGGAAACACGAACCAAGTTAGAGGACAACAAGGATGTCAAAAGCGTTGCCATGGCATCCGAAACCATAGCTGTGGTCGCAAAGGACGGTAAGCAGCTGAGTACCGGTGGGGCTCCCTCGGTGGTGTTTCCCAACGACACCGGCGAGAACGCACCCGGCCCCTCCATCACCGTGGCTGATGGCCGCGAGCCGAAGGGCGAGAAAGAGGCGATGATCAACACCGATGCTGCCGAGAAGCACGGCGTGCATATCGGTGACACTCTGAAAGTTATCGACGTCCGCGACAGCCATGACTACAAGATCGTCGGAATCTACGACACGGACTCTTCCGTGGGCGGCTACCTCGGCCTGGCGATTGACACTCAGGTATATATCGACCGCTATACCAACGGCACCTTCCCCGACGGTTTCTGGCTGTCCGCTAAGGATGGCGTGACCCCAGAGCAGCTCAAGGATTCCGTCCAGCAACAATTCCCAGAACTCAAGGTCGTCACCGGCGACTCGATCGTCGAGAAAGCCACCAAGGAGATCCAGGACGGCCTCAGCTTCGTCAACTATTTCCTGCTGGCCTTCGCCCTGGTCAGCCTGCTGGTGGGCGCGTTCATCATCGCCAATACTTTCTCCATGGTCGTCGCCCAGCGCATGCGGGAGTTCGCCCTGCTACGCTCCCTGGGCGCCTCCCGCAGCCAGCTGACGACCTCGGTTGTCTTCGAGGCCGTTCTGGTTGGCCTCGTCGGTTCGGCGTTGGGCATCGTGGCCGGCATGGGGCTGGCCAAGGGCATCTTCGCAATCATGGATATGGCCGGGTTCGGCCTGCCGAGTACCGAGCTCAGCCTCACCCCGCAGGCGGTGATCCTGCCCCTCGTTATCGGCGTGCTCATCACCGTGGTTTCCGCGTGGTCACCGGCGCGCCGTGCCGGTCGCGTGCACCCGGTCGAGGCGATGCGCTCGGGTGATGTCTCTAGCTCGTCGCCGCTGAAACTACGCACCATCGCCGGCGGGATCGTCGTCCTACTTGGTGTCGTCGCCGCGGTTGTCGCTCTTGTTCTTAACGACGCCGACACGGGGGTTCGGGCGGGCATCCTGGGCGCCGGTGCCTTGTTGGTGATTGTCGGTACTTTCCTTGCCTCTCCGGCGCTATCCATCCCAATCGTCCCCGCACTGGGGCGCGCCTTGGGCGCTCCGTTTGGGGCGGTTGGAAAGTTGGCGTCCACAAACTCGCGCAGGAACCCGCGACGCACCGCAACAACAGCGTTTGCCCTGACCTTGGGCGTGGCGCTGGTGGCGGCATTCGGCATGGTGGGCGCGACGATGAAGAGCGCCATGGAGGACATGATCGGCGACACGGTGAAGTCCGACCTGGTGGTCAGTGGTCCGCAGAACCAGGGCTTTCCGCTGCCGCAGGGTGTGGAGAAGGCCGTGGACGAAGCCGACGGTGTGAGCTCGCACTCCACCCTGGGAGTGGTGCCCGTCAGTGTAGGCAAGCCCATGAGCGAGAGCAACGTGACCTATGCGGGAATGTATGCGTTTTACTTCAAGGGGCCGCTCGGTAAGTCCATGGGGCTTAACTCGCTGGGCGAGGAGCTGAAATCCGACGAGCCGGGCTTCTACGCCTCCGAGGGTAAGGCCAAGGCTATGAAGTGGAAGGTCGGCGACGAGGTGCCGATGTATCGCGTTGGCCAGGGGGAAATGGGCAAGATCAAGCTGCTGGGCATCTACACCGAGCCGCTGCAGTCGCAGACGCTGCTCAACGAGGCCGCGCTGAAGCCCTACGTGGGGCAGGGCAAACCCCTCGACGAGACTGAGGATCTGAGCATCTTGCAGATCCTTGTCCACGGCGACGGAAACATCAGCGAGAAGGACCTGAAGGACAACGTGAGCAAGGCGGTGGAGCCGTTCATCGTGGCCGACGTGCTTACCCCCACCGAGTACGCAGGTACCGTCTCCAGCGGCATCGACCAGATGCTGATGATCCTCAACGCCATGCTGGCGCTATCGATCCTGGTGGCGATCCTGGGCATCATCAATACTCTGGCGCTGAACGTGATCGAACGTCGGCAGGAGATCGGCATGCTGCGCGCGGTGGGCATGTTCCGCAAACAGGTGCGCCGCATGATCACCCTCGAGGCCGTGCAGATCGCCATCTATGGCGCGCTGGTGGGCGTGCTCATCGGCGTATGCCTGGGCTGGGTCTTTGTGAAGGTGCTGGCCTCCGAAGGTTTGGATGGTGCGGTCCTGCCGTGGCAGCTGCTGGTTGGCATGATTGTGGGCTCCGGCATCGTGGGCGTGCTGGCCGCGCTGTGGCCGGCGCACAAGGCGGCGAAGACCTCCCCGCTGGAGGCGATTGCCGACTAAAGCGGGAACCTTGTCCGGGGTCGAAACTACAATGGCTAACCATGAGCGAGCAGACCCCGAACTCCGACATTGTTAACCTGCCCAGCACTGGCGGCGACGTGCAGGCTGGCGTGGAACCGCTGAATGCCCAGCAGCAGCTGGAGCAGCTAAACAATTTCTTTGAAGATAATTATCCGGAGATCTTCAGCTCCCTCGTCAACGACGAGGGGATTCCCTACAAGGATCAGTCCTGCCCCGTCCCCGCGGAGCTGGTGGACGAGACGGAGCGTATGTGGGCACGTGTGCCCGACCTGCTGGCGCATAGCAGCTTGCTGGTCCTGGGCGCGGGGTTGGACCACCGCATGCCGCACGTCGCCTACACCTCCCAGGTGCGGGCCGAACCCTGGACGTCGCAGCACCCCGCGCTGCCGGATGGGGTTGTGGGAACGGTATTGACGCCCCCTGATCCCACCGGAGCCGTAGCCGTCAGCTTGCACGGTGGGCCAGGCTGGTTCGGTGACGGTGCAAGCCACGACCAGTTCTGGCTTCCCCTCTTTGCCGCGCTCGCGGAGCGTTCCGGGGTGACCATCGTGGATCTGACTTATCCGCTGCCGGGGTACGGATCCTGGGATCTTACACAGCAGGACGTGGCGGAAGCCGTCGCACAGATCCAGGCGGAGCTGAAGCCGAAAGCTTTCGGCCTAGTGGTATTCGGCAGCGGGCTAGTGGCCGCGGGCCAGGTGGTGGGGTCGACTCTGAGTTCGGCTCTGGGGGCGGATTGTGAGCTGGACTTCCTGGCGGCGCTCAGCCCGCGAATCCCGGAGGGGTTCGCGGTGGATATTGCAGGAGTGCCCACGGCAGTCTCCCTTGCGAGCTTCGACAGTAGGGGAACCGCAGGGGGCGTCATTAAGAAGTACCTCGAGGAAAGCGGCGCCGAGGTGCAGTTTTACGAGTACGACAGCGAGCACATTATCGCAGCTCCCGCGGTGTGGCGGCAGCGAGTGGACGAACTGGCGGAATGGCTGCGGAAGGCAGTTGCAGATTGTTGAACAACATTCTAAAGTGATACAAATCACTGATAGAAAGGTGCCGACATGTCGAACACAGACGAGCACGAGGGCAACGCGCCCGCAGACAGCAAGCCAGTAGGCGGAAAACCCGAAGCAGCCCGCGCGGCTACATTCACAGCATCGCTGGGCGCAATGTTCCTCATGGCCACCAGCGCCATCGGCCCGGGATTCATCACCCAAACCACCGTGTTTACGGTGGAGATGGGCGCGGCATTCGCGTTTGCAATCCTCGTTTCGATCCTGGTGGACATCGCCATTCAGCTGAACGTTTGGCGCGTATTGGGCGTATCCGGCAAGCGTGCCAACGAGTTGGGCAATGAGGTTCTGCCGGGGCTCGGCTGGGTCATGGCAGCGTTCGTGTTCATTGGCGGGCTGATCTTTAACATCGGCAATATCGGCGGAACGGGCCTAGGTATCAATGCGATGCTCGGCTGGGACCCACTGCTAGGCGGCGGGCTGTCCGCAGCGATCGCGATCTTTATCTTCCTATCGAAGCGCGCGGGTATGGCTCTGGACCGCATCGTCGTTGGCCTGGGTGCCATCATGATCTTGCTGATGATTTACGTCGCAGTAGTTTCCGCGCCGCCACTAGGTGAAGCTCTGAGGAACACAGTGGCGCCGACCGAGGTGGACTTCCTGGTGATCACCACCCTTATCGGCGGCACGGTCGGTGGATACATCACCTTCGCGGGCGCACACCGCATGATTGATTCCGGGCAGACCGGAGTTCAGAACGTAAACACGATCACCAAGGTTTCGGTCTCTGGCATCATCGTGACCGGGGTGATGCGTACGCTGCTGTTCCTGGCGATCCTGGGCGTGGTCGCTTCGGGCGTGACTCTGGCTGGCGACAACATGGCCGCAGACGCATTCCGCCACGCAGCTGGCGACATCGGCGTGCGCTTCTTCGGCGTGGTGCTGTGGGCCGCAGGCCTGACTTCTGTAGTGGGCGCTTCTTACACCTCCCTGACATTCGTCACTTCGCAATCGATGAAGAAGTCCACCTTCAATTGGCTGGTCGTGGCCTTCATCGCCGTGTGTGCCGTGATCTACCTGATCCTGAACCAGGCCCCGCAGAAGCTGCTGATCTTCGCCGGCGCATTCAACGGCCTGATCCTGCCGATCGGATTCGCCGTCGTTCTGTGGGTGGCCTGGCGCCGCCGCGACCTGCTGCAGAACTACAAGTACCCAACCTGGCTGTTGGTGGTGGGCGTGATTACCTGGGTGCTGACGGTCTATCTGGGGTGGAACTCCATGAGCAAGCTGCCGGGCATCTGGGCATAAGAAGAATCACGGCTTAAGACATAAGAAAAGAATCGGGAGCTGCGGAAATGTCAGACAACATTGCACGACAAGGGGCTGTGGGGCAGGAGCGCCAGGAGAACCCGGGTGCGCTCTCGCCACAGCAGGCGCGTCAGATCTTCCGCAGCGGCACCGTGACCCACACGTCGGGCTACTCGCGGGGTTATGCACAGGCGAACCTGATCACCCTGCCCCAAGAGCAGGCTTTCGACTTCCTGCTGTTCGCTCAGCGCAACCCGAAGCCGTGCCCGCTGCTCGGCGTGCAGGAAGCCGGACAGGTTTCCTCCGAGCTGCTGGCGGACGGGGACATCCGCAGCGACATTCCGCTGTACCGCGTGTACCGCAACGGCCAGTTGGACAGCGAGGTTCCGGACGTGCGCGACGTATGGCGCGAGGATCTGGTCAGCTTCATCATCGGCTGCTCCTTCACCTTCGAGACCGCGCTACTGGATAACGGCGTGCCGGTGGAGCACATCACCCAGGGCAAGAACGTGCCCATGTATCGCACGAACATCCCCACCAACCCCGCTGGGGTGTTCTCCGGCCCGATGGTCGTCTCCATGCGCCCCATCCCAGCCGCCCAAGTAGCCGACGCAGTTCGAATCACCTCCCGCTACCCGGCAGTACACGGCGCCCCGGTGCACGTCGGCGACCCCGCGGCTATCGGCATCCAGGACGTGAACAATCCGGACTTTGGCGAGGCCGTGGACATCCCGGCCGGCACGATTCCCGTGTTCTGGGCCTGCGGGGTAACCCCACAATCAGTGGTAATGGAATCCAAGCCCGAGTTCGCGATCTGCCACGCGCCGGGGCACATGCTGATCACCGACGCGCGCGACCTGCAGTACCAGGTGCCCTGACACCTCACCCCTGCCCCCACACGCCTGCGCCTGCAGCCCGGGGCTCCACTTCGGGCGGGCCTTGAGGCCACACCCCCCGGGCGACCCCATTAGCCGAAGTAGCGCTCGATGTTATCGCTCGTGCGCTGCAGGAACCCGGCCAGCTGGTTGGCCGCCTCCTGCCAACGCTCTTCTGCGATTAGATCCGTCACCGTGCGGTTTTGCGCAATGAACTCCACGTGGAACTCGTGGTTCAGCCGGTTGGCGCGGGCAAACCCAAGGCGCATCTGCGCCAAAATGCGATCCATCGAGTGGTTCAACCCCGCCGATCCAGCGCTGGCGACAATAGCGCGGTGAAAATCCTGGTTCGCATCCGCAATTGCACGGATGTCCTCCTCGCTGGCGTTTGAACCAGCGGAATCTCGCAGCTCTTCCGCGGTGGAGACTATCCCCTCCAACTCGTCCAGCCCTTCTCGCCGCCCCCACAGCAGAGCCCCCGGCTCCAGCACCATGCGGGCGGCGTACATGTCGGCCAAGTCCTCGCGAGTGGGCTCCGCGATGAAAACACCCCGGTTGGGGATCCGCTCCAGCAGACCCTCCGAAACCAGGGTGGCGAAAGCCTCCCGCAGAGTGTTGCGGGAGATTCCCAGCGACTGGGCCACGTTCACCTCATTGAGCTTTTCGCCCGGTGCATAGGCGCCGGAGGCGATACCGTCAAGGAGAGCTGAATGCGCGATAGCCGACTGAGAGTGCATAGCAGTACAGCTTATTACGCGATGTGTCCCAATGCGTCTCCCTTCGAAACATTGTCGCCTGGATTTAGCTGCGCCAGCGTGATGGTACCGGCGGATTTGGCCTCCACCGTGGATTCCATCTTCATGGCCTCGATGGTGGCGATCGGCTGTCCGGCCTCCACGGAGTCGCCATCGGCGACCTGCCACTTCACCAGTACACCGGTGTACGGGCACACCACGGCGTTAGCGTCGGCACTGCCACCGGCGGGGCCGCCCGTAGAAGAAGAGCCCGCGCCGGGGTTACCAGCGGCCGCGCTGGAACCGGTGGTGGAGGAGGCCGAGGTGGCGTCCGCACCTGAAGAAGCAGCGGCGGCAACACCGAAGGACGAAGGAAGGCTCACGCGGTGCAGGCGGCCGTCGATCTCCACGGTAAGAGTGGTGCGCTCGGTGTAAGCATCCTCGACGTCCTCCGGGGAAGAACCGGCATAGCCCGCGCCGATGCCGGGCTCGTACTCCTTGTCCACCCAGTCGGTGTAGACGTGCAGATCGTCGCCGCAGAACGCAGGGTGGGTGACGATGTCCTTGTGGAACGGCAGTACGGTGCGCACACCCTGGATGCGCATCTCGGCCAGAGCGGCCTGGGCGCGGCGCAGGGCGACCTCGCGGTTCGGGCCCTTGACGATCAGCTTGGCCATCAGGGAATCGTAGAAGCCGGGGATCGTGGAGCCGGAACGCACGCCCGCGTCCACGCGGATGCCCGGACCCGTCGGAACCTCGAACTGGGTGACGGTGCCGGGGGAGGGGACGAAGCCATTGGCGGCATCCTCCGCGTTGATGCGGAACTCGAAGGCGTGGCCGTCGCTGGCCGGATCCTCGTCGAAGCTCAGCGGCAGGCCGGCGGCGATGCGGAACTGCTCGCCGACGATGTCCACACCCGTCACAGCCTCGGTGACCGGGTGCTCGACCTGCACGCGGGTGTTGACCTCCAGGAAGCTGACGGTGCCGTCCTCGGCGACGATGAACTCCACCGTGCCCGCGCCCGTGTAGTTCGCGGCCTGGCAGATGGAGCGGGAGCCCTCGATGATGTCGGTGCGCTGCTTATCTGTCAGGAAAGGCGCCGGGGCCTCCTCGACGAGCTTCTGGAAGCGGCGCTGCACCGAGCAATCGCGCGTGCCAACGACGCGCACGTTGCCGTGCGTATCGGCCAGCACCTGCGCCTCCACGTGGCGGGGCTTGGTCAGGAACTTCTCCACGTAGCACTCGCCACGACCGAAGGCTGCCTTGGCCTCACGACCTGCGGACTCGAAGGCGGCCTCGATGTCGTTGTAATCGTGCACGACCTTCAGACCACGGCCACCGCCGCCGAATGCGGCCTTGATGGCGATGGGCATGCCGTGCTCGTCGGCGAAATCGCGGGCCTGCTCCCAGTTCGGGATCGGATCCGGGGTGCCGGGCGCCAGCGGGGCGCCAACCTCGGTAGCCAGGGCGCGAGCAGCGACCTTGTTGCCCAGGGTCTCAATGGCCTCCGGTGTGGGGCCGACCCAGGTCAAACCAGCCTCCGCGACGGCGCGGGCGAAGTCTGCATTCTCCGAAAGGAAGCCGTAGCCGGGGTGCACGCAGTCTGCGCCAGCACGCAGGGCGATATCCAGTAGGGCTGGGATGTTCATGTACGTTTCAGCGGCGGTATTGCCGGGCAGGGTGTAAGCCTCGTCGGCGATCTTTGCGTGCAGGTTGTCCACGTCTGCCTCGGAAACGACGGCGATGGAGCGAATGCCGAGGTCCCGGGCTGCGCGGGCGATGCGAACGGCGATCTCGCCGCGGTTGGCGATGAGGACGGTCTGTAGTGGGAAGGTCTCGTGGCTCATGGGTTCGTTCCTTGTCGTTGCGGTCGTTGCGGTCGTTGTCGTCTTGAGCGTTGTGTCAGGGAGCATTACTGGGTTTTAGGCGTGTCTTCTCGCGAGGCAGCCCCAGCGCTTGCCGGCTGTGCGAAGTCGATCAGCTCGAAGCGCACTGTATCTCCCGGGGCCAGCTGGCCGGCCTTGTCCAGGTCCTTGTCGATGACAGTGGCGATAACGGGGTAGCCGCCGGTCACCGGGTGGTCTGCCAGGAACACCACGGGCAACCCATTCGGCGGAACCTGAATGCTGCCGCTGACCATGCCCTCGCTGGCTAGTTCGCCGTCGCGGTCGCGCTTTAGGGGTTCCGGCGCTTCGTTCCCCTCTTCTAGCGCCAGGCGCAGCCCCACGCGGTTCGACTGGCCCGTCACGGTCCATTCGAGCTCCGTGAATCGTTGCAGTTCTGCTTCGCCGAACCAGTCGTTGCGCGGCCCGGCCACACAACGCAGTACGTTCGTGCCATCAAAGGGGTTGGTGGTCGCACTACCGACGGAGGCTCGGGCAGTACGGCGCCCGGCCTTCAATACGTCGTCGGTGGCCACGGGCTGTGGCCCCAGCCCGGAAAGAATGTCGGTGGAGTTGGAGCCCAGGACCTCGTCCGTCACCAGCCCGCCGCGTACGGCCACGTAGTTGCGTAGGCCGTTGCCCGCCCCGCCGAGTGGTTCTACCTTCAGCGTCTGTCCAGCCTTCACCTGCACCGGAGCGCCCAGCTCGAAGTTCCGTCGGCCGATCGATACCTTCGCCCGTGCACCTGTCACGCATACGGCGGTATCCACCAGCGCTTCCAGCTCAAGACCGCCGATGTTCTCCAGTACGGTTGCGCTCGAGGCGTTGCCGACTACGTCGTTTGCTGCCCAGGCGCTCGCTCGGTCAACTGCACCGGAGCCGTTCACGCCGATGTCGCCGTGGCCTGCGCGCCCAGAGTCCTGATATAGGGTCTGCAGCCCCGCATCGAGGACCTTTACACTCTGGCGGGCAGGGACGATAGGTTTCTTGTTTTGTGACGCCCCCACGCCCGCGCCGGCCGTGGCCTTCTTTGCGGAGCCAGCCTCAGCGCTAATGGATTCGCGCACCTGGCGATAGCGCACGGTATCGCCCGGCTGTAGCAGCGCAGGCTGTTCTGCATTCGTATCCCACATTGGCTGCGTGGTGTGACCCAGCAGCTGCCAGCCGCCGGGGGAGGTGCGGGGATAGACCGCGGAGAACTGTCCGGCCAGGCCCACCGCGCCGGCCGGAACGGCAGTGCGCGGGGAGCTGCGGCGGGGTACGTCCCAGGTGTAGGACTGGTCGCCTGCGGCCGGCACGCAGTATGTGAACCCCGGGGCGAAGCCGCCGAAGGCCGCCAGCCACTGCTGCTGGGTGTGGCGGGTGATGAGCTCCTCAGTGGAGATACTCATCAGTTCCGCGACATCCGCCAGGTCCTCGCTGTCGTAGACGACGTCAATGGTGACTTCCCGCGGGTTGGCCTCCGCAGAGCTCTGCGGGTGGAAGTCCCGCAGGGTATTCAAGCCGGCGATGGCGGAGGAGTGGGCGTCAAAACAAACAAGCACAGTGCGCGCCGCGGCGATGGCCTCGACCTGACCGGGCAAGGGGCTGGCTACGAGCGAGGCGTGCCAGGACATCACTGTGTCCAGGTCGGGCAGGTCTACGATGACGGCGCGGGTGCCGACGGGGGAAACGGTGTGGCTCACAGGAAGCTCCCGATGGTGATGTTGTTGGACTGCAGTTCGGCGGCGATGCGCTCTGCCATGGCGACCGCGCCGGGGGAATCGCCGTGGACGCACACGGAATCGGCGGCCGTGCGGATGGTGGAGCCGTCGATGGCCTCGATCGTGCCTTCCTTGGCCATACGTACCACGCGGCGGGCGACGACCTCCGGGTCGTGCAGAACGGCGCCGTTTTCGCGGCGGGAGACCAGAGTGCCGTCCGGGTTGTAGGCGCGGTCGGCGAAGACCTCGTTGATCACGCGCAGGCCGGCCTTTTCTGCGTAGTTGGCGGCAACCGCGCCGGGCAGCAGCATTACGGGCAGGTCCGCGCCGAATGCCTTGATGCCCTCGATGACGGCCTTGGCCTGGGCCTCGTGGTGGACGATCGTGTTGTACATCGCGCCGTGGGGCTTGACGTAGCGCACCTGCGTACCGCGCGCCTTAGCCAGCGCGTCGAGGGCGCCGATCTGGTAGAGAACCTCGTCGGCCAGCTCGGCGGGGGAGTAGTCGATGAAACGGCGGCCGAAACCGGCCTGGTCGTTGTAGCCGACGTGCGCGCCGACGGAGACGTTGTTCTCCGCGGCGGCGGCCAGGGTGTTGGAGATCGCGTGGGCATCGCCGGCGTGGAAGCCGCAGGCGACGTTGGCGCTGGAGACGATGGCCACCATTGCGGCGTCGTCGCTGACGGGGTTGCCGCCGGTCGTTTCTCCGAGGTCGGCGTTCAGGTCGATGGAAAGCGGACTGCGGGTGGTGGACATGCGATCGACTCCTTGCGTGGCCGGGGAGTGCGGGGCGCCGCACCTCCGGCCGGATTGTTCAACAATGTGCGTGCCAGTTTAGTGACCTACACAACCATTGTGAAATCAATCACCCGCTTGTCGCAACGGTGACCTGCGTTATTTTTTATCCCGCTTGTCCCTGTTGTCCTGCTTAGCCTTCTTGGCATCAGCCTTGGCAGCAGACTTGGCGCCAGCTTTGGCATCTTCTTCCAGGACGTACACGCTGCGGTTGGCCTGCTTGGCCTTGTCCACCTGGTCCAGCAGCCCCTCCAGGCGATTCCACAGGTTCGTGCTGATCGCCCGCTCCGCGCGCTTCCACACCTTCGCATCCCCGGTGCCCCACGCAACTGGCATGGGGGAGATCTCCTCGTACACCTTCGGCCCGCGCGTCGGCCGGTAGCCGGTTACGGCCATGGACGGCACCCGCGCACCGACCTCACGGGGAACACCCGGCACAGAGGTCACGGTGCGGTATGCCAGGGCGGGAACGGTCTTCGCTGGCTCGGTAGAGGCGTCCACAAGCATCAACAGCACCATGTCGCGCGCGTTGACCTCCGCGATCATCGCCGGGGCCAGCTGGTACATGTCGAAGTACTGCTGCGGCGAGCCCATCTTGCGCGGCAGCACCGGAATCAGGATCAGGCACAGCAGCGCGAACACGCCCAGCGCGAAGCTAATCGCGAGGGCCCACCACTGAGAACCCGCGGTGATCAGCAGCACGGCCACGATCACTGCCAGGACGGCGGCCAGCACGCCCGCCGAAACCTGCATACGCTTCGCATCACGCAGGAATTCGTTGTGCTTGCGGGCGTATTCCTCGTCGACGTCGAAGTTGAAGTCAACCTGCATCGGTTGCTGGGCGGCGGACATGGGGCTCCTTAAAACAGAGGGGTCTTAAAAATTCTAAAGGTCGAAAGAGTCGACGATGCGGTAGCCGTAGCCCTGCTCAGCCAGGAAGCGCTGGCGGTGCGCGGCATAATCCGCGTCTAGTGTGTCACGCGCGACGATGGAGTAGAAAAACGCCCCGCCGCCGTCCGGCTTCGGGCGCAGAATGCGGCCCAGGCGTTGCGCCTCCTCCTGCCGCGAGCCGAACGTGCCGGAAATCTGGATGGCCACGGACGCGCCGGGCAGATCGATGCTGAAGTTCGCCACCTTGGAAACCACCAGCGTCTTCAGCTCACCATCGCGGAACTGCTGGTAGAGCTTCTCGCGCTTGGCGTTGCCGGTCTTGCCGTCGATGACGGGCACGTCTAGCTCCTCGGCGATCTCTTCTAGCTGGTCGATGTACGCGCCGATGATCAGCGTCGGCTCGTCCGGGTGCATCTCCATGATCTTGCGCACCACCTTCGTCTTCGTCGGGGTGGTGGCGGCCAGTCGGTATTTGTCGGATTGCTCGGCGGTGGCATAAACCATCCGCTCGGCCTCGGTCAGCTGCACGCGTACCTCGGTGCAGTCCGCCGGGGCGATCCAGCCCTGCGATTCGATGTCCTTCCATGGGGCGTCATAGCGCTTCGGCCCGATCAGGCTGAATACGTCGCCTTCGCGACCGTCCTCGCGCACCAAGGTAGCGGTGAGCCCCAGGCGGCGACGGGACTGCAGGTCGGAGGTCATGCGGAACACCGGGGCGGGCAGCAGGTGCACCTCGTCGTAGATGATCAAGCCCCAGTCGCGGGAGTCGAACAGCTCCAGCGCCCGGTATTCGCCCTTCGACTTGCGGGTGACCACCTGGTAGGTGGCGATGGTCACGGGGCGGATCTCCTTTTTCTCTCCGGAGTATTCGCCGATCTCCTCCTCCGTCAGGGAGGTACGGCGCACTAGCTCGTCCTTCCATTGCCTGCCCGCGACGGTGTTCGTCACCAGGATCAGCGTGGTGGCCTTCGCCTTGGCCATCGAAGCCGCGCCGACCATCGTCTTGCCGGCACCACACGGCAGGACGACCACACCCGAGCCGCCCTCCCAGAAGCTATCGGCCGCCATCTCCTGGTAGTCGCGCAGCTGCCATTCTTCGTGTTCCTGCGAAAGCTCGATGGGGTGCGCCTCGCCGTCGACGTATCCCGCCAGGTCCTCTGCGGGCCAGCCGACCTTCAACAGTTCCTGCTTGAGCCTGCCGCGCTCGGAAGGGTGCACAACGATCGAGTCTTCGTCGATCTCTGCGCCCAACATGGGCTTGATCTTTTTGTGACGCCGGATCTCCGTCAGCACAGCCCTGTCCGTCGTCTCCAGCACGAGGCCGTGGGCCGGGTGCTTGATGAGCTTCAGCCGCCCGTAGCGATCCATCGTGTCGGCAATGTCGATGAGCAGTGGCTGCGGGACGGGGAACCGCGAGTAAGTTTCCAGCACGTCCATGACCTGCTCCGCGTCGTGCCCGGCGGCACGGGCGTTCCACAGCGCTAGCGGGGTGATGCGGTAGGTGTGTACGTGCTCGGGTGCGCGCTCCAACTCCGCGAACGGCGCCAGCGCGGTGCGCGCCTCTTGCGCCTGTTCGTGGTCGATTTCCAGCAGCACGGTCTTATCCGACTGCACAATGAGCGGTCCGTTTCCAATGCCCACGCTGTGTGTCACTTCCTTTTTGTTTATCGACGCCACCGCGACGGTGTTGCTCAAGCCAAAGACATCATTTTACGCTGCAGTGGTGCGAACTCGTGCTCCACTATGCTGAGACCCATGATTGCTCAGACGGGAAATCTGCGCCAATGGCAGTATTTCGTGGCTTTAGCGGAGACCGGTAGTTTTACAGCGGCGGCTGCGCGACTGGGAGTGAGTCAGCCGCCTGTCTCCAATGCCATTAAGCGCTTAGAAGCTGGTGTAGGTACACCGCTATTTATCCGAGGGGCGGGGGAAGTGAAACTAACCGAGGCAGGGTTGACCTTGCTTCCATATGCCCGGGTGATTAATCGCGATCTTCAGACTATGCATTCGATGATTGACGGTATCCGAAGTGGTGCGCAAAGCGGGTTTCGTTTGGCCATCAGTAGTGCGCTTCCAAGCGAGATAGGATCGCGTATTGCAGCAAAGGCACAGCAGCATGATGGAGTAGTTTTGTCGTCACTGCCTTCTGTTGAGATTCTTGCCCGTGTTGAAGAAGGCGCTATTCATGCGGGGCTTGTTCAAGCTCCGGTTCCCTTGGGTACTCACCGCAGTGCGAGGCAGTTTTCTCTGTCACGTGATCTAGTGGTGCCGCCGGGGTATTCAAGGTTGGATAAGACCTTGTCTCAATTGAATCTGCTGGTGGAGAACCTGAATGACAATTCAAGTGCAGCCAGTGGTTTGGCGAGAGAGCTATTTCGGTCGGGTGTGTCTTGCGAAATTAATGATTCAGAGGATGCTCTAGGTAGGGGCTTATTGATTGGAAGAGGGGAGGGGATGTCTTTGGTATTTCGCGGTTTTCACCAGTTTGACAATGCTATTGAGCTTCCTTCCCGTTTCGATTTTTCCGTGGATGTAGTGGTTCGCCGAGGTGGGATGGACAATGGCGCCGAGGCCATGGCGGTCGCCGAAAGAATTTGTCGAAGGATTAACCAATGACTGCACGGATGGAGATGGCCCTGGAAAACGTGTTGACGCGGTCGGGGTGTGAGGGATGGTGGTGTGCATCGCGACTGCACGATGGGGTGACTATCGGACGCAAACAAGACGAGAAAATTACGGTGGCATCCTTATATAAAATCCGGCTCCTCCACCTCACTTTGGAAGCGATTCAACGAGGTGATCTGGATCCTCGTCTTCGTGTTGACGTTGCACCGTCCAAAGGAACTTACGAAGGGTATGGGTTCGCTGCCTTTGATGACGCAGTGAACGTGAGTCTCCGAGACTTAATGAAACAAGTCGCATCGGTGTCAGATAACGTGGCCGCCCACGAGATTTTGCGTCTACTGCCTGCGTGGGCTCGAGAAGCATTTCTTAAACGGTTTCCACCTCATTATGACTTGCAAGATCGGAATAGCTTAGTGACGGCGGAGAAACAATTGCGTCAATATGTTCAATCCCAAGGGGGGAGAAGTACAGATATAGCGTTTTCTGCAGTCTCTTCGTTGGCGGAAATAACTAATGACTTGGAACAGGTTTGGAAAGACGATAGTGCAGCGGTACGTCGATCTATGTGTGAACTCTTGGGGTTGCAGGTGTGGCGTCACCGTGTTCCTTCAGGCTTTCCTCCAAGCGGCGTTGATATCTATGGAAAAACGGGCACTGTAGGACTTCTCCATGGTGAAGCTTCGATTATCCAGGTTGAGGGCGAGGAGCCCATTGTGGTGTCCATCATGCTGAAACAGGTGGTGCCAGAACAAGCAATGAGTACTCACGATGGTGCTATTGGCGAAGTGGCTAGACTGCTCGTGGACGCTCTTCGTTAGAATTTCTGCCACTTGAATACACACTTCTACCATCGCCTATATGTGAATGAAATGAGACAATTGCATTATGTGATATTGGTGGCATCCAATGCGTCTCACTTAACGTCACTCCCATGATGACTAAGCACAATCGTTTCCGTCAGTCGGTGATTGCACTCTGTTCGCTCTCCGCAGTGATGTTGAGCAGCTGTTCAGCTCTACCGTGGGAATCAGACTCAGACGTATTTCTCAAAGCTTTCAACGCGGGAGATGACAGCAAGGCTGCACGGTATCTGGATCATCCAGACCCGGAGCGCGCCCTTCATGAATTTCGGCAGTCACTTCATGGTGTGAAGGTCAACATCGAAAAATCTGATATTTCCAATGGAAAGCAGAATACTCATGTGACTTGGTCCAAAGATGGTGTGGAGTTGGAGAGCAATGGTCGGCTCGTCCTTAGTGGACAGGATGGTAAGCCTCAATGGTTGCCTTCGATCTTCGAAGCTCAGTTGAGCGATGATTCCGCACTCTTTTTTGCTGAAGATAAACAGTACGATCTTCCAATTAAAGATCGCTTGGGCAATGAATATATGACCTGGACGAAAGTTATTCAGGTACGAGGTCGCAAAGACATAGCCTCTAGAGCGCAGGAATTGGCCCAGATTTTTGCACCAGTGTCTCCCACAACGACTAAGGAGTGGATCGAGCAGACCTTGGGAGAGTCTCAGGATGAAGACACCGTGCTCCTCACTTTGAGGCAGGAAGAATTCCGGAAGATACAAGAGCAACTTAGGACCTTTGAGGGAATTTCCACTGTGGAGCAGGGGCGTCTCTTAAGCGTGTCCAAAACTCTTAACTCTCCGCTGGATGCTGAATTGAACAAATATTGGGAGTCAGTGCTCGATGCTAATTCAGGATGGTCGATACGCGCTGAGAGTTCACAAGGTATGACGACGGTAGCCTCTGAGCCGCCTCGCCGAGTTCAGCCAATCGCAACCACTCTGGATAACACACTGCAAAGCGCAGCAAAACAAGCAGTGGACAGTGAGCAACGTGCCGCAGTTCTAGTCGTGCTCAATCCTAGAACAGGAGGTGTCCTTGCCGTTGCACAAAATGACAAGGCAAATAACCAAGGGCCAATCGCACTCACCGGGCTATTCCCACCGGGATCGACGTTCAAAACTGTGACCACAGCGGCGGCACTAGAGGCAGGGGCAGTCAGCATGGATGAGGAACTACCTTGTCCTAGCAATATCACCGTCGCTGGACGCAAGATTCCCAACGATCATGACTTCGATCTAGGTAGCGTTCGACTGGAAGAAGCTTTCGCCCAATCATGTAACACAACCCAAGCGGTCATTTCGGATCGTTTGGGAGAAGATGATCTGCAACGGACTGCTTTAGAACTCGGAATTGGCTCCGACTTCGACGTACCAGGGATGACCACACTTACTGGTTCGGTGCCGCGGACACCGGCTGGACCTCCTCGTGTGGAGGCTTCTATTGGACAGGGCGAGGTTCTAGCTAGTCCATTTGGGATTGCGCTCATGCAATCGACTGTCGCTAACGGCGGCTTGCTTGTTCCTCCACAGCTCATTCAAGGCGAACAGACAGTAGTGAATAAACAGGCAGACCAGCATGTCAGCGATACAACTATTCAAAGCCTCCGGACGATGATGAAATCAACAATTGACCACGGTTCAGCTAGGTCGTTGAGTGATCTTAGTGCACTTGGCGGAAAGACTGGTACAGCAGAAATTGATGGCAAGCTTTCCAATGGCTGGTTCGCTGGAACGACAGGGGAATTGGCGATTGCGTCCCTTGTAATCGAAGGAGATTCTTCTCAGCCAGCTGTGGAAATGGCCGGGCATTTCCTTCGCTCGCCGGATGTTCAGAAATTCTCTGGAATTCAATAAACTTGCGTCATAACCTCTAGCACGGCACGTCCACCGCAGCGATGCGGTGGGGTTGGATCGTGAGGCTCTCCCCGGTGGATTCGAGCACCGCGGAGATGGTGGAGGGGGTCATCATCACGATGGAGATCCAGTCATGGCTGGTGGCACCCGCATAGTCCACGTAGTGCAGGCGCACCTGTGTGCCCGCGGTATAGGCGCGGCGCAGCTCGGACATGATCTCCCGCGGCGAGCGGAAGGTCCGGGTGTCCGAGGCCTTCGTGCCGTCCGCCGGGTCCACGGCGATGGCCTGGTCGTGGGCGCGGCGAAAACCCTCCACGGCGCCGTCGATCTCCGAGGCGATCTCGGTGGAGTCCCCAGTGATGTCCATGATGTTGCGCTGGGGAGTATCCACGCGAGACGGGACACGAGCCGAGTGGGGTTCGGTGGCGGAGCCCTGCTGGAATGCCCTGGTGGCGTCGTCAATCAAATACCGCAGGGACTGGGGAACGGACGAGAGACCGCCGGGGAACATGCGATCCAGGAAGGCCTCGATGTCCTTCCATGGGGCGTCATAGCGCTTCGGCCCGATCAGGCTGAATACGTCGCCTTCGCGGCCGTCCTCGCGCACCGGGGTGGTGGTGAGCCCCAGACGGCGGCGAGACTGCAGGTCGGAAGTCATTCGGAACACCGGTGCGGGCAGCAGGTGTACCTCGTCGTAGATAATGAGCCCCCAGTCGCGGGAGTCGAAAAGCTCCAGCGCCCGGTACTCGCCCTTCGACTTGCGTGTCACCACCTGGTAGGTGGCAATGGTAACGGGACGGATCTCTTTCTTTTCGCCGGAGTACTCGCCGATCTCCTCCTCGGTGAGGGAGGTACGACGCACGAGCTCATCCTTCCACTGCCGCCCCGCGACGGTGTTAGTCACCAGGATCAAGGTGGTGGCTTTCGCCTTGGCCATGGAGGCTGCGCCGACCATGGTCTTGCCCGCGCCGCACGGCAGGACGACCACGCCGGAGCCACCTTCCCAGAAGCTTTCCGCAGCCATCTCCTGATAATCCCGGAGCTGCCACTGTTCGTGTTCCTGCGACAGTTCGATGGGATGTGCTTCGCCGTCGACATAGCCCGCCAGGTCCTCCGCAGGCCAGCCGACCTTCAACAGTTCCTGCTTGAGCCTGCCACGTTCGGAAGGGTGCACAGTCACGGAGTCTTCGTCGATCGCTGTGCCCAACATCGGCTTGATCTTTTTATGACGCTGGATCTCCGTTAGTACGGCCCTGTCCGTCGTTTCCAACACCAGCCCGTGCGCCGGGTGCTTGATAAGTTTCAGCCGCCCGTAGCGATCCATTGTGTCTGCAATATCAATGAGCAGTGGCTGGGGAACCGGGAACCGCGAATAGTTTTCGAGCACATCCATGACTTGTTCCGCGTCGTGGCCTGCGGCACGGGCATTCCACAGCGCCAGCGGGGTAATGCGGTAGGTGTGCACGTGCTCGGGTGCACGCTCGAGCTCTGCGAATGGTGCCAGCGCAGTACGCGCCTCCTGAGCTTGCTCGTGGTCGATCTCCAGCAGCACAGTTTTGTCGGATTGGACGATCAAGGGGCCGGTGCCGATGCTCACTAGCTGGATGCTCCTCACAGCGGGTTCGGGCTGCGGCACGAAGATCAAGGCCACAGCTACATTTTTGGGACAACCTACTATGTTAGCCCGTTCTTGCAACCGCCCTAGAGGTTAGTATTCGACGCTGCTAAGCCGGTGGGGTTGCACAGTGAAGCTCTCACCACTGATTTCCGAAACCACCGCAATAGTCGAGGGACGAATCATCACGATCGACACCTGGTCGCTCGTCTGTTTGCCCTCGTGATTGACGTAACTGATTCGCACAATCGTTCCGGAGGAATACGCCCGCGAGATAGCCGCCATCATTTCCTCGGCTGAGTGGACGACGCGGGCTCTGTCGCGTTGACTCTCCGCCGGGTCTGCGGACACACTCGCGACGTCTTTCATAGATCCGCTCATCAGGTCAACGGCGTGCTCGTGACTGCGTCGGAATCCTTCGATAGCGCCAGCGATGACGCTCTCGTCGGCGTCGGCGGACTGCAGCTCTTCCCGCGTTGGCGTAGCCACCCGGGAGAGCACAGGAGCATCGGCATGCGCCCGGCCACCTTCCAAACGCAATTGCACGCCCATGGCCTCCAGACGATCAGTCACAAACGAAAGCTGAGCAGCGGAAACGGCTACTGTCGGTGCGATCCTGCGCAGCCGGAGCCCGTCAATATCCGGCAGCGCCAGAATCCGATCCAGTGCCGCGGGATCCGTCACGCTCAGGTACATCTGAGCCACACCAGCGGTGGCCTGCGACAGGCTCCGCTCCGCGTCATGCAGCATGTAGCGCAGGGCCTGCGGAACGTTTTCCGTCCCGCCCAGCGCGCGGGCCTCCAGGAATTCCTCAATTTCCGCAGCGCCAAGCCCCGCCCGCAGCGCCCGTTCCACGGACTCCTTGGACATTCGCCAAACGCTGGCCATGCCGCCGGATTCTTGATCGCTGAACTTCGCCAGCATCGCCTGGTCGGCCGGGCGCAGCAGTCCCGGCGCCATGATCGTGTGGTCTGCCTGCACAATCAGCTGCTCCACCGGGGCAGGAAGAATCTCCGCCAGCGCGTCGGCCAGATCCACCACGGGGTTTGCTGACTGATGTGTGCTACCGCCCAGTACGTCGCGCAGTGCGGCCATCGCCCGGGTAGGTACGGTGTCTCTTCTTAATGACGCCAACACACCAACCTCTTTAGCCTCCTCCCACACTGCATCCCAGGCGGTGTGCGTGGTGCGCCAGGCCTCGCCGGGGCGCACGCGCCAGAGCTCTTGCTGGAGTTCGGCTGATTGGGGCGTGGGGGCGTCACTACCAAAAGTGCCAAGATCAGCGAACAGTGACGGGAAGGTTCGGCGTAGGCCGCGCGCAGCGTGTGATGCCGTACCAGCCTCGAAAGGGCGGACGTCCGGTTCGTCGACGAGCCAGGGAGCGTAGGCGCTGCCGGCCCAGCCGACTAGCAGGATCGCCCAGGCAGTGGCGGGGGAGGCCTCCAGGAAGTCGAGGGCGAGCTCCGTGGGCGCCCAGTAATCGCGCGCGGGCTGGCCGGCCGGGGTGGGAGTAGCTCGGCCGCGGCCGATGAGGTTCGCGTGGGCGAGCCATGTCAGCAGATGGAGGGTGGTTTCGGCGGGCTCGTCGCGGCGACGGGCGACCTTGTTCACCTCGCGGGTGCCGATACCGCCGGAGGAAAGGGGAACAATCGGGTTGCGGCCGAGATCCTCGATGAGGTGGCCGAGGTCTTGGATTAGCTGGATGGCCTGGGCTGCGCCGGCGTCATCTGCGCGAGAGCTTCGGGTAGAGCCAGAGCCGGTACCGGGGCCGGTATCGCCCGGGGTGTCGCTGACCTGGGGCGCAGCGATCGCTTGGTGAGGGGCAGCGAAGTACCCACCCGGATCGGCTATGAGCGTGCCATGCAAGAGCTGTTGCACGCGGCCCGTCAGGCGCGCAGTTGTATCGTCGAGCTGGTCCAAAATACCCCGGCGCACCAGGGTGGGCAGGGGTTTGGAGGGGTCCGCACCTTCGTGCAACGAGGCGGAGTGCCCTACGCCGCCCCCGTTGGCCAAGGTGGATAGCAACCGGCGCTGACGGGGTGGAAGATCTTCCACGACCTGGGGAAGCTCGGAGGTGGGGATGGGGCAGCGGGTGGAATCGACCAGCCGCCATAGCTGCTCCGTGGAGGGTTCAAACATGCGCGGCAGGTGGGGTGGGATCTTCAGCGGGGTTTGTGCGCTAGGCAGCTGCGTGGAGGGGAGCGTGAAGTCTGGCCCGAAAACCAGTCCCCAGTGGCAGAGGGATTGCACGGCAATGCGAACCTCGACCTCGCTCGGGCGTTGCGAAGTCGGCGTGCCGGCGATGTCAAAGAGTTCGTTTAGCATGACGTTGAGCTCCGCCACTGTGCGCGGATGGTGCACCGCATCGAGTTCACACGCTGCATGGCAGACGGCGAGCTCGAGGGAATTCAAGTGGAGTAGTGCCGGGTCGGGGGAATCCGCGAATAATTCCGAATGGCGGCTGCGGCCGGGGGTGGAAACAGCAGCGGAAAGGCTATCGAGCGCTGCACTGCTTCCAGTTAGGTTCTCCACGAATGTTGTGGGGTTCGATTCCAGCAAGCGAGTGAGCAGGTCCGCGAGTGCTCCATCCGACTGCCCGAACAGCCATTCTCCGTAGGAGGGAAACCCGCTGCGAAGAGAAGCAGGGGAGCTGTCATCGGCGGTAGAGTTCGCGGAGTTGTCATGCATAATCGCTCTATTTTAGCTGGAAATTCTACTACTTTCTGCCGTGGCAGCAGTTGAGCGGGGACTGTGCAGCGATAGTGCGGCGGTTCGGAACGTGAGGAATCCGGTAGAACGGGTGGGGGCGTGGGTAGAAATTGCCACTTCGTGTGTCCTTTTCCCTTCCGATGTGCAAAGATACAACTATGGCTAACGTTGAGAAGAAGGGCTATGTCGACGCAGGCTGGCCGACCGATATTCCAGAGGGCCGTCACGCTGTTACCGAGCTGGTGGCTGATACCGCGGGCGCTCTGAGCCCCTACGGTGACATCGAGTTTCCTGTCGATGCTTCCGAGCTTCCGTACGTGCACTCGTTCACCGTTATTAACAAGTAACTGAACTATCAAACTAATGAAGGTGGCGCGCCTCCCCACTGGGGGATGCGCGCCACCTTTCGCTTGCGACGACATCTGAGTTTGCCTGAGTCCACCTTCGGGACCATCGGATATATGGGGCAGCTTAGTCGAGTGCCTCGTAGGTGCTTTAGGTCCTAAGCTGTGTGATTACAAAAAAGCCGGGTCAGTACGCAGTGGCGTGCTGACCCGGCTTTAGCTAGATCTGCTCTTAGTGAGGCAGCACGGCCTGCAGCTGAGCGGAGTACTGCTTGTAGGTGTGGTTCAGGGAGTGCTTGTTGGCGTTGTAGTAGTCGGTGACTTCCTTCGGCACGGAGTAGCCGAGCTCCTCGATGCGCTTGACCAGTGCATCGTAGAACTTGTCTACAGCCAGAGCGTTGGAGTTGCGGGACAGGTCGCGAACAGCCTTTTGTACAACCGGAGCCGGAGCAGCCGGCTTTGCCTTCGGCTTTGCGGCAGCGTTGCGCGGGGTCGGCTTGGAGTTCAGGCCCAACTTGGCGGAGCAAGCCGGCCATGCGCCCCAACCCTGGCCAGCCAGAACGCGCTCTGCGACGGCGATCTGCTGCTCGCGGGTTGCCTGGTATGCGTACGGGGCGTACTGCTTACCGCCGTAGCCAGCCCAAGTGGACGGGCTGAACTGCAGGCCACCGTGGAAGCCGTTGCCGGTGTTGATGGACCAGTTACCGCCGGACTCGCACTGTGCCAGGCGATCCCAGTCGGAATCCGGAGCTGCGGAAGCGGTCGGAGCCAGCAGTGCAGAGGTTGCTGCTACTGCAACGCCTGCGACGGACAGACGGGCTGCGGTGGTGAAAGAGCTGGTCTTTGCGTGACGTGCCATATTTGCTGAGTTTCCCTTCGGGCGCCCTGTCTTGCTGATGGCGCCTTTTGTTTCGTTATCTCTTCAAGTTCCCTTGAAATCAGTGAACTTCTTGCTTCTGTGACGTCGAGCCGTTTGCTCGTTCGCCTTAAGGTCATGGGCTACGCTACTGGTTTGTCACGTTTGTGTCACGTTTTTGGCAAGATCCGACACTTATGTGGCGTTAAGGCGAATTTTTGAAATGCTCATTGACCTGGATTTTATCGGAATGAATCCATTTCGTTATAGTTTCGTAATGTGACAAAGATCACATTTAGAGTGTGACGTCTGTGACCTGTGTGATTTGTTGACGGGATTTGCCCTACCTCGGCATTCTCGCTAACCTAATGCATTCTATTGACTTCAAAGAATAGGGTGATCCCATGCCAACCGGAAAAGTGAAGTGGTACGACGCTGATCGCGGCTACGGCTTCGTCAGCAACCCTGGGGACGAGGACGTCTACGTCGGTTCCCAGGTGCTGCCCGACGGCGTCACCGAACTGGTCAAGGGCCAGCGTATCGAGTACGAGTTCATCGCCGGTCGTCGTGGCCCGCAGGTACACACTATGACGGTGTTGGACAACGGCCCCCGCCGTGCACAGCACAAGTACAACCCAGAGCAGCTTCACCAGATGGTGCAGGATACGATCACGCTGCTAGATAGCAGCGTGTTGCCAGTACTGCAGTCTGGGCGTCGGCCGGAGCACAAGGAGGCCCGCCAGGTGGCAGAGATCCTTCGTACCATCGCGCGCGAGCTCGATAGCTAGACCTCGATAGCCGAATCCCGGACTCCACTAAAACAACCCCCTCGCAACCCCCTCGAACTTGAGGGAGCTACTGGGCGATCTCGATCGACCAGATGGTTGCGTAGGGGGTTTGCTCGTCGTTGTCGTCCAAGCCGACCAGCATAGAATGCAGTTCCAAGACCTTGAGCTGTGGGGTGCTTCCATCATCGGCCTTCAGGGAAGCCTTCAGATCCAGCGTGACCTCCTCACGCTCGTAGCTCTTGTAGTAGTTGTCTTGGTTAGCGCCCGGCTCGTCGAAGATCTGCAGCAGCGACCAGTCGTGGTTGTACACATCCTCCGGCGGCTTCAGCGTTACCTTTTCGGCGTCCCCCACCTGCAACTTGTAGGGCTCAGAGGGCTTGCAGTCCGGATCGTCCAACTGGCAGACGGAGTAGGGTGCGATCTCGTGCTCCTTGCCATCGACCACAGCGATGATGCGTTGATCCTGCGGCAGCGTTTCGATCTTCCCGTCCTGCCAGCGGTTGTAGAGCAGCACGCCACCGATGACCACCACCACGAGGGCGACGATTGCCCCCATCGTCATCAGTTGCTTGCGCTGGGCGCGCTTGCGCTGCTGCTTCTTGGAAAGCTTCGGCGCGGGCTTAGCAGAAGGCTTCGGACTGGTTTTCTCTTGCTCGCTCACGCCTCCCGATCCTAATTCACTGGCCGGACAAGCCCTAACCCCTAGCTATCCTCCGAGCCCTCGTTAGGTGCTTTTAGCCCTGCGGCTCTTTAAAGCGCACCTCGTACATCTCGTCCCACAGCTTGCCGGTCAGGTAGAAGCGTCGGTCGTTTGGAGAGCTGCCCGGCACGACCGCGATGCCATTCAGCACGTCCGCGCCCTCTCGCTGTGCAGCGGGGAACAGCCCGGCGGTGTCCACGACATGCGTGACCTTCCCGTCCTCCGGGTCGATCTCCAGGATTGTGTCGGTCTGCCACACGTTGGCCCACACCTTGCCGTCGGCGGTGCACTCCAGTTCGTTGAGTTGGTCGGTGCCCTCCACCTCCACTGAACCGGTCTTGGCGAAGGTCTCGGGGTCACGGAAGGTCAGGGTTCCCGTGCCGTCACTCATCACCAGCCGATCCTGCTGAGAGCACAGGCCCCAGCCCTCGGTCTCGTAGTCTGCCCGGTCAATTTCCTCGAGTGTGCGGGCATCGCGCTTGATCGCGGTGTGTTCCTTCCACGTCAGTTGCCACGCCGTATCGCCGTGAATCGCCACGCCCTCGCCGAACAGGTCTTCGCTGAGGCTCTGTTCGTCCGTCTTTTCGCCTTCCAGATCCGTGTAGTAGATCTGCGATTCGCCGTACAGTCCCGTGCCGACCAGCAGTCGCCCGTCGTCGGCCGTCTCTACCCCCTGGGTAAACGCACCCTCGTCCCACGGATGTACCTCGTCGACCGTGACCTCGAGCATCGGCGCATCGTCGTACTCTTTAGCTGTAGTCCCTGGTTTTATTGCTGACGCCCCGTCGTCCGCACCGCACGCCGATAACACACATGCCATAGCCGCAGCTCCGACAGCTGCGAGCACCTGGGAAGTAACTCGCCCCTTGCGAGGCTGGGGGAGGGATGCGTGAGGGTGGCGTCGATAAGAGAACATGCAACCATCATGCATCACAGTGAGTGGGCGGCAGGCATAATGGTTCAGGTGAGTAAGAAGAAAAAGGCAGATCCGATTCTTTTTTCGGCGGAGGCTAAGGAAACAGCCCGCGCCGCGGTGGAAGAGGTAGGCGGCGACGAGGTGGGGAAGGCCCTCGGCATCGCAACGGACGGCGAGGGGTTGGGGATTTACCGCTACGCCAGCCGAGTGCCCGGCTACCGCGGCTGGGAGTGGGTCGTGGTGCTGGTGACGGTGCCGGGCAGTGGGGTGCTCACCATCAACGAGGTCAGTCTGCAGGCCGGCAAGCATGCCTCGCTGGCCCCGGAATGGGTGCCTTATGAGGACCGCGTGCAGCCGGGCGACCTGGGGCCGGGCGATACCCTCCCACCGCGCCGGGATGACGAGCGGCTGACAGCGTGGGCCAAGCTGCAGGATGGCGATGGCTTCCTGCGTAACCCACAGGCGGGCAACACACTTTCACACGAGGGGCTACGCCAAGCCCGCAAGCGCTGGCGCGAGGGGGACTACGGGCCGCGCTCCGAGTTCGCGAAGAAGGCAGACCTGCAGTGCGAAACCTGCGCGTTCTACTTGCCCATCGACAACGTGGAAAACGGCGTGGGCGTGTGCGCGAACGAGTACTCCGCCGACGGGCGCGTGGTACAGCGGGACTATGGCTGCGGCGCGCACTCGGCGACGGTGGAGGAATCCATCGGCGAGGAGCTCGGGGAGGGCACCAATAATTACGGTGTGTACGTCGACGAAGGCTTCTCGCGCTTCGAATAAATGGGGCGTCAGCCCCCTAGTCAGTCCAGCCAGTCCGGCTAGCCCTGGCTAACTCCCGCGCTCTTGGGGTGCCCGAACGGGTACCTAATAGTTGCATTAATGCCCTGCGGGGTGGTTACTTATAACTTGACGTTTCAAATTGTGGTGGCTGCCTACGGTTCTGCTGAAGGGTAGCTTCCGCGCTCAGACCGAACAGGTAGGGGAGAATTCCGCATGGCAGATGCACAGGCCGCCAAGGCCGCCAAGACAGAATCTGGGGAACCGCAGGACCGTGGCTTCCTAGATCGCTTTTTCCACATCTCGGAGCGCCACTCGACGGTGGGCACAGAGGTCCGCGGTGGTGTGGTCACGTTCTTCGCGATGGCCTACATCATCATCCTGAACCCGCTGATCTTGGGCACCAGCGCGGACATCAACGGCGACGAGCTGGGCACCGCCCGCGTGGCCGCGGTTACTGCCCTGGCGGCAGGCGTAATGACTATCGCCTTCGGTATCATCGCCCGCTATCCCTTCGGCATCGCCGCTGGTCTGGGCATTAACACCCTGGTGGCGGTCACTTTCGTCGGCACGGAGGGGCTGACCTGGCCGGAAGCAATGGGGCTGGTGGTCATCGACGGTGTCCTCATCGTGCTACTGGCCATCACGGGCTTCCGCGAGGCAGTGTTCAACTCGATCCCCGGCTCGCTGAAGGCAGCCATCGGCGTGGGCATCGGCCTGTTCATTGCAATGATCGGTTTGGTGGACTCCGGCTTCGTCCGCCGCATTCCGGATGCCGCGGGCACGACCGTCCCGGTTGGCCTGGGTATTAACGGCTCCATTGCTTCTTGGCCCACGTTCGTATTCATCCTCGGCCTGCTGATCTGCGGCACTCTGGTGGTCCGCAAGGTTCGCGGTGGCCTGTTCATCGGTATTGTCGCCAACACCATCATTGCCATGATCGTGGAGGCCATCACCCACACCGGCCCGTCCGTCGTTGACGGTGAACCGAACCCCGCAGGCTGGAGCCTGGCGGTTCCGCAGAGCCCGGATTCTCTGGGTGGCATGCCGGATCTGTCCCTGGTCGGCGCCGTCGATCTGTTCGGCGCTTTCACCCGTGTGGGCGTGCTGGCTGCCTGCATGCTGATCTTCACCCTGGTGCTGGCGAACTTCTTCGACGCTATGGGCACCATGACTGCGCTGGGCAAGCAGGCTCAGCTGGTTGATGAGGAGGATCGCCTGCCGAACCTGCGCACGGCCCTGATTGTCGAGGGTGGCGGCGCGATTGTCGGTGGTTCTGTCTCTGGCTCTTCGAACACTGTGTTTGTGGACTCCGCGGCGGGCATCGCCGACGGCGCCCGCACGGGTCTGGCCAACGTGGTCACCGGCCTGCTGTTCATCCTGGCGATGTTCTTCACCCCGTTGTACGAGGTCGTTCCGATCGAGGCCGCTGCCCCGGTTTTGGTGATCGTGGGTGCGATGATGATGGCGCAGATTAAGGACATTGACTTTACGCGCTTCGACATCGCTCTGCCCGCCTTCTTGACCATCGTGGTCATGCCGTTTACCTACTCGATCGCCAATGGCATCGGCGTGGGCTTTATTACTTACGTCGTGATGGCGCTGGTCGGTGGCCGTGCTAAGATGGTTCACCCGCTGCTGTACCTGGTGGCTGGGATGTTCGTGGTCTACTTCGCCGCCGATCCGGTGATGGATCTGCTGCGAGGCTAGCCATGGCAGACCTTTCGCCCATCCGGATCGATGACCCGCGCGACCCGCGCCTGGACGACTTTCGGAACCTCAACGCTTCCGACAAGAAGTCCGGCGAGCAGCTGATCATCGCCGAGGACACCTTGGTCGTCCCGCGTCTGCTGGCGAGCCGTTATCCGACCCGCGCGGTCGTGGGGTTCCCGGGAAAGCTGCGGGCGATCGAGGAGGAGCTGTCTCGCTCTCTTTCTGGTGATGACGCCACCTTCTCCGTGTTTGAGGTTTCCCGCGAGGTCTTGAAGGAGGTCGCGGGCTTCGATATGCACAGGGGCCTGGTCGCATCGGCGGATCGACTGCCGACGAGCACTGCCACAGGGGACGCCGGAACCAGCGCCGTGGAGGCGGTGCTGGACCACGTGGAAGAAGCCCCTGAAGCCAGTGGAGTGATTGCCGTGTTGGAGGGAGTGGGGGATCACGAGAATATTGGCTCGATTTTCCGCAACGCAGCGGGGCTCAACGTGGATGCTGTGCTATTCGGTGCGGCCACCGCCGATCCGCTGTATCGGCGCAGCGTGCGCGTCTCCATGGGGCACGTGTTACGCCTGCCGTGGGCGAAGTTCCCCGGCACGACGACCACCTGGCAGCGGGATCTGGAGTTGCTACAGAGGCGCGGCTACGAGGTAGTGGCGCTCACTCCAGCGGGGGACATCACGCTTCGCGAAGCCACTGAGACCGCCCGCGAGCGGAGGAAGAAGGTAGCGGTGATGGTTGGCGCGGAGGGGCCCGGATTGACGGAGCACGCCATGCGTGCTGCGGATGTTCGCGCCAGTATCCCAATGGCCCGTGGTACTGACTCGCTGAACGTGGCCACGGCGGCGGCCATCGCCTTTTACGAAGCAGTGCGTTAGGGGGGGACTATTCCCCGCGACTGCGGCGGCGTACTTCGTCGCCAATCTTCTTGGAGGCTCCGCGCAGCCCCCGCAGGCCAGCGGAAAGCCCCCTGCGAGCCCCCTGGCCCAGGGAATTCAGCACGTTCTTGGCCACTTCCGCGCCGCTGGGTTCGCTCTCGCGGGACGGGGCAGCATAATCGTCGTAGCCTTGCTCATCGTCGTAGACGGAGACCATGTCGTCCGGTGTGGTGCGCCCATGCGTCAAACCGTCGTATTCGGAGGACTTCGCCTCTGGCCGGCCGTCGACGGCAAAAGCTGCAATGGGCAGTGCCGGCCCGGAGGCGGAGACCGCAAATCCGAGCCAGGCCTCGATGGCTGCGGCGGCCAATTCCGCGGGGATGAAAGGCAGTTGGATGCCACTGGCCTCGGTGTTTCCGCCCCAGTAGTCAGATTCGAACTCGCCGGGCAAGCCGATGTCCTCAAACACGGTTTCGCGGGTGGCGCAGAAAGAGCGCTTGAGTTGGCCACCTGCCCAGTGGGCGAAGCCACCGAAAGTTTCGTCGACCTCCTTGGAGGCCGGGTCTCCACCGTCCCCGGGCTTCGTCGAGGCCGCGGTTTCCGGGTCTGCTACCACGCAGGAAGCGTACACATCGGCGGCGCTGACTAGCGTGCGGTAGCGTTCCGGTAGTTCGGAGAGCTTTCGCAGGTCAGGGATTACCGTTTGCACTACGGATAGCCCCGGGTAGCCGCCGATGTAAAACTCATCGGTGCCGGGGGTTGCGCTACGGGTCATGTCGAAGTCGCCGATGTGCGTCAGCGGCCAGGCTGGGTTCAGTTGTGCCAGGTACTTGCGGGCAAAGCCACGGTCGACCTTATGCTCCTGGTTCACCACGGTGCTGGGGTTGGCAGCATTTACAAACCAAAGGGTCACCAGGGTCACAGCAGTGGCTCCTTCTATCGCTTAGTTCTTTTTCTTGGGGTTGGTGCGCACGCCCAACAGGACATCCTCCCAGTGTGGGGTGACGGCCTTGCGCTTGCGCTTCGGCTTCGCGGCCTTTGTATCGGGGTGCATTAGGAATTCATTATCTCCGCGGCCGCCTCGCTCCGCAGGGGAATCGCCGCCAGCGGGGGGAGTGTCCTGCGCTGCGGGAGCCTCGGGGGCTCCGGCCGCGTCGGATCGATTGCTCTGCCGACCCCAATCGGCCTGGTCGTCCTCCCAGTGCTGATCCTCGGGAGTCTGCGTTGGGTGCAGCAGGGGAGTCACCGGGGAAACGCTGCGTACCGGCTGCCCGTAGCGCGGATTCACCAGGTCGCCCGCGATGCTGTTGTGGGGGTGCGCCAGTGCCTTCTCCGAGCCGCGTAGCTCGATGATGAACTCCGCGGTGTGCGTGTTAGTGCGCCCTGCTGCATCCTTTTCCCAGGACACGGTGACGATCCACTGCTTGGTGGTGTTTTGGTAGGCATCCCATTCGGCGTCCGAAAGAGATTCTCCGTGCGCCGCCAGAGCAGTGGCCAGAACCTCCCACAGCGGTTGGTTCGATACGCCATCTCCGTTTACCGGCAGTGCCGCGTGCGCGAGCTCTGCGATGCGTGCGCGCTCCTGCAAGATCGGCCAGGCGTAGGGCTCGATGCGGGACTCGTCCGTGTCCGCTTCGTCCGCTAGCTCGGCGACGGTAGCGCCGTGGCGGATGCGGTCCTGGATCACGCGCGGGGACATCGAAATCCGGGTGCGGTGTGGACGCGCGTTGGGGCGATCCTGTCCGCGCCCTTGGAACAAGGGTGCCACCTCGGTTTCCGTCGTTTCTTCCTCAGCGGGGGTTGCCGCTTGCTCCTCCTGGCGGGCGTCTGCAGCATCCGCAGCGGCATCGACTGTGCTGGTCGTACTAGCGGTGTCGGTGCCGGAACTTTCGGAGGTGCCGGAGGGAGCATCGCCTTCGGTTTCTGCGGAAGCGCTGCCCGCACTGGCCGTGGGGGCGTCACTAAGAAAAGCGCGCAACTCGTCGGTGACGGGCAGAAAGTACTCGGCGATAGGGCCGCCGACGGCGGGGTCAACGGCGCGCAGCACGAGCGACGAGGCATCGCTATCGGCGACGACAAATTTCAGCTCTTGCAACGTGGCCTCCTGACGGATGATGCGGCAAATGACGGCGGTGTTATTAACATCACCCTCCAACCTTAGCTAAAAGCACGGTTGGAGGGTGAGCGGATTCAGTAGCTAGACGAAGGTGAAACAGTAGCCAAAAAATGGGCTACTTGGCTGCGTGGCCACCGTCGAGGATGAAGTCGATGGCGCCGGTCAGCTTCTTGACGTCCTCCGGGTCGATGGCCGGGAACATACCAATGCGCAGCTGGTTACGGCCCAGCTTGCGGTAAGGCTCGGTATCCAGAATGCCGTTGGCGCGCAGGATCTTGGCGATCTTGGCGGCATCGATGCTCTCGTCGAAGTCGATGGTGCCGACAACGAGGGAGCGGGCATCCGCGTCCTGCACAAACGGGGTGGCCTCTGTGCGGGCGTCAGCCCAGTTGTACAGGGTCTTGGAGGACTCGGTGGTGCGGGCCACCATGCCGTCCAGGCCACCGTTGGCGTTCATCCACTTCACCTGGTCGTCCAGCATCAGCAGGGTAGCGACGGCCGGGGTGTTGTAGGTCTGGTTCTTGCGAGAGTTATCCACGGCGGTCTTCAGATCCAGGAAGGCCGGCACATAGCGGTCGGAAGCGGCGATTTCTTCCACACGTTCCAGGGCGGCGGGGGAGAAGGCTGCCAGCCACAGGCCACCGTCGGAGGCGAAGCACTTCTGCGGGCTGAAGTAGTAGACGTCGGCCTCGTTCATGTCGACAGGCAAGCCGCCGGCGCCGGAGGTTGCGTCGATAGCGACCAGGGTGTCGTCCGAAGCGGCCTGCGGGCGGGTAACCGGAACCATCGCGCCGGTGGAGGTCTCGTTGTGCGCCCAGCCGATCAGGTCGGCATCGGTGCCGTCCAGCTCGCTCGGGGACGGAGCGGTGCCCGGCTCGCCTGCGACGACCTGCGGCTCGTCCAGCCACGGAGCCTTCTTGGAGACGCTGGCGAACTTGGAGGAGAACTCGCCGTAGGTCAGGTGCGCGGACTTGTTGCGGATTAGGCCGAAGGAAGCGGCATCCCAGAAAGCGGTGGCGCCGCCCAGGGAGAGGACGATCTCGTAGCCCTCCGGCAGGTTGAACAGCTGGGACAGGCTTTCGCGTACGGAACCGACGACGTCCTTCACGCCAGCTTGGCGGTGAGAGGTGCCCAGAATGGCGGCGTTGTCCTGGATTGCCTGCAGCTGGGCTGGACGAACCTTGGACGGGCCACAGCCGAAGCGGCCATCTGCGGGAATGAACTCCGCGGGAAGGGTGGGCAGGGTGTTTTGGTCGTTGGCAGGTGCGTTCATCTTTCCCTCTGATCGCTCGTATTTTTTGCGCTTGACTTTATAGGGTAGACCTTCGCGCCAGGCCCATGGCCTAAAGGTGTCAAAAATATAAGAATAGCGGGTGGTGAAGCTTTGTTTTACCCCCGTATCAGCCCGGCAGACTGTCATGTGGGTCACATAGGCATTACAGTGTGCCGTATCCCCCCGTCGGCTTTGCTATGCAAGTAACGCCATACGGGGAAGCCCTAAAGCGGCTACAATTTACAAGTGAAACCGTGAATCTGTGTTCCGCTCCATCGGTGCCGGCGCAAGCTTCTACCAAAAGTAATCGCTGCAACATTCGCTGCGGGCAGGCACGTGAACATTTCAGAAAGGGATGTCAATGGCTACTGATAATCAGGACAAGGCCGTTCTCCACTACCCAGGTGGAGAGTACGAAATGGACATTGTCCACGCCACCGAAGGTAACGACGGTGTTGCACTGGGTAAGATGCTGGCTGAAACTGGCTTGACCACCCTGGACCCCGGCTACGTGAACACCGGTTCCACCAAGTCCGCCATCACCTACATCGACGGTGCAAACGGCATCCTGCGCTACCGCGGCTACGACATCGCCGACCTGGCTAACAACGCAACCTTCAACGAGGTTTCCTACCTGCTGATCAACGGCGAGCTGCCGAACAAGGAGCAGGCAGAGGAGTTCAACACCAACATCCGCAACCACACCTTGCTGGATGAGGACTTCAAGGCGCAGTTCCGCGTGTTCCCGCG
Source organism: Corynebacterium sp. ACRPH (assembly GCF_022347285.1). GTDB lineage: Bacteria > Actinomycetota > Actinomycetes > Mycobacteriales > Mycobacteriaceae > Corynebacterium. The sequence continues at coordinate 35,171 of NZ_JAKRND010000014.1, forward strand.
CGATGCTCACCCGATGAGCGTTCTGGCTTCCTCCCTGAACATTCTGTCCACCTACTACCAGGACTCCCTGGACCCGCTGAACCCGGATCACCAGAAGCTGAACACCTACCGCCTGATGGCGAAGGTGCCGATGCTGGCTGCCTACGCTTACCGTGCTTCCAAGGGTAAGCCGTACATGTACCCGGATAACTCCATGAACGCGCGCCAGAACTTCCTGCGCCAGATGTTCGGTTACCCGACCGAGCCTTTCGAGGATGACCCGGTAGTCACCAAGGCTCTGGACAAGCTGCTGATCCTGCACGCTGACCACGAGCAGAACTGCTCCACCTCTACCGTCCGCATGGTTGGTTCTTCCCAGGCCAACATGTTCGTCTCCATCGCCGCAGGTATCAACGCACTGTCCGGTCCGCTGCACGGTGGCGCCAACCAGGCCGTTCTGGAGATGCTGGAGGAGATCCACGCTAACGGTGGCGACGCTACCGAGTTCATGAACCGCGTGAAGAACAAGGAGCCGGGCGTTAAGCTGATGGGCTTCGGCCACCGCGTCTACAAGAACTACGACCCGCGCGCGGCCATCGTCAAGGAGTCCGCACACGAGATCCTGGATCACCTGGGTGGCGACCACCTGCTGGATCTGGCTATGAAGCTGGAAGAGATCGCGCTGGCTGATGATTACTTCATCTCCCGCAAGCTCTACCCGAACGTTGACTTCTACACTGGCCTGATCTACCGCGCCATGGGCTTCCCGACGGACTTCTTCACCGTCCTGTTCGCCATGGGCCGCCTGCCGGGCTGGATCGCTCACTACCTGGAGCAGGTCAACGATCCGACCGCGAAGATCAACCGTCCGCGCCAGATCTACACCGGCGAGGGTGCGCGCAAGCTCTAAGAACTCTCTGTTCTTTTCTTGGTGACGCCCCCTTGGGTTCAGCTACGCAATGCGTATGCCCCCAAGGGGGTGTTTCGCGTTTTGCTAGGGTGGGGGTTCGAGAAGCTATCAGTTTTCGAAGGAGACTTCCCCCATGAGTAAACCGCAGATCGACCTCTCGAATGGCCCCGCACCGAAGGACCTGGTGATTGAAGACCTGGTGATCGGCGAGGGTGCAGAGGCCGTGCCGGGTGGCATGGTGGAGGTGCACTACGTGGGAGTGGACTTCGAGACTGGCGAGGAGTTCGACTCTTCCTGGGATCGGGGCGAGTCCATCGAATTCCCCCTGTCCGGCCTGATCGAGGGCTGGCAGGAGGGCATCCCGGGCATGCGCGCCGGCGGTCGCCGCAAGCTGACCATTCCCCCGGAGAAGGCGTACGGCCCGGCCGGCATGGGGCATCAACTATCTGGCCGTACGCTGGTCTTTATTATTGACCTGATCGCCGTGAACTAAGGCGCCCGATCGCCTTAAACTAGGGCGCCTGATCGCCGTGAATTTGGGCGATTAGGCACCCTTCAGCGCCTTGGCCCAGCTCATCTTCTTGCCGTTGTTCAGGATGGAATTGCGGTAGACGCGGGCTACCAGCAGAATCACCAGAACCGTCGTGATGGCGGCAACCAGGAAGCTCAGCAGAACCTGCGGCAGGCTCATTGTGCCCGCCGCCATGTTCATCGGGGCGACCGTCAGGCTAAACGGCGGCACCCAGCCCAGCACCTGCATAAACGTCGATTCCATGTTGCTGAGGCCGAACAGTGGGGCGTAGGTCATACCCATAATGAACAGCAGGATCGGAGCCTGGGTGGACTGCAGATCCTCCGTACGGGAAACTAGAGAGCCCGCTGCCGCGTACAGGCTGCCGAAGAACAGCATGCCGATGCAGAAGGCCAGCAGCATCAGAGCCACCACTGTGTAGTCGAAGTCCACGTCCCCCAACAGCCCGGAGACGGAAACTGCAACCGCGCCGATGACCAGGATGATTGCGGTGCCGATGAAACCGAAGATAGTGTTGCCGATGATCTTGCCAGCCAGGAAATCCATCGGGCGGGCGGAAGCCAGGATGATCTCCACCACGCGCGAGGACTTCTCCTCCGTGATGCGCCCGCCGACGTTCGCGGCGAAGAGGATGATGAAGTAGGCCATCAGCATCACGCCGACCATGGCGGTGACAATCTGCGGCCCGTTGGCCTCCATCGCGTCATCTGCCTTCAAGTCCACGGTCTCCAGCTGCACGGAGGGCGTGGCGTCGGCGAACTCCTCGGGGGAAACTCCCACCTTGTTTAGCGCTTCGGATTGCGCGTGCGCATTGATCGCAGCGCTAACAGTGCTGAGGATCGCGGGGTCGGGCTTTCCTTCCGCGAGCAATTCGTAGCCCGAATCAGTTTTCACCAGGGCTGCATCGAGGTCCTCGTCAGTCACCTTAGAGGAAGCCTCATCGCGGGAGGCCACGGTTTCCGCCTCCACGCCACCGGAACCTTCAGTCCCCTCTGAGGCACCTTCGGTGGAGGCTGGGGCGGCGTCAATAAACTCCTTCTCAATCCCCACAAGGCCGAGCTTCGGGGTTTCGTTGTCGTCGTCCTTGTTGGCGAACCATGCGCCGGCAAACACGCCGATGAGCATGACGGCGATGACGACAATCAAGGAGAACATGATCGCCTTGCTGCGGGAGGCCACCTGGATCTCGCGCTTGGCGACGGTGGCGATGGTGTTCGGGGAAGAATAACTCATGATTCGACGACCTCCTGGAAGAGCTCTGCAAGGTGCGGGATACGGCGGGAGAACGAGTGGACCGGGCCGACAGCCATCGCAGCCTGCAGGATCTGCTGATCCAGGTCCGTAGTTTCGGCCTCGAGCAGCACGCCCTCGCCAAAGTCCTCTACCAAGCGGGTGCCCTGGGGGTACCAGCCGCGCGCCGGAGTGCGCACCTCGTAGACGATGGGGCCGCGGGTACGCAGCTCGTCGACGGTGCCTTCGGCTTTCATGCGTCCCGTGGCGATGATGCCCACGCGGTCGCACAGGCGCTGCACCAGATCCAGCTGGTGGGAGCTGAACAGCACCGGCACGCCTGCGTTGCAGCGCTCGACAAGCAAGTCGCTCATGACGTTCACGGCTACGGGATCCAGGCCGGAGAAAGGCTCGTCCAGGATCAGCAACTCCGGATCGTGGATCAGCGAGGCCGCCAGCTGGACGCGCTGCTGGTTACCCAGTGACAGCTCCTCCAGCTTGTCGTCCGAGCGCTCGGCTAGGCCGAGCTGTTCCAGCAGGCCGTCCGCGTTCTTCCCGGCGGCTTTGTCGCTCAGGCCGTGGAGGCGGGCGAAAAAGCGCAGCTGGTCGCCGATCTTCTCCTTCGCGTACAGGCCGCGCTCTTCCGGCATGTAGCCAATGCGGCGGCGCAGGTCATCGTCGATCGGCCGATCGCCCATGAGCACTTCGCCGCTGTCCGCCGCGAGCACTCCCAGTGCGATGCGCATGGTGGTGGACTTGCCGGCACCGTTGGAGCCGACGAAACCGTACATCTCACCAGGCTGTACCTGGAGCGTCATGTCGTGGAGGACTTGGTGGTCCCCGTAACTCTTATTGAGGTTGTTGATATAGAGAGCTTCCATATATTCCTTGTGAGTCTTTACAACGTGAATCCTTGATCGAAAAAGAAGGATCCCGCACATTGTCTCACATGCGAAAGCATTAGGTCGGCGAAGAAGTTTTTAACAGCGCCGTCGCGAGAACGAGCTAGGTGGCGTACAAAAGAGGCCATGAGCGAAAAGAACGATGCAGTCGCGACCCTTGAAATGAACGACGGCAAGACCATTCCGCAGCTGGGGCTGGGCGTGTGGCAGTTGAGCGACGAGGACACGTACACCTCGGTGCGCGCCGCGATCGAGACCGGCTACCGCCACATCGATACCGCCGCGATCTACGGTAATGAGGAGGCCGTGGGGCGCGCCGTAGCCGACGCGGTGAAGGCCGGGGATGTGCAACGCGAGGAGCTGTTCATCACCACCAAGCTCTGGAACGCCGACCAAGCACGGGGCAAGGAAGCCTTCGCGGAATCTCAGAAGAAGTTGGGGATAGACTACGTGGATCTGTACCTGCTGCACTGGCCGTGCCCGCAGGCCGACAAGTTTGTACAGGCCTATGACGCTATGGCGGAGATCCAGCAAGCCGGCGGGGCGACCAGCATCGGTGTGTGCAACTTCTACCCCGAGGCGCTGGATGCGCTGAAGCAGGCGGGCCACACCCCGGCCGTGAACCAGATCGAGATCCACCCGGGCTTTAGCCAGGTCGAGCAGCGCGCGGACAACCGCGACCGCGGGATCGTCACCGAGGCATGGTCGCCGCTGGGGCAGGGGCAGAACCTGACCGACCCGACCATCGCGAAGATCGCCGCCGAGCACGGCGTGAGCGTGGCGCAGGCCATCATCCGCTGGCACATCCAGCGTGGCGACGTGGTTATCCCGCGTTCCTCCAAGGTGGAGCGCGTGCGCCAGAACTTCGACGTCTTCGGCTTTGAGCTTTCCGCCGACGAGGTCTCCGCCATCGAGGCTCTGGACGTGGAGGATGGCCGCATCGGCGGCGACCCGTTGACCTTCCACGCTGGCCTGGAGGGCTAGGGAAACGCCGCGCGGGTTACCGCGAAACACCCGCGTATGGCACCGCCCCTGCGGTACATTGCTAGCCATGAGCGCAGGGCACGTCATCACTCATCTAGAGACCGTTGGGGCAGACATTGCAAGCAATGCCGGCGGTTCCGCAACCCCGGGTTCTCCCGCGCTCGAGGACGTTACCCCGCAAGTCGGCGTGATCACCCTAAACCGACCGGAGAAGCGCAACGCCCTCAACGCAGCCACCGCCACCGCGGTCGCCGAGGCCGTCCGCGCCCACACCTCCGCCGGGGTGCGCGCCATCCTGATCCGCGGCGAGGGGCCTGTCTTTTGCGCCGGGGCGGATCTCTCGGGTGGTGTGTACGCCGATGATTTCTGGTCCGCCATGGAGGACATGCTCTCCGCCATCCAGACCACCCCGGTGCCGGTCATCGCTGACATTCACGGTCCGGCGGTCGGCGCAGGCTGCCAAATCGCCTTGGCTTGTGACCTGCGCGCTTTTGCCGACGAGGGTGCCTGCTGGGTTCCCGTCGCCGAGCACGGGTTCGCTCTAGACCTGTGGACCCACGCCCGCGCCCGCGAGTTGATGGGCGGCGCACTGGTCCGCAACGTGTTCCTGGCAGGCGCCCGGGTAAGCGCCGAACAAGCTCGGGCGACGGGTTTTTCTGTGGTTCTTGATGACGCCACCCCCAACGCCACCGCCCTCGCGCATCGGGTGGCGCGCCAGGCTCCGCTGTCCATGGAGCATTCGAAGCGAGTGTTCAACAGCCCAGACATGCACGCGGATGCGGAGCTGCAGCAGATGATGGTGGACATCTGGGCCAGCGAGGACGTGCAGGAAGCGCGCCGGGCCCGCGCCGAGAAACGCGCGCCCCAGTTCAGAGGCCGCTAAATCCCAGCCGTTCTAGTCGCGCCCTTCCACCGACCAGGTGTGCACAGGCTGGCCGCTGGCCTGGTGGGCAATGTAGCGCTGCATCATGGTGGCCAGCGCCTCGGCGCGCTCTGGGGAATCCGGCTCGCTATTCGGAGCCAGCCGGTTCAAGGTATCCAGCTGCCACGTTGCACCATTTTGTCCGCTGCGGGCGCGGCCTTCGATGATCCCCAGGTACGTGTCGATCAGTTCGGAATCCACCTCCAGCAGTTCCAATCCCTCGCGAGCCTGGTCGAGTAGGTGCTCGGTAATTAGCCGTCGGACGGGCACTGTCCCTACACGCGGCCAGCGCATGCTGGCGCGCAGCCCTTCGCGGGCGCCGGCGAGGAAGTTACTGTGGGCGTCCTCAAAAGAAAGCCGCGACCACACGGGGCGATTTTGCGTGCCCAAGAACTTGACGAGCCCGTAGTAGAAAGCGGCGTCCGCGACGATGTCGGCGGTGGTGGGGCCGGCGGGCAGTAGGCGATTCTCCACGCGGATGTGGGAGAGCTCCAGGTTCGGGTCGTAGATCGGGCGGTTCCAGCGCCAGATCGTGCCGTTGTGCAGGTTCATGTAGTGCAGGCCTGGGCTGTCGCCGGACATGATGGGCGTGCCGGCCTCCAGGCGATCTTCAGGTAGGAGAGGGGAGAAGTAGCGGCCGTTTTCCTCAAAGAGGTCGAATACGCTGGTGATCCATCGTTCGCCGAACCACACGCGCGGGCGCACGCCCTGGTTGACGAGCTCTGCCGTGCGCGTGTCGATGGCCTGCTCGAAGACGGGGATGCGTGATTCGTGCCAGAGCTTGTGCCCGACGAACAGTGGGGAGTTGGCGCTGAGTGCCGCCTGCACGCCCGCGATGGCTTGGGAGGCGTTCCAGGCGTTGGCGAAGAGGTTTGGCGCGACCTGCAGGTGTAGCTGCATGGAGGTGCAGGCGGATTCTGGCGCGATGTCCTCGAAGTCGTGGCTATAGGAATCGACGGTGCCGAGCACCCGGCCGGGCAGGGCGCCTTCGAGTTCGATGCGGACGAGCTCGCCGCGGGATTCGAGGACGGCGTTGTTGAGAGCCTTGTAGCGGTTTTCGTCGGTGATCCAGGCAGGATCGCTGAGGAAGTCGGTGGTCAGGGTCGGAAGGGTGCCGATCATGACGGCGTGGGAGCCGAGTTGCTTGGCGGCTTTCTGCACTGCGCGCAGGCGCTCGTCGAGGCCTTCCTGCAGTTGCTCGAGTCCGCGGCCTGTGATGGCCAGCGGGGGATGGTTCATCTCTACGTTGTAGGAGCCGATCTCGGACTGGTATTCGCCCGGGTGGGTTTCCTCCAGCTTTTCCAGAACGTCGACGTTGCAGCGCTTGGGCTGCATGTCATCGCCGACGAGGTTCATCTCTAGCTCCAGGCCGATGGTGCCCTGGTTGATGAACTCTGCGCCCTGCAGGTGCTTGTCGAAGACCTCCAGCTCCGCGTTGAGGCGCTCGCGGAAGCGAGTGCGTTGTTTCGGTGTGTAGGTATCTTTAGATACTGCGTCGCCCATGCTTCTTAATCGTAGCCTCGCTGCGGGTGTGGTGTAGGGGTTCTTTGGTGTGGACGCCCACACGTTCCGGTGCGCTGGGGGACTGAGGTGCGGTGACCAAAAGGGCTGTTTAACGGGGAGCGTTCGTGGGCTTGTATTATGTACCTCGCACGGTTTCCGTGCGACTGCCCTAGTAGCTCAGTGGATAGAGCACGGCTCTCCTAAAGCCGGTGTCGGAGGTTCGATTCCTCTCTGGGGCGCTTTGTGATGTCTCGAGACATCGTTCCGGTTATGTCTCGGGGCTTTCTTTATTCTTGTTGCCCGGGTTGGGGTTGAGTTCGTTGTCTTTTTGGTTGTAGTAGATCTTGTCGGGTGTCAGTGTGTAGTGGGCTATATGTTGCCCCGTGGCGGTGATTTTGATGTCCGCTGTGTTGTCTACGCACATGATGGTGATGGGTTCTCCGGTCCATCGGCGTCCGATATAGATGCGTCTGAGTTGTCCGCCCCATCGCAGTGTTGTTTTGCCGTTTTTGGCGACTTTGTCGGTGCGTAGGCGGTAGTCATGAGTCTTGGCGCCAGGGCGGAGGTGCGCTTTGGGTAAAGCGTTGTAGGCCTCTGCAGGGGTACATCGGTTGAGCGCTCGGTGGGGGCGTTTGTTGTTGTAGTAGTCGATGATGTCATCGAGTTGTTCGTTGAGGTTGTCGATGTCTCTAGCTTGGGGTTTGTTGCGTAGTGCCAGTTTGAGCGTGTAGTGGAAGCGTTCAACTTTGCCTTGGGTTTGTGGGTGATAGGGTCTGCCGTTTTTCTGTTCAATCCCTAGGTCTAGGAGGAGTTGTTCGAAGCCATTGCGTGCTGGGTTGGTGCGGTCGTTGCTGGTTGTGAATGCTCGTCCGTTGTCGGTCAGGGTTGATTGTGGGTAACCGTGGATAGCGGCTGTGTAGGCGAAGGCTTCAATGACGTGGGTGACGGTTGCGCTGTTAAACGCTTGGCAGCGTAGTACGTAGCGTGAGTGGTCGTCGAGGATTGTGAGGATAACGACGCGTTGGTGGCCAGCGATGGTCCAGTCGCTGTAGTCCATTTGCCATGTTTCGTTGGGTTGGTCTGCTTGGAATCGTATCCATGAGCTGCGGGGACGCTTTTGTGGTTGGAGTGTGACGTGTCCGTTGTTTTTGAGGATGCGGTGGATCGTTGCTGTTGCTGGCAGTGGGGTTGTGTCTTCTTGTTCGAGATGCCAGCGGATGGTGTGGGCTCCTGCGTCGGTGCCGCGGTTGGTCAGTTCGTTGCGTAGTTGGAGGATGCGGTCGACTGTGTCAGGGGTGGTGGCGCGTGGATTTGTATGAGGGCGTTTTGATTTGGGGGTCAGTGCCTCCACGCCGCCTTCGTTGTAGCGTTTTTGAAGTGTTCGGATCCAACGGGTTGTCACGCCGAAATGTTGGGCTGCTTCGGCTTGAGTCATACCAGTAGCGAGCATGGTTTCGATGATGATTTTCGGCGCTGGTTTCTCCATGGGTTCAGCATGGAGGAACGATGTCGCGAGACATCAGTTTCAGCGTGTTTGGGGCAACTTTGGTGTGTTGCAGGGCATGTGGTTTTTTACCGGAACGATGTGACGAGACATGATGGTTCTCGGCACCGGAACGATCTCATGAGACATGCGGAACGATGTCACCGAACCGGACACTCTCTGGGGGAGAGTGTCCGATTCTTTGTGTGCGGGGGCTTGGGTTACAAGTAGTCCGCGAATCGGTCGGGGTACGCCACGGCTAGTTGGTTGATGGCTTGTTTCCACCCGGTGGCTTTCGCTCCTTCAATATAGCCATTGCACTCGATGTCACGCTTCGCTTTCTTCGCTCGCTGGGCAGCGCGCTTGTCCTCGATGTTGCAGATCATCAGCCATAGCGTCTTCAGTGCCGCAGTATCGTTCGGGAATTGGCCCCGGTTACGGGTGGCTTTGCGAAGTTCAGAGTTGAGCGATTCGATCGAATTCGTGGTGTAGAGCACCCGGCGTGCGGCCGGCGGGAACTGCAAAAACGGTATGAACCGCTCCCACGCGTCGCGCCAGACTTTGACCGACTGCGGGTATTTCTGGCCCAACTCTGAGGCCTCGAAGGCGTCTAAGCCGGCACGGGCGGTGTCCTCGTTGGCGGCCGTGTAGACCTCACGTAGCGCCCGGGAGACACCTTTGCGATCCTGATACGACACCCACCGGTTCGCAGCTCGAATCAGGTGCACGATGCAGGTCTGCACCATAGAATTCGGCCAGGTTGCCTCCACGGCTTCCGGTAGACCTTTCAGTCCGTCGCAGCAGACGATGAACACGTCTTGGACACCCCGGTTGGCCAGGTCCGCGCACACCGATGCCCAGAATGCGGCGCCTTCATTATCAGCGATCCACAACCCCAAGATGTGCTTGATGCCGTCGATGTCGATGCCAACAGCCATGTAGCAGGCCTTATTGACCACGCGGTGACCGTCACGGATTTTGACTCGTAGTGCGTCGAGGAAAGTTACTGGGTAGAACTCGTCGAGCTGGCGGTTCTGCCAGATCATCACCTCGTCTAAGACCGCATCGGTAATCGTGCTGATCGTATCCGGGCTCACATCCACCCCAAGCGTGGTTGCGAGATGGTGTTGAATATCGCGCACCGTCATCCCACCGGCATACAGCGAGACGATCATGTCGTCGAGCTCTGTCAGCCGGCGTGCTCCCTTGGGCACCATCTTCGGAGCAAACGTGCCAGCACGATCCCTGGGCACGGTCACTTCCACTGCACCGTAGCCAGAATTGACGGTCTTGGTGTACGACCCGTTGCGGTGATTGCCGCCGTGCGCGGTTTCCACCTGGGCTTTGGTTTTACGGTCGGAATGGCTATAGCCCAAATGCGCATCCATTTCCGCCTGCAGACCAGCGTTGATCGAGGCCTGCAACAGGCCTTTGACCAGGTCGCTGGCATCATCAGCGGACGTCGACAGCTCGCTTATCAGGCTGGCGAGCTCAGGATTTTCCATCAGCTTCTCGCTGATCTCGTTGACCCTCGCCGGGTCATGGTCTTTCTTCGGTGACACCGTAGTCATTATCGGTGAAACTCCTTCTAGATCAGAGCCTCACACACAAACTTCCTGACACTCCGCTCTGGGGCGCTTTTCGGGGTTTCGAAGAATTAGATTTGATTGTTCAAACAACCCCCGCAAGCATGAAACAATGCCTCTTCCTACAAAAGTAGGCGAGGCATTTCCTGTTATGCGCGGACTGTCGTCCGAGGCCTGTGCCCGAAAACGCAACTAGAGTTCGCTATCCGCTAATAGCGTCCAGCCGCTGCTCATTTCAAATCAGACACCATTTATTGGCTAATGGTCTCGGAGGCGAGTTGCGCGTAGATAAGAGTGTCGGTCCATTCGCCCTTGCTGAACCAGTCCTGGACGTGGTGCGCTTCGAGCCGGAGTCCAACGCGGTTAGCAAGTGCCGCGGAGGCGCTGTTGCGGGCATCCATCTGCGCGGTGATGCGGTGGAGATGGTAATGGTCAAACCCGAGGGCAAGTACCGCGCGAACGGCTTCACTAGTGAATCCTTGCCCACCGTGTGCCGGGTTCAAAACCCACCCGATCTCGCCCTGGCGGTGCTCCTTGTCTGTAAGCCACAGTGCGACGTCTCCTATGGGGGTGCCGTCATGCTCGATGACTAGCGCAAGTGCAGCAGCCTCACCATCAAGGTCAGTTTTTGATAGCCGCTCCACGAGCTTGTCACGGGTAACTTCCACAGTCCATGGCTCGTCCAACAGGTAACGAGCAACGCCAGGTTGCGAGTACAGCTCGTGAAGCCATGCGACATCGCCCATCTCATGCAGACGGAGTCGAAGTCGTTCTGTCACCAACGGCCACTGGGCGACGGTCACGAGATCGCGCTGGTAATGGAACAACTCCTCGCGCTGCCCTGCGGGCGTGGTCCCTACGCCTCGTCCGGTCTCGCGGAATCCCGCCGTCGTCAAGCAGTGCTGGGAGGCCTTGTTTTCCGGAAGCGTGCGTGCCGTCAGGGTTCGAAGTCCACTGGTGCGCGCAAAGCGTGATGCCAGCTCCAAGCCCCGACGGGCATGCCCACCTCCTCGCGCACCGGGATGAATCCAGAACCCGACCTCGGCAGCATCGGAGCTGACATCAAAGAGAACCATGGAACCCACGAACTGGTCGGTCTCGGCGTCGGCAAGCGCAAGGACTGCCAACGTGCCGGAAGAGAGGCCTGCTGCGACCTCGTCACAGATCATCCGTCGCACGGACTCGGGGGTGTAGTCAGGTTCAGGTAGGTGAGCAAAGCGCCGCACAGCTCCATCTTTGGTGCCTGCTGCATACGCATCTGCGTCCAGTTCGGAGAGAGGGCGCAGGCAAGTGTTCTCAAAAGTGATCGGAAGGTTGGTGGCATCCAGCATGTCCCAAAACTAACACAGTTCGGATAGGTGGTTCAAGCAGGTTTAGCTAGGCTGGTGTGGTGAGTTACTGGGAACATCGAAAGCCTGTGCAGCGTCTCCGCGCCGTGGATATTGCGGAGGTTGCGAGAGCATCGGTAAGGCTGTTGGACGAAGGTGGATTGAGGGCTCTCACCATGAGAGCTGTGGCGCAACAGGTGGGCGTCGCCCCAGCTAGTTTGTACTCCCGCGTGGAGTCAGTCGACGACCTATTCGACCTCGCCCTCGATACAGCGCTTGCAGATGACCCCGCAATGTCCGAGTCGATCAGCAACGCCGACCTGCCCACCCTGATGCAGGCTTTCTTTACGCACCTCACGACCCACCGGTGGGCCGGTCAAGTCATCGGCATGCGCGCCCCCAGAGGCCCTGCTTACCTGGCGCTTTCTGAGCGCATGTGTGTCCTGCTTGAACGAGAGGGCGTCCCGGATCCGTTGGGAACTGCCTACCGGCTATCAAACCTAGTGATCGGCGCCGCCCTGACGGCCCCCATGGCGCCCGACGAAAAGCGTGTTGCCATCGACCCCGAACAAGCCCCAACTTATGCGCGCCTCCACGCGGCGCACCACATTAGCCCACAAGAAATCCTCTCCGAGGGTATCAAGAAACTTTTGTCTTGACGGAACCATCCCATTTCGGGCAGAGGCAGTGTGAGGAATACTCAGAAATGGCGAGAGGAAGCTCAGTTGGGCCAGTTGTGGAGTGGCTGGGCTAGGGATTACTCGACTGCCTCCCCCTTTTGTTTTGCACCCCTAAGGGGTGCGGAATTTAGTTAAGCTCGGTGGGGATGAATCTGAAGGGGTTTCAGTTAGACACCTTCCTAGCTCTAGTGATGGCCCTCGGGTCGGGGCGCTCCTCGGGTTGGGGCGCATGCTCTTCGGTGTTCTTGGGTGGTACATGCTCGTGACCATCTCCCTCTCGTTTGTATTCGCCGGCGGGCTCTACGTTCTTTGGAAGATTCCAGTGCGTATTGACGTGGAGGATTCTTCGGGGGTGTCGCACAAGGTTTTCGGCTGGCGAGAGTCGTGGGCTTTCATTATTGTCGGCGCGTTCTTGGTTCTAACAGGCTTTTTCTGGTGGATTTCACCAATGTCGAAGAAGATGCGAAATCTATGTTCACGGTGCTTGTCGGGCGCCGAGCGAAACTAGTATCTGAAGTGCTTTGTCTGCTCAGCTTTGTGGGTGCGGTCGTGTCTTATATTGTGGCGCTAGTCGTTGCGATAAAGGGGTGGAAAACGTCTGAGGGCTAACTGCGACGGCTTTGTGGCATGACATTGATTGACTCTCGTAGCTCATATCGTCCGACCGCGCGCTGTGGAACCAAGTCTTCGCACGGAATACTTGACCACAGCGTGGACCCCACCAATCCTGCGCAGCTGCGCCGCGTGGGCGCGGGACTCGATAGGCCGCGTCCGCTGGTGTTCCATCAATCGGAGGTGACTACCGCGGCTGCGTAGTCGACTGATTTTTCTGGCCAAACACCCATGTGGGGGTAGGAAGCTAGGCGAATGATTTGCTTAAATATTCATATGAAGCCCAGGGGGTTTGCCGGACTCATAGGTTTGCACGACCGTATTGAAAACGTTATTTCATTAAAATATTCGCGCAGGTTTGTATCGTTGAAGATGTATCGATTTCCGAAAACCGGAGCGTACAGCGCTTGCGGCTAGCGCCCAGCGCATTTTTTGATCTAGAAAATTTCAGATCCAACTAATCGAGATTCTTCGAGGAGAGATTTCGCCGATGACCCAGTCCACCGGCTCCACCGACACCAGCATCAACTTCCTGTGGCTTTCCGAGCCCGACATGATTGAAGCGGGGGTGACGGACTCTGCTCGCTGCGTCGACGTCATGGAGGAAACCCTGATCCTTCTGGATAAGGGTGACTACCGCATGGCCGGCGCTTCCGGAAACTCCCACGGCGCCCAGGTCAACTTCCCCGACAACCCCGAGCACGAGGGCATGCCCGCCAACGGCCCCGACCGTCGCTTCATGGCTATGCCCGCCTACCTTGGCGGCCGGTTCAAGGGTGCCGGCGTGAAGTGGTACGGCTCCAACGCGGAGAACCGCGCCAACGGCCTGCCGCGCTCCATCCACGTCTTCGTCCTCAACGATGCTGTCACCGGCGCCCCGAAGGCCATCATGTCGGCCAACCTGCTGTCCGCGTACCGCACTGGTGCGGTTCCGGCTGTGGGCGTCAAGCACCTCGCAGTAGAGAACGCAGAGACCGTAGGCATCATCGGACCGGGCGTCATGTCCCGCACCATCCTGGCCTCTTCCATCACCCAGCGCCCCAGCATCAAGACCGTAAAGATCAAGGGGCGCAGCGCAGGTTCCACCGAAAAGGCAGCACAGTGGATCCGTGACCGCTTCGAAGACCTGGACGTGCAGGTCGTCGACAGCGAGCAGGAGGCCATCGAGGGCAGCGACATCCTGATCGCCGGCACCTCCACCTCCCCGGACGGCCCGCAGGCCTTCCCGTACTTCAAGCGCGAGTGGCTCAAGCCCGGCGCGCTGGTGCTGTGCCCCGCAGCAGCTCGCTTCGATGACGACTTCATCAAGTCCGACGAATCCAACCTGGTGCTGGACTACGACGGCCTGTACAAGGAATGGTTCCAGGAAAACGGCCCGGACGTCACCTACGAGCGCCTGCTGGGAATCCCCGGCAACCGCTGGTGGGACATGGTCGAGGAAGGCACCCTGCCGAAGGAGAAGCTGCACAACATCGGTGCCATCGCTGCAGGTAAGGCTCCGGGCCGCGAGAACGACGAGCAGATCTTCTTCTACTCCATCGGCGGCATGCCCGTCGAGGACGTTTCCTGGGCTACCGAGGTGTACGAAAACGCCCTGGAGAAGGGCATCGGCACCACGCTTAACCTCTGGGATACCCCGGAGCTAACCTAGGAGCCTGAACGAACCATGGAGTTCAAAAACATCGACCAGGTCATCGACTTCATTAAGTCGGAAAGTATTCGCTACCTGGACATTCGATTTACCAACATGTTCGGCCTGGAACATGGGCTGACTGTCCCGGCTCGCGAGCTAACCCCCAAGGCGGCGGAGGACGGCTTCGCCTTCGACGGCTCCTCCATCCCCGGCTTCTCCACCGTGGATAAGTCGGATATGGCGCTGATCCCGGACCCGACGACCGCCTACGTGGACCCGTTCCGCGACCACCCCACGCTGAACATGCAGTTCTTCGTGCAGGACCCGCTGACCCGCCAGCCGTACCGCCGCGACCCGCGCACCATCGCGCGCAAGGCGGAAAACTACCTGAAGGAAACCGGTGTGGCGGACACTTGCTCGATCGGTGCGGAGGCGGAGTTCTACGTCTTCGATTCCGTCCAATACGCCTCCGACACCAACATGTCCTTCCACCGCGTGGATTCGGACGAGGGGTGGTGGCGCTCCGGCGAGGAGACGATGATGGACGGCTCGCCGAACCGCGGTAACCAGATCCGCATCAACGACGGCTACTTCCCGGTCGCCCCGTATGACAAGACCATCCCGGTGCGCGACGATATTGCGTACAACCTGGAGAAGGTCGGCTTCGAGATCGAGCGCTTCCACCACGAGGTCGCCACCGGCGGCATCCAGGAAGTTAACTATCGCTACGATACCCTGCTGGCCGCCGCTGACGACCTGCAGACTTTCAAGTACGTGGTGAAGAACACCGCCGAGCAGCACCGCAAGACCGCCACCTTCATGCCGAAGCCGCTGGCCGGCGATGGTGGTTGCGGCATGCACGCCCACCAGTCGCTGTGGAAGGACGGCAAGCCGCTGTTCTACGACGAGACGGGCTACGCAGGTCTGTCCGACATGGCGCGCTATTACATCGGTGGTCTGTTGCACCACGCCCCGGCGGTGCTCGCCTTTACGAACCCCACCGTTAACTCTTATCGACGCCTATATTCCGGCTTCGAGGCACCCGTCAACTTGGCCTATTCGCAGTCCAACCGCTCGGCGGCCATCCGCATTCCGCTGACCGGCGATAGCCCCGCGGCCAAGCGTATTGAGTTCCGTGCGCCGGATCCGTCCTCGAACCCCTACCTGGGCTTCGCAGCCCAGCTGATGGCGGGGCTGGACGGCATTCTGAACCGCATCGAACCGGGCGAGCCGACGGATAAGGATCTCTACGAGCTGCCGCCTGAAGAGGCGAAGAAGGTACCGAAGGTGCCGCACTCGCTGGAGGCTGCCCTTTCGGCCATGGAGGAAGACCACGACTTCCTGACCGCCGGGGGAGTCTTCGACGAGGACTTCCTGCAGGCCTATGTGCGCCTGAAGTACGAGCTAGAGATCCAGCCGCTGCGCCAGGGGCCAAGCCCGAAGGAGTTCGAGCTGTACTACAGCGTGTAGTTAGCTGCGCGCTACGGCGCGGAGCTAGTTGACTAGCCTAGCGCCGCGTCCAGGTGCAGAAGCGGTAACGCAGGGGCCGCTCGGGATTGACCTCTTGGTCGACCGGGTGGCCCTTTAGCGATTCCTGCCATTCCTCGGCGTGCTCTTCGAACTCTTCGGTGGGAACCAGAGGTGCGTACACCTGGAAGCGCTCGGGGGCCTCCATGTCGATCTCCGTGATCACGATGCGATCGGCCACAGGCATGCACTGTGCGTACACCTGACCGCCACCCAGTACCCATACGGTGGGAGTGCGCTCGTCTGCGGCGCTGTCTTTCAACTCGTTGAGGATCTGCTCCGCGGCGTTAGCCAGCGCGCTGGGGATAGAGGGCTCGATGATGCCACCGGGGGCGTCATAATCATCCTGCCTAGTGATCACGTAGTTCGTGCGCCCCGGCAGCGGGCGGAAGCCATCGTCGAGCGCTTCCCAGGAGGTGCGCCCCATGACGACGGGATAGCCGGTGGTGGCGTTCTTAAAGTGCTGTAAGTCCTCCGGCAGGTACCAGGGCATGTCCGCGCCATCGCCGATCACACCGGCGGTGGTTTGCGCCCAGATCATGCCGATCTCCACCTGATCGCGGGAGATCCCCTTGGCCTCTAGGGCGTAGCTGACCGCAGCGGCGGTGAGTTCCGGGTAGTCGCCCGGCTCGTAGCCGGTGGGGCGATAGGGTTGGTTGTTGGAAGTCATTTATACGGCCACCTTCGCCTTGATCACCGGATGTGGGTCGTAGCCAGTGAACTCGATATCGGAAAAGTTGTAAGAAAACATGTCCGCAGCCTTGTTCAACTGCAGCTGCGGGTAGGGGCGGGGATCGCGGGAAAGCTGCAGCTTAACCTGCTCCACGTGGTTGTCGTAGATGTGGCAATCACCGCCGGTCCAGATGAACTCGCCGACCTCCAGGCCTGCCTGCTGGGCGAACATGTGGGTTAGCAGCGAGTAGCTGGCGATGTTGAACGGCACGCCCAGGAACATGTCCGCGCTGCGCTGGTACAGCTGGCAGCTTAGCTTGCCGTCGGCGACGTACAGCTGGAACAGCAGGTGGCATGGCGGCAGGGCCATGCTGTCCAGCTCCGAGACGTTCCAGGCGCTGACGATATTGCGGCGCGAATCCGGGTTAGTCTGCAGAGTTTCCAACGCGCCCGCGATCTGGTCGATGTGCTGACCGTTCGGGGTCGGCCAGCTGCGCCACTGCACGCCGTAGACCGGGCCCAGGTCTCCGTTCTCGTCAGCCCACTCGTTCCAGATTCGAATGCCGTTTTCCTGTAGCCAGCGCACGTTGGAATCGCCGCGGAGGAACCACAGCAGTTCACCCACCACGGACTTCACATGTACCGACTTGGTGGTGATCAACGGGAAACCTGCGGAGAGGTCATAGCGGATCTGGCGGCCAAAAAGGCTGGTGGTGCCGGTTCCCGTGCGGTCGCCCTTGGGGGTGCCGGTCTCGAGGATCTCCCGCAGAAGATTCTCGTATGGGGTGGGGATGGAACTCGGCTGCTGCTGGGGTGCCACTGCTCGCCGCCTTCCTTTCAAGCTTTTAGGTCCTTAGGTTCAAAAGTCTCACTTAGTCTACGTCGGCTATGCGGCGGTGGCACCCAAGGGGCTAACAAGCCCCGGCGGAATGGGGAGCTTGCAGGCAGCGCCTACCTCCACGTTCGCTACGTCCGCGCCGTCGACCGATTCCAGCATGGAGGTCTTGTTCGGTGTCGCGGTGGTATCGGCCGCGGAGTAGAGGTTGGTGTACTGCACGCGCTTGTCGGTATCCGGCAGCTGGTTCAGGCGATCGATCAGTTCCGAGCCGACCAGCTGCTGCACGCCCGCCTTGCCCGCGGCGGACTCGGCTAGCTTCGGGTTCCGCTCGACGATCGGGCGCAGCATCTTATCCATACCGGCCAGCGTGGTGCCGTGGTAGGTCGGGGCCACACCAACCGCACGGCCGACCTTCTCTCCACCGCCGTTTTCTGCGATGTACTTCTTCAAGTGCAACCCACCCTGGGAGTGTCCCACCAGGTCGACCTTCTCCGCGCCCGTTACGGACAGGATGTAGTCGATGGTCGAAGCGATCTCCTTGCCGGAATCGTCGATGTCCACCATGTCGTAGCGCCCCAGCAGGTTCGGTTTGCCGTCCGTGGGCTTGCCGTAGTTGAAGGCCCACGTGCAGAAACCCTGCTTGGATAGAGCGTTGGCGGCCTTCTGCCAGCGCGTGGAATTATCGGACGTGCCGTGGATGAAAACGACGGGGTTCGGATGCTCCGGGGAGGGAACACAGGAGGGGTTGTTCACAGGTGCCTTGGCCACATGGTTGCCTTCTAAACCGGCGGGGACTGCGGCGTCCGGAGTAACACTAGGAACATCGCCATCAGCAGCTAGGGCAGAAGGGGTGAAGGAAGAGAGGGCAGAGAGGGACACGCTCAGCGCTGCAGCGCCGGCGAGGACGGATCGGCGGCCCCGACCCCGGTATGCGAGAGTTAGCTTTCATGGAAGAAACGATAGCCCAACTTCCAACGCTGTCCACCGTTACAGCCAGAATGCACAGGCGTGTGATCCCCCTGATCGCGCGTCAAACCCCACTCGATGAGGCCAATGATGTGCTCGTTCTCCGGCAGCGACGCATGCCCCGGCGGAAGTAGCAGCCCGCAGACCTCGCCGACTTCCGCTTCGGCCACGTCTGCCCCACCGATGGATTCCAGCTGAGACGTGGAGTTCGGCGTGGCTGTCAGATCCTTCGAAGTGAAGATGTTCGTGTACATCACGTTCGGGTGGGTATCCGGCAGCTCGTTGAGCCGACTAATGAACTCCGAACTTTTCAGCTGCTGAATCGCCGCCTTACCCGCCACCAGATCCGCGAACTCCGGGTTGCGATCCACCAGATTCTGCAGGATCGAGGACATCCCGGCTATCGTCGTGCCGTGATACGTCGCGGCCACCCCCACTGCGCGGCGGACCGTATCCTGCCCACCGTGTTCTGCAATGTACTTCTTGATGTGCAGCCCACCCTGGGAGTGGCCCACCAGATCCACCTTGCTGGCGCCGGTGACCTCCAGGATGTAATCAATCGTCGCCGCGATCTCCAGGGCGGATTCGTTGATATCGTTCACAGCGTATACGCCGGGGATTGCCGGGCGGCCTTCCTCCGGCTGGCCGTAGTTAAAAGCCCACACGGAATAACCCTGGGCCGCGAAATACGTTGCGGCTTTCTGCCAGCGGAAAGTGTTATCCGTCGTGCCGTGGATAAATACCAGGGGGCAGGGGTGTTCCTCCGTAAGTTCCTTCCGCGGATTATTGGCGGGTGCCCCGATAACGTAGCGCCCCTGCAGCGTGGCGGGAATGTCCGCGTCCGGCTCCAGCTGCGCGCGGGAGGCCGGACGGGGCGTCAAGAAGGAAAAAGGAAGCATGCAGGGGTAGGGAGGGGCTAGAGAGAGTAGGCGCCGTGCTTCTCGTGGAACTTCGCGGCGGAGGCTAGGATCTCGTCGGCCATGTCTGGGCGGGAGATCACCAGGTCCGGCAGGTACGGCGACTCGCAGTTGTAGCAAAGGTCGGTGCCATCCAGGCGGGAGGTGTGCAGGCCAGCGGCCTGGGCAATGCCGACCGGGGCGGCGTTATCCCACTCGTACTGGCCACCGGCGTGGACGTAGGCATCGTTATCGCCCAGGATTACGGAGACGGCTTTAGCGCCACAGGAACCCATGGTGACCAGCTCCATGCCCAAGTCTTCGGCGATGAACTCTGCAATGGCGGGAGTGGTGTTTTGGCTGATGACTAGACGGTTAGTGCGCTGCCCCTGAACGGCCCTAACCTCGGCGCTGCTGAACACGCGCCCCAGATCCGGCATACCTACGGCGGACTCGACGATCTCGCCGTTTTCCGCCAAGGCGATGTGCACGGCCCAGTCCTGGCGGCCTCCTGCGTACTCGCGGGTTCCATCGAGCGGGTCGATGATCCACACGCGCGAGTTGTCCAGGCGTGCAAGATCGTCTTCGGCCTCTTCGGAGAGCATTGCATCGTTCGGGCGGTGTTGTATGAGGGAGCGGGCGATCCAGTCCTGCGCCAGCGCGTCGCCGGCCTTGCCCAGCTCGGTGCCGCGGAGCAGACCTACGTTCCTTACGCCTTTGAGGATCTCTCCGGTGCCCTGCGCGAGTCTCTGGGCCAGCGTCGCATCATTGAGTTCAGCCGTCATAGTTCTTACTTTAGCGGTCTGTTTAAATGGTCACATGGCTGTTGACCCGCTGGATTCCTTTTATGCCCCCGTTGCAGCGTGGTTCCGGGACGTCTTCGCCGAGCCGACAATTGTGCAAACGCAGGCGTGGAGAGCTATCTCCGCAGGTCAGAATGCTTTAGTAGTGGCACCGACGGGGTCGGGTAAGACCCTGGCGGCTTTTTTATGGTCGCTGTCACGACTTTCTGGGGGATCTTTTTTTAATGACGCCCCCACGCCTGAAAAATCCAGCCCCACCAAGGTTTTGTACATCTCCCCGTTGAAAGCACTGGGCGTGGACGTCAGCCGAAACCTAGCGGCCCCGCTGGTGGGCATTGCACGGGTGGCCGACGCAATGGGGGAAACCGCCGCCCCGGTGCGGGTAGGTGTGCGCAGTGGAGACACCCCGCAGTCGGAGCGGTCCAAGCTGCTGCGCAACCCGCCGGAGATTCTGGTGACCACGCCCGAGTCGCTGTACCTGATGCTGACCAGCAAGGCGGCGGCCACGCTAGCGAATGTGGACACCGTGATTGTGGACGAGGTGCACGCGGTGGCCGGCACGAAGCGTGGCACGCACCTGGCGCTGTCGCTGGAGAGGTTGGAGATGCTGACGGGCCAGGCGGTGCAGCGCATCGGCCTGTCGGCGACAGTGAACCCCGTGGATAAGGTCGCCAGCTTCTTGGGAGGCGACCGCCCGGTGACGGTGGTGAACCCCGAGCAGCCGAAGTCTTGGGATGTGCAGGTGACCAGCGTGGTGGAGGACTTCCAGGATCCGCCAGCGGTGGAAGACGTCGCGTTGGCGGAGTATGAGGTGACGGAGGAGGGGGCGTCAGAAAAAGACACAGAAGAACCGATAGACGAGGCACTGCTTGGCCCCAGCCTCATCGGCGAAGGAGTGGGCGGCAGCACCCAGGCCGGGTCGGGCGCGCGCGTGGCGAGCGGGGTGGATAAGGAATCTGCACTGCCGCAGCAGAAGAGCGTGTGGCCGCACGTACAACGCGCGATCTACCGGCAGGTGATGGAGAACCGCTCGACGCTGGTGTTTGTGAATTCCCGGCGCGCGGCGGAGAGGCTGACCGGGGCGTTGAACGAGGAATGGGCTAAGGAGCACGATCCCGACTCGCTAGCCGCCCCGACCAGGCGTGATCCGGCGCAGCTGATGGCGCAGTCCGACGCGGTGCGGGGGATGGACGGTGCGGGTGTCGCCCGGGCGCACCACGGTTCGGTCTCTAAGGACGAACGCGCCGATATTGAGGCGGCACTGAAGTCTGGCGAGCTGCGCTGCGTGGTGGCGACGAGTTCCCTGGAGCTGGGTATTGACATGGGGCTGGTGGATCACGTGGTGCAGGTTGGGGCGCCGCCGTCGGTGGCTTCGGCGGTGCAGCGGTGCGGCCGCGCCGGACACACCGTGGGGGCGACCAGCCACGCGACGATCTACCCGCTGCATAAGCAGGACGCCGAGGCCGCCGTGGTTGTGGTGGATCGGCTGCTGAAGGGGGAGCTGGAGCCGCTGCACGTGGTGCATAACGCGCTGGACGTGCTGGCGCAGCACACCGTGGCGGCGAGTGTGCAGGCTGGCGCGGATTTGCTGGACGTCGAGGAGTGGTGGCGCGTCGTCCGCCGCGCACACCCTTTTGCCACCTTGCCGCGCGAGGCCTTCGACGGTGTGATCGAGATGATCAGCGGCCGCTACCCATCCACCGACTTCGCGGATCTGAAGGCCCGCGCGATCTACGATCCCGTGGCCGGCACCCTGGAGGCCCGCCCCGGCGCGCAACGCCTGGCCGTGACCAGCGGTGGAACCATCCCGGACCGCGGTATGTTCGGCGTGTTTTTGGCTGCCGGGGACAACGACGGCGCGCGCCGGGTCGGCGAGCTGGACGAGGAGATGGTCTACGAGTCCCGCGTTGGGGACGTATTCACCCTGGGCGCGAGCAGTTGGCGCATTCTGGAGATCAACCGCGACCAGGTGATTGTTGCCCCCGCCGCAGGTCACACGGGTCGCCTGCCGTTCTGGGTGGGCGATGCTGCAGGTCGTCCCGTGGAGCTTGGCCAGGCCATTGGCGAGAACCGCCGTACTTGGGGCTCTGGCACG
This sequence comes from Corynebacterium sp. ACRPH, assembly GCF_022347285.1. Taxonomy (GTDB): domain Bacteria; phylum Actinomycetota; class Actinomycetes; order Mycobacteriales; family Mycobacteriaceae; genus Corynebacterium. Next base: position 57,252 of record NZ_JAKRND010000014.1, read on the forward strand.
TTGGCGGATATTCGTTCGGCCGATTTTTTGGACACCCACACCCGCGCCAACCTGGATGCCTACTACCAGGAGCAGAAGGAAACCGCCGGGATCATCCCGGACGAGCGAACCGTTTTGATCGAGCGCTTCCGCGATGACATCGGCGACTGGCGCGTGGTGGTGCATACACCTTTCGGCCGTGGGGTGAACGCACCGTGGGCGCTGGCGCTGGGGGCGGAGCTGAATCGCCGGACGGGGATTGATGCGATGGCCGTGGCCGGCGATGACGGTATGGTGCTGCGCCTGCCTTATTCGGACGAGCCGCCGGGTATGGATTTGCTTCTGGGCGAGGGCTACAGCGGTGCCGAGCGGGCGGAAGCGACACTGGCGGATGTGATGGAGGAGGTCGGGTCCTCCGCGTTGTTTGCAGCTCGCTTCCGCGAGTGCGCCGCCCGGGCTCTGCTGCTACCGCGCCGCAATCCCGGCAAGCGCCAGCCGCTGTGGCAGCAACGCCAGCGTGCCGCCCAGCTGCTGGATGTTGCCCGGGATCATCCGGAGTTTCCGGTGATGGTGGAGACCATGCGCGAGTGCGTGCACGACGTCTACAATCTGGACTTCCTGAAGGTGCTGGTGGCGAACCTGGGGCAGCGGGATGTGCGCCTGGCGGAGGTCACCACGGAGGCTCCGAGCGCGTTTGCCGAATCACTGCTGTTCACCTACACCAGCGCCTTCATGTACGAGGGCGATTCCGCCGAGCGCGCCGCCGCCCTGGCCGTGGATCCCGCGTTGCTGGCAAAGGTGCTGGGCACCCGGGAGGAGGGCATGGCCCTGGACCCGGCCGCGGTCCGCCGGGTGGTGGATGCCGCCCAGTGGCTGGCCGAGGGGCGCCAGGCCACCAGCGTGGAGCAGGCCGTGGATATGCTGCGCGCCTTGGGGCCGCTGAGCCTGGACGGTGTGCGCGAACGCATCGAACCCTGGGCCGGGACGGTGGAGGAAAGCCTCGCGCAGCTGCGGAAGTTGGTTCCCACGCGCCTGATGGAAGTGCATTTCGGCGGGCAGTTGAAGCTCGGCGCGGTCGAGGACATGCCCCTGCTGCGCGACGGCCTGGGCGTGCCCGTACCGCCCGGCGTGGCCATCGCCGCCGAACAGGTTGACCAGGTGGACAATGCCATCGACCAACTGTTGCTGCGGTGGATGAAGAACCGCGGACCGACGACCGCCGCCGAGGCCGCCGCCGAGTTTGGCTTGGGGCGCGCGACAGTCGATGCGCTGCTGGCTCGCTGGGCCGGGGGAGCACAAGGCACGGGAAAGCAGCGCCGCTTGAGCGCGGGGCATTTTGTCTATCTTGGGGATTCTTCCAGTGGGTCTGATGGCCCTAGTGGCACTAGTGGCGCCCCTGCACCCACCAGCGCGGATGCACAGGCTGAAATGCAATACGTGGACACGGGGATGCTCCGCCGCCTCCGGTCGGCAACCCTGGCCGCCGCGCGCGGATCGCTGGAACCGGTGACCCAGCAAACCTACGCACAGTTCCTAGCCGACTGGCACGGCCTGGGCCAGATGCAGCGCGAGGAGCTCGCCAGCGCCCTGGAACAACTCGCCGGGGTGCCGATCCCCGCCAGCGCGTGGGAAACTCTGGTGCTGCCCGCACGCATCCCGGACTATCAGCCGGGAGACCTGGACGAGCTGCTCAGCACCGGCGAGATTCTCGCTGTCGGTGCCGGGCAGGCCGGCGCCAAGGATGCCTGGGTGAGCTTCGTGCCCGCGGACATGGCCGAGTACCTGCTGGAAGGCGGGGAGGAGCTGGAACGTGGCGTCCATAAAGAAACAGCGACCACCTTGGGCATGGTGGCCACACAGATCCTCGAGCACCTGCAGCGTGGCGGCGCGTTTCTGGCGGCCGAGCTGCAGGCGGCGACGGGCGCGGATCACGCGGAGGTCGACACGGCGCTGTGGGAGCTGTTCGATGCCGGTTTGGTGGCGCCCGATAGTTTCGCGGCTGTGCGGGCGCGGCTGGTGGAGGCCGGCACCACGGGCAAGCAGGCTCACCGCGCTCCGCGCCGGAACCAGGGGCGCGGGTCGGCGCGCCGGGTGCGGATGGGACGCAGCGGATTTGCGCGGGCGGCGCGGCGGTCGATGAATGCACACTCCTCGGTGCCAGGGCGCTGGTCGGCGGTGTACGGCACTGGGGTCGGTGTTTCAGAGGAGGTAGAAGCTCCTGCCGACGCCGCGGAGCTGGCCCTGGTGCGCTCCGAGGCATGGATCGACCGCTACGCCGTGGTCACCCGAGGGGCGGTCGTGGCGGAAAAAGCCGCCGGTGGTTTCGCCGAGGCCTACCGGACGTTGAGCGCCTGGGAGGATTCCGGTGAAGTGTTGCGCGGCTACATTGTCGAAGGTCTGGGTGGGGCACAGTTCGCCCCGCGTGACGTGATCTCCCAGCTCCGGCGGGCGCAGGACGGGCGTGGAAACGGTCTCGGGAACGGGCACAGTGGTCGTGCTGGCGGTGTTGGCGCTGGCGCCGGTCTTGGCGGCGGTGGCACCGGCGCACGCGAAGTGGCCGCACCCGAGCATGCACCCCAGCTGCTCTCCGTCTTGGACCCCGCGAACCCCTTCGGGTCTACGCTGCCCTGGCCCGAGGTCTCGCACTCGGCTACAGAGGGCATGGCGCCTACGCGCGCAGCCGGTGCCATGATCATCATCGCCGCCGGTCGCGCAGAGGCTTATGTCTCTCGCGGCGGTAGAAACGTGGTTCTTTTTGCTCGGCCCGATTTTGGTGACGCCACGTCTGCCGAACTCGGCGCCCCAGCCCAGCAGATCGATTTAGTGGTCAGGACTCTCAAGGAAGCTATCCGCGCCGGACGGTTGAGCCCCGTGACCATCGAGAAGATCAACGGTTCCTCTGTGATGGACATCTCCACGACAGATTGGGTGGCCGCCGGTGCACGCTTGACTCCGAAGGGGCTGAGCATCCGTGCCTGAGGGGGACTCCGTACTCCAGCTCTCCAACCGTCTGCAATGGATGGCGGGGCGGACGGTGCGACATACCGACATTCGGGTGCCTCGCTTTGCCACGGAGAGCTTCGACGGCGAAGAAGTCAGACGAGTGTGGCCCTACGGCAAGCACCTATTCATGCACATTGGCGACCGGGTGATCCACACGCATCTGAGGATGGAGGGTGTGTGGGCGATCCACCGCGCGGGGCAGCGTTGGCGCAGGCCAGGCTATAGCGCACGCATCGTGCTGCGCTTTAGCCCCCAGCACGCCGGTGGTGAGGAGATCGAGATCGTGGGGCACGACCTCGGCTTCGTGCGGGTGCTCAAGTTCGCGGACTATCCGCAGGTCATTGCGCACCTGGGTCCGGACATCTTGGCGGAGGACTGGGAGGTCGACGGCAGGGAAGAGGCCATTGCGCGGATCGTGCGCCGGCCGGAAAGGACGCTGGGGGCCGCGCTGTTGGACCAGAAGAATGTGGCTGGGATTGGCAACGAGTACCGCGCCGAGGTGATGTTTCTGGTGGGAATGCACCCGGAGGTGAAGGTGGGTCAGGTGGGAGAAGTGGGCGTCACAAAAACAATAGACCTGGCGCGAAGAGTGATGTGGGACAACCGCTTTGAGCCGCACCGCGTTTTCACTGGCGACCGGCGGGCCGGGCAGGGCAACTGGGTGTTTGGGCGTGCGGGCAAGGCGTGCCGGCGGTGCGGGGCGGCGATTCAGCAGGCGACGCTGGGAGGGCGCTGGGCTGGCGGGGATCCGGATTTGGATTCGGCGGAGTTGGAGCGGATCACCTGGTGGTGCCCGAATTGCCAGGAGCGGTGAGTTTTTCATTGGGGGGGTGGGCGTGGCAGCGGCGGGATGTCGCTAGTGAGGTCACTTCGTAGCTCGCTAGTGAGTACCATGATGAGCCGACCACTAGCTGTATTTAGCACCTCTGAAACGGGGTGGTATGCGCTATTGGTAGGGGAGAAATTGCAGGTCGCGAGAACTTACCCAAAGTTCATGTGAGCTAGAGTTACGCATTTGGGAAATGGGGGATTTTTTAAAAATTTCTACAGAAAAAGGGTTGGTGATTCTTTTTTTATGGAAGGGGAAATTTGGGCGGGGCGACAGTTGCGGTTGTTAGGGTTTTTCGGTGGTCGGGGCAAGGGTTACCTAAGTGGATGTGCTTAGGGGGTGAATTGAGTAGTGAATCCCGTTTCGGTAGTTCTTGTGGAGTGCTCTAAGGGTTGCCTAAGGCTCTTTTGGTGAACGCTGGTTTAACTCTCAGTGAACTCTGGGTTGAATACGGTGCATGGTGACACAAAATTGTCGAACAATTCCTTTCTTCGAGGGTCTAGAGTTAAATTCCGTCACTAAGAGCCTGGGTGTACCGCGGCTCTCGCAATTCGTCGCGCAGCACCCGGGAAAGGGCACCCCTAAGACCGGATTCAAACCCAAAGTCACCTGGCCGAAATCTCGCAGAACTTTGTGGCTGGCGGTGCATTTTCTCGCAGCATCACCAACGCGCCCCGGCCCGTGCAAGCCGGAGAGTATCAAGCTTGCACATTTTTGGCCGGTGGCGTGCAAGAGGAGCACAAAATATGAAGAACCTGTGGAAGAACGGCGCAAGCGCAGCCACTGCCGCCGTCATCGTTGCGGCAGCCGTCGCATCTCCCGCATCCGCTATCACCAAGGAAGAGCACTACCCGGAGACCCCGAAGCTCAACCCGACCCTGCCGATCGTGAACACCACCCACGGTAGTGACCACATCAAGGCCAACATCCTGAACCCGCACCCGGTATGCAACTCCGGTGAGGGCTACCGCACCGTCGTCTACAAGGTCGACGACAGGTTCACTCCGGCTGGCACCATCTCTGCCACCAACCAGTCGAAGAATACCATCCCGCTGACGCAGGAGCTGTCCAAGACTCAGACCATCTCCATCAGCATCAAGGGTGACCGCACGGAGACCACCAGCGTCAACCTGGGCGGCGAAGGCTCTGCCAAGGATGCCAAGGGCAGCGTTGGCATCGCCTACGAGCTGGCAAAGACCATCGGCGCGGAGGCCTCCTACTCCCTGAGCTGGAATGTTGGCCAGACCGTCGGCCCGTACGACGTCCCGGCCGGCCACACCGGCGAGGCCACCTACGGCTTCCGCACCATCAACATGACCGGCACCCAGCAGTTCTGCAAGGCCAACGGCACCTGGTCCACCCCGACCCCGTGGTCCGCGCTGACCCCGATCAAGAACCAGGTCAACGTGAAGCTGTACGGCAACCCGGCTGAGAAGCCAGCTGACGAAGCAAAGCCGGCTGAGAACGCCGAGGCATAAACCCCCTTTCTCGCAGAATATCCAGCAGGTTCGAAGGGGCTGAAGCACCTCTATCTAGCTTTCGCAGGCTATGCCCCCCCTTCACCCGCCCCTACTAAGTAAGGAACCCCCTCACATGAAGAAGAATGCAGCTTCCCTGACCCTCGCTGCCGCCATTGGCGTGACCACCGCCTTCGCGAGCGCTGGCAACGCTTTCGCTGATGAAGTTGTTGACCCTGGCTTCAACCAGGACGTTGCTGTCGCTGAGAACGCGGACGCCTCTGACTCTTCCGCTGCCGAGGCTGACGAAGCTCCGGCTGCCGAGGACGAAAAGCCGTCCACTGACGAGGCCGAGAAGCCCGCTAAGGACGAGGCTGAGCAGTCCGGCGAGAAGTACGACCTGAAGCCGGAGATCCGCGTTGCTGCTGGCAAGTCCGCTGGCTTCGCAGGCCTGGTCTTCATCTCTGCCAAGAACGTTGGCTCCGAGATCTACTACCAGGACTTCCCGGCCACCACTTTCCGCATTGACGTGCACACTGAGAAGGGGCCGAAGGTTGTTGACCGCCTGATCACCCCGGGCTGGTTCAACGGTGCATACACTCGTGACCTGGACTTCGATAAGGACAAGTCTGTCTGCAGCTTCGAGGTCACCCTCTCCAACCCGATTAACCCGGGTGATTCCCAGCTGCTGGCGAACCTGAACTTCGGCGATGGCAAGACCAAGCTGGGGCGCCTGGAGAACTACATCACCGTTACCCAGACCGGTCGCCTGGAGGAGGACAAGTCCACCTCTAACGACCAGAACGTCGACTCCCGCGAGGTCACCACCACCGACGTTATGCACAAGCCGACCAAGGGCCTGTTCTAGTCTGATCGCTGAACGGACCCCTGCTCTGAACGGCTAACTCCGTTTAAACGCACTAAGGCTCCCCGCATCAGCGGGGAGCCTTAGTTTCGTTATCTAGAATTCGCTCGACCAAAGACAAAATGTCGGAAATGTTGCATTTCTTTTTTATCGACGCCACCTGTTCCGCCTCTAAAACTTTCTGACCAGCCCTTATATGTAGGTGGAAATAGTTTGCAAGAACGTTTTGCAAGTTTTCCGACATTTGCCTTACGGGAGTGCAACGTTTCCGACAGTCTAGGGCCGGACGAGCCGGGGCAGGGACAGGCCGGGCGAGCCGGGGACAGGGGC
>NZ_JAKRND010000015.1 GCF_022347285.1 Corynebacterium sp. ACRPH
CGGTGGATTGAAGGAAAATCGGGCCCGAATAAGGTTTGGAACCTTATTCAAGCCCGGTTTACATAGTCTGATCAGCAGATATGCTGAAAAATCAGACACACTTTTTGTCACTTAACCCACAGATAGGGAAGAGCAGCTTGAACACCTGCGCGCTTTGGGGATGGATGTCGACGAGACTCAGTTCAATCAGTGGGTCGGCAGCGTGGGGTATCACCGTCTTAGTAGCTATTGGTATGTAGCTCGAGAGTCGGTGGAAGGGAAGGCACAAACAGGTGGAAAACCGCGTCGGTTTCGTAACAAGACGAGGTTTGAAGATGTCGTAGCACTATACGAAGCGGATCGGAAACTTCGCACGTTGATCCACGATGGAATGGAAAGGGTGGAGGTGGCGCTTCGTGCGCAGCTTATTGAGCAGCTTTGCCTGCGTGTGGAGAGAGATCCCCTAGTGTATCTAGATGCTTCGACCTTTCGGGAGAAATTTAATCATCTAGAGTGGATCGCAACTATTTTTAGGCGCTTATCTAGAGCTGAGCAAAGAAGCGAAAGTATAAGGCACTATAGCGTGGCTTATGGTGGCCGTTATCCACTGTGGGTGGTAGCCGAAGCTATGGATTTTACGGACGCTTCGACCTTGTATAGTGGTCTCAATTTGGCTGATCAGATGGCTATTGCTGGGAGAATTGGAATCTTTTTTGACTGGGCAGAGCTTAGTTCCAATCAAAAGAAAAAGATGGAGAAACGTCATCATTTAGCTGCATGGTTAGAGCAGCTAACGGTATTACGGAATACATGCGCTCATCATGGTCGTGTGTGGAACAACGCATTCCCTCCAGCGCCAACTTCTGTCTTTCGGAACTATATTCCGTTACGAAACCTTCCAGAGTGTCAGAGTGTAAAAATATTTGGTTCTTTGGTTGTAATGTCGCAGATCCTAAATACGGTTTCTCCAGGAACGTCTTGGCCACAAAAGATCTGTGGCCTTCTGCTAGATGATTTTCTCGCGAACCCGCTTGTCAAAAGATCCCAGTTAGGGATTCCTAGAACGTGGAACGGGCAGGGCCTTTAGGGGATGAGGGGGAAATGATCGGTCACGAAAGCCGATGCATTGTGGCAGCGAATAGTACATCCGCCGAACCTAGCGATAGGATGGGCGGGTAAAACGAAAGCGATACACAATCGCTCGTAATCGACCACGTAGAGGGGCAATCACAGTGGCGGGCAACACCCAGCGCAGCGGAGGCGTGCGCAAGAAGAACAAGAAGGGCGCAACCAAGGGCTCCGGTGGCCAGGGGCGCCGCAGCCTGCGGGGCAAAGGGGCCACGCCGAAGGCGGAGGATCGCGTCTACCACGCCGCTTACAAGCGCAAGCAGGCCGCCAAGCGCCGGGCATCTGGTGCGCACGACCGCTTCGCAAAGGACGAGAACCAGGTGGAGCTGGTGGTCGGCCGCAACCCGGTGATCGAGTGCCTGCACGCCAAGGTCCCCGCCACCGCGCTGTACGTCGCGGAGGGCACCAAGAACGACGAGCGCCTGGCCGAGGCCGTCCACACCTGCGCCGACCGAGGCATTTCTGTGCTGGAGGTTTCCCGCGCCGAGCTGGATCGCATGACCGGCAACGGTATGCACCAGGGGATTGGCCTGCAGATCCCGCCCTACCAGTACACGCAGGTAGAAGACCTGATTCAGCAGGCTGCCTCTGCACCCCAGCCCGGTCTGGTCATCGCGCTGGATAACATCACCGACCCGCGCAACCTCGGTGCGGTTATCCGCTCCGTAGCGGCATTCGGCGGCCACGGCGTGATCATCCCGGAGCGCCGCAGCGCCTCAGTTACCGCCGTTGCTTGGCGCACCTCCGCTGGCACGGCCGCGCGCCTGCCCGTGGCAAAGGCCACCAACATGGTGCGTTCCCTGAAGCAGCTCCAGCAGGCCGGCTACCAGGTCGTGGGCCTGGACGCCGGCGGCGACCACACCCTCGATACCTACGACGGCACTACCCCGACCGTCATCGTCGTCGGCTCGGAGGGCAAGGGGCTGTCCCGCCTGGTTTCGGAGACCTGCGACACGATCATGTCGATCCCCATGGCCAAGTGGGTGGAATCCCTCAATGCGTCGGTCGCTGCGGGCGTGGTGCTCAGCGAGTTCGCCCGCCAGCGTCGCGCTGCTAAGTGACGCCCCCTCGTCTTCGCCTCTGCGGATTCCTCAGCAGGGGCTTCTAGTTTCTAAGGCTTAAGTCCTCGAATGTATGTCTCCACGAGCCAGGGCTGGTAATCGGGTACGAACTGTTGAGCTGTGTCTGGCAGCGGGCGGGTGATTGCCGCCAGGCCGAGGTGGAAATGTAATGCGTCCACGTCCTCTCTGAGGAGGTTCCAGCGGCGTGCACGGTGAAGCACCCTTTCTAACTGTTCCATCAGTTCGTTCATTCGAGGGACGAGGTCTGCCTCAAAGTCCAAGTTTTCCACAATGGTCGGCACTACCTGCGTGGCGATGGCTCCCAGCTGGAGCTCTGCGACGCTATGGACGAAACTGCTCCACGCTTCGGTGGCTTGTTGAGCGTTCTCCCATCCCGCCGTGTGGCGGTCGATGATGTCGATGAGGCGCTCGCGCCCGTAGTCGAAAAGCCCCGTCAGCAAGTCCTGCTTGGTGGGGAAGTGGCGGTAGAGGGTGCCGATGCCCACGCCGGCTTCGCTGGCAATAGTGCGCATTGAAACGTCGATCCCGACGGTGGAAAACATCCTCCAAGCTGCAATGAGTATTGCCTGCCTGTTCTCGTGTGCGTTCGCGCGCATAGCCAACCTTTCGCAATTTGTTGCTCTATCGCTTGCATTTTATCTAAACGGAACGTTATGATCCATTTTGTTAAAACGGAACACAACGTTCCGCTTTATGGGTCTCAGAAAGGGGAAACCCAATGTCCAACGCTGTAGATGCACAGAAGAATCCACCAACCCAAGCGCCTCCGGCTTCTGAGCGCAGTGGCAACGGTCGCCTCGCCGCCATCGTCGTTGCCCTCACGGGAATTATCACTCTGATGCTGTTGGCGTTCCTCACCCCGAGCATGAACTCCGGTCCGGAAGATTTGCCTCTTGCGGTTTCTGGCCCTGCGCCTGCAGTCCAGAAGGTTGAGGGAATGCTCGAGCAGAAGCAGCCCGGCGCCTTCGACGTCACCGCCTACGACAATCCAGACGAGGTAAAAACGAAGGTCCTGGAACGCGAAGCGATCGGCGGCATCACTATCGGCAAGGATGGCACCGTCGTCACCATCGCTAGCGGCGCCGGTTCCACATTCAAACAGATCATGACCGGCCTTGCCGATGGTATGAAGCAGCAGGGACAGAAGGTCACCGTGGAGGACGTCGCCCCGCTACCCGAAGGCGACCCGAACGGAATCGGCCTGAATACCCTTGCCCTGCCGCTGGCTTTCGGAGGCATGGCCTCGGCCGCGCTGCTGACCTTCGGGCTCAAGGGGCGTCGTTGGGGCCGGGTGGTCGGCGCAGCCGTGTTCTCCATTCTGGCCGGTCTGGTGCTCGGTGCGATCATGCAGTTCGGATATGACCTGTTCGACGGAAACTATCTTGAACTGGCGGGAATCCTCGCGCTGGGTATCGCCGGTACCTCGATGTTCGTACTCGGCATGGAATCCCTGCTCGGCGGCGCAGGTCTGGGCATCGGCGCGATCATCACTCTGTTTGTTTCCAACCCGCTGTCCGGCATAGCGACAGGCTGGCAGTGGCTGCCTAGCCCCTGGGGCTGGTTCGGCCAGTACCTACCCATCGGCGCAGCAGGAACGGCCGTGCGCTCTGTCGCCTACTTCGATGGCCACGGCATTACCCACGCGGTGGTTGTTTTGTTCTGCTGGGTCGCGCTCGGCGTGGGCATGGTCGCTCTGGCTTCGTGGCGGAAGCGTCGCGCTACTAAGTGACGCCCCCTTCGTCCCAGCCGTAGCCGGCTCCAGCGCTAGCCAATAATTCGCGCTAGCCGAACATTTCCTCCTGCTTATCCCACTGAACCTGCGCCCACGCCTCCCGCAACTCGGGCTGTGGGTCGTAGATGGTTTCCTCGCCGGTGGGGAAGTGGGCGTCAAAAACCTGCGTGGCGAAGCCCAGCGAATAAGGATCAAAACCGGGGTCGTGAGAGTGCACGAACTGCCTCCACCGCGACTGCATAGCGACGGTGGTGGCGCGCATCTCGTCACGGCCACCGAGTAGCACGGCAATGCGCCCCTTGTCCTGGTCATAGCGCTGGAAGAGGATCGGCAGATCCAGGGCGTGCATCGCGCCCATGCCGGAATAGCGCAGGAACGGGGTAGTGGTATCCAGTCGGTAAACCCACGCCCGGTCGCTCGGGTGATTCTGCGCCAAGTACCAGGAGGGGCCGGTGAACAGCGCATCGCCGAAGAAACGCCCCTTGAGCTTGCGGGACTTCGGGCCACCGTAGTGCTGCTCCAGGATGTTGGCGGCCTGAGCATCGGCGCCGGAAATCGCGTGGGCGAACGTGCGCGTGCGCGTGTACTGCATGGAGCTACGCTTCGGCTCCAGGTGCATCATGTCGTACTCGTTGCGGTTCGTGCCGATCAGCATTGGCACATCCATCATCGCACCGGGGGAAAGGGGGTGCTCCGGCAGCAGGTCCTCGTCGATAACCGGAGCAAACGGGCCGGCCTTGGAGATCGGATTGTCCGCGTGGAAGCGCACGATCTCGTCCGAGAGGCGACCCAGAATTGCGTGCTCGGCGGTAAGCAGGTCTTCGGTGGCGGCTGCAAGCTCCTCGTCGCTGAGCTCCGGTGGGACCTGGCGAACCGGGGTGCGCTGGTCCATCGGCAGGGATTCTTCCGCGCGCATGCGGTGCAGCCAGCGGGCGGCGAAGTCCGTCCAATACCTCGCATTCGCGCGGGTGTGGACGATCATCGGGGCGGGGGATTGCGCGATGGTCGCGCTGAACAGACCCTTCGCGGACGGGGTGGCCATCAGTGCGGTGACCATGGAGCCACCACTGGATTCGCCCATGATGGTTACGCGGTCGGGATCGCCGCCGAAAGCGCGGGCGTTGTCGTGGATCCAGCGCAGTGCCGTCAGCAGGTCGGAGTGGCCCGCGTTGCTATCCATGCCCTCCGGTGTATGCGTGCCTTCGCCCAGAGCCAGCTGGCCAAAGATGCCCACGCGGTAGTTCACGGCCACGTACACACAATCGATGGCCTGGGCGAAGTACTCGCCGGAAAGCAGGGGCTTGTTCGCCGAGCCGTGGATGTTCGACCCGCCGTGGAAGTAGACCACCACCGGGCGGCCGGCTTCCGGGTCGATGGCTGGGGTAGGTGAGTCCGCCGGGCGGGGAACGACCACGTTCAGCCAGAGGCAATCCTCCGTGCCCTCCCAGTTGCCGGCGGACTTGCGCGCCGGGCGGTATTGCGAGCACGCATCGCCGGAGGTGGCGGCGTTGAACACGCCTTCCCACGGGGCGATGGGTTCGGCACGGCGGAAGCGGCGCTTCCCGGTGGGCTTTTCGGCGTAGGGGATTCCACGGAAGGCGGTCACGCCGGTTTCCGCGTGGCCTTTAACTAGCCCGGTGGTGGTGCGGACGATCCAAGGGTTGGTGGGTTGTGAGTTCGCAGTCGTCTCGGTAATCACAAGTGCTACCTTAACGAGCCGCGCTGCCCCTGGCCCTCTTCCGGGGGCAGTGCTTATTTTTTATGCGCTTTACGCACCCGGTTGTTCTAGGCGTGGTGCGCGTGACCTGCGGCCTCGTTGCTGGTTTGCTTCGAGATCGACTCGCCAGCAGCCGAATACTCCCGCGCTCGCACCGCATCCGCCTGCACATTCCGGGAACGCATCCACGCGATCCCGCGGCAGATCAGGTAGATCACAAAGCTCAAGGTAGTCACGAACACCGAAACCGGCAGCCCCGGCGCCAGCGATGCCACCAGCCCGCCGACCGCCGACACCACGGAGAAAACGCCCGACAGCACCACTGCCAATACCGGGTTGCTGGTCACCTTCACCGCTGCTGCGCCGGGCGTGATCAGCAGCGCGATCAACAGCAGGGCGCCGACGATCTGCACGCCCTGGCTGGCCACCACACCGATCAGCGCGGCGAACACCAGCGCCAACGTGCGCACCTTCACACCCGAGGCTGCGGCCAGCACCGGATCCACCGTGGCGAACAGCAGCGGCCGCCACAGCAACGCCATCGTCACCACCACCAGCACGGCCAGTACAGCCAGGATGCCCAGCGACGCGGAGCTCACGCCCACAATTTGGCCCGTTAGCAGGCTAAACGCGGCGGAAGACCTGCCTGGGTAGAGGTAGATAAACAGCACGGATAGACCCATGCCGAAGCTCAAGATCACCGCCACGATGGCGTCCTGCTCCCTTTGCCCCAGCGCGGTCAGCGCCACGGCGGCCAGCACCGCGCCGATCAGCGCGCCCCAGCTCACGCTAAAGCCGAACAGCAGCGCGGCGGCGGCGCCCATCAGCGCCAGCTCGCCGGTGGAGTGCGCGGCGAAGCTCATCTTCCGCATCACGATCAGCGGGGCGATCGCGCCAGAGACGATGCCCAGCAGCAGGGCCGCCAGCAGTGCGTTCTGCACGAAGTCCACCGAAAGCAGCGCGAGGGTGTCCTCCCACCAGTCGCCGGTCTGAAATTGGCTACTCATACGACCACCAGCTTTCCGTCTACGTTCACTACCTTCACGTCCGTTTGGTACAGGCGGGAGAGCGTCTCGCTGTTCATTACCTCGTCCACCGTGCCGATCGTGTGGCCGTGCGGGGCGAGGTATAGCACCCGGTCGGTCACGTTAAGAATCGGATTGATGCCGTGGGTGACGAACACGATTGCCGTGTCGTGCTCCCGCCGCCTGCGATCCAGCAGTTCCACGGTCTTCTTCTGCGCGCGCAGGTCCAGGGAAAGCAGCGGCTCGTCGCACAGCAGCAGCTCCGGATCCTGCGCCATCGCCTGCGCCTGCCGGATCAGCTGTTGCTGCCCGCCGGATAGCTCGCCGACCCGCCGATTGGCCAGGCCGGTCGCGCCTACTTCTTCCAGCGCCGCGTCGATCTGGGCTTTCTTCGGTCGCCTATTCTTTATGACGCCCGCTGCGAGCGCGAGGCCAACCAGATCTCTCGCGCGTAGCGGAATGGTCGGGTCGAACATCCTCTGCTGGGGGATGTATCCCAGCTTGTCCGTCACCTTGACGCTGCCGCGACTGAGTCTGCGGGTGCCGAGGGCGACGTTCAGCAGGGTGGATTTTCCCACTCCGTTGGGCCCCAAGATAGCCAAAAACTCCCCTGGCGCGACCTCGAGGTTGAGGTCGCGCCAGAGGGGTTCGACTGCCGCTTCGCGGAGAGCGAGAACCATTACTTGGTTGCATCCTCCAATTGCTTGATCAGGGCATCGGCGTACTCGAAGTAATCCTGACCCTCATCGGGGGTTTCGTTGACGTTTACTACCTTAATGCCAGCTTCCTTGGCTGCGTCGGTCAGCTGTTCGGCAGCCGGGGTTTCCGACTGCTCGTTGGTGATGAGGATGTCGGCCTTCTTGTCCGTGATCAGCTGGCGGGTGGCCGCCAGATCTGCGGCGGAAGGCTCGGACTCGTTATTCACCGAGTGGGCAAAGCCCTCCGGGGTGATGTCCTTCAGCTCGGAATCGTCCACCAGCTCGGCGGCGACGGACTCGGTGAGGATGACGTTCTTGCCGCTCAGCTTCTCGATGCGCTGCTTCAGCTCGTCGGTCTTCTTAGTGACGTCCTCGTTGGATTCCGGGATGTCGGAGTTGAGCTTGTGCAGCTCGGCGGAGAGTTTTTGCTCGAACTCAGAGACGACGTCCAGGTCGAACCAGACGTGGGGGTTGGCTCCACCGTGGTCGTGCCCCTCGTGACCGTGCTCGTCACCATGCTCATGGTCGTGCCCCTCGTGATCGTGCTCGTCGCCATGCTCGTGGTCGTGACCCTCGTGTTCATCGTGCCCGGCATCTTCGCCGTGCTCGTGGTCATGTCCGTGCTCGTGGTCGTGACCCTCGTCACCGTGGCCATCGCCGTGGTGGTGCGCCTCGGCCAGCGGCTGAGCCGTAACCAGCGGAGTGCCCTCCTCCACGTTGTCGGTCAGCCAGTTGTCGTAGCCCGCGCCGTTGGCGACTACGATGTCCGCGTCCTTAACCGCCGCGATGTCACGGGCAGTGGCCTCGTACTCGTGCGGGTCGTCGTCCTTGCTGCTGAGGATGGTGGTCACCTCGACGTCATCGTGACCCTCGGTGATGTCTTCCGCGATGCTTCCCCAGATGGATGTGGAGGCGACGAGCTTGATCTTGTCTCCGTCGGCGGCGGAATCCTCGGAGCCGCCGGCGCAGGCGGTTACGCCCAACGCCAACGTTGCGATGCTGAACACTGCTGCGATATTGGCAACCATTTTCTTCATTCTTCCGAGGTTAGTGGTCACGAAAACGATCGTCAATATTAAGTTTGAATCTTCTACGGAACCCCACGACAGCCCGGAGAAGGTGGCGTCAACCCCCAAGAAGGAAGGGCCGGCGACTACCCTTAAGAGAATGAACAGACCAGCACGGCGCGGCACCTTGGCCTCCATTGCGGCCGAACTGGGCGTTTCGCGCACCACGGTGTCCAATGCGTACAACCGCCCGGACCAGCTTTCGCCCGAGCTGCGCGACAAGATCCTGCACGTCGCGGCGAAGGTCGGCTACCCAGGGCCGGACCCGATGGCACGCTCGCTGCGCACGCGCCGGGCAGGGGCGATCGGCGTGCTGTTGACCGAAGAGCTGCCCTATGCGTTCGAGGATCAGGCCTCGCTGGAGTTCGTCTCCGGTGTGTCGGTGAGCTGCGGGGCGATGGACGCCTCCATGCTGCTGATCCCGGCGGGCGTGGACGATAACCCCACCGCCGACCGCCCCGCACAGCTGGTGAACCAGGCCAGCGTGGACGGATTCATCGTCTATTCCGTGGCAGTCGACGACCCGTACCTGGCCGCCGTCCGAAACCGTGGTCTGCCGACCGTGGTGTGCGACCAGCCCGCCGCAGTGGGTGACCCCTTCGTGGGCATCGACGACCGCGAGGCCATCAAGCCCGCTATTCGCGAACTCGTCGACGCAGGCCACCGCCACATCGGTGTGCTGTGTATCCGCCTGGACCGCACCCCGAACAACGGCCCGGTGAGCGACGAACGCATTCAGGCCGCTCACATGCACGTACAGCGCTCGCGAGTGCTGGGAGTCCTGGACGTGCTCGAGGAGGCCGGGATCTCGGACGCACCCATCGTCGAGCGGCACATCAACAATCCCCAGACCGCCTATGAAGCCGCCCAGGAGCTGCTGACCAACCACCCCGAGCTCACCGCCGTCGCCTGCACCACCGATTCGCAGGCTCTCGGGGTGGTGCGCTACGCAGCTGAGCAGGGGATCGACGTACCAGGCCAGCTCTCTGTTACGGGCTTCGACGGTATTCCCGAAGCTTTTGACGCCCACATCACAACCGTCCGCCAACCCAGCAAAGACAAGGGACTGGAGAGCGGCAATATGCTTTCCGAGCTCATCGAACAGCGGTTGAGCGAAAACCCGGCCAAGCCCGCCCGCCGAGCGGCGGCGCCGAGCGTGCTGCTGGAGACTGAGCTAATCCGCGGAACGTCCGTCGCGGCGCCGCAGTAGATCCTGCAGGAAGTCCCGGACGTCCTCCGGGGTGTCCAAGCGGTGCGTGGCGGAGGTCTCGCCGCCGCCGACGCGGATGCCGACGTCCGGGGCGGGCGCGGTGGCCGGCGGGGTGTCGTCAACGCCCGCGGAGTCTGCGGGGGAGTCTGCAGCAGGGGAGTAGTGCAGCGTGGAGAGCGCCGTCTCGTCCGTCGTGTCATCCCCCGCGAACAGCACCCGCAGTTCCCGGCCGTGCTGGCGGGCATAGGCGCGGCGGAAATCCTCGATGTAGGAGCCCTTGGTGGTCTTATCCACCGCGACTTCCAGGATGTCCTTACCCCATGTCACGTGGGATAATTCGCTGGTGGCGGCGAAGTCCGCCAGGCGCTGATTCAACTGTGCGGCCAGCTGCTTATCCGGCACCAGGCGGGTGTGCAGCCCCACCGCCAGGGGCTTGACCTCCACCCATGCGCCCTCGTGCTCAGTGGCGATGGACTCCGCGTGGGAGTGCAGCTCGCCCAGCCAGGCTTGCTGCTCCGGGCTTAGGTTCGCTGTGCCACCGGCGGCGGGTTCCGCGCCGTGGCTGCCGACCAGGCGCACCGGGCCGTGCACCGGCAGCATCGTCGCATGTGCAAGCTGCTCCAAGTTGCGCCCGGAAATCACCATCGCCACCGTGTTCGGCAGCTCCGCCAGCCCCTTCAGGGCCTCCATCGCACCCGGCACGGCATGCACGCCCGTGGGCTCGTCCGAGAAGTGGGCTAGGGTGCCGTCGAAATCCATCGCTACCAGTAAGTCTGGGGTGGCGGCCAGGTCGGAGAGGTCGGCGTCAGAAAGAAAGGGCAGTAACGAACCATCCATGCGCCTAATCCTCCTGCGGACCGCTAATGAACTCAACTGCCGGGACGGACTGCCAATCCTGCTTGTCCTCCGGCGCGGGCTGCTGCAGCTTCAGCGAATTATCGGAAGGGCGGGTGTAGGTGAGGTCTTGGTCGTTGAGGACGGACTTCAGGCGGTCGGCAGTGTCCTCGTCGCCCGGCAGGCATTGGGCGCCGTCGATGCGGGAGGAGGAAAAGTCGGTGATGTGTATGGACTCGTCCTTCCACTCCACGTTTCCGGTCAAGTGGATGCAGCCGCTGGCGCCGTTTAGCGATTCCATGCCGAAGATCAAGTAACTGCGGCCCTGCTGGGCTTCCGGCAACAGGCCGCCACGCACGTCCGAATCGTAGATCGCCGAAACCTGCCACTGGGAGTTGCCCAGCGGCGCCTCCGGATCAGAGCATGCCGAAAGACCGGCCACGGTTGCAGCGCTCAAACCCAGTGCGAGGAAAGTAGTGGCACGACGCATTATTCAACCTCCCGCAGCTGCTGCAAGAACGCATCGGCCCAACGGTTTACGTCGTGATCCTGCAGGTGCTCCCACATCTGGCGCATGCGGCGAATCTTATTCGCGGGCTCGTCCTCGATGGCCAGCTGCAGCGCGTCGGCAATGGAATCGACATCGTGCGGATTGCACAGGTACGCCTGCACCAGCTGTGTGGCCGCGCCTGCGAACTCCGAGAGCACCAGCGCGCCCGAACCGTCCGAGTGGCAGGCCACATACTCCTTGGCCACCAGGTTCATGCCATCCTTCAGCGGGGTGATCAGCATGACGTCTGCCGCGGTGTACAGCGCCACGATCTGCTCGAACGGCAGGCCGGAGTGCATGTAGTGGATCAGCGAGCGCCCCAGGCTGCCGTGGTTGCCGTTGATGCGGGAAACGATGGCCTCCACCTGCTGGCGGGTGCGCCGATAATCATCCAGCCGTTCGCGCGACGGGGTGGCGACCTGCACCATTGCCACGTCTTCCGGAGCCAGGCGGCCGGAGTCCAAGAGGAACTCGATGGCCTCCAGCCGGTGCTGGATGCCCTTGGTGTAGTCCAGCCGATCCACGCCCGCGATCAGCACCTTCGGGTTGCCCAGCCGGGCGCGCAGGTCGCTGGCCTGGGCCAGCACGTCCGGCTGGTTGGCCTGCGCGTTTACCTTCGCAGAGTCGATGGAAATAGGGAACACTCCCACCTTGACCTGGCGGCCGGAATCCAGCGTGACGGTGCCGACCACCTGCGCCTCTTCCGGCAGGCGGGCGCCGCGCAGGAAGTTCGCGGACTCGGAATCGTCCATGATCTGCACCGAATAGTCCATAGCCCGCAGCGCCACCATGAAGTTCCGCGCGGAATCCTGGGTGTGGAAGCCCACCACGTCCGCGCCCAGCGTGCCGTCGAGCACCTGGCGGCGCCACGGTAGCTGGCGGAATAGCTCCGGGGCGGGGAAGGGGATGTGCAGGAAGAAGCCGATGCAGACATCGTCGCGTAGTTCGCGCAGCTGCCCGGGAACCAGGTGCAGCTGATAATCCTGCACCCAGACGGTTGCGTCCTGCGCGGCCGTATCGGCAGCTGCCTGGGCAAAGCGCTGGTTAACCTGCTGGTAGCGCTCCCACCAGCGCTTATCGTAGGTGGGATGCACGATCAGGTCGTGGTACAGGGGCCACAGGGTGGCATTGGAAAACCCTTCGTAGAACTGCGCGAAATCCTGTGCGTCCAGGTTCACCGGAACCATCTGGATACCGGCTTCCTCCGGCGCGGGCATATCCTCGGCCGCGACCTTGTCCGTCGCCCCCGGCCAGCCGATCCACGCGCCGCGGTTGGATTCCAGCACCGGCTTCAGCGCAGTGACCAGCCCACCCGGAGAAGGAACCCACGTGACCTCCCCGGTGGAGCCATCCACGTTGCGGTCGACGGGAAGGCGATTGGCGACAACCAGAAAATCGGACTGCATGTGTATCACCCGTGTCGGTGCAGTTAGGCGGTAATTC
Source organism: Corynebacterium sp. ACRPH (assembly GCF_022347285.1). Taxonomy (GTDB): domain Bacteria; phylum Actinomycetota; class Actinomycetes; order Mycobacteriales; family Mycobacteriaceae; genus Corynebacterium. The sequence goes on from NZ_JAKRND010000015.1 coordinate 12,466, forward strand.
GCTACGTGCTACTCGCTAGCCTTGGTAGCTTTCTTCGCCGTCTTCTTAGTGGTTTTCTTTGCGGCCTTCTTGGTGGTCTTTTTCGTAGACTTCTTTGCGGCCTTCTTAGTCGTCTTCTTCGTCGACTTCTTGGCCGTCTTCTTTGCAGCCTTCTTGGTGGTCTTGCGGGTGGACCTCTTGGCCTCCTGCTCCGCCTCCTCGAGCTCGGCAACCACGCGGCGGTGGATCAGACCCTCCGGCTCCACGCCCAGCATGCACATTAGCGTTGCAGCGTCGAGGAAGTCCTCGGAGAAGGTCGCGACGATGCGCTGCGCTGCCTGTGCGGTTTCCGCTTCTACCGCGTGCAGGGATTCATTGTTGGCGGAACGGTTGTCGGTGACCTTCGGAGGCACGAGCCTGACCCCATTTCTACAAAGTCGACGTACGGAACTTTAAGTCTCAACTTTAAATATTTTACGCGATTTAGTGTTCGCTCGTGCCCGCCGGGTGGTCTTCGGGCTGTTCTTCGCCCTCTGCCGCGCGCATCTCGCTATCCAGCTGCCACGTACTCTTCGACGCGCTCTTGCGGCGCCTACGCCAGTGCAGGGGCTGGCGCACCCGTCCGTCGGCGCCCATCCGGGGCTTGTTCTGGTTCGTCCGGCGGGGATCCACGCGGGGGCGCCGCAACTGCTGGTAGCGGTGCAGGATGCGGGGGCGACGAATGCGGCGGGCGATCCATTCGCCCAGCACCACGCCTGCGGCCAGCGCGGTGGCGGTTGTGAGGGCGAGGCCCAGATTGGACATACCGACGACGAATTGGTCGTTGAGAACGGAGCTCATGCCCCGGTACAGCGCCAGGCCGGGCAGGAACGGGGTGATGCCCGCGGCAGCGGTGATCTGCGGGGGAATCATGTAGCGACGGGAAAGCAGACCACCGGCCAGGCCGACGACCAGGGCGGCCATAGCGTTGCCGAAGGTGCCGGGCCAGTTGAGTACGTTCGTCACGCTGAACAGGGCCAGCGAGGCGATTAGAGCCGTCAGGCTGGCGACCACGGTGGCGCGCCGCTCGCAGAAGCAGGCGCTGCAGAAGAATGCCGTGGCCACAGCGCCCGAGATGATCTGAATGGTCACCGACCCCAGCACACCCGAGGTATGAGTCGTATCCAACGGCGGCAGGGTAATCCCCATAACGGCCATCGTCTGAATACCGGCAGCAATGCCGGTGATGATGCCGCCGGTCTGCAGAACTGTCTCATAGAAACGTGCCGCGGAGGTCACCGGGGCGCCCGTTATGCCGTCCTGTAGCGCCTGAACCAGCGTCAATCCTGCGAGCAGGGCGACAATAGAAGAACCAATAATCAACGAGGGCGGCAGGTAGAAATCGATCCGATCCGCAATCGAATACGTCACCGCCGCCGGGATCACCGCCGCGAATCCGCCGAGAACGTTCTGGAAGAACAGCGGCAGGGACTTCGAGGCCAACCAGGCGTTGGCGAACATGGTGAAGATCGTGGTGATGCCTGCGACAATCGCCACGGCCCAACCACCACCGAGCAGCAGCGCGACGGCAGCGGCGAACCCGCCCCAGCTGGCCAGCGCATAGCGGTTGCGGTAGGGCAGCAGGGAAGTTTCAATGTCGAAGAGGATCTTCTGCGCCATCTCCAAGGGGGTGGCGCCCGCGACGATCGAGCGGATGAGCCGGTCGACCTCTGTGATGCGGGAAAAGTCCGTCGACAGCTGCCGCACTACGCGAAACATGTTCGTCGGCGGGGTGTTTTCGTTGAAGCGCGAGTAGACGTAGATCGTGTTCAACGTGATGTCGACGTGCGTATTGTTCAGGCCGTAGGCACTCATGATGCTTCGGATCTGCGCCTTCGCATCCGAATTGCTGGTGCCCGCGGTGAGGAGTTGGTCGCCGATGCGGCTGGCCAGGTCCATCACTGCGTGGATCTTCACGGGATCGGAAAGATCCACCGGCGCCAAAGGAGATGGCGGCGGTGCTAAGCGGATAGCATCGATCGTTGCCCTGTTGCCGGAAAACAGCAGGTCAGAGCCCTTCCTCAATGCCTTCGACATGAAACTAGACACTCCCACACCGTACATCGGGGCTAGGGAGATTTCACAAGAGCCTGTTCCCCCAGGTGAGATGGGGTGCAGCAGGGAAGTTTTACTTTTCGCAGGTGTGGCTTGCTAGGCTTGGAAAGTCCATCGCCTGCGGGTGCGCCCCGGCTGTCGCCGGTTGCTAAAGCTCGCTTTTAAATGGTGGATCAGTGCTGGAGTGGCGCAATCGGTAGCGCAACGGTCTTGTAAACCGTAGGTTGCGAGTTCAAGTCTCGTCTCCAGCTCACCTCGCGCCTGGGGAGCTCGCCCGCCTTTCGTGGCGGCGGAACCCCTGGTGCTAGAGTATTCGACAGCACGCTAGGGACTGCACCTATGCAACCCGTGTGCTGGAACTGCCGGCGTAGTTTAGTGGTAGAACATCAGCTTCCCAAGCTGAGAGTGCGAGTTCGATTCTCGTCGCCGGCTCAAATTTTTCTCGCCGTGGGGTCAGCTAGTGAGGGGGAGCTAGCTGTCGAACGTGTACAGCATCACGTGCGCGTGCTCGGCCTCGTCCACGCCCTTTTCGACGTATCCGATCTTCTCGTAGACGTGCTTCGCGCGGTCGTTGCCGAAGACGACGCACAGGCTTACGCCCGGCTTGCCGTCGGCCTTCGCCTGGTCCAGCACTGCCTGCATCAGCTTCGTGCCCAGGCCCTTGCCCGTGTTGCCGGGCGCCATGGCGATCGCCACCTCCGGATATTCGGCGGAAACGTAGCCGTAGCCGTGGTTTTCTTCCGTAGAGTCGAGCAGCCATGCTGCGCCGATAGACTCGCCGTTTTCTTCGACGATGACGCCACCTTGTCCCTCGGTCCAGCCATCCACGTAGAAGATTGTGTCCTCGTCGAAGGTGTCCGAGTATTCCTTGTTCGGATCGCCCCAGGTATCCGTCTCAGCGTTCATCTTGTGGATGAATGGGCGGTCGGCTTCGACCGCGCGACGGAAGGTGAATAGTTCAGGGTTTTCTTTGTAAGAAGTCATAGGAGTAAGCGTAGCGAAAGCAACCCCCAGGGCGAAGCTGCTCCGGTGCGGCGCTTGCCCTGGGGGTTGGGGTGAAGAGGCTGGTGAACCCTAGTGCTGTTGAACCTTAGTAGATGTAGATCCGGTCGCCGACGTTCAGCGCGTTGAAGAAATTCTTGGCGTGCGGGGAAGCCAGGTGGATGCAGCCGTGGGACATCACGTTCGGATCACCCTGGTGGAAGGCGTGGCCGTTGTTGGTGAAGTACACGGAGTAGGGCATCGGGGCGTTGCCGTAGGTGCGGGAAACCTCGTTCTTCACCTTGCGGGTGATCACGTGCCAGCCCTTCGGGGTCTCGTAGCCGCGCTTGCCGCTGGAGATCTTCACCGGGCCGTAGCTGGTCTTGCCGCCGCGCTGCAGCCAAGCAGTCTGGTTGCGCAGGTTAACGCAGCCGCGGGCCTGAGCAGGGCACTGAGTGTTGCGCGGAGCGGGACGGTGCTTCGGAGCCGGGCGCGGGGCGGGCTTGTTGGCGCGCTCGCGGGCGGCCAGAGCGCCTGGGGCGAAGAAGTTAGCGGCGTCGTCGGCCGCACGGTTGATCTGGCCGCGTGCGGGCTCTGGCAGACCACGGGTGCTGTTGTGGACGTTATCGCGGGCGCCCAGAACGAAGTTGTTGATGTCCTGCTGGGAGGAGCCCAGAGGAGCGGCGGATGCGGCGCCGGTGCCCAGGGAGGCAGCCATCATGGTTGCGACACCGACACCGGCGAGGCGGCGGCGGAGGGAGTGAGAGTTGGATTTCGTCATAGGCACAGCTTAATGGGTTGCGCCGGGAGTATGTGCACTGAATCACGAGTTAATTCCTAGATTCTTTCCAGAACCACTGCAGTTTTCGAGGGCAATGAAGTTGGCGCGGTAGTTGGCGCGTGGAGGCAGGAAGACAGTTTCGAGAGTTTTCCGCGTTGGTATTCCGTGGTGGCATGCCGTGGTGGGAAACCGCTACAGGGTTCACAGGAAACATCCAGCTATCATGCAGATAGACGCTAATTCTCTGCAGCACAATGAGGTGCATGACAATGCCTAACACCCAGCCGGTGAAGGTTCTCGTCGTCGACGACGAGGCCAATATTTCTGACCTCCTTAAGGTAAGCCTGAAGTTTCAGGGGTTTGATGTGGAAACGGCCGACAACGGCCAAGACGCGCTGGCGCTGGCGGAAACCTACCAACCGGACGCTTTCATCCTGGATGTCATGATGCCCGGCATGGATGGCTTCACCCTCCTCAACAAGCTCCGCGCCGCAGGCCACGATGCCCCGGCGCTCTTCCTTACCGCAAAGGATGGTGTGGAGGACCGAATCCACGGCCTGACCATCGGCGCCGATGACTATGTGACCAAGCCGTTCAGCCTGGAAGAGGTCATTACCCGACTGCGCGTGATCCTGCGCCGTGTGTCTTCCGAGGAAGAGCAGGAATCCAGCCTTATCACCTACGAGGACATCACTCTGGATGACGACATGCACGAGGTCACGAAGGCCGGCGAGATCGTCGACCTATCGCCCACGGAGTTCAAATTGCTGCGCTACCTGCTGGTCAACGCCGAGGTTGTGCTGAGCAAGGCGAAGATCCTGGATCACGTGTGGAACTACGACTTCGGCGGCGACGGCAACGTCGTCGAGTCCTATGTTTCCTACCTGCGCCGCAAGATCGACAAGGAAGAGCCACACCTCATCCAGACCGTCCGCGGTGTGGGTTACGTGTTGCGTAAGCCCCGCAGCTAAAACCTGATTCCTATGTCCAACGCTGATAACACCGGCGCGCCTGAGTCTGCTGAGCCCGCTGTGTCTGAGGCGCCTGCTGTAGGCTCCGCCGTCCCCGTCCGCTCCGGCCATCCTGGGCATTTTCTGTCTCACTATCCGCTGCGCATCTCCCTGGTCGTGGTGATCGCGGTGCTGGTCGCCATGGGGCTAACGGTCTCCGGTGTTTCCGTGACGACCACCCTGCAGCGTTTCCTCATTCAAAGGGTTGACGAGCAGCTGGATCAGGCGACAAACGGTTGGGCCCACCGATCCGGCCTCGCCGACGGCAATTCTGAAGATCAGAGCGCGCCAAGCGGGAGCGACAGCAGCGCTTTGGGGTCGGAAGGCTTCGGTGTGCTGAACCTCCAGCAGCCGCCGAATCCCGTCACCGGTGTTACCCGCCCGCCCAGCGATTTCTACATTCTGGTGGTCGACGACCAGGTCTCCTATGAGTACTTCAACTCCCCGTTGAAGGCCCGCCCCGAGATCCGCGGTCTGGGCCAGCCGACCATGCCTGTGACCGTCGGTTCGCGCGAGGATTCCGGAACGCACATCAGCTGGCGCGCCACCAGTTTCCGCAATGATGACGGCACCATCACGATCGTCGCCCTGCCTCTGGCCGAAGAAGAGCACATTATCTCCCGCCTCGTGCTGCTGCAGGCAGTGATCGGCCTGACGGTCGTCGCGTTCGTCATCTTGGCATCGATGTATCTGGTGCGCCGCGCTTTGCGTCCACTGAACGAGGTGGAACTGACGGCGTCAAAAATTTCGAACGGCGACCTCGGGCAGCGCGTGCCGAACTGGCGGCCCAACACAGAGGTCGGGCGGCTTTCGCAGGCGCTCAACAAGATGCTCGCGCAGATCCAAACGGCGTTCGTCGCCATTGGCGCTTCGGAAAGGCAGGCACGCCGCTCCGAGGCATCGATGCGCCGCTTCATCGGGGATGCTTCGCACGAGCTGCGCACGCCGTTGACGTCGGTGCGCGGCTATGCGGAGCTGTACCAATCGGGTGCTACTGATGACGCCCCCATGGTCATCGACCGTATTTCTGAAGAGGCTGGCCGCATGAGTCTGCTGGTCGAAGACCTCCTCGCGCTGGTCCGCATGGACGAAGGGCGACCGCTGGCGAAGAACCGCGTGGACATGCTGGAACTGGTACTCGAAACCGCGGAGTCGGCGCGGGCCGGCTTCCCGAACCGCACGGTGCAGGTCGTCAACGAAACCGGGGACGTGCCGATCGTCATCGGCGACGTGAACCGCCTGCACCAGGTGCTGGGCAACCTGGTGACCAATGCGCTGCGGCACGCGGGCGAAGACGCAGAGGTGAAGCTGCGCCTGGATAAGCGCGACGGCAACGTGATCGTGGACGTGGAGGACAACGGCCAGGGCATCCCGGCTGAAGATGTGCCGCACCTGTTTGAAAGGTTCTACCGCCCGGACGTTTCGCGCTCCCGCGCTTCGGGCGGCTCGGGGCTGGGGCTGTCGATCGTCAAGGGGCTGGTGGAGGTCCACGGCGGCACGGTCTCCGTGGACAGCGAGGAAGGCAAGGGAACGCGCTTCCGGATCGAGTTGCCCGAAGCGACCGAGGTGGAATAGCGCCCCGCGGGGCATGTGAGGCCGCCCCGCCTACGCTTCTGTATCGTCTTCCTCCAAGCCGTCGAGGAGCGCCAGGTGGACGATGTCCTGCACGTCCGGGTTCGTTGGCAGCTCCTCGTGCTTGCACTTGGACACGCCCAAGTCCTGCAGGAAATAGTTCGTGATGATGGCCTCGCCCGTGTCGTTTGAATGGCCGTCCTCGAGCTGGAAGGTGGTGTGGTCGCTGGGGATGGTGGGCTGCCGGTCACCCAAGAAGGCATTTTCGTGAGGCACCACGGTGGCATCGTTGCGGGTGGCGTAGCAGGTGTAGCGAATGTGGTTGCGAGTTTCGGGGGAGGCCGCCAGGGTTTCCATCAGCGGCGAACCGATGACCTGCTGCATGCCCGCCGCGCCGAAGACCCGCCGAATGGTGGCGGCCGCCACGCGCTGGCTCATGTCCGTGGTAAACATGCCGCCCAACATGCCCATGAGCGTGGTGCCCTGGTGCGGAGCGCCAAGTGTGATGAGGTGGTGGACGTAATCCTCGCCGCCGAGCTCGTTGATCCAATAGCGGGCCAGCAGCCCACCCTGAGAATGCCCCACGATATCCACAGCCTCCGCGCCAGTGGCGGCCAGCACCTGCTCGATGTAAGCGCCGACGTCCTGGGCGGAGGTCGGAATATCCTGCGTACCGTGTACGCCGTAGTCCGGGCTGAACACCACAAAGTCGTCGTCCCGCAAGCGCAGAACCAGGTTCTGCCACACGTTCTTCGAGCTGATCGTCCCGTGGATGAGGATCACCGGATACGGGCGGTCGATGGTGGGGCGGGCCTGCCAGAGATCATCGGCGTAACCGGGGGAGACTTGGCGGGCGCCCAGTGGCGGGTCGGGGATGGCGCCTTGCAGCTGGGGCAACTGCGGGCGAGTCATGCGCCCCGGGATGTCCCAGAGGAAGCGCCCGGTGATGGAAATACTGCTGGCCATGCCGCTGCCAAGGCGGCTAAGCCAGCTGCGGATATCGGGTTCGGGGCCGATGACGTCGCCCGCGTTGGCGGGATCGTAATCATCGTCCGAAGAGTCGCTGCGATAGTTGCCGTAGCCGTCGTAGCTATCGAAGCTATCGGGGTCCTTGAAGCTCTCTGCCACGGCTGCACCCGCCGGGGGATCGACCTCGGCTAGTTCCTCTAGGTCGAGTTCTGGGTCGGGCTCTGGGGCGACCTCGGGGGCAAGCACGTCGTCAGCGTTGTGGGGGCTTTCGGTGTTGTTGTCGTTGTCGTTTTCCACTGGTTATCCACCGCAATGACAATGAAACGAAAGAAGGGGGGGGGCTGGGCTCTAAACTTTCAAGTTTTTAAGCGGAGGGGATCTTCGCCTCGTCTACACCCTGAGCCTGCAGCGCTTGGCGAATCTTAGCCGCCGACTTATCCATCTTCTCCGGATCCGTCTCGTCCATCCGCATCACGTTCTGCAGGCTGTAGCCGGACATGTCGGAAGCCGGGAAAATGTGGATGTGGGCGTGTGGCACCTCGAATCCAGCGATCAGGTAGCCGGCGCGGGGGGCGTCAAAAGCCTCGACGATGGCCTTGCCCACCAGCTGCGCGACCTCGTTGCAGTGAGCCCACGTCGCCGCATCCATATCGGTCCAGCGATCGACCTCCTCGATCGGCACGACCAGCGTGTGGCCGTATGCCGCGGGTTCGATGGTCAAAAACGCCGCCGCGGTTTCGTCGCGGTAGACGATGCGCCCGGGGATCTCGCCGTTCAGGATTTTCGTGAATACCGTAGCCATGCTGCCGATGTTAGCGCGTTAAATGTATCTGGTGGCAGGGGTTGGCTTCGCTAGACTGGGGAACCATGCGCATTCTTGTTATCGGCAGCGGTGCCCGCGAGCACGCACTGGCTTATTCTCTGTCCCTGGATCCCTCCGTCGAACAGGTCCACGTCAGCCCGGGTAACGCCGGCATGACGGCCGTGGCCACCCTGCACCCGGACGGCGATCCGGTGGCCCTGGCCCGCGAGATCGAGGCGGATCTGGTTGTTATCGGCCCCGAGATCCCGCTGGTCGCCGGGGTTGCCGACGAGCTGCGCGCGGCGGGCTTCGCCGTATTCGGCCCGTCGGCCGCCGCCGCACAGATCGAGGGCTCGAAGGCCTTTGCGAAGGACATCATGGCCAAGGCGCAGGTCCGCACCGCCGATGCCGTCGCTGTACCTGTCGGGTCTAGTGATTCTTTTATTGACGCCACCCTCGACAAATTCGGCCCAACCTACGTTGTCAAGGACGATGGACTGGCCGGCGGCAAGGGTGTGGTGGTCACAGTCGACCGAGCAGAAGCCCTGGAGCACATCCACGCCGTGCACGCAGGCGGTAACCCGGTGCTGCTGGAAAGCTTCCTGGACGGCCCCGAGGTTTCCCTGTTCTGCCTGGTGGATGGCGAGACCGTGGTGCCGCTGCTGCCCGCGCAGGATTTCAAGCGAGTAGGGGACAACGACGAGGGCCCAAACACCGGCGGCATGGGCGCCTACACCCCGCTGCCGTGGCTGCCGGAAGACGGCGTGCAGCGCATCGTGACCGAGGTCGTGGAGCCGGTGGCCAAGCAGATGGTCGCCGAGGGCGTGCCCTTCAACGGCCTGCTGTACGCAGGTCTGGCATGGGGCAGCGAAGGCCCGGCCGTAGTGGAGTTCAACTGCCGCTTCGGCGACCCGGAGACTCAGCCCGTGCTGCGCCAGCTGAAGACCCCGCTGGGTGGGGTGCTGAATGCTGTGGCGACCGGCACCCTGGACCAGCTTCCGCCGCTGGAGTGGGAGGACGGTTACGCGCTGACTGTCGTGCTAGCCGCCGAGAACTACCCGGCCAGCCCGGTTACCGGTAAGCCGGTTGTCGGCGCGGAGCCGGGCAACGAATCCCGCGGCATTTTGGCCGCGGGCGTGGCGGAACAGAATGGTCAGCTGGTGAGCTCCGGCGGCCGCGTGCTGAACGTCATCGGCACCGGCGCCACCCTGGCAGAGGCACGTAAGCAGGCCTATGAGACCCTGCAGGGCATCCAGCTGGAAGGTTCGCACTACCGCTCCGACGTCGCCCTTCCCGCAGTTGAGGGCCGCATTTCCATCTAGTGCCCGAGATGTTGTGAGAAAAACTCGCGCATAAGGGTACCGCGCGGGGTGCAATAGGTTTAAAGTATCGACTTGTGATTGCACACCCAGGCGAAAGTCGCCGGCGGGGCTGGCAAGGCTTTAGCCCCGCGCAGCTGGTTTCCGTAAGCTTCCTGCTGCTTATCCTCGCAGGTACAGCGCTGTTGCTGTTGCCCATATCCCGCAGCGGGCCGGAGAGCCCGGAGTTCACCACCGCTCTTTTCACCGCCACCTCGGCCACCTGCCTGACCGGCCTCAGTGTCGTGGACACCGCGACCTACTGGTCCCATTTCGGGCAGGTCGTCATCATGCTGCTGATCCAGGTCGGAGGCCTCGGCATCATGACACTCGCCACGGTAGTGAGTTTCGTTTTGGCCGGACAGATGGGCGTCAAAGGGCGCCTGCGCGCCGCCGCGGAGCAACGCGGAAGGAACCTCGGCGAAATCCGCACCATCATCTTCGGCACCATCGGCTTTTCCCTGGCGGTTGAGCTGGTGATAGCCATCGTGCTGACCTTCCGCTTCGCCTCTGGCTATGGCTACGGCTTCTTGCCGGCGGTGTGGGAGGGTACGTTCCACGCGATCTCCGCGTTCAACAACGCTGGCTTCGGACTGCGCTCCGATAACCTCATTCCCTACGTCAATGACGCGGGCATCATCCTGCCCATCGCCGCCGGCATCGTCATAGGCGGCCTGGGTTTCCCCGTGCTGCTGGAACTGCGGGCGCGGTGGCGTTCGAAGGTGAAGCACCCGCCATCGCTGACCTTGATCTTCACGCTCACCGGCACCGCGATCCTGCTGGTGGTGGGTACGGTCGGCTTCGCGCTGATGGAGTGGACCAACGCCCTGCGCGACCTCACACCGCTATCGGCGCTGCAGGCGGCGTTCTTCCACTCTGTTTCCTCCCGCACGGCCGGCTTCAACTCGGTGGATCTGACGGAGCTGCGCCCATCTTCGCTGATGCTGACGGACTTCCTGATGTTCATAGGCGGCGGCTCGGGCGGCACTGCGGGTGGTGTGAAGGTGACGACCGCCGCGGTGCTGGTGGCGGTGTTGATCGCGGAGGTTCGCGGCGACGATCAGCTCCTGGTCGCCGGCCGGCGCATTCCTAGCCGCATCGTCCGCCAAGCCATGGCGGTGTTCATGATGGCCTTCCTGCTGGTAGGCGGATCCATCATGGCGCTGCAGCTTTTGCTGCCGCAGTACGATTCCCACCAAATCACCTTCGAGACCATCTCCGCTTTCGCCACCGTGGGCCTGACTACCGGCATCACCCCGGAACTTCCGGACTTCGCCCGACTTTGGCTGGTCGTGTTGATGTACCTCGGGCGTATCGGACCCATCACCGTGGTGGCGGCTCTGGCCGCTCGCACTAACCAACGCCTCTATTCCTACCCAGTAGAAAGGCCGTTCATTGGCTAAGCTCTTTTCCCACCCAACCAACCCTCCCGTCGTCATCATCGGTCTGGGCCGCTTCGGCATGGCCCTCGGCGAAGAGCTCGTACAGTCCGGCGTGGAGGTGCTGGGCATCGACGTGGACGAAGTTGTGGTGACGAAAGCCGCCCCGCTACTGACGCACGCGGTCATCGCCGAAACCACCGACCAGGATGCGCTTCGCCAGCTCGGGGTGCAGGATGCCCACCGTGTTGTAATCGGCATCGGTTCAGACATGGGGGCGTCACTACTTACAGCTTCCGCCGTGATGGACCTAGGGGTGCCCAACGTCTGGGCGAAGGCCGACAACCAGCAACACGCGAAGATCCTGACACAGATCGGTGTGCACCACGTAGTGCGACCTGAAAGGGATACTGGGCGGCGCGTGGCGCACCTGATCGCTGGCCACGTGCAGGAATACATCGAGTTCGACCGCGACTTTGCGATGGCAAAGCTGGCGCCCCCGCTGCGCATGCACGGCCGCAAGGTGGAGGAGACCCCGCAGGGGATCGCCATCGTCGCGGTGCGTTCGGCCGATGGGCACTTCTCCACTCCGCCGGCGGAGTACGTGATTCGCTCCGGCGACCTCGTGATCGCCGCGGGGCGGATCAAGGACCTGGAGAAGTTCGCGGATTCCTAAAAGCCAGCGGTACGCATAAACTCGGGGACGTGCCTGCTAAGAAAAATATTTCCAACGTCCTTGCCAACCGCTACGCCTCCCCGGAGATGACCGCCATTTGGTCCCCGGAGGACAAGATCATCATGGAGCGCAAGCTGTGGATCTCCGTCATGAAGGCCCAAGCCGAACTCGGGGTGGAGGTCCCGGCCGAGGCTATCGTAGCCTACGAGAAGGTCATCGAGAACGTAGACCTTGCATCCATCGCCGAGCGCGAAAAGGTCACCCGCCACGACGTGAAGGCCCGCATCGAGGAATTCAATGCGCTGGCCGGCCAGGAGCACATCCACAAGGGCATGACCTCCCGCGACCTGACGGAGAACGTGGAGCAGCTGCAGATCTTTAGTTCCTTGCAGCTGGCCCGCGACAAGGCCGTTGCCGTACTGGCGCGCATCGGCCGTCGCGCGGCGGAGAACCAATCACTGGTGATGGCCGGGCGCTCGCACAACGTGGCCGCCCAGGCAACGACCTTGGGCAAGCGCTTCGCCTCTGCCGCCGATGAGCTGCTGGTGGGGCTCGAGCGCATCGAGGACCTGCTGAGCCGCTACCCGCTGCGTGGCATTAAGGGGCCGATGGGAACCAGCCAGGACATGCTGGACCTGGTCGGCGGCGACGAGTCCAAGCTGGCGGAATTGGAAAGCACCATCGCCGAGAACCTGGGCTTCTCCTGCGTATTCGATTCCGTCGGCCAGGTTTACCCGCGCAGCCTGGACATGGACGCGCTGAGCGCCCTGGCGCAAATCGGTGCTGCCCTGTCCTCGCTGTCGATGACGATTCGCCTGATGGCGGGCAACGAGACCGTCACGGAGGGCTTCAAGGAAGGCCAGGTCGGTTCCTCCGCCATGCCGCACAAGATGAACGCCCGCTCCTGCGAGCGCGTGGGCGGCATGCAGGTCCTGCTGCGCGGCTACCTGACCATGGCCGCCGACCTGGCCGGTGCGCAGTGGAACGAAGGCGACGTGTTCTGCTCTGTGGTTCGTCGCGTTGCTCTTCCGGACGCCTTCTTCACCTTCGACGGCATGTGTGAGACCTTCCTGACCGTCCTGGACGAGTTCGGAGTCTTCCCGGCGATGATCGACCGGGAGCTCGAGCGCTACCTGCCGTTCCTGGCCACCACGCGCATCCTGATGGCAGCCGTGCGCGCCGGGGTAGGCCGCGAGACGGCCCACGAGCTGATCAAGGAGCACGCCGTGGCGGTGGCACTGAACATGCGCGAGAACGGTGGCGACCAGGATCTGGTGCAGCGCCTCGCCGGTGACGACCGCTTCCCGCTGGACGAACCGCAGCTGGAGGAGGCTCTGGCGGATCGCCACGCATTCATCGGCGCGGCCGAGTCCCAGGTGTCCCGCGTTCTGGCGCGCATCGAGGAAGTTAAGAACCGCCACCCGGAGGCCGCTGCCTACACGCCGGGCGAGATTCTGTAGCTGCGGAAACGCCGAAGATTCGCACAGTTCCGGCCACAAATAGTCAAATGCCTGGTACAGGGCTACACTGTCTACTCATGCGTCCAGAACTGTGCGAGTACGAGCACCATTCCGCAGGTAAAGTGCGGGAGATCTACGAAGTCGACGAGGACAACCTGCTGATGGTTGTCAGTGACCGGATCAGTGCCTACGACTACGTCCTTGATACTGAGATCCCAGACAAGGGTCGGGTGCTCACTGCCGTGAGCGCTTTTTTCTTTGACGAGATCGATTTCCCCAACCACCTGGCCGGTGCGTTGGATGACGAGCGGATCCCCGAGTACGTCCTCGGCCGCGCCATGCTGTGCAAGAAGCTGGATATGATCCCCTTCGAGTGCGTGGCCCGCGGTTACCTGACCGGCTCTGGCCTGAAGGAGTACCAGGAAACCGGCAGCGTGTGCGGTGTGGAGCTGCCCGAAGGGCTCGTGGAGGCCTCCCGCCTGCCGGAGCCGATTTTCACCCCGGCCACTAAGGCCGAGCTGGGTGACCACGACGAGAATGTGAGCTTCGACGTGGTCGTTGAGGCTTTGGGGGAGGAGCGCGCTACCGAGCTGCGCGAGGCGACCCTTTCGATCTACAAGAAGGCCGCCGCCATTGCCGAGGAGCGCGGCCTGATCCTCGCCGATACCAAGTTCGAGTTCGGCTTGGATGCCGACGGCACCCTGGTGCTGGCCGATGAGGTTCTGACACCGGACTCCTCCCGCTACTGGCCCGCCGAGGGCTACGAGGAGGGCAAGGTGCAGCCCAGCTTCGATAAGCAGTACGTGCGCAACTGGCTGACCGGTCCGAAGTCCGGCTGGGACAAGTCCGAGGGCACGCCCCCGCCGCCACTGCCGGGCTCCGTGGTGGAGGCCACCCGCTCGCGCTACATCGAGGCCTACGAGAAGCTATCCGGCAAGCGCTTCTCCGACTGGATCGGCCAGTGCGTCTAGGCGACTGCAGCCCCAACCAATTCGGCTCCCAGTAGTCCTGTCTGAGTAGCATGGCGCGTATGCCTAATAACGACGCGCCCCAGAAAGCTAATAACCCGATCGCGGCCCCGCCGATCGCCAAGCAGGTGCCGCACACCCGCACCTTCCACGGCCGCGAGTTCGTCGACAACTACGAGTGGTTGCGTGACAAGGAAAATGCGGAAGTCCGCCAGCACCTAGAGGCGGAAAACGCCTGGACCCTCCAGCAGACGGAGCACCTCAAGCCCCTGCAGGATCGCCTGTTCGAGGAAGTTAAGGCGAGGGTGCAGGAGACGGACATGTCCCTGCCCGTGCGTTCCGAGGGCTGGTGGTACTTCTCCCGCACTGAGGAAGGCAAGAGCTACGGCACCATGTGCCGCGTTCCCATCGCCGACGAAAACGACTGGACCCCGCCGACGATTGAGCCCGGCATCCCCGCGCCGGGCGAGGAGACTTTCCTGAACTGCAACGCCCTAGCCGAGGGCAAGGAGTTCTTTAGCCTGGGCGCGGCCAGCGTGACCAAGGACGGCACGCGCTTGGCCTATTCGGTGGATGAGACCGGCTCCGAGCGCTTCACCCTGCGTATCCGCGACCTCACCACGGGGGAGGACCTGGAAGACGAGATCGAGGATGTCTTCTACGGCGCCACCTGGGTAGGCAGGGATACCGTGTACTACCAGCGCGTGGATGAAGCGTGGCGACCGCACGAGATCTGGCGCCACACAGTCGGTGAGGGCGTCGATAAAGACGAGCTGGTGTACCGCGAAGACGACGAACGATTCTGGACGGGCGTGGCAACCACCCGCTCCGAGCGCTACCTGCTGGTCCACACGGGCTCGAAGATGACCAGCGAGGTGTGGTACCTCGACCTGGAGGATCCGAATGCCGAGCTGACCTGCGTGATCCCGCGCGAAGCCGACGTGGAGTACGGAGTGGATCACGCAGTTGTGGGCGGCCAGGACATGTGGCTGGTGCTGCATAACAAGACCGGTGCGAACAGCGAGCTCGGCTACCACCCAACCGGCCAGATTGCCGCGTGGGACGACGTACAGGCGCTTGTGCCGCACCGCGAGGACGCGCGCCTGGAGGGCGTGGATGTCTTCAGCGACCACATTGTCCTCGAAGCTCGGGAGAATGCGCTGGAGACCAGCTACATCATGAAGCTTGGTGACGCCGACACCTCGACCGTTGACTCTTCCTCCCGGGCCTTCGGCGAGTTCGAGCGGATCGAGTTCCCCGGGGAACTCTGCGGGGTTGGCGCCGTCGGCAACAGCGAATGGGAGAGCCCGGTGCTGCGCGTGGCCTACACTGCCTTCACGACTCCGCCGCGTATCTACGACATCGACCTGGCGACGGGGGAGAAAATCCTGCGCAAGGAACAGCAGGTGCTGGCCGACCCGGACGGCCGGGAGTTCGATCCCGCGCAGTACACCTCGCAGCGGCTGTGGGTTAAGGCCGAGGACGGCGCGCGCATCCCGGTATCCCTCATCCACCGCACGGACGTGGACATCACTCAGGCCAACCCGGTGCTGCTGTACGGCTATGGTTCCTACGAGAACTGCATCGACCCGGGATTCTCCCTGTTCCGGCTGTCCATGCTGGACCGCGGTGTGGTGTACGCCATCGCGCACGTTCGCGGCGGCGGCGAGATGGGCCGACTGTGGTACGACCACGGCAAGGGGCTGGAGAAGCGCAACACGTTTACGGACTTCGTGGCCGTCGCCGACCACCTGCTGCGCGAGGGTATGACCACCCGCGAGCAGATGGTGGCCGAGGGCGGCTCCGCCGGCGGCATGCTGATGGGTGCGGTGGCCAACCTGGCGGGCGATCGCTTCGCGGGCATCGAGGCCGTGGTTCCTTTCGTGGACCCGCTGACCAGCATGCTCATGCCGGAGCTGCCGCTGACCGTAACGGAGTGGGACGAGTGGGGCGACCCCTTCCACGACCCGCAGGTCTACGACTACATGGCGGGCTACGCTCCTTATGAGAACGTCTCAGCCGACCTGGCCTATCCGCCGATCCTGGCGGTGACCAGCCTGAACGACACCCGCGTGCTGTACGTGGAACCCGCGAAGTGGGTGGCCAAGCTGCGTGAGGTGGGGGCCGAGGATACGCTGCTGCGCATCGACATGGAGGCCGGCCACGGCGGCGTATCTGGCCGCTATGCCAAGTGGCGCCAGGCGGCCTTCGAGACCGCCTGGGAGCTGGACAGGATGGGCGCCACCGAGCTGCTGGTGAAGAACACGTCCGACGAGGGGGCGAGCCTTTAACAACTCGACGCTCAGATGTAGGGCGGGTGTTACCTCCCGTTCACCTGTGTTGTGCAGGCTAAGTACCTATGAGCCCCGCACAGACCGTCCCCAACGCCCAGCGTGCCCCCCGCGTTTTGTTGACCATCACGGGTCTGCGCCAGGACACGGTGACCGCGGCCGAGAAAATGCGGGATGCAGCGCGGGCGCTGGACCTGCACGCCGGTTTGGTGCTGACAGTGCAGGGGCCGAACTGGCGGCTGAAGGATGACCAGGCGGCGCTGGAACTGTTCCACGATTCCGCTGCCCGCGGCCACGAGCTGCTGCTCGGCGGGCTCGGGCCGCTGGGTGGGGCGCACGGCAAGGGGGAGTTCCACCGGCTCGGCCGCCACGAGGCAACCCTGCGGCTCTCCGCCGCCACCCGCCAGCTGGATGCTCTCGGGTTGAGCCCGAAGGCCTTCGCCCCGACTCGTTGGCTGGCGTCGGAGGACGCTTTGCAGGCCGCCGGCGAGGTGGGTTTCGCAGTCGCGGCGGATGCGTACACCATCCGGGACCTCATCAATGAAAAGCGCCATCCGGTGCGTGTGCTCGCGTTCGGCGATGGCTTTGGGTCGGTGAAGTGGTGGCGTCGCAACGTCCTCAACAGCGCGCGCCGCAGCGCCGCAAAGGGCAAAGACATCCGCCTTTCCATCAGCGCGGCGAAGGCCGGAAAGGACGACGTGGCGGGCGATATGCTGCGCATTCTCGAGTTGCTGCGCGAGGCCGGCTACGAGTCCGCGAACTACTGCGATTACGTGGAACGCCAGCAGGCATCTGTAGCTTAAGGGTGCGGTCGCCCAGCAGTGTTACGATGGGGCGGTAACCTACCGGGAAATTACCGCAAAGCTGGGAGAATGTAGAAGCCATGGCTCGTGTTGTCGTCAACGTTATGCCCAAGAAGGAAATCCTCGATCCGCAGGGTCAGGCCGTCGTTCGTGCCCTGGGCCGCATCGGCATCAGTGGGGTAGAGGACGTGCGTCAGGGGAAGCGCTTTGAGCTGGAGGTCGGCGAGGGGGTCTCGCGCGAGGATCTGGAGAAGATCGCCTCCGACCTGCTGGCAAACACCGTGATCGAGGACTACGACGTGGTTATCGAAGGCGCAGATGTGGAGGCTAAGTAAGTGACCATCCGCATTGGAGTGATCACCTTCCCCGGCACCCTCGACGATGTCGATGCCGTGCGCGCAGTGCGCCTGGCGGGTGCGGAGCCGGTGGGGCTGTGGCACGCAGACGAGGACCTGAAGAACGTCGACGCTGTGGTTGTCCCCGGCGGCTTTTCCTACGGCGACTACCTGCGCGCCGGTGCCATCGCCGCTATCGCCCCGGCAATGAAGTCCGTGGTGGCCGCCGCGGAGCGCGGTACCCCGGTGCTGGGGATCTGCAACGGCTTCCAGATTTTGCAGGAAGCCGGCCTGCTGCCAGGTGCCCTCACCCGTAACGAGGGGCTGCACTTCGTGTGCCGCGACATCTACCTGGAGGTGGAAAACACTTCCACGGCATGGACCAACCAGTTCGCCGAGGGCAGCAAGATCCTGGTGCCGTCCAAGCACGGTGAGGGGCGCTTCCAGGCCAGCGACGAGACGCTGGAGCGCCTGGAGGGTGAAGGTCGCGTGGTGTTCCGCTACGTCGAGAACCACAATGGTTCCCGCAACTCGATCGCCGGAGTGTGCAGCGATAACGGTCGCGTGGTTGGCCTGATGCCGCACCCGGAGCACGCCGTGGAAACCCTGACCGGCCCGTCCTTGGATGGCCTGGGGCTGTTCCAGTCCGTTCTGTCCACGCTCGTTTCCTAATCTTTCTTCTTACAAGGAGCACCCGATCCTCATGATTCACAACGACACGGTCGCCGATGCTAAGGCCAACCCGGACCTGGAGCAGCCGTATCACGAGCTGGGCCTAAAGGACGACGAGTACGCGCGCATCAAGGAACTGCTGGGCCGCCGTCCGACCGATGCGGAGCTGGCCATGTACTCCGTCATGTGGTCCGAGCACTGCTCGTACAAGTCCTCGAAGACGCACCTGCGCTACTTCGGTGAGACCACGACCGAAGAGATGAAGTCCAAGATGCTCGCCGGTATCGGTGAGAACGCTGGCGTGATTGACATCGGCGATGGCCACGCGGTGACCTTCAAGGTTGAGTCCCACAACCACCCCTCTTATGTGGAGCCCTACCAGGGCGCAGCTACCGGCGTGGGCGGCATCGTCCGCGACATCATGGCAATGGGCGCGCGCCCGGTGGCTGTGATGGATCAGCTGCGTTTCGGCCCGGCCGACTTACCGGATACCCAGCGCGTGCTGCCCGGCGTGGTCGCGGGTGTGGGCGGTTATGGCAACTCTCTGGGGTTGCCGAACATTGGCGGCGAGACTGTTTTTGACGCCACCTACGCGGGTAACCCGCTAGTAAATGCACTGTGCGTGGGCACTTTGAAGACCGAAGACCTCAAGCTGGCCTTCGCCTCTGGCACGGGCAACCGAGTGATCCTTTTCGGCTCCCGCACGGGTCTGGACGGCATCGGTGGCGTGTCCGTGCTGGCCTCGGACACCTTTGAGGAAGGCGCAGAGCGCAAGCTGCCCGCCGTGCAGGTGGGCGACCCCTTCGCGGAGAAGGTACTGATTGAGTGCTGCCTGGACCTGTACCGCGCCAACGTGGTGGTGGGTATTCAGGACCTCGGCGGCGCCGGGCTTTCCTGTGCCACCGCAGAGCTGGCTTCCGCTGGCGACGGCGGCATGCACATCAACCTGGACAATGTGCACCTGCGCGCCGAGGGCATGACCGCCGCGGAGATCTTGTCCTCCGAGTCGCAGGAGCGCATGTGCGCCGTCGTGGAGCCGGAGAACGTGGATGCGTTCATGGAGATCTGCCGCAAGTGGGACGTGCTGGCCTCCGACATCGGCAGCGTGACCGACGGCGAGCACCTTGTCATCGAACACTGCGGTGAAATCGTGGTGGACGCTTCGGCGCACACCATGGCTGAGGAAGGTCCGGTCTACGAGCGCCCCTACGAGCGCCCGGCGGAGCAGGAAGAGCTGAACGAGGCCCGCGGCGTGGAGCTGCCGGAGACCTCCCAGGAGGTTCGCCAACAGATCCTGGACCTGGCGGCCTCCCCGGCGCTGTGCTCCCGCGAGTTCATTACCGAGCAGTATGACCGCTACGTGCGCGGCAACACTGTTGCGGCCAAGGACGCGGACGCGGGCGTGCTGCGCATCGACGAGGAGACCGGTCGCGGCATCGCCGTTTCTACCGACGCCTCCGGCCGTTACACCCGCCTGGATCCCCGCACTGGCGCCCAGCTGGCGTTGGCTGAGGCCTACCGCAACGTCTCCGTCACGGGCTCCACTCCGGTGGCAGTGTCCAACTGCCTGAACTTCGGTTCCCCGGAGGATCCGGGCGTGATGTGGCAGTTCCGCGAGGCCGTGCACGGCCTGGCCGATGGTTGCAAGGAGATGGGCATTCCGGTCACCGGCGGCAACGTCTCCTTCTACAACCAGACCGGCGACACCGCCATTCTGCCGACCCCGGTCATCGCGGTGCTGGGCACCATCGACGACTGCGCTCGCCGAATTCCACAGCAGCTGCCGAAGCCGGCTGCCGAGGGGGAGAAGCAGGAGGAGTACCACCTGGTCCTGGTGGGCGCGGAAACCCGCGGGGAGCTCGGCGGCTCCATCTGGCAGCAGGTCGTCCACGACGAGCTGGCCGGCATGCCGCCGCAGGTGGACCTGTCCGTGGAGCAGCGCCTGGGCGCCTTCATCACCGCGCAGCGCGACAAGATCGTCGCCGCCCACGACCTCTCCGAGGGCGGCCTGTCGCAAGCTGTCGTAGAGCTGGCAATCCAGTCCGGCCGCGGAGTGGCCGTGAACCCGATGCTCAGCCAGCACGAGTCCGCCGCCGTGGAAGGTCGCACGCTGGCTCAGCAGGCGGCAGTGGGGCTGTTCTCCGAGACTGCCTCCCGCGTGCTGCTGGCAGTGCGCAGCGAGGACTACGGCGACCTGATGCGCGAACTGGCTGAGACCGGCCTGACCGGCGGCTGGATCGGCCTGACCGGCGTGAACGACGCGGCAGACCAGCCGGTCATTCGCTTTGGCTCCGGCGTGTACCCGGTGCTGCCCTTCGGCGGGGAGGTCGAGCTTGACCCGGCCAAGGAGCACGACGAGGACTTCGACGTCGTTATCGCCCTGGAGGCGGCCGAGAATGCGTGGACGTCCACGCTGCCCGCGCTGTTTAGCCACGCGGCAGGCAACAACTCCGTCATCTAAGGTGCCGAAGAGTAAGGCGCTGAAGAGCTAGAGCCCCTTTTGCTATGCGCCGTGCGGAGCATGCAGCGGGCGGGAGTAGCGCCCGGCTCCCCGGGCGTTACTCCACGAAGCGGAAGTCGCGGTTGCTGGGGCTCACCAGCGGCCGCGGCAGGAACTCCTTGCGCAGGTTACGCAGCGTGGCGGCGTGCTCCTCCAGGCGCTTATCCTCGCTGGTCACCGGCGTGTACTTGCGTGCCTGCAGCGGGTTGCCGTCCAGGTCGATGGCGATGTACGTCATGGATGCGTGGATGGCCACCGGCAGGTTGCCCTTGCCCTCGCGCGGGTCGCCCGCGCGCAGGTGCACCATCACCGTCATCGAACGCTCGTCGGTGCGCACCAGGCGTGCATCCACCTCCACGAGGTCACCGATGTGCACCGGGCGGTAGAAGCGAATGCCACCGGCGTACACCGCGGTGGTGCGCTCACCGGTCCACTGCATGGTGCAGGCGGTGGCCGCCTCGTCGATCCATTCCATGGCGGTACCACCGTGCACGTTGCCGCCCCAGTTCACGTCCGTCGGCTTCGCCAGGAACCGGTTCACCAGCTCCGGCGCGGTGGACTTTTCGGTGTAGGTCTGGCGCAGCATCTCCTCTTCGATGGCCTTGCGCAGCTGGATGCGGGAAAGCGCGGCATCTTCCACGCGCTTTTCCTCGTCGGTCGTCGGCACGTAGGAGGGGATCTGCTTGGACTTACCGTTTTCGTCCAGGGCGACGAAGATCACCAGGCAGTCGCAGGCGCGGGTGAACACGCCCTCGCGCGGGTCGGCGGACAGCACCTCGTTGACGATGTGCATGGAGCTGCGGCCGGTGTAGGCGATGCGGCTGCGGACCTCCACCATGTGGCCCGAGGGGATCGGGCGGGTGAAGTGGATGTGGCCCACGTAGGCGGTAACGCAATAAGACTGAGCCCAGCCGACGGCGCAGGCGTAGGCGGCCTTATCGATCCACTCCAGTACGCGCCCGCCGTGTACGCCCATCGCCCCTGCCATCAGCACGTCCGTCGGAGCGGCGAGAAAGCGCAGCGTCACCTTTGGGCTGCGCTCTTGGGGAGCCTCCGCCGTGTTATCAGATGCATTGTGCTCGCTCGGGGTGGTGTTTTCTGCGCTGTCCGCCACGGGTCACTGCCTTCCTTAAAATCCCTGTACTAAATTCCCTGTACTTCTTTTGTGTTCAACTCCCCAATACTAACGCGCCCCACACTTCGGCGTTCGTTAGAGCACTACAATTTCCGCACTACAATTCCCAGGCATGAAGCATTTACATGGCCCGGAACTATCCGCCGTTGCTCGCAACGCCGTTGAAGCGGTATTGCCTTGGGTGAATAACCCCGCGGAGCAGCCGCGTCCGCCACGTGCCGACGTAGCTGCGGCGGTTCGCCTGTCCGCGGCTGTCCTGGAGGAGCTGGCCCCCGGCCATTCCGTCGAGGTGCGCATTCCTCCCTTTGCCGCCGTCCAGTGCATCGCGGGCCTGGAGCATCGCCGTGGCACTCCGCCCAATGTGGTGCAGTGCTCACCGATTACGTGGTTGCGCTTGGTGGTGGGGGTTGAGGATCTTTCTGGTTCGGACGCCGACACTTCCGGCACCCGCGCCTCCGCCATCGCCAAGCACCTTCCACTGTTGAGAATGTGAGGTCGCTCAGCCGGCGAAAGGGCATCCCTTTGGGTTAGTGCGGATGGGCTAGTAGAGTCGGCATAGTGGCAAACATTCAAGGCCAGAGAAAACAAGCAGAGGCAGAACCGTTGCTGAGCCCGTTCGACGACCGAGGCGAAACCGAGCCCCGGGAGGAATGTGGCGTATTCGGGGTATGGGCGCCGGGGGAGGACGTCTCTAAGCTGACGTACTACGGCCTGTACGCGCTGCAGCACCGAGGCCAGGAGGCCGCGGGTATCGCGGTGGGGGATGGCGACCAGATCGTCGTGTTCAAGGATCTGGGTCTGGTCAGTCAGGTGTTTGACGAGCAGTCGCTCGAGGCCCTCAAGGGCCACATCGGCATGGGGCACAACCGCTACACCACCGCTGGTGGTAATAGCTGGGAGAACGCGCAGCCCATGTTCCGCATGGCACCCGACGGAACCGACGTGGCTCTGGGCCACAACGGCAATCTGGTGAATCACCGCGAGCTCACCCAGGAGGCCGCCCGGTTGGGGCTGGTGGATCCGAAGGACAACCCCTCTGATTCGCTGGTCATGTGCGCCCTGCTAGCCGCCGACACCCGCGAGGGGCACGGCGTGGAGGAAGCAGCCATGGAGCTGTTCCCCAAGGTCAAGGGCGCCTTCTGCGTGCTGTTTACCGATGGTGACGCACTGTACGCCGTTCGAGACCCGCAGGGCGTGCGCCCTCTGTCCATCGGCCAGTTGGCCAGCGGCGGCTGGGTCGTTGCTTCCGAAACCGCGGCGCTGGACATCGTGGGCGCGCGTTTCGTCCGCGATGTCGAGCCGGGCGAGCTGGTGGCCATCGACGGCGACGGCGTGCGTTCCCGCCGCTTTGCGGAGACGAAGCACAAGGGCTGCGTGTTCGAGTACGTCTACCTGGCTCGCCCGGATTCCGTCATCCGCGGCCGGTCGGTGAACGGCACCCGCCTGGAGATCGGCCGCAAGCTGGCCGAGGAGGCTCCGGCGGAGGGCGACCTGGTGATTCCCGTGCCGGAGTCCGGTACGCCCGCGGCGGTGGGTTACGCCCAGGCCTCGCACATTCCCTTTGGCCAGGGGTTGATGAAGAACGCCTACGTGGGGCGCACCTTCATCCAGCCCTCGCAGACCATCCGCCAACTGGGTATCCGCCTGAAGCTAAACCCCCTGCGTGAGGTCATCGAGGGCAAGCGCCTGGTCGTGGTGGACGATTCCATTGTCCGCGGAAACACCCAGCGCGCGCTGATTAAGATGCTGCGTGAGGCCGGGGCGAAGGAAGTGCACGTTCGCATTGCTTCGCCGCCCGTAAAGTGGCCGTGTTTCTACGGCATCGACTTCGCCTCGCCCACCGAGTTGATTGCGAATAATGTGGATCCTTCGGATCCGGTGGAGGGAATTCGCCGGGAGATCGACGCGGACTCCCTAGCATTCGTTTCTACCGAGGCGATGATTGAGGCGTCACAACAAAGCAGCGATGAGCTGTGCGCGGCGTGCTTCGACGGCGTGTTCCCGCTGGGCATGCCGAGCGACAACCCGAACACGGCATTGGTAGAAACGATGCTGAAGCAGCAGGCGAAGAATTAGGAAAGCAAGGACAAGCCATGAGTGAGCACCCCGATAACACCCCGAAGCAGGCAGAGGGCGCATCGTACGCTGCTGCCGGTGTAGACATTGAGGCCGGCGATCGCGCAGTAGAGCTTTTCGCACCGCTGGCTAAGAAGGCCACCCGCCCCGAGGTGCGCGGCGACCTCGGTGGCTTCGCCGGCCTGTTCGCGCTGGGGGATTATGAAAAGCCGCTGTTGGCTGCGTCCTCCGACGGCGTGGGCACCAAGCTGGCCGTGGCCCAGGCTATGGACAAGCACGATACGATCGGCCGCGACCTGGTCGCCATGTGTGTGGATGACCTGGTGGTCTGCGGTGCCGAGCCGCTGTTCCTGCAGGATTACATCGCCATCGGCAAGGTCGTGCCAGAGCACGTTGCCAGCATCGTCTCCGGCATCGCCGCGGGCTGTGAGGAAGCCGGTTGTGCGTTGCTGGGCGGCGAGACCGCTGAGCACCCGGGCGTGATGGAGCCGCACGAGTACGACGTCTCCGCCACCTCTGTCGGCGTGGTCGAAGAGGCCAACCTGCTGGGTCCGGATCGCGTGCGACCGGGTGACGTGGTGATCGCCATGGCCTCCTCCGGCCTGCACTCCAACGGCTACTCCCTGGCGCGCCACGTGTTGCTGGATACCAAGCAGCTGCCGCTGGACGGGCACGTCGAATCCCTCGGCCGCACGCTGGGGGAGGAGCTGCTGGAGCCCACCCGCATCTACGCCCTCGATTGCCTGAAGCTGGCCAGCGAGTGTGACGTTCACACCTTCGCCCACATCACCGGCGGTGGTCTGGCCGCCAACCTGGGGCGCGTGATCCCGGACGGCCTGGTCGCGGAGTTGGAGCGTTCCTCCTGGACCCCTGGCCCGATCTTCCGCCTGATCCAGGAGGAAGGCCAGGTCTCACAGGAGGAGATGGAGAAGACCTTCAACATGGGCGTGGGCATGGTCGCCGTAGTGGCGGAAGATGATGCCGAGCGCGCACTGGCGATGCTGACCGCCCGCCACATCGATGCCTGGCGCCTGGGCGAGGTTCGCCCGGCACAGGACGGCCAGTCCGGCGCGATCCTGGATGGCGAGTACCGCAGCCCCGTGAACTAGATCTAAGTTGGCTGAACTGGGCCCCAACGGGGCTCAGGCCAAGAAAAACTCCCGCGCTGTGCTTTTCAAAAAGCACCAGCTGCGGGAGTTTTTAGTGAATAGGTTGGCTTTTACCGCGACCCGTTGGAGTATTTGTCCTCGTAGTCGTCGGCGTACTCGTCGCTGTAGTCGTCGTATTCTGCAGCGAAATCGCTGTAGTCATCCTCGTACTCGTCGTACTCGCTACCGCCGCGGGAACCGGAACCCCGGTTCTGCGACTGGCCAGAGAGTTCCCTCTGCAGCCTCTCCAGATCCATTTCCGGAGCATTGTACTTCAACTGACGAGCAACCTTGGCTTGCTTTGCCTTGGCACGGCCGCGACCCATGGCCTGACCCCCTTGCGGTGTCCTCGAGTGGCGCGGGAGTTCGGCCACCCTTTTCGTTTACAAGTTAAGTTTCTTCCTGCCCTACACCATAGCGGTTAGCAATCATTTTTTCCCAAAAGCCCCCTCCCACCGAAGACGTAGGCGCGGGGGTTTCCACGCCGAATGCCTCCTGTGACCTGCGCTGTTATTGCGCAGCCAAGGGGGTCAAGCCAATGTGAGGGTTTTCTAATTTTTCCCGCGCAGCCGGTTGATCGCCGCTCGCCCCGGTCGGATCGAGTTGTCTCCCGCTGCATTCGCAAGGTCGCTGGGGTCGATCGATACGTCGATCCCATCGGCGAGTAGCGGGGGTACGTCGCCGTTTTCGGACGCCACCTTCTCCACCACATTCCGCTTCACCAAAGCCAGCGCGATCGGCCCGTAGTCGCAGTCGTGCACGCTGGATCCGACCCGGCCGATTCCGCGGCCACCCGCGGTGAGTTCGGCACCCACGCCGGGCAGTCGATTGGCGGATCCGTCCAGGTGTAGCATCACCAGCACTCGCGGGGATTTGCCCAGGTTATGCACTCGGGAAACCGTCTCCTGCCCCCGGTAGCAGCCCTTGTTCAGGTGTACGGCAGCCTCGGTGGGACCGGCGGAAACGTCGTCCAGCTGGGTGGCGCCGCTGATTCCCTTGCCGATGAAGGCGGGGACCTCGTGGGGGATGGCGCGCTCGTCGGTATCCACGCCCAGGATCGGCAGGCGTGCCTGCACGCGGAATGCGTCGTAGGCCATGCGCCCGGTGGGCTGGGCGACATGAGTCAGCTCATCCCAGGCGCGGGTTATCCTCTCGCGGGGAACCCACAGGTCGAGAGCCTGGAGCTCGCCGATACTCCTGGTCCTCCACAGTTGCAGATCCACATCTTCCGGAACGTCGAAGTTCAGCTGAGTGGGCAGGGCGGCGGAGGATGTGGTGTCAACAGTAAAGAGCGAGGAATCCGCGGCGAGGTCCGTGCCGATCACCGTGAGCCGCGCCCACGGCAGGCGCTCGACGGAGACCTGCGACCAGAAGACCATCTTGCTCAGATAGTCTTCGAGTGCGTCGGCGTGGGTGGCTGGGGTGTCGAGGATCAGCGCGTCGTCGGTGGCGAGGATTCCGAAGAAGTGCTCGACGTGGCCTTTCACGTCGAGGATCAGGCCGAAGGTGGCCTGGCCGGGCTCGATGGCGTTGACCTTCTGGGAGATCAAGTTGTTGAGCCAATCGCGACGCTCCGCACCCGAGACGCGGATGGCCACGCGATCCCAAAAATCCACGAGGCCGGGCTTGCCGTCGTTTACGCGGGACTGCTCGGTGAGGGGGTTGCCGTAGTGCCAGGCAGTGGCGCTGCTCTGAGCTTCCGGTGCCTCTGAAACTTCGGCGGCCTCACTGCCAGACAGTGCGCTGGCGGCAGGTGCGTGGTCGACGATCGGGCTGTGAGTCAGATCAAACACACCACCCATCGTAGGACGGGGCGGGGCTGGCATGCCAATGGCGGCACTCTATGGGGCTTGTAAAACGTCCGAGAACAGTGCGGGAATAGAATGAGCAACATGAGCAATCAGGAAGCAAAGTTCGTGGTCGTTGACGTCCTGGGTGAGGACGGCGGCGGCACAGGCGCTGGCACGGCAGCTGCCACCCAAGACCCGCAGGTTCGGGACGCGACCGTGCCGATGATCTACGCAGACGACCTAGCCGCCGTGCGCGGCGACGGGGTTTTCGAGACTTTCATGCTGCGCGGCGGCAACGTGCGCAACCGCGAGCGCCACGCCACCCGCTTCCTCAACAGCTCCGCGATGCTGGACCTGCCGGAGCCAGACCTGGAACGCTGGTTCCGCGCCACCGACATTGCCGTGGCCGACTTCGAGGAGAAGAACGGGCCGGGGCAGGAGGCCGCGCTGCGCTGGGTCTACTCGCGCGGACGGGAATCCACGGGGCAACCGACGGGCTGGGTCACGGTGGCGCCGGTCAGCGAGCACGTGCTGCACGACCGGGAGCACGGCGTGCGGGTGATGACGGCCGAGCGGGGCTTCCGCATCGACCTATCGGAACGTTCCCCGTGGGCGCTGATCGGCGCGAAGACGCTATCCTACGCAGCCAACATGGCCGCCCTGCGCAGCGCGAAGGCCCGCGGGGTGGACGACGTGATCTTCCTGTCTGACGAGGGGCTTGTGCTGGAGGGGCCGACCTCGACCGTGGTGGCCGTGGAGGTGAACCAGACGACGGGGGAAAAGAAGCTCGTCACCCCGCCGGCGCATGTGGGCATTTTGAAGGGCACCTCGCAGGCCGCGCTCTTTAAGCTGGCCGAGCAGCGCGGATGGGTCACCGAGGAACGGGTGTTGCGGGTAGAGGACCTCACAGCTGCCGCCGGCGTGTGGCTGGTCTCCTCCGTGCGCGTGCAGGCACGGGTGACAGAGCTGGACGGCATCCAGCTGCCCCGCCCGGAAGTTGCCGACGAGGTGGAAAAGATGGCCTGGGAGGCTGTTACCGGCTAGCCGACTGGCCCCCAACCGGTCAGCGACCTAGCCGACCACGCGGGACAGCTGCGCGGACTGCCAGGGAACCATCTCGCCGTCGATGAGGCGTTCGTCGACCCAGCCAAGGTCGTTGTTCGGCATCAGGCCGTAGAGGCGCTTGCCCGGCCCCAGGTTCGTCGGGCCGGTGGCTGTAGCCATCGTCGAGGCGCTTTCCAGTTGCCAGGCGCGCTCGTTCAGCGGGCTGCCGTACAGAATCTCCACCATGCCGTCAGAGTGGGTGAGGATCATCTCGATTTCATCGTCATCGTTGATGCGCAGGAAGCCGGACTCGCGGCGGCCGGGGGTCTCGGTTGGCTGCCCGTCCTCATCCATACGCCAGGTGCGGGAATCGTAGCTGATGCGATTCTCGCCATCGTGGGCGAAGATGACCTGCTGGCCGAAGGTGAACTCCTCCTCGCCGGGAGGCGCCGCCTGGCCCTGGCCACGCCATACGCCGATCAGCGGCAGCAGTGCCAGCAGACCGTCGTGCAGGTTGGGCCCCTTGCGCAGGTTGGCTGTGTCGTCGGGGATGGGCATGTCGCCGAATTCCGGCAGGTTCTTGTCGCTAGTGGACTTGGACTGCTCGGCGGCCAGGTTGACCGCTTCGTTAGCGTCTACCTTGAACTTCTTCTTTTCTTCTTCAGCCATGCCCTTAAGACTATAGGCTGGGGAGTTCTTCTTCACTCAAGGGTCGGGATCGCGGAGCCAGATCGGACAGGCTGATCTTCGTGTACACCTGCGAGGCTTCGACGAACACCGAGCCGCCGGAGACGAAAATCCGCTCCGGGTCGCCCCGCATGGGTAGTTCCTTGCCCGGGATGCGCAAGCTAAAGGCGTCATTAACCCGCTTTTCGATGTCCGGATCGAGTGTGGCTTCGTCGGTGACGTTCTTGGCCTTAATGTCCAGCCCGTCGGGGACAGAGAGGATCTTGGTCGGGGTGATCACCATGGTGCCCGCGACGATGCGAAGCTTGACCTCGACCTTCGCGGGTTTGGCGAAGCCCTTTGGCTTGCCCTCGAAGATGGCCTCGGTCTCCCAGCCGCCGCGGGGCGAGATGTCGTCGAGGTTCTGGATCTGCAGGGCCTCGATGTCCATGCGGTTGCCCAGCAGCACGCCGTCCAGCTGCAGGCGGGTAAAGACCTTGCGCGCCGGGGCGTTTTCGATGGTGCCGTTGAAAACATCGTCCGCGGAGACAGTTATGTACTGCGCCGAGGTTTGTACGCTCATCAGGCCGAAGCCCGGCACATCCACGTCGTTGGCGACGACGGTGACCGCCTGGAGTTCGTGGCTAAGCGCGGCGCCGGTGTAGGGGAAGCCCGCCACCTGTACCTTTGGCGGGTTGGCTAGGTTCGAATCGGCATATAGCGCCTCGGAGATCTTGTGTTCGGCACGCGCGGCGATCACGTTATCGACCAGCAGCGCCACGAGCAGCACCAGCACTAGGGTGAGCGCGCCGCGGATTGCGATCTTCTTCACCTGGCCGGCCCCCTTCTCGAGTCTCTTTGTCGTTCCCTACAGGTTACTAGGTGCCATTGTTCCTTCTTTATGACGCCACGCCTCCGCCGCCGCAATCTCAGAGAAGCGTTAAGAAACCGTCGAAATCTACCCCAAAATGCCGAAAGTGAGGGACAATTGGGGGCATGGCTATTACCTACGACACATTTGAAGACCTGTGGGAGCACTCTGAGGTGTTGGAGGGGGTTCACGAGGTGCTGGGTGAAGTCGCTGAGGCAGATGGGGTGCCTGCGATCAGTGAGGCTTTCCTGCGCGGCATTGACGAGAACCACGGCCACAAGCACGTAGTGGCCAGGAATAGCAACCGCGTGGTCGGCGTGCTGGCGATCGACCCGGACCGCGTGATCGAGTTGGCTGTTGCCCCGGAGGTTCGCCACAGTGGGGTGGGGATTGCCCTGTTTGAAGCTCTGCGCGACCAGTTGGGCGTGAGCGGTGCGATTGACGTCTGGGCGCACGGGGATTCCGCCGGCGCCCAGCGCTTTGTCGAGTCGCTGGATGCCCGCCGCACCCGTGAACTGCTGAAGATGTCGCTGGACTGTGCGCCGGCGACGAAGGCGGCCAGAGCCATTGAGGCGGGCGGTGCAGAGGCCGAGAAGCGCTGTGAGGAACAGGACATTGAGGTTCTGACGTACGCCGAGTCCGTGGCGCGCTTTGATGCAGATTCCGTGGATGCCGAGTGGGTGCGCGTCAATAATGAGGCCTTCGCATGGCACCCCGAGCAAGGCGGCTGGGACGTAGACCACCTGCGTTCTGCCCGGGACACTAATTGGTTCGATCCGGATGCGGTCCTGATGCTGTGGGTGCGGGATGAAAACTCCGCTGCCGAGCGGGTGGGCATTCCCTGTGCGGCCGATGGGGGCGAGGGGAACGACGATGTGTTCCGCCTGGTGGGCTTCCACTGGACGAAGATCCCGCTGGAAGAGAAGGAAAAGGATGCCGGCGAGCGAGCAGGGGAGGTGTACGTCGTGTGCCTCGCTGACGATGCTCGCGGTAGGGGACTGGGGCAGGCGATCACGCAGCTGGGTATGAAGTTGCTCCTGGATAATGGTTGCGGTCGCATTGAGTTGTATGTGGAGGGAGACAACGCGCCTGCGGTTTCTACGTATAAACGACTCGGCTTCGAGGTTGTGCACACCGATGTGGTTTACCGCGGCCGTCTCTGAGCAGTGAGCCTAGAGAGTCCCCTGGATAATGCCGTAAAAAGTGTCGTAAATAGTTTCGTGAATAGCTTCAGGCGTGAAGACAGCGAGGTAGTCCGCGGCTGAGAACCTTAAAGGTCCACTAGCGGAGTATGAGAAAACCTATAGTCGCTAGTTGTGCGCCGCCGAGAGTGAAGTGGGTTCTGTGTCGAGGCGGGTTAACTTTGGGTTAAATCAAGGCACGTTTCGCCACATGGGGGGTAGTGCTTAGGTGTGGTCTTGGGGGTGTATTTGCAATGCTTTCTGAACCGAGAAAGATAGCTGTGCTGCATAAATGCTGTTGTTCACCTGCTGTTCACTTACAGCACTCTTTAAATCCATAAGCGCCGATTAACTTTCTTGGTGACGCAAGAGTGGCTCCTACAACTGCGGGCTTCTCCTGTAAGACACTTTTCTGTACTTCTGACAATATTTCGGAGGAAAACCTCGTGAAGTTCACCATGAAGCGCGCCAGCGCTGCAGCTGCAACCCTGTTTGCTGGTTCCCTGATCCTGACCGGCTGCTCCAACGCTGACAACAACGAAGGCGGCAGCAGCGAAGGCTCTCGCGAGATGGAGGAGGCCACCGGCGAACTGCGCGGCGAAGGCGCTTCCTCTCAGGACAACGCAATCCAGAACATCTTCGGCCCGGCCTTCTCCAGCACCGGCGCTACCCTGGCTTACAACGCTTCTGGTTCCGGTGACGGCCAGAAGAAGTTCATCGCTGGCCAGGCTGACTTCGCTGGTTCCGACTCCCCGCTGAAGGACGACCAGATCGCAGACGCTAAGAAGCGCTGCGACGGCAAC
The DNA here is from genome assembly GCF_022347285.1 of Corynebacterium sp. ACRPH. Classification (GTDB taxonomy): domain Bacteria; phylum Actinomycetota; class Actinomycetes; order Mycobacteriales; family Mycobacteriaceae; genus Corynebacterium. The sequence continues at coordinate 43,810 of NZ_JAKRND010000015.1, forward strand.
GACGCATGGCACCTGCCGATGGTTATCGGCCCGGTTGCAATTGCTTACCACCTGGAGGGCGTGGACGAGCTGAACCTGTCCACCAAGACCGTTGCCAAGATCTTCAAGGGCGAGATCAAGAAGTGGGACGACGAGGCTATCAAGGATGAGAACGAGGGCGTTGATCTGCCGTCCGACCCGATCGAGGTTGTGTACCGCTCTGACGAGTCCGGTACCTCCGACAACTTCCAGAAGTTCCTGGCTGCCTCCAGCGGTGAGTGGGACTCCGAGGGCAAGAGCTTCCCGACCGAGGTCGGCACCGGTGCTCCGAAGTCCAAGGGTGTTGCTGACCAGGTTGCAGCTACCAACGGCGCAATCACCTACGTTGAGTCCGGCTTCGCTGAGGAGCTTGACGAGGTCAACATTGCCAAGATCGACTTCGGCTCCGGCCCGGTTGAGCTGAACAAGGACAACGTTAACAAGGCTCTGGCCGAGGCTGAGTTCTCCGGCGAGGGTAACGACCTGGTCGTCGACGCTGACAAGCTGTACGCCATGAACGGCGAGGACGAGTACCCGCTGGTTCTGACCACCTACGAGATCGTCTGCTCCGCTGGCTACGACGACAACACCTCGAAGCTGGTTAAGAACTTCCTGAACACCATCCTGGATAACCAGAACGATGATCTGGCTGACCAGGGTTACATCCCGGTGGACGGCGAGTTCAAGACCAAGCTGGAAGAAGCTGTCGACGCTCTGAAGTAGTATTCACAGCCGCTCAGGAAAAGAAGTAACCCCCGCTCGTTCTTCGATCGGGGGTTACGGTCTGAATGCGGTAACTACAGTGACGCGAAACACTTTTCAATTTTATTCTGGTATTGAATAACGACCTTTTAAGGATCCCTCATGGCAAACGCCAATAAGGTTGAGGTCGCCACGTCCGCAAAGGCAGAGGGCGACGCCCCTCAGCCGCAGCAGGATCACCAGTTGGCGCAAGATAGCCAGCGCTCCGGCGGTGGCAGCGTTAAGCGCCCTGGCGATGTTGTTTTCGAAACGCTGGCAAAGACCTCCTCAATCCTGATCACCGTGATCATCGGTCTGATCGGCCTGTTCCTGATTCTGCAAGCAGTCCCCGCACTGAACCGCCTGCGCGATGGCATCTTCAGCTTCTTCACCTACGGTGAGCGCTGGAATACCGACTACACCAACAACGACGGCGGATGGATGCAGTTCGGTATCCCGAACCTGTTCTTCACCACCGTCCTGGTTTCGATCGTCGCCCTCCTGCTGGCCATGCCGGTTGCACTGGGCATTGCGATCTTCCTGTCCAACTACTGCCCGAAGCGTTTCATCAAGCCCCTGGGCTTCATGATCGACTTGCTGGCCGCGGTGCCCTCCATCGTGTTCGGTATTTGGGGCGCTTACGTCCTCGGCCCGGCGCTGGGTGGCTTCTTCGAGTGGCTGTCTGGCTGGGCCGGCGGATTCTTCCTGTTCAACCACCAGCAGGGTAGCTCTCCGCCATTCTCCACTTCTCGAAACATCTTCACCGGTGGCGTCGTCTTGGCAATCATGATTCTGCCGGTCATCGCCGCCACCACCCGTGAGGTCTTCGTGCAGACCCCGAAGGGTCACGTCGAGGCCGCATTGGCTCTGGGCGCAACCCGCTGGGAAGTTGTCCGCATGACCGTGCTGCCCTTCGGCCTGTCCGGCTACATCTCCGGTGCAATGCTGGGCCTGGGCCGTGCGTTGGGTGAGACCATGGCGCTGTACATGGTCATCGCTAGTGCGCCGGGCTTCCGTGGCTCCCTGATGGATGGCGGTACGACCTTCGCAACGGCCATCGCCGCAGCCGCGCCGGAGTTCAACGACGAGCTGAAGGCGGGTGCCTACATCTCCGCCGGCCTCGTTCTGTTCCTGTTGACCTTCCTGGTTAACGCTGCCGCCCGCGCCGTTGTGGCGAAGAAGTAGGAGAAGAGAACAATGACAGATGCAGCAACTGTAGATAGGAAGAAGTCCTCTTCGTCCTCCGAGCTGTTTACCCAGATTTCCGGTAAGCGCAAGGCGGTCGACAAGTTCGCCACCGTCATCATCTACTTCGCCATGGCGCTGGCTCTGGTCCCACTGTTGTGGGTCTTGATCAAGGTTCTCAGTGAAGGCCTGCCTGCGATCCTTAACCCCGACTGGTGGGTTTACGACATGGTCGGCCAGCCGCGCAACAAGGCCGGTGGTGGTGCAGTCCACGCCATCATCGGTACCTTGATGCAGGTTCTGGTTACCTCCGCCCTCTCTATCCCGATCGGTGTGTTCACCGCTATCTACCTGGTGGAGTACTCCCGCGGCGGATTCCTCGGCCGCATCACGACCTTCATGGTCGACATTCTGACCGGTGTACCGTCCATCGTCGCCGCCCTGTTCGTCTACGCAATGTGGATCACCATGTTCGGCTTCGAACGTTCCGGCTTCGCAGTGTCGCTTGCACTGGTTCTGCTGATGGTTCCGATCATCGTGCGTAACGCGGAAGAGATGCTGCGTGTGGTTCCGATGGATCTGCGTGAGGCCTCCTACGCACTGGGTGTGCCGAAGTGGAAGACCATCGTGAAGATCGTCCTCCCCACCGCGCTGTCCGGCATCGTCACCGGCATCATGCTGGCTGTCGCCCGCGTGATGGGTGAGTCTGCGCCGGTGCTGATCCTGGTTGGCTCCACCACCAAGATCAACTGGAACCCGTTCGAAGGGGGCCAGCAGTCCCTGCCGCTGTACATGGTTGATCTGTACGGCGCGGGCAGTAACGAGTTCGTGCTGGAGCGCCTGTGGGGCTCCGCACTGACCCTGGTGCTGCTCGTGGCAATCCTGATGATTGGCGCCCGCCTGATCTCGAAGCGCTATTCGGTGAAGGTCTAAGGCTCACCCCAAGCCTTTGACCCCCACCGGGACCTAAACCCAAACAAAGCCTTTTCCTAGGAGAACAACACAATGGCTAAGCGCCTAGACCTCAACGACGTCAACATCTACTACGGCGACTTTCATGCCGTACAGGACGTCAACCTGCACATCCCACCGAAGGCAGTGACCGCCTTCATCGGCCCGTCCGGCTGTGGTAAGTCCACCGTGCTGCGCACCCTGAACCGTATGCACGAGGTTATCCCCGGTGCCTACGTCAAGGGCGAGATCCTGCTCGACGGCGAAGACATTTACGGCCCGAAGATCGACCCGGTGGCTGTCCGTAACACCATCGGTATGGTCTTCCAGAAGGCAAACCCGTTCCCGACGATGTCCATCGAAGAGAATGTGGTTGCTGGCCTGAAGCTGTCCGGCGAGAAGAACAAGAAGAAGCTCCGCGAGGTTGCAGAGCGCGCACTGCGCGGCGCCAACCTGTGGGACGAAGTTAAGGACCGTCTCGACCGACCGGGCGGCGGCCTGTCCGGTGGTCAGCAGCAGCGCCTCTGCATCGCCCGCGCCATCGCGGTCGAGCCGGAAGTTCTGCTGATGGACGAGCCCTGCTCCGCACTGGACCCGATCTCCACCCTGGCCGTGGAGGACCTGATCCACGAGCTGAAGGAAGAGTTCACCATCGTCATCGTGACGCACAACATGCAGCAGGCAGCCCGTGTGTCCGACCAGACCGCCTTCTACTCCCTGGAAGCAACCGGCAAGCCCGGCCAGCTGGTCGAGGTTGGCCCGACCAAGCAGATCTTCGAAAACCCGACGAAGAAGGAGACCGAGGACTACATCTCCGGTCGCTTCGGATAAAACGCCTACCTGCCCGTCAAGCAGGTACAGGATCTTAGAAAAAGTGTCTTCGGCAGGCTCCCGCTGAGCTTGCCACCCACTAGCGGGGTTCCGGTTAGCGCCGGAACCCCGCTTTTGGCGTCAATAATAAAAATAAACGGCATACTGGAAGGCAGTAACGGGTAACCCAGAGAACCACCGCAGAGAAGAAAGGAGCCACATGTCTAGCCAAGAGACTCCGGCAACCCTCCACGTCGTCGTGATGGGGGTCAGCGGCAGCGGCAAGACCACCCTGGCGCGCGCCTTTGCCGAGAAGACCGGCTGGCAGCTGCAGGAAGCCGACGATCTGCACCCAGAGGGGGCGCTGGAGATCCTGCAGGACGGCAAGTTCCCGCCGGAGGCCGGGCGCCGTAAGTGGCTAGGGATCGTGCGCGACTGGATTGCGGACGAGGCCGCCCAGGGCAACAACACCGTCACCGCCTGCACCGCGCTGCGCATCGACCACCGCGAGATCCTCAACGATGTGGGCGAGAACGCGACCGTGTTCTACGTGCACCTGTACGGCACCGAGGACGTGCTCGCGGAGCGCATGAAGAACCGCGTGGGAGAAGCCGACATGCCACGCGAGCTGCTGACCGCGCAGCTGGAGGATCTGCAGCGCCTCACGCCGGGGGAGAAGGGCATCCAGCTGGACGTTAGCCGCACCCCGGAGCAGCTGCTCGACGATGCGCTGAACGCCGCGATGTTCGCGAAGAAGGCGTACGCGCGCTAGACAGTCGCGGCCTGCGACCGGCTGCGGCCTGCAGGCGCCTGTGCCCTGCAGGCGGCTAGTAATCCAGGTTCGTGTCGTAGCGGTAGCGCATCTCGTCGAACTGCTCGCGGAAGTGCTGCTGCAGCTCCTCGTTTTCCTGCTTGCGGTAGTACTCATCCGGCGTGAGGCCGGTGATGATGAAGACAATGCGGTTGGCAATCTCCACCGCGTGATCCGAGTAGCGCTCGAAGTAGCGCGAGAGCAGCGTGACGTCCACGGCCTCGCGCACTGTGTGCGGCCATTCGCGCTGGGTGGTGAGCTGGAAGATGTGGCGGTGGATGTCATCGACCGCGTCGTCGTCTTCAACGAGCTCGAGGGCGGTGTTTACGTCGAGCTCGCGCAGCAGGGTCTGGATCTTCGCCGCCGAATTGTCGCACTGCCGAGCCATCTCTTCGATATAGGGGCGGACGGACTCGGGTACAGCATTTTCTGGGTGACGCCGCCGCGCCACCTTTGCCACATGCACCGCAAGCGCGCCCATGCGGGTGAAATCCTCGACAATATGCTGGCCGGCAACGACAATGCGCAAGTCCCGCGCCACGGGTGCTTCCAGCGCTAGCAGCTGGAAGGCATCCTTGACTGCGGTCTCACGCAGATCCTCGAGTGTATCTACGCTGCTTAGGACCTTCTCGGCAAGGTCCAGGTCGGTTTCTAGCAGAGAACGGGTAGCGGAATTGAGCGCAGTGCGCACGAAATCCGCCATCAGTGAAATGTCGTGCTTAAATTCCCGGAGTTGGTTTCGGTACACCCTACGCATGTGAAAAAACTATAGTCTCTGGAGCTCGGTGGCGCTGAGGTTTGGCCCCCGCGTATAGCCCCGAAACCTATAGGCCCGAAAACTATTAACCACCACTGTTTTCGATGTCGGCGCCGTCCGGGACAGTCTCGTCCTCCGGGTCGTCCAGCCAGCCCTCCGGCAGGGCCACCTTTGCGGGGGATCCCTGGCGGCCGCGGGCGCCGTCGGCGTCCTCCGCCAGGGCGGGGGAGTCCCATACGTCGGCAAGTGCAGACTTCAGCTCGTCCAGGCTGCTCACCCGGGACAGGCTGCGGCGCAGTTCCCCGCCGGCGGGGAAACCGCGTAGGTACCACGTCATGTGCTTGCGCAGGTCACGGCAGGCCTTCTGCTCGCCGTCGTGGGCGGCCAATAGTTCCGCGTGGCGCAGGATGATGCGCGCTACCTCGCCCAGGGTGGGTTCGCTGGGGATCGGCAGGCCGCGCAGCTCGGCGGAGAGCTCCGCGAAGAGCCACGGGCGGCCCAGGCAACCCCGGCCTACGACCACGCCGTCGCAGCCGGTCTGCTCCATCATGGCGCGGGCATCCGTGGCCTTAAAGATGTCGCCGTTGCCCAGCACGGGGATGCCCGTGTGGGCCAGGTGCTCCTTCAGGCGCGCGATCTCGTTCCAATCCGCGTGACCGGAGTAGCGCTGTGCTGCGGTACGGCCGTGCAAAGCCACAGCGGCCGCACCCTCTTCCACGGCGATGCGGCCGGCATCCAGGTGGGTGTGGTGCTGGTCGTCGATTCCCACGCGCATTTTCACGGTCACTGGAATGTCCGTGCCTTCCGTGGCCTTAACCGCGGCAGCCACGATGTTTCCAAAGAGCCTGCGCTTGTAGGGCAGGGCGGAGCCGCCGCCACGTCGGGTGACCTTGGGTACGGGGCAGCCGAAGTTCATGTCGATGTGATCGGCGAGGTTCTCGTCGACGATCATCTTGGCCGCCTTGTAGGTGTACTCCGGGTCGGTGGTGTACAGCTGCAGGCTGCGGGGATCCTCGTCTGGTGCGAAGGTCGTCATGTGCAGGGTTTTCGGATTGCGCTCGACCAGAGCGCGAGCCGTCACCATTTCGCAGACGTACAGCCCGGCGACGGAGCCCATGCGTTCGCGCTCCTGTTCGCGGCACAGGCTGCGGAAGGCCACGTTGGTTACGCCTGCCATCGGGGCGAGTACGACGGGGGAGTCGAGCTGCATCTTGCCGATCTGCAGCCCTTTGAACTGCTGGTTGGACTGTGGCGCTGCGTCGGGCGAACCAGCCGGGGTGGTTGAGTCCTGCGGGGTGGTGGAGGTGGGGGTTGCGGTCGATGTAGTCACGGCCACCATTGTCACACTGGGGAGGGACGAATACCAAAGGGCGTCAATAACCAAAGAGCGCCAATAAATGTTCAACAATTCGCATGAGGGGCGAGGGCGAGCCACGTCACGCTTATGTAGGCTGAGGAAAGGAGCGGAGAAACCGCTAAACAGCTATGGAGGAGGAACCGATGTCTGAGCGCATCGCCAACGAGTTCTACAGGTCCAAGGTCATGTCCGCCGACGAGGCGGCGCAGTTCATCAACCACGGCGACAAGATCGGCATGTCCGGCTTCACGGGAGCGGGCTACCCCAAGGCGCTGCCGACGGCCATTGCCGAGAAGGCTAAGGAACTGCACGGTCGCGGGGAAGACTTCCAGATCGACCTTTTCACCGGCGCCTCCACCGCACCTGACTGCGACGGCGTGCTGGCCGAGGCCGATGCTGTGCGCTACCGCACCCCCTACGCCTCCGACCCGGTGATGCGCAAGAAAATCAACGCTGGCGAAATTAAGTACCAGGACATCCACCTCTCCCACCTCGGCCAGCAGGTCGAGGAAGGCTTCTTTGGACAGCTGGACGTAGCCGTTGTAGAGGCCGTGCGTATCGACGAGGCGGGCAACATCATCCCGTCCTCGGCAGTGGGCAACAACGTGGAGTACCTCAACTCCGCCCGCAAGATCATTATCGAGGTCAACGAGTGGCAGTCCCTTGACCTGGAGGGCATGCACGACATCTACAAGATCCAGGACCTGCCGAACCGCACCCCGATCCCGATCAACCGCCCCGGCGACCGCATCGGCACGCCGTACATCCCGGTAGACCAGAACAAGGTCGTGGCCGTGGTGAAGACCAACGCCGAGGATCGCAACGCACCGTTCAAGCCGACCGACGAGATCTCCGAGAAGATCGCCGGGCACTTCCTGGACCTCCTCGAGGGAGAGGTTGAGGCCGGTCGCCTGACCTACGACGGCTACATCATGCAGTCCGGCGTGGGCAACGTGCCGAATGCCGTGATGGCGGGTCTGCTGGACTCCAAGTTCGAGAACATCCAGGCCTACACTGAGGTGATCCAGGACGGCATGCTGGACCTTATCGACAACGGCAAGATGACCGTCGCTTCCGCAACCTCCTTCGCGCTGTCCCCGGAGTACGCCAAGAAGATGAATGAAGAGGCGAAGCGCTACCGCGAGCACATCGTCCTGCGCCCGCAGCAGATCTCCAACCACCCGGAGGTCATCCGCCGCACGGGCCTCATCGCCTCCAACGGCATGATCGGCTGTGACATCTACGGCAACGTGAACTCCACGAACGTGTCTGGTTCGCGCATCATGAACGGCATCGGTGGCTCCGGCGACTTCACGCGCAATGCCTTCCTGTCCACCTTCATCTCCCCGTCCACGGCCAAGGATGGCGCCATTTCCGCCATCGTGCCCTTCGCCTCCCACGTCGACCACACGGAGCACGACGTGATGGTCATCATCACGGAGTACGGCTACGCGGATCTGCGCGGCCTGGCACCGCGCGATCGCGTGCCGAAGATCATCTCCGTTGCGCACCCGGACTACCGTCCACTGCTGGAGGAGTACTACGAGCGCGCCTGCGCCGAGGGCAACCACCTGCAGACCCCGCACGACCTGAAGACCGCCTTCAGCTTCCACCTCAACCTGGCGGAGAAGGGATCCATGAAGGGCTAGCGCTGGTGCTAGTCTCCGGCTCCGGCACAGCGCCGGCGCTGTGCTAGGGGGCAATTTTCTGCTTCAAAGAAACGTTAGATAGAATGCTCCCGTTGGGCCTTTAGCTCAGTTGGTAGAGCTACGGACTTTTAATCCGCAGGTCGCGGGTTCGAGCCCCGCAGGGCCCACGTTCGCGATTACCCCGTCGGGGCGCTTCCATGGAGATCATGGTCGCGCCGCGGCGGGGTTTTGCGTTGCCTGCGGCTGTCTATTTCTCCACTTCACCGGGCGATTTGTTCTGGCGCTCGCACCTGGTTTAAACTGTTCAAGCTGCTAAGGAAAGCTAGAGTTTCTTGCTGGCTTACTTTGTAGAGCTCCCATCGTCTAGAGGCCTAGGACCCCGCCCTTTCACGGCGGTAACACGGGTTCGAATCCCGTTGGGAGTACGGCCCTGTGGCGCAGTTGGTTAGCGCGCCGCCCTGTCACGGCGGAGGTCGCGGGTTCAAGTCCCGTCAGGGTCGCCATAAAAGACCTCATGGAGAGCCTTTCCGGTGCTTTTCGCGCCGGGGAGGTTCTTTTTCTTTTTGTCTTTCTTTGTGACGCCCCTAGCTTGCGTGTTGGACACTTCAACAGTGACGTGAAAGCCTGCCAGAAATGACGTTTGAACAGCTGATTTGCTTAAGAACTTTGACACTGTGTAGAGTCTATTCTCGTGCAACGGACGGCTTAGACAAGTTGTTGTCTGGTCGTTTTATTTAGTTGCGCAGGCAAGATTGGCCCTGTGGCGCAGTTGGTTAGCGCGCCGCCCTGTCACGGCGGAGGTCGCGGGTTCAAGTCCCGTCAGGGTCGCTTCGATGTTCGAATCGGAAGCGGTCGGGCAACGAAGGCCAGATAGCTCAGTTGGTAGAGCGTTCGCCTGAAAAGTGAAAGGTCGCCGGTTCGATCCCGGCTCTGGCCACATTCCACCCCGGTAGCGGAAAGCTACCGGGGTTTTGCCGTACGTACACTGGGGGCTAGAAGCTAGCACAGCTACTAGAGGATAAGAAGAGCAATAGGGAAGGGAGCCCCAGCAGTATGTCAGGCACCAAGAGCATCGTTCACGATCAAGAGCAGAGCCGCTTCGTCATCTACGTGGACGACCAGGAGGCAGGCTTCGCCGAGTACTCCCAGGAGGGCAACGTCCGCGACTTCAACCACACCGTGGTGGATCCAGCGTTCCGTGGCCAGGGGCTATCCAAGCCGCTGATTAGCGAGGCTCTGCTGGAGACCAAGGAGGCGGGGCTAAAGATTAAGGCCAGCTGCTCCGCTGTCGCGGCCTTCGTGGAGAAGAATCCGGACTTTAAGGAGCTGCTGGCCTAAGCTCTGGCTGCGCGCCTAGATGTTGTTCTGCATGTCGTCGACCCACTTCACGGCGTCGACGAGCGGGGTGTTCTGGTTGGGCTTGCGGGGGCGAATCTTCGCCGGGATGCCCGTCAGGATGGAGTTCGGGGGAGCGTCCTTGGTCACCACCGCGTTGGCGCCGATCGCGGAGCCCTCGCCGATGGTGATGGGGCCCAGCACCTTCGCGCCTGCGCCGATCATCACGCCGTTGCCGATGGTGGGGTGGCGCTTGCGCTGTACTAGTTCGGAGCCGCCGAGCGTCACACCGTGGTAGAGCATGACGTCATCGCCGATCTCCGCGGTCTCACCGATAACTACACCCATGCCATGGTCGATAAAGAATCGACGGCCAATGGTGGCGCCCGGGTGGATCTCAATGCCGGTGAACCCGCGGGTCGCTTGGCTAATGATGCGTGCGATGCCCCGGTGCCCGCGCTTCCACAGTGCGTGGGATACGCGGTGCGCCCAGATGGCGTGCAGGCCGGAGTACACAATGGCGTTTTCTACGTCTCCGCGCGCCGCTGGGTCGTGTTCGCGGGCATTGGCCAGGTCTTCGCGGATGCGTCCAAGAATGCTCAACGGTGTGGTCTTTCGGTTGGTTGGGTATCGGCTTTAAAGCTTTCGCAGCCACTATAACGAGAAGGCGCTGCCCCCTATTCCACCGCTGGGTGGAAAGGCGGTAGCGCCTACTTGCCTGCAGCCAGTAGCTACTGGACAGCCGCGGCCACTAGATTCACTAAATTGCGGCCGACTGCCAGAGCGGAATTAGTCGCGCAGGTCGTCGAACAGCAGGGTGGAGACGTAGCGCTCGCCGAAGTCGGGGACGATGACGACGATGGTCTTGCCCTCGTTCTCGTCCTTCTGAGCTTCCTGCACGGCTGCCCACACGGCTGCACCGGAGGAGATGCCGGAGAGGATGCCCTCAGAGACAGCCAGCTCGCGGGCGGTCTTGGTTGCGTTCTCCAGCGGAGCGTCAATTACGCGGTCCAGGATGTCCTTGTTCAGGTTCTCCGGGAAGAAGTTGGTGCCCAGGCCCTGGATCTTGTGCGGGCCGAAGCGGCCCTCGGTCAGCAGCGGGGAGTCCGCCGGCTCCACGCCGACGATCTCGATCTTGTCGTTCTTCTCCTTAAGGTACTTAGCCGCACCGGAGATGGTGCCGCCGGTGCCCACGCCGGCAACGAAGATGTCTACTTCACCGTCGGTGTCTTCCCAGATCTCCGGGCCGGTGGTGTTGTAGTGGATCTCCGGGTTTGCCGGGTTGGCGAACTGGCGGGCCAGGATGGCGTTGTCGGTGTTCTCGACGATCTCGTTGGCCTTGTCGACTGCGCCCTGCATGCCGGCGGAGCCCGGGGTAAGGACCAGCTCTGCGCCCAGAGCACGCAGCATGATGCGACGCTCGTTGGACATGGTCTCCGGCATGGTCAGGACTACCTTGTAGCCCTTAGCGGCGCCGACCATGGCCAGCGCGATACCGGTGTTTCCGGAGGTTGCCTCGACGATGGTGCCGCCCGGCTTCAGGGTGCCGTCCTTCTCGGCTGCCTCGATGATGGCCTTACCGATGCGGTCCTTCACGGAGTTGGCCGGGTTAAAGGCCTCCAGCTTCAGCAGGACGTTGGCCTTCAGGCCTTCGCCGTATGCGCCCAGCTTAACTAGCGGAGTTCCGCCGATGAGGTCGGTGATGTTGTTGTAAATCTTCGCCATTGGGGCGATCCTTTCGTTCTAGACTGATCGGTCTATACCGGGTAGTCTACACTGCTCGTTCGCTGGGCACCACTGTGATTCCTCGTTGCTTGCTTGACCACTGTGTTTAAGGGTGCCTAATGATTCTTATTGACGCCCCTACGCGCCCAAGCTTCGCCAGATTCTCAGGCACGGCAGCAGGGGATTTGGTTCAATGGCAAACATGACTACCGAAAACCAGAACTACGAAAACATCCAGGTGGCTGTCAACGGCGCCGTTGCGACCATCACCCTGAACCGCCCGAAGGCCCTCAACGCGCTGAACAGTGGCGTGCTCTCTGAAATTGTTCCGGCAGCGGAGTCGCTGGACGCGGATCCGCAGATCGGCGCCATCGTCATCACTGGCAGCGAAAAGGCATTCGCCGCCGGCGCGGACATCAAGGAAATGAAGGATGAGACCTACCCCGAGGTGGCAGAGAAGCGCCTGTTCGGCGACTGGGAGAAGCTGGCACAGCTGAAGACCCCGCTGATCACCGCCGTATCCGGCTTCGCCCTGGGCGGCGGCTGCGAGCTGGCGATGCTCGGCGACATTCTGCTGGCCAGCGAGAGCGCAAAGTTCGGCCAGCCGGAGATTACCCTGGGCATCATCCCGGGCATGGGTGGCACCCAGCGCCTGACCCGCGCAGTCGGCAAGTACAAGGCCATGGATCTGATCCTCACCGGTCGCATGATGGATGCCGAAGAAGCTGAGCGCAGCGGCCTGGTTTCCCGCGTGCTCCCGGCAGAGGGCTTCGCCGACGAGGTGCAGAAGGTAGCCGCCAAGGTGGCAAGCATGTCCCACGTCGCAACGGCTGCCGCCACCGAGATGGTGGACGAGGCCTACCGCTCCACCCTGGAAGAGGGCGTGGAGGCGGAGCGCCAGCAGTTCTGGCGACTCTTCGACACCGCGGATCAGAAGGAAGGCATGACGGCCTTCGTGGAGAAGCGCAAGCCGGAGTGGCAGCACCGCTAAACGCGCTGCCGGGCACCATTCCTGGCACAATTGCGGATATGTCGCATTCGAAGCAAGTCAACCGCACCATTGACCTGTCCATACATGACGTCTACGAGGTCGTCACCAGTGAGGCGTTCCTACTGACGGACGAAGGAATGGTGGAGCAAACGGAATCCCAGATCATCGAGGCCGAGCGGGAGGTTCTGCCCGATGGTCGGGTATGGGCGCGGGTTGGCGTGAGGGCGTCACAAAAAGAACTAGAAGATCTCTCCAAGGACGGCGAGGCGCCCATCGCATATCAAGAGACCTATGTTTCGCACCCGGATGAGACCGGTGCGTTCGAGGTGAAGGCCGAGATGGATCTGCCGCTGAAGATGGGGACGATGGATACCCACTTCGTCTACGCGCCTATCGCTGAAGGTAGCGGGGAGGTCGCCGCAGAGGGTGCGGCGGAGACTGCAGTGGAGGCGATTCTGACCGCAGACGTGTCGGTACCGCTGATCGCCGGAAGGCTGGAAAAGCATCTTTTGAAGGCTGCCGACAAGACGGTGGACAACAGTTTGGCGCGTATCAAAAACCTAGGTAGCGCTTAGCTTTTTCTGAGAAAACCCAGTCGATTAGCCCCGATAAGGTTGTGTGCGCTCCCGTCTCTTTTTGTAAAAGAAACATGGGGGCAGTTTTGGGGGTAGCAAGGGGGTGAACTATACTCCCTCTCACACGACGTCTTAGCCCTTCGGGGTGGGCGCCACAGGTCAAGTTTGAGGAGTGAACCAGGTGGACCAGCAGCGGCAACGCGATGACGACGACGTCATCATTTCTGCGCTGAATTCTCTAAAGAACGCGACCGGCATTCCGGTGACCATGTACGCCACGAGCTCGGCGGACGGAAAGCTGCGGATCTCCAAGTGGGTGGGCCTGCGCACCCCAGCACTGCACAACCTCGAGATCGCTCCGGGTGCGGGAGTTGGTGGCCGCGTGGTGACCACCCGCCGCCCAGTGGGAGTTTCTGATTACACCCGGGCAAAGGCCATCAGCCACGACTTCGATCGCCACATCCGCGATGAGGGCCTGCACTCCGTCGTCGCAGTTCCCGTGATTGTGAAGCGGGAAGTCAGGGGCGTTCTCTACGCTGGTGTTCACTCGCGGGCCCGCATGGGCGACAAGGTGCTTGAAGAAGTAACCATGACTGCTCGCTGCCTGGAACAAGATATTGCGGTTAATGAGGCGCTGCGCACTAATGACGCTGGGCGGGGTGCGGCCGCGGGGGCGTCCGCAAATAAGCAGGTGCGTTCGATGTCCGGTGCGGAATGGGAGCAGGTGCGCGCTACGCACAGCAAGCTGCGCATGCTCGCCAACCGTGTAGATGACGATGACCTGCGTCGCGACCTCGAAGTGCTGTGCGACCAGATGGTTTCCCCAGTGCGCGTGAAGCAGACCACCAAGCTTTCAGCGCGCGAGCTCGACGTACTGGCCTGCGTGGCGCTGGGCCACACGAACGTGGAGGCTGCAGCCGAGATGGGTATCGGTGCGGAGACTGTGAAGAGCTACCTACGCTCCGTGATGCGCAAGCTCGGTGCGCACACTCGTTACGAAGCGGTAAACGCCGCGCGACGCATCGGCGCATTGCCCTGATATCAATTTTGCGAGGCCCTTGAGTAGCTTCAGGCAGCTCTAAACAATCGCTCCGCTTTGCACGGGGCGATTTTTTTATAGGCTGGGTGGCGTGAAAGACAGCTTCGTAGTGACAGGTGGAACCAGACTGCAGGGCGCCATCAAGGTATCCGGCGCCAAGAACAGCGTGCTTAAGCTAATGTCGGCGGCGCTTTTAGCACCCGGAACCACCACGTTGACCAATTGCCCCGAAATCGCCGACGTGCCCTACATGGCAGAAGTTCTGCGTGGCCTGGGTTGTGAGGTGGAGCTCGATGGCGACGTCGTGCGCATCACGACCCCGGAGAGTATCGAGTACAACGCAGACTTTGAGGCCGTGCGTCAGTTCCGTGCCTCCGTTGCTGTGCTGGGGCCGCTAACCTCGCGATGCCACAAGGCGCGGGTTGCTCTTCCCGGTGGTGACGCCATCGGTTCCCGTCCCCTCGATATGCACCAATCCGGCCTAGAGCTGCTGGGTGCAACCACCAAGATCGAACACGGTTGTCTGGTCGCTGAAGCGGAGGAGCTCCATGGCGCACAGATCAAGCTGGACTTCCCCTCGGTGGGCGCAACAGAGAACATTCTGACTGCTGCGGTGCTGGCTGAGGGCACAACCACGCTGGACAATGCGGCGCGCGAGCCGGAGATCGTGGATCTGTGCGACATGCTGGTGGCGATGGGCGCGAAGATCAGCGGCGCTGGTTCCAACACCATCACCGTCGAGGGCGTGGAGCGACTCAACCCGGTGGACCACGAGGTTGTCGGCGACCGCATCGTCGCAGGTACCTGGGCATACGCTGCAGCTATGACGCGGGGAGACATCACGGTTGGCGGTATCGATCCGCAGCACCTGCACCTGGTTCTGGAGAAGCTAAAGCTCGCCGGGGCACAGGTGGAGACGTACCCGACCGGCTTTAGGGTGGTGCAGCACGAGCGCCCCAAGGCGGTGGACTACCAGACGCTTCCTTTCCCCGGATTCCCAACTGACCTGCAACCCATGGCGATTGCGCTGTGCACGGTGAGCGAGGGGATGAGCGTGATCACGGAAAACATCTTCGAGTCCCGCTTCCGGTTTGTCGATGAGATGATGCGCCTGGGTGCGGACGCCAGCATCGACGGCCACCACGTAGTTATCCGGGGTAGGGAACAGCTTTCCTCTGCGCCGGTGTGGAGCTCCGATATTCGTGCGGGCGCGGGCCTGGTGCTGGCCGGACTGGTGGCAGATGGGAAGACCGAAGTGCACGACGTCTACCACATCGACCGTGGCTACCCGGAGTTCCCGGAACAGCTGTGCTCACTGGGTGCAGAAGTGGAGCGGGTGCAGCGATAAAGGCTGAGCCGATTCAGCGCTTAAGGCTCAGTCCGTGCAGCGTTGAAAGCTGTATGCGGGTGCATGTGTCCTTTAGTCTGATTCCGCGCCCTGTAAAAAAGGCTCCTGGCCTGCGGGTTTGTGTTTGTTGTGGGGTGTGTGTACATTAATCCAAGTCAGCGCGACACAGCACCGCGAGTTACAGACTCTCGGAACGCTGGAAGTCATAAGCGTCTGGCCAATCATTTTAAAGCTGTAAAAACAGTTCGTTTGTGTGCGAGTGCAGCGGGTTGTTTACCGGGAATTTGCTTTATCTTCACGGTTGCTTTACACTCGTAATCCGTCGCAACGTGGCTGCCACTGTGTGGTGTGTTTGTTGTGTGCGTAGGTTGTTTGAGAACTCAATAGCGTGATGAACCAAGTTTAGATACTTTGTTGACCAACCTTTGTGTTGATTCTGATGCATTGTATGTCTTTTCACTTTTTTGTGACTTGTTTCAGTGCTCCATTAGCTCATATGGATTGTGGGTTGGTGGTGGTTACGCCAGCGTGGTTTTAACGTCTCCACGATATGTAATGTGCGTATCCCAACGAGAGTCGCCTTTTTATGGGTGCTTGTTGGGCTGATGAAAAAGTTTTGGAAAAGTTTGTGGGATGTATGTTGTGTCTGATCAATAACCAGCAGGACTGTTTTTCAGTGGTTGTTGGTGTTGGTTGATGTGATTTATTTATCCTTTTTTCAATTCTTTTGTCAGTAATTTTTTTGTTTTGCCTGGTTTTCAGGCTCACCATGTGTCTGATGGCATTTTTTATGGAGAGTTTGATCCTGGCTCAGGACGAACGCTGGCGGCGTGCTTAACACATGCAAGTCGAACGGAAAGGCTCCTTGCTTGCAAGGGGTACTCGAGTGGCGAACGGGTGAGTAACACGTGGGTGATCTGCCTTGCACTTCGGGATAAGCCTGGGAAACTGGGTCTAATACCGGATAGGACCATGCTTTAGTGTG
>NZ_JAKRND010000016.1 GCF_022347285.1 Corynebacterium sp. ACRPH
CGAAGGTGTCGACTTGGTAGTCGGTGGTGTGTCCGTCGCGGCCGGTGATGCGTACGGGCATGCCCCAGGTGCCGGGTTCGATGGTTGTGGTGGTCCCGTCGGGGTAGGTGGTGTGGGTGATCAGGTCGTTGTCGTCGTAGGTGTAGCAGGTGGTGGCACCGGCTGCGTTGGTGACGGTGGCTGGCAGGTGGTGGTCGGTGTAGGTGGTGTCTTGGATTGCGCCTTCGGGGGTGATGATGCGCCAGACGTCGCCTGCGGCGGTGGCGCGGTAGACGGTGGGGCGGATGTCGCCGAGGAGGTCGTCGGTCAGCCAGTCGGTGGGGACGGTCCAGTCGGTGTTGTCTCGGTTGGTGGTGCGGCCGCGGCCGGTGAGTCCTGCTTCGTGGAGTCCGCCGTTGAGGAGGGCTTGGTAGAGGGGGAGGTTGTGGAGGCGGTCGAGGTAGGTGTCAACGACGCTGTCGCCGGTGTCTAGGGGGTTGCCGGTGAAGTCGCCGGCGGTTTCGATGAGTACGCAGACGGTGCCGCCAATGGGTGCGTCGTCGCCGGTGTCGTCGCCCCAGTAGAGGATGTTGGGGAACATACCACCGGTGCCGACTTGGGCGGTAACGCGTCCGTGGTCATCGTAGCGGTAGTGATACGCAGCACCATTCCGGTCACGCCAACCAGCAGTACGGCCTTGCTCATCGTAGAAGTAGCTCAACACACCAGCATGGGAGTTCACCACGCGAATGAGCTGACCTGCAGCGTCGTACTCATAAGAGATCAGCCGCTGAGGCGCTTCGTCAGGGTGAGTCTGCTGGTTATCAACCCAGATGGAAGCCACACGATTCGTAGCGTGATCCCAGACCAAAGACAAGTGAGTTCCATCGCTGCGCGTGATGTGTCGCATCTGGCCAGTAGCCTGATCCCAGGAGTACGTGATGGCCGCGCCCGTGTGATGAACCAACGCCGTCACACCAACGGTGAAGCCTAGACCAAGGTCGGCGGCGAAGGAGCCCGTGCGCAGGCCTGCGCCAGCCGAGCTTCCGCCAGCGGCAGGGGAGCGATCCTCCACGCCCGATGTAGTGACGTAGCTTCCGTCACCAGAAACAGAAAATACGTAGGTGATTCCCTCCGCGACGTTGCGCACACGGTAGGCACCATCTGCAAACGAAAGCAGCCACGCGCGGCCGTCCGCGCGGACCTCGGATCCGTCCGTTGGGGCTGGCGGGAACGTCAGCAGCGCACCATCGGGGGAGACCATGAGGACTTCGTCATCGAGGATCTCAATATGCACGTCCATGCGCGAGACCCACCTGGAGCCCAAAGCTCGTCCCAACTCGTGCGCAGAATTAGCATTTCGGTCGATGATCAGCGGCAAAATGCCAGGGATGTTGATGTCTTGAGTGAAATCGACCATGTTGCCTGTCGCCATATCGACTGGCTCAGCAGCGCAGCGAATCTGGTCGCCGCGGGTAATCTTTGAATAGTTAGACTTGGCGAGTTTTTCGCTAGCCTCGCCTGCGACATGGCTGGCTCCATTTGCCATCTTCAGTGCAGCTGAGTTGGCACCGGATTTCGCCGCTGCCTTAACAGCGGACGCTGCCTTGCCCATGCCGTGAGTTGCCTTGGCAACGGTATTGCCAAGCTTCCCGGCCTTTGCAAGTTTGGCTATACCGGCAAAAGGCAAGGAAGTCGCCACGTCGAAAAGTACCTCGCCCCACGACGCATTACCCGTTGCTGCAAGCAAAGCCTTCAGCCCAATGCCAGCAATCAACAGTCCCGCGCCGATTGCCTGAAGGCCAGGAACAAGAAGCAAAACGGAACCGACAATCTGCATGATGTCAGAAATAGCGGCGAGAACGTCAGCATGATCAGACACCCAATCCTTTGTCTTCTGCCATGCACGCTCCAGCAAGTTCGGATTGTCATCAAAGTCTGCTTTAGCCTGAGCTGCGATAATGCCTACGGCGGAATCAACCTCTTCGCCCAAGGTGGTCTTAATCGCATCAGAGGTCGAAATATGCCCTAGCCAAACAGTCTTAACTTCCTCAAAGTGGAGGCGTGCTGCTTCCATGGCAGTCTGAGCCGTCTGCGCATCAGCTTCTGCAGAAACGGCAGCGGAGGCAGTCGCGGCACCCACACCTGGAATCATCGATGTGCTTACGGCGGTGGCGGTCGCTGCCGTCGCTGTTACTCGCGCGCGAGCCGCGTTGACCTCAGCCGAGTTCAAGGCGGTAACAGCGGCCTGATAGTCAGCATGGGTAGCCCGAGCTGGCACTTCAAGAGCTCCCATCTCCGTTTGAGCAGTTTGCAGCGCCAACTCATAAAGGTGGACGGCGCGGCCAACACCTGAGTGAGACTCGCCAGTGATATCTAGATGGTTAGGGAAGTCAGCGTTCAGGAGTTCCTTGTATCGGTCGCCCTCGGAGCCCTCGAACCCGCCGTCGTTGATAGATCGCATTGCGGACGCCGCGGTCGTTGCTTGATTGCCGAAAGTAGAATAGCGACGCGCCGTTTCCCCAACGGCTCCAACGTTTCCACCAATGTGGAAGTTCTTACCTTTGTAGACGAAGAACGGGGCAAGCAATAGTTCTGGCATGGCGGGCTAAGATCCTCTGGTCTTTGGTCAGATGAAGAAACGAAGGGGAAATCGAAGAAGAGGGGAAGGAGAAGGAAAGGAGAGGGCTAGAAAGCCTAGCCCTCTTAGGACCCAGCGATAGCTTGGGAAGCGCGGCCACGAGTCTCAGCGACGGACTGGGTGTTTTCATCCAGCGCGCCACGAATCTGGCCCAGAATTTCCTTCAGGTTATGCGCAGCGGAAGACCACTTACCGTGAACCTGGGAGTATTCCTCCTGTTCGGAGCCTTCCCAGCTAGAAGCTAGCTTGCGGATATCAGAATCCATCTCCGACAGGGTGGACTCGATCTGGTTCATTACGCCATTGAGATCGCCAGAGGTGGACTCAGCATCGGAATTGTTGTACGCGTACACAGCCATGGTGGACGTTAACCTTTCTACGAATGAAGATGTGGTGACGGTGGTTGGTTAGAGAATGTTGCCCTGCTGGAAATTCATGCCGGCGAACTTTTGCTGCAGCGCGCTGGTCTGCTCTTCCTCACCCGACTGGTAGGACTTGCCAGCTTCATCAACGCGACCAGTCAGCTCCTCCAGAGCCTGCTTAACCTGATCCATGTTGTCCGACCATGCCTGAGTCATGTTGTCCCAAGCTCCAACAGAGGAGCCCTTCCAGGATCCCTTCAACGGCTCCAAAGCATCCAGGAACTTAGAGGACTGGTCCATCAGGTTCTGGTGGTTGGTCTGCAGAGAAGATACGTGACCAGAAACGGCACTGTGTTCAACGGAAAGGTGTTCGCTACCCATGATTACTCCTTGTGCGAGTCCGACAACACGGGCTCGTCGATAGTGGTGAAAAACTTGTACAGGTTGGCGCGCAGTTAATTCGGTGCTGGAAAGAACAAACGCGAGAGAAGATTTCCGACCTTCACCCGCATGCACCCCGCGCGTGACATTAGCTAGCCGAGCTAACTGGTTTCATCGAGCACTTTGGCAATTCCTTCACGAAGCTGTGAATTGCCATCTTTCATGTTTTGTAAGGCCTCTTGGACATCCGCGAGGACGTCCTTCAGATTTGTGGCGCCTTCTTTCCACTTGGTGATGATCTCGTAGTACGCATCTGCCTCAGTGGCCTCCCAGCCTCCACGAAGATCTTCAATTGAGTTGTCAATATCCTCCAAAGTATTCGCGATATCGCCCATCACCGTGTTGATATCGCCCTTTGTGGAATCTGCCGCCGAATCGCGGAACGCATAGTACGTAGCGCCGGACATGTGCTATTCCTTTCCCCTGAGCTTGGCGGCAAACTGGTTGAAACCTTTTGCGGATTCGTCATCGTATTGCTGAGTGACGTCAGCGATCTTGCCCGACACATCTCCCAGCTTCCCGACGTTTTCCAGAAGACGGTTGCGTGGACCATCCCACTCGCCGAAGTATTCGGCCACCGCCTGCTGGATCTTGTGGCCGTGGATGGAATCCACACCGGACAGAAAGTCGGCGCCTGTCTTATCGCCTTCCAGATCGGCCTTCATGCCGGCGAGATTGTTTGCAATATCACGCAGAGATTGCAGCGGTACTTGAATGTAATCTGACATGCCTTACTCCTGTTTCTGCAAAGCTTCCTGGCTACCAGCGATGAAGTTCGAATCGAGTAGATCCAAACCTTCAAATGTCTCACCCAACGTCTCTGGATGTGCCTGAACACTGTTGGCCACACGCTTCACGATGTTGCCCAGCAACTCACCAGTCTCCTCATCTGGAGCTGATCCAGAAATGACCAACGTCCATGTGGTGGAGGGAATGGGGAGAAACGCCTGGTGGTGGAATGTCGTGCGCCGCTGAGATATTGGACCGGACTGAGTGGTGTTGGATGAGTACAGATAGGCCGTTCCCTTGGGGGATGTGCACTGCTGTGTGGTCGCGTCCTTCGTAGAAAATGCCTGCTCCACGGTGCGCAGGCTAGCAAACTCAGGGGAGCTGTCGTACCAGCGCAACAACAGTGTGGCCGACGTTGCCTGTCCATCTTCCGAGAGGCCGGGGAGGATCAGGGTTAGAAGGATGTTTCCATCGCGGGCGGCTTTAACCAGCTGCTCGAGCTGCTGAAGCACTAGCTTTTGCTCGGCTCGCTTCAAGCGGTGGCCAGGAATGTAATTCTCCGCGATCTGGGACAAACGGTGTGGTGACGCTTCAGGGTGAGTATCGATACGGACCCAGTTGGTGGGCAGGGAGGCTTGCCATAGGAACCGTGGACGTGGGGCATCCGGGTGGAACCGCACAGGCGAGGTGACCGAACTGGCCATAAAGCCTTTCTCCTTATGAATTCACTCAATCGCACCATCAACTTTGAATACCTCTTCGAGGATGCCAGTTGAGCATCGAGATTGCATTACAAATTTCAATTAAAGGGAAAGAGGGGATCTTAAATTAGAAAATCCTGAGCGATAGGAAATCTGCAGGTATGGAAGCATAGTTTGGGTATGTATAGATAAGATTCTGGGTTAACTGGGGAGTGGACTCTTATGCAAAAATGAGGCGTGTGTAAGGTGCAGTTCACCTTAGGTTTACCCATAGTGCCCTCTAATTGGGGGAGCGGAAACCAAGCTGAACCAACTCCACACGGCCCGGGCCACGCACCCACTGAGCACGGCCAGTTGGTAGCTGCTGCAGGTACACCTTCGGCCACACAGCACCTTCTTGCCTTTCTCCGCTGAGCAGCAAACCATTTGCACCGTTGTCCCGGATGCCTTGCGCGAACGTGTCATACGTGGCTCTCGACACACCAGCCGCGCGGCGCGCAATCCACACGTGTAGACCAATATCTGCGCCATGGGACAGGAAGGGAACCAGTGGTCGGAGCGGGTTATTGGTTCCCTCGAACTGCTCGAAATCATCCACGACAATGTAGATTTCGGGGCCTTGCCACCACGATCGATCGCGCAATTGCTCCTGCGTTACATCCGCAGGGGGCAACCGCCTCTCCAGCTCTTTGGCGATACCTTTCGCCAACAGCTCCGCCGCGGACTTTGTGCCAGCGTACTCACCCAGGAACTCCTCAGGACACTCGCCAAGCAAGGTACGACGGGCGTCGAAAATACCAAACATCACCTGGCCCGGCTGCTTGCCACGAATTGCCTCCGACATCAATGCACGAAGCGCCGTCGTCTTTCCTGACGCATGCTCACCCACAATGAACAAATGACGCTGAGCACCATCCAAATCGAAGCGCACAGGTTGCAACGTTGATTCCGCCAATGCCACCACAGCAGGCTGACCGCCGCTGGCCTCAATCAACTCCTGCAGCATGACCTTCTCCGGCAACATGCGTACCGCAGGCGCATTCTTAAATGGGCTTGCTTGAGCAATCGCGGAAATCAGTGCCTGCGTGGACTGCTCCCGAACCACATCTGGCTGGTCCAGCACAGGGCTTGCCACATGGGAAAACAGCTTGTCTGCCGACAGAATGCGACCCGTCGGCTGGCCCGCCAACTGCTCTTGCGGCTTCTTCCCGATCGAGGAATCCAGAGGGTCATTCAGGCGATGTTCCAGCTTTGTGCCAATTACAGCCTGCAGCTGCAGCCGGAAATCTGCCCAGCGTCCCGTTGCAAACACCACATGTACGCCATAACCCAGGCCGCGGGCAGCCAAGTTCTGAGCCTGCTCTGCCAGATCCTCAAAGTCATGCCGAAGAGTGGCCCAGCCATCGATAATGAGGAAGACATCAGCGCTGGGTAGCTCCGGAAGACGGCCCGCCGCATGAGCGCGGCGCATGTCTTCCACGCTGGACAAGCGATGCTCTGCGAAGATGCGCTCACGATCCGCGAGGAACTGCAGCATCTCAGAAAACATGCGGCGCAGCTTATCCTCATCAAAACGAGTAGCCACATCACCAACATGGGGAAGCTCCGCAAACCCGGTGAACGCCGAACCGTTCAAGTCCGCGATGTACATGGACACTTCCGCAGGCGTGTGCGTCAGAGCCGTGGCCAGAACCAGGGACTTCACCGTTGTCGTCTTGCCCGATTGCGGAGCACCCATGATTGCGACATTGCCTTGCGAACCCGCCAAATCGACAACAAGTGGGCCCTGCCACTGCTCCAAAGGCTTATCCTTTAGCCCCAGTAGAATCTGCAATTGACCGGTGCGCTGAGCACGCATACCGCGGTCAGATGTGAGCTCTACCTGGCCCAACGCCGAGCCAAGATCGATTCTGTCAGGAACCGGAGGAAGCCAAATCTGACGGGTAGGTTCCGCAGCGGGGATCAAGCGGGACACAACCAGCTCCAACGTCGTAGTTGGCTCTACCGCCGGTTGGATATTCGCCGACTTCTTGGCATTCGTAGCCAGCGAAAGCTGGTGTGCCTCAACACGCTGCTGCAGCCAGCTTTCCGTCGTGTTCTCTAGCTCCAGAGGCATCGGAACAGGTGGAAGCTCGCGTTCCTCCTGGGATGCGGAGGACGTGTACGGTCCCGACACATAAGCGGCCTTAAAGCGGTCAAAGATATCCGGATCCACCTTCAAATAGCCCGAACCGGGAATTGGGGGAAGCTCGTGGGCTGCCGTGGAACCAATGGCCGTGCGGGATTCGGATGCGGAAAACGTACGCAGGCCAATGCGGTAGGACAGGTAGGATTCTAGGCCGCGCAGGCGGCCTTCCTCCAAGCGCTGAGAAGCCAAGAGAAGGTGCACGCCAATGGAACGGCCGATGCGCCCGATCTGCACAAACAATTCGATAAACTCCGGCTTGGCTGCTAGAAGCTCACCAAACTCATCAATCACCACAAACAGGACAGGCAGAGGATCCATGGAGGTCGAGCCATCCTGGCCGATCTGCTTTTGTCGAATGGCGTTGTACTCTGCAACATTGGCCAAGTTGCCAGCCTTTTGCAGAACATGCTGGCGGCGCTGAATCTCGCCCAAAATCGAATCATGCAGGCGATCCACCAAGCCCGCTTCGTCCGCCAAGTTATCCACCACCGCAGCCGTGTGGGGAAGTGGCTCTAAGCCGGCAAACGTCGCGCCACCCTTAAAGTCCACCAAAACCAGCGACAGCTGATCGGGATGATGATTGATCACCTGAGCCAAGACGATGGTGCGCAGCACCTCAGACTTACCCGAACCGGTTGCGCCCACACATAGGCCGTGTGGACCCATTCCGGATTTCGCGGATTCCTTGATATCTAGGTAGATCGGCTGCGCCTCGGCGTCAATTCCAAAAGGCACCTTCAGGAACTCATCCGCGCCACCCGGACTCCATTGGTGGGCAATGTCGTAGGTAGCGAAGTCATCAATGCCCAGCATCGCATCCAGGCCAATGGTCTGTTCAAGCGGAGCGTCCGGCGTGGCATCCTCCACCAAGCGCAGAGGTGAAAGCGAACGCGCCACGGACTCCGCTAAAGCAGGGGAGACCTCATCCAATCGGCCACGGAAACCTCCATACAGCATGCGCTCTACAAAGCCATCCTCGCCAGGTTTGGGTTCGCGCACCTCACCACGGTCAATCAGCTGAACCTGGAAATCGCGGGAATCCTCAATGGATACACGGACGTCTACGTGGCTCGGCTCGTCCTGTTGACGCAGAGACGTGGCCAGCACTGCAATACGGGCCTTCTCCAGGCTCAACACCTGAGACAATTGGCCCTCCAGCCAGCGCCCATGCTCGGAATCCATGTCCAGCACCACCACAATGAAAGGCTCTTCCAGAGACTTCATTTGGTACCGGGCGCGCTCCTTCAACTCGTCATTGCGGCGCTCCACCTCCTGAAGCAACGTTTGGGCGGAAGTTTCATCGTGGCTCACCTGGCGCTTGCCCAGAGGCCCATCAAACTCGTCCTCACTCAAGACGTGAGGAAGCCACAGCGCCCAATCTGCCGTATCCGCATGATCAGCCAATGGCAATGCAAAGTGGAAACGTACGTCATCAGGAGCATGGAACACCGCCGCTTGGGTGACAATCGTGCGCAGAGCCTCCGTTGTCAGCTGGGGAGAACCCACCAAACTGACCACACCACGGGCTGGAATGGCGATGGGAGTATTCTCCACGGTTTGAGTGCGCTTCAGCATGCGCTCTGCGTGCGCTTGGGAGATCGGCTCCGGAATGGCCAACGGGTCCGTGGCCTCCTTCACCTTGATGCCGCACGCCAGCTGGCACGTCCCTGATCCGATGCGGGTGACCAACACATCTTCGTCGCTTCGGCGCCGCTCCCACAGACGGAAGGGATTTCGAATGGCATCCTGCAGCGCGCCTGGCTCGGGGCTGCGCATTGCTGCGACCTTTTGTTGCTCAGTTGCCTTGTCTTTTGCCTTCGCCTCCATTTCCTTCAGGTGCTCCAAGAAACGAATGCGGGCTGTTTCGGCCTCCTTGCGCTTGCCCGTGCGCGAACGCGCGAACATCACCAGCGCGCTGACGATCACCATCACGAACATCACCGAGCCGATGGCCATGCGGATAGGGTTGCCGGACGACATCATCATGAGCACCATGCCCATGCCACCAATAACTGGAAGCAGGAACGTCACCGCATTCGCCGCCGCCCCATTGGAACGGATCGTTGGAATCTGGGCCAACTCCAACGGCCCTTGTGGCACTATCGCTCGATTCGCGCGAGCCGGACGGTGAATAATCTTGGTGGACATTACTTCAGCAAAAACTCTCTACGCACGTATCGGGGATCAACAGGACAATCGGCCGCTAGGCGCATACAAGGGCACCCAGTCACGTGCCACACGACAATCCATGTAATCATTACTACTATGTCTGCGATGTTTGTGAGATTAAGTGTGTTTTGGCAAGACCATCAATTGGATGTCAGCCTCCCAGCACACAGGCCCGTCATCGACTACCTCGATGACGTGGTGGAACTGTTCCGTGGACGAGTAGCAGATTCCGAATTTACCGCAGACGTGGAAGCTACCGCGCACCTGTGGGTGCTGTCCTCCCCAGAAACGGGGATTATCAACGCTGAGCGCACTCTCGAAGACTATGAGGTGCTGGACGGACACAAGCTCTACCTGTCGCAGCGAGCTGAAGCCGCCCACGCACCATTTGTCGATGACATCATGGCCGAAATGCGCAGCACCATTGGTGCCTCCCAGTTTGCGTGGTCTGGAACCACTCGCACAGATGGTTTGCTGGCAACTATGTTGGCCACTATTACGTTGGTTGGCCTCGTCGCACTCAAGGGTGTGTGGGGTAGCAGTCTCGCAGGGCTTGGTTTTGGGCATGGCTCGTCCGCCGGTGGACACGTTGTGGAGGCGTGGAATTCAGGTCGAATCACAAGCGTCGTGACCGCTACGATCCTGACCCTCGTGGCAATCGGGATTGCTCTGTGGAAGCCCCGTCCGTGGGCTCAGAAGTTGGCGTGGTCCCTGCCTATCTTTGGATTCATCGTCTCTGCAGCCGTGTTGCGGCCTGTGGATAGTGCGCCAGGGCTAGCCTGGACAATTAGCATCACTGCGCTCTGTGCGGCCATCGCAGCGTGGATCGCGCTGAGGAAGCAGGCGACAGCTACAGCGGTTTCAGCCGGGATCGTCGCCGTTGCTGCGGCGGTCTTCGGCCTAGCAACCTTCCTTGGAGCAAGTCCGTTTGCGCTGGCCGCGTGGACAGCATGGCTGCCCATCGCGATGCTACTGACCACGTCGACGCTTGCCATCAGTAGCACCGGGCTTGCCGCGATGCTTCGTCGCAGTGACGCAGGTGAATCCATTAGCCGCGAATCCATCCGCGCCGCCGCCCTGCGCACTGAAGCAATTAGTCGCGGTATGAGCTGGGCCGCAACAATCATGGGCGCCCTTATTGTGCTTGTTCTCAACACAAGCAGCTACTGGCAACAGGGGCTCATTGCAGCCCTGCTGGCGATCATCTTGATCCTGCGCACGACTGGCTTTTCGGATGCTCGCATCATTAGCCCTCTGCTCATCGCCGGAATCACTGGCCTCGCCACGAGCACCGGCAGCTTCGTGCATTGGTTCTTAGGCGACGGATCGCAGACTGGCAAGGACTCGACCGATCAGTTTGGTGTGAATGCGTGGATCTTCAACGGCGCTACTGATAGTTGGCAGCCATGGGCTGCAGCCGCCCTGGTCATCGTCATCTCGCTGATTGTTCTAGCCTTTATCGCAAGCCGTCAGCCGGACGAACTGGCCGAGGCTCGCATGGCCAAAGTCATCACATTCATTGACGTGGCGGCGTCCCTTGCATTCATCCCCATTGTCCTCATCGGGCAAGGTGTGCTGACCTACTACTGGGCGGTCAGTTAGGCGTCGTTCTACTAGGACCCTGGCGATAGATATAAGAAAGCTCGTGGCGCGAGGAACGCACCACGAGCTTTTTTACCGGCAGGTGATCAGCCAGTTCTGCCCGCCAAACCGACGTTGGCTAGATGTTGGCTAGATTCTTTCGACCTTGCCCACAGCGTGCAGGGTCTTTAGCTTAGAAGCCTTGCGCAGCTGCAGATCCCACTCGCTGGGGCGCGGGTAGGCCTTGTCGCCCGCAGCCTCGGCGAAGAATGCCACGGTGGTCGGCAGCGTAACAGGCTTGGCGAACTCCACGCTGAAACGTGCAGCGGAAGGCAGCAAGCCCTCCAGGCCGCGCAGCATCGTGGCAGCGGACCACATGCCGTGCGCAATGACGGCCGGGAAGCCGAATGCCTTCGCGCCAACGCTGGAGACGTGGATCGGGTTCTTATCACCCGAAGCCTGCGCGTACTCCTGGATGTCCGCCGGGGTGACGCGGAACTTCGCGGATGGGGTCGCGTCGTACTCATCGAACTCAACCGGCTCCAGAATGCGGCCGTCGGTCGGCTGCTTGTCCTTGTAAGGCGAGGAGCTGGAAAGCTTCGCACCCTTAGACAGGAAGCCACTGGTCTGCTTCCACACGTCCTCGCCGTCGACGGAGACGACGGTAACGACATCCAGCAGCACACCCTTGGTGTGCGGACGCAGGTTCTCCGCGTGCACGCGGATGTCCAGCACATCGTCCACGGTCAGGTCGCGGGTCTGCTCGATGCGGTTGGTCAGGTGCACCAGGCCCACGGCATTAACAGGGGAGTCCGATGCAGTCAGGATCTTCATGACAATCGGGAAGCTCAGCACGTACGGGTACGTGATCGGCAACTCGTTGCGTAGGCGCAGGCCCGTTGCCGCGTTGTAGGCAGCCAGCTCCGGCACCTTGATCTTGACGCCCTCAACCTTGAACGCAGTCTTTGGATTGTCCTTGGCGCTGCGGGGGCTACCCACGCCCGGAACAACATCCTTGACGGCGTTGCGGTACTCGTCCATCAGCACTGGGATGGAATCCAGCTTCTTGTAGTCAACCACTGGTCGTGGCTCCTTTCTCTACAGTTCGCTTGACGGGGTTCGTCTTAGGCGCCCAGCATTGCCTGGCCACACACGCGGACAACGTTGCCGGTGACAGCCTGGGAAGCCGGAGCTGCGAAATAGGCGATGGTCTCGGCGACGTCCACGGTCTCGCCACCCTGCTGCAGGGAGGACAGCAGACGGCCACCGACGCGAGTGCCGAACGGGATGGCGGCGGTCATCTGGGTCTCGATGAAGCCCGGAGCCACAGCGTTGACGGTGATGCCACGGTCAGCCAGCTTCTCGGAGAAGGAATCCACGAAGCCGATCACGCCGGCCTTGGTAGCGCCGTAGTTGGTCTGGCCACGGTTACCGGCGATACCGGCGATGGAAGCCACGCCGATGACACGGCCGTTGTCGGCCAGGCCGCCGTTATCCAGCAGCTTCTCGGTGATGCGCACCGGTGCAGCCAGGTTGACGGCGATGACGGAATCCCAACGGCCCTCGTCCATGTTGGCCAGCAGCTTATCGCGGGTGATGCCGGCGTTGTGGACGATGATGTCGATCGGGCCGCCGTGGCGAGCCTCCGCGTGCTCCTTCAGCTTCTCAGCAGCGTCGGCAGCGGTGACGTCCAGCGGCAGGGCAGTGCCGCCAACCTTGTTGGCGGTCTCTGCCAGGCCCTCGCCAGCCTGCGGAACGTCCACGCAGATGACCTTGGCACCGTCGCGAGCCAGCACCTCTGCGATGGTGGCGCCGATACCGCGGGCAGCGCCGGTAACCACGGCGATCTTGCCCTCGGAAGGCTTGTCCCAGTTGGCCGGGGCGGTCGCGGACTGGGCGTCAACACGAATAACCTGAGCGTCCACGAACGCCGACTTGGCGGACAGGACGAAGCGCAGGGTGGACTCCAGGCCAGCGAGGTCGGCGGAAGCGTCCGGGGCGGTGTACACCAGCTGGACGGTGGCGCCGCGCAGCAGTTCCTTACCGACGGAGCGGGTGAAGCCCTCCAGGGCACGCTGAGCGATGCGCTCGTCAGCGTTGTCAATCAGCTCAGGGGTGGTGCCGATGACCAGCAGGCGAGCGCAGGGCTGCAGCTGACGCATGACCGGGTGGAAGAAGTCGTACAGCTGACGGAGGTCTTCCGGCTTGGTGATGCCGGTGGCGTCAAAAACCAGACCGGCGTACTTGTTATCGCCAGCGGAGGTAGAGACCTTGTAGTCGTCGGCGAGCAGCTCCTCGATGCGGCCGACCAGGCGACCGGAACCGCCCAGCAGAACACGGCCGTCCAGCGCGGGCTCGCCCTCCTTGTAACGACGCAGCTTCGTCGGTACCGGCAGGCCAGCCTGCTTGGAGATCTTCTTGCCGAGGTCCGAGTTGATGAACTTCAGGTATGCATCCTGGTTTTCAGGCACTAGCTTTAACTCCTCATGTCTATATTTTCGCCACAGTGGGTGGCAATTCGGCGCGAAATATACAAGTCTTGTTGGCGATACGCACACGCGCGTTGCCGAGACAATGTATGTTCTCATGTATAACCATACGGTGTGATCGAGCACACCGTGTAGGAAAACGTTCTTTCAATTCACATTCTTCGATGGAGTGACACAAAAATATGACTAACGGAGCACCCCGCAAGGTCGCCATCCTGGGCGGCAACCGCATCCCGTTCGCCCGTTCCAACAAGGAGTACGCGAACGCGTCTAACCAAGACATGCTGACCGCCGCCATCGATGGCCTGGTCGCACGCTACGGCCTGCAGGGCGAGGAGCTGGGCCAGGTCGTCGCCGGCGCCGTGCTGAAGCACTCCCGCGACTTCAACCTGACCCGCGAGACCGTCCTCGGCTCCGCACTGTCCTCCACCACTCCGGCCTTCGATCTGCAGATGGCCTGCGGCACTGGCCTGGCTGCCCTGGTACAGGTTGCGGACGCAATCGCCCTGGGCCGCATCGAGTCCGGCATCGGCGGCGGCGTGGACACCACCTCCGACGCACCGCTGGCTGTTAACGATCAGCTGCGCAAGACCCTGATCAAGCTGAACAACGCGAAGACCACCACCGACCGCCTGAAGCTGGTCGGCCAGATCCGCCCCTCCCAGCTGGCCCCGGAGCAGCCGAACAACGGTGAGCCCCGCACCGGACTGTCCATGGGTGACCACGCGGCCATCACCGCCCGCGAGTTCGGCCTGACCCGCGAGGAGCAGGACCAGCTGGCAGCTGAGTCCCACCAGAAGCTGGCCAAGGCATACGACGAGGGCTTCTTCGAGGACCTCATCACCCCGTACCTGGGCGTGCAGCGCGACACCAACCTGCGCCCGGACTCCAACGTAGAGAAGTTGGCCAAGCTGAAGCCGGTCTTCGGCAAGAAGGACGCCGAGCAGCACGGCACCAAGGCCACCATGACCGCCGGTAACTCCACCCCGCTGACCGACGGCGCTTCTGCAGTCCTGATCTCCTCTGAGGAGTGGGCGGCAGAGCACAACATCCCGGTTAAGGCATACCTGGTGGACTCCGAGGTTGCTTCCGTGGACTTCATCAACGGCCGCGACGGCATGACCCCGGACGGCCTGCTGATGTCCCCGACCTATGCGGTTGCGTGCCTGCTGAAGCGCAACAACCTCACCCTGCAGGACTTCGACTTCTACGAGATCCACGAGGCCTTCGCCTCCCAGAGCTGCGCCACCCTGAAGGCTTGGGAGTCCGACGAGTACTGCCGCGAGCGCCTGGGCCTGGATGGCGCCCTGGGTGCCATCGACCGCGCAAAGCTGAACGTTAAGGGCTCCTCCCTGGCAGCCGGCCACCCGTTCGCCGCTACCGGCGGCCGCATCATCGCCACCGCTGCGAAGGTGCTGGAGGAAAACGGCGGCGGTCGCACCCTGGTTTCCATCTGTGCAGCAGGTGGTCAGGGCATCGTCGCCATCATCGAGCGCTAAAGCGCCGCTAGCCGCTAGCTGCTAGTTAGCTTCTAGCGGCCAGCGGCTGCGAGCCGCCGGTTGCTAGAACACCTTCGCCAGATCGGTCTTGTACACCACCGCGTTGTAGCTGTGCCACGAGGTGGCCACCCAGTACAAGTTCCCATCGGTCTGGTGCGGGTACATATACCCGCCGTAGATATCCGGCACCTGGGCCCTGGAGATCAGCGTTTTCGCGCTGCTCCAGGGCCCTTCTGGGCTATCGGCTTGGCGCAGCACCATTCCTTGAGTGGATTCGTAGAGTGCCAACCACTTGCCGAGGTGCTCGTTGTACTGCACGGATAGTTCGGAGACTCGCCCGTCGAGCACTGGCTTTGCAGCGTCCATGCGGGAGCTCCAGCCACTGCCGTCCCAGTAGTCCGCGGAGCTGAAGTCGGGGAATTCCGCCTCGTTGATGCGTGCCAAGCGCGCCTGGCCGGAGCGCCCCGACGGGGTGCCGTAGACGTACACGTAGCCGTCGTCGCCCGCAGCTGCGCCCTCCGGTGCCTTGGCGAAGGCGGTCATCTGGAAGTAGTCGTTGCTACGGCTGTGTGCTGGGAGGTCAGGCAGGCGGCTGTCCTTAGAAGCCACCGAGCTGGTGCGGTAGGAGCTCGGCACCACGGAGAAAGTCTTCCCGCCATCTGTGGATTTCGCCGTCGCGGCGTAGTTCGTGCGCCACTGTCCCGGGCGCCCCCAGTCGCGCACGGACATGAAGTCCACGTACTGCGCACCATTTACCTCGATGCCTGCGGTCGGGATGATTGTCTTCTCCACACCGTCGATCTTTAGAGATTCAGGTAGGAATTCTGCGGAGTTCGCCCCCGTGGCAGGGCCACCCATGTGGATGCCGTTGGAGGGATCCATATCGTCGGTCTCGTACAGAGCATTGGAGTGCCAGCCGTTGTTTCCGGCACCGCAGCGGAAGGAATCACCGAACGCTGCCAGCACGCGCCCATCGCCGGAATCCCACATGATGCCCAGGTCGGTGGAGCTCAAACCCGTCTTGTCGGTGCGGTCGGGGCCGAACCGGCCGGTAAGCACGTGCATCGCCTCGGTATTTCCGGTGACCTTCGGCATGCCCTCGGGCTTACCGGTCAGCCACTGTGGCTGCCCGAGACTACCGGCAAGTGAGCCGCTGCTGCTGGCGACCAGCCCATCGCTGGTGGTGGGCTTGTAAGTCCAGCATGGATCCGCCGCGGCGTGACCCGTAGACAGGGCGGTCACGGCGGTGGCAGTAGCCAGGATTGAGCCGGCAGTCAAGGTTGCGGCGAGGGTGCGGCGAGAGGCAGAAATCTTATGCATGCAAGTTATATTTGCATACGTCCTTCTGCGTTGCCCGCCGAACTCCGCTATATTTTCGGCTATGGCTAATTCCTCTCGCATTGCTTCCATCGCTGTGGCTGGCGTTCTTACTCTGTCCAGCGCCGCGGGCATCGCTGGCGCCGCGGACGCTGATTCCGCCTCTGAAACCCTCCAGCCGCTGCCGACCGTCGAGACCCCCAAGGCTCCTGCGTCGGGCAGCTTGGGCAGCTCTTCACGCGTGCCGAAGGCCTGCCAGAAGCTGGACCAGCAGATCGAGAAAGTCCGTAAGCAGTGGGACGAAGCAGTCGCCGAGCAGGACATCTACAAGGCTAACGGCCTGCGCATGGAGTTCGGCAACCTCGCCGCTAGCTACTACCAGTGCCGCCTGGCCGGAAACACTCTGGCAGGTTCGCTGTAGGCGCTAGCATGGCCTCATGATCACAATTGGGCTGACTGGTGGAATCGGATCCGGCAAGTCAACCGTCTCTTCGCGGTTGGCGGAGCTCGGTGCTTTTATTGTTGACGCCGACCTGGTGGCGCGCGAGATCGTCGAACCAGGTCAGCCAGCTTTGGCCGAGCTGGCGGAAGCCTTTGACGGGGTGCTGAACCCCGACGGCACGTTAAACCGCGCGGAGCTGGCCAGGCAGGCTTTCGCCACGCCGGAGGCGACGGAGAAGCTCAACGCGATCACCCACCCGCGCATTCGTGCCCGCACCGAAGAGCTGTTTAAGCAGGGGAGGGAGTCGGGCGCACAGGTGCTCGTCTACGACATGCCGCTGCTCATCGAAAACGGTGAGGTCGACAAGGTCGACCACGTGTTGGTGGTGGACGCTCCCGACGAGCTGCGCATCGACCGGCTAGTGCAGCACCGCGGTTTGGACGAGGACGACGCGCGCCGCCGCATTGCCGCCCAGATCGACCGCGAGACCCGCCTGAATGCGGCGGACACGGTGCTGGATAACTCCGGATCCCTGGAAAGCTTCCTCGAGCAGGTCGACGGCTTCTGGGACGGGATCTAGAACCTACTACCAGAAGCGCGGAATGCCGGCGCGCGTAATCGCGGGCAACCTCCAGGCGGCGCTGCAGGTTGGGGTGTACGGAACCGTCCGGGTTCAGTCCATTGCCCAGTACCACCACAGTGGCTCGCGGATTGGTGCCCTTGCCAGGAGCCTTCACAGGAGCCTCCAGCACCTTGAGAATGTGGCTCACCTCGGCGCGTCGGGCGGGGGAGAGCCGATCCAGTGCGGGACGGGGATCCTGGTTCAGATACTGGGCGGCGATGGCGGCCGCGGAGTAGGCGTCATCAACAGTGCGAGCAGTACGCGCACCGCTGGGACCAACCGGTAACAGCTCGCCAGGAATATCGACGGTGTTGGGTCCGATCGGCGCAGAACCAGCAACGATCGGCGGGACGGCGGGTGGTGTCCGGGGTGGCAAGTAGACTAGCGGGCATGGCCTTTGCAGCAGAACGTCCCGAATTGTCGTACTCCGAGTTCCGCCCCGTGGGGGAGGTCGAACGCTCGAATGCGAAGTTCGAAGTCATCAGCGACTACAAACCCGCCGGCGACCAGCCGAAGGCGATCGAAGAGCTGCACCAGCGCCTTAACCGCGGCGAACGCGACGTGGTGTTGATGGGCGCCACCGGTACCGGTAAGTCCGCGACGGCCGCCTGGCTGATCGAACAAGAGCAGCGCCCCACCCTGGTGATGGCGCCGAATAAGACCCTGGCCGCCCAGCTGGCCAACGAGCTGCGCAGCCTGCTGCCGAACAACGCGGTGGAGTACTTCGTCTCCTACTACGACTACTACCAACCAGAGGCGTATATCGCGCAGACGGATACGTACATCGAGAAAGACTCGTCCATCAACGAAGACGTGGAGCGCCTACGCCACTCCGCGACCTCCGCGCTGCTGTCGCGCCGGGACGTGGTGGTTGTGTCCTCGGTCTCCTGCATCTACGGCCTCGGCACCCCGCAGTCTTACCTGGACCGCTCTGTGGTTTTGAAGGTCGACGAGGAGGTCGAACGCGATCGGTTCCTGCGCCTGCTGGTGGATATCCAATACTCCCGCAACGACGTCGCCTTTACCCGCGGTACCTTCCGCGTAAAAGGCGACACGGTGGACATCATCCCGGCCTACGAGGAGCTGGCGGTGCGCGTGGAGTTCTTCGGCGACGACATCGACGCGCTGTACTACATCCACCCGCTGACCGGCGACGTGATTCGCCAGGTCGACGAGCTGCGCATCTTCCCAGCCACCCACTACGTGGCCGGCCCGGAACGCATGGAAAAGGCCATGCAGGCCATCAAGGAAGAGCTGGCAAAGCGCCTAGAGGAACTGGAGAACCGCGGCAAGCTGCTGGAGGCCCAGCGCCTGCGCATGCGCACCGAATACGACCTGGAGATGATCCAGCAGGTGGGCTTCACCAGCGGCATCGAGAACTACTCCCGCCACATCGACGGCCGCGCCGCCGGTTCCGCGCCCGCCACCCTGATCGATTACTTCCCCGAGGACTTCCTGACCATCATCGACGAGTCCCACGTAACCGTCCCGCAGATCGGCGGCATGTTCGAAGGCGACATGTCCCGCAAACGCAACCTGGTGGAACACGGCTTCCGCCTCCCTAGCGCGCTGGATAACCGGCCGCTGACGTGGGAGGAGTTCGACGACCGCAAGGGCCAGTGCGTCTACATGTCCGCCACCCCCGGCGATTACGAGATCGCCGCCGCCCAGGGCGAGTACGTCGAGCAGGTCATTCGCCCGACCGGCCTGGTGGATCCGAAGGTGGAGGTGCGCCCGACCGAAGGCCAGATCGACGACCTGATCGAGCAGATCCGCCAGCGCACCGAAAAGAACGAGCGCGTGCTGGTCACCACACTGACCAAGCGCATGGCCGAGGACCTCACCGACTACCTACTGGAGCACGGCGTGAAGGTCCGCTACATGCACTCCGACATCGATACTCTCAAGCGCGTGGAGCTGCTCCGCCAGCTGCGTCTGGGTGAGTTCGACGTGTTGGTGGGCATCAACCTGCTGCGTGAGGGCTTGGACCTGCCGGAGGTCTCGCTGGTGGCGATCCTGGATGCGGACAAGGAGGGCTTCCTGCGCTCCGAACGCTCGCTGATCCAGACCATCGGCCGTGCTGCCCGTAACGTCTCCGGCGAGGTCATCATGTACGCCGACCAGGTCACCGACTCGATGCAGTACGCCATCGACGAGACGGAGCGCCGCCGCGCCAAGCAGATCGCCTACAACGAAGAGCACGGCATTGATCCGCAGCCTTTGCGCAAGAAGATCGCCGATATCTTGGACCAGGTCGCGGAGCTAGAAGCGGAATCTGGTGCGGACGCCGCAGGCGGCGCCGGCGCCGATTCCAGCGCCGGGGGGCGGGGTGAATCGCCCGAGGCCGACTGGGCGCTGGTGCGCGGTTCCAGCGAGGAACCGATGGCTCGCCCGCAGCTGGAGAAGCTGATCCAGGATATGACGGAACAGATGAAGTCCGCGGCGAAGGAGTTGAAGTTCGAGCTCGCCGGCCGCCTCCGCGACGAAATCGCGGATCTAAAAAAGGAACTACGGGGCATGATCGAAGCTGGGTTGTAATATTAGAGTTATGTACAACACAGTCGTGGTCGGAACCGATGGGTCGGAATCTTCTTTTCTAGCAGTGCGACGCGCCGCGGGCGTAGCCGCCGCCATGGACGCGGAGCTCGTCCTGGCCAGCGCGTATGTGGGGGAGCACGCGGATACCGCGACCAAGCAGACCACTGCGGTGGAAGGGGAGATGTCCGCGGCTGAGGTGTTGGCGTCCGCACGAAAAGAGGCCGAAGGCGAGGGCGCCAAGAAGGTCCGTGCGGTGCTAAAGGAAGGCGACCCGGTAGAGGCGCTGATGAGCATCGTCAAGAGCGAGGAGGCGGACCTGCTGGTCGTCGGCAACCGTGGGATTAACTCGCTGACCGGGCGCCTGCTGGGCAGTGTGCCAGCCGATGCGGCGCGCCAGGCGGAGTGCGATGTGATGATCGTCCACACCGTCGGCACCAGGGACTAGCCCTTCTTGATCCGCGCTAGACCCGCTTAATCCCAGGGCAACGGGCGGGCATGCACAACCGTCAGGCCCTGGGTGGCGCGCGTCATGGCCACGTAGAGGTCGTTGAGCCCCTGGGGGGAGCTCTCCACAATGTCCGCCGGCTCGACCAGGATCACCTCGTCGAACTCCAGGCCCTTCGCGGCGGCGGTATCCACAAGCACAACTTCCACGCCCGCTTTTTCCGCCTCGGATTGCTCCGCTGCCTGCTCCGTCACAATGTCCTTTAGGCGCGCGGGGTCAGCGGTAATCACACCGATCAGGCCGGATTCACCCGTGAGCTCCCGGGCCTGCTCGACCGTCGCCTGAACCTTCGAATCGAGCTCGGCGCCGGTCGCCGCCTTGGCATACCGCACCCCGGTACCCGATTCGCGCAGTGCCAGGGGAGAAGGCTGCGAGGGGTCGATCTCGTGCAACAGCGGCGCGGCAAGATCCGCAATGTCCTTCGGAGTGCGGTAGTTCACCGTCAGCTGGTGCAGGTGCCAGCGGTCGGCCACGAAAGGTGAAAGCGCCTCCGCCCAGCTATCCACCCCGCCGGGGTTGCCGGTCTGCGCCGGGTCGCCCACCAACGTCATCCACTTGTTCGGCGAGCGGCGGAACACCATCCGCCAGGCCATTTCGCTGAGCTCCTGCGCCTCGTCGACGATCACGTGCCCGAATGCCCACCGGCTATCGGCTGCCGCCCGTTCGGCAGTCGTGCGGTGGTCGCGGATTCGCTGGCGGGCGGCCAGCGTTTCGGCGTCGATAACGTCGTAGGCCATCAGCACTTCGGGCGCGAAGCCGTCGTCCAGGTCCTGGCTGGCCGAGCCGGTGAGGATGTCCAGTGCCTCCTGCGCCTCGGTGATCTTCTCCAACCACTGCTCGCGCTCTTCGGCGGCGGTCTCCTCGTCGGAGACATAGCCCAGCATGTCGATTAGTTCGTCGATGAGTGGCGCGTCGGCGTCAGTCCATTCACCGCTGGGGTGGGCGGCCAGGCCGCGCCACGTGTCCTCGTCGTAGTCGACGGCGATGGCCGCCGGGTCTGCGTACAGCCGCTCCAGCACCTGGTTGGGGTGCAGCTCGGGCCAGAATTGCCCCAGTGCGTCCACGACCGTCGGATCCGCACCGAGTTCCTCGCGTAGGGTGGCGATGTCGCCCTTGCCCAGCAGGTTTTCGCCTCCCAGCGGGTCGGCGCCGATGCTTTCGCCCAGGGCCTCCGCCAGCGAATTCAGCCCGCGGTCGAGGAAGGCTGCCCGCGCATGATTGTGCGGCTTGCGGGAGCGCCGCGCACGAGTCCTGGCCGCCCGCACCATCTTCGGCGTGAGCTGCACGTTGAGCCCGTCGATGCTGATGTCGATGCTGTCTTCCGGCACGGTCTGGTAGGTCTTGATCGCATCAGCCAGGATCGTCAGCATCTCCGCCGAGCCCTTGACTTCGCGCGCTAGCAGGTTCGTCTCCGGCACGGTGTGCAGGTTCGGCAGCAGGGTGCCGGGGGTTGCCAGCACCACGCCAGTTTCGCCCAGCGAGGGCAGCACCTGCGAAATGTAGGAAAGGAAGCGGTCGTTAGGGCCGATGATCAGCACGCCCGTGTTATCGAGCTGCTCGCGCCACGTGTACAGCAGGTACGCCGCCCGGTGCAGCGCCACGGCAGTCTTGCCGGTTCCAGGCGCTCCCTGGACCACGGTCACGCCACGGTGTGCGGCGCGGATGATCGCGTCCTGTTCCGCCGCGATCGTCTCTACGATGTCTTGCATATACGCGGTGCGCGCCCTGTTGACGGCATCGAGTAGCGCTTCTTCTTTGGCGACGCCCCCTCGCGGCCCAGTACCTACCGCATCGGTCGGTCCTGCCGTGGTGGATAGCTGTTCGTCTGCCACGCTGCGCACCGTCCGACCACGGGTGGTGATGTGCCGCCGCGTGTGTACCCCGTCGGGGCGCAGGGTGGTGGCTAGGTAGAAGGGGCGGGCCAGGGGAGCGCGCCAGTCCATCAGCAGGGTGCGCATCTGCTCGTCGTCATCGTGTAGGCCGATGCGCCCGATGTATCGGCGATCCAGGTGTTCGTTTCCGGGGACGGGGTTCTCCGCCTCCGCATCCTCCACGTCGATGCGCCCGAACATCAAACCAACCTCTGCCGCAGAGTAGGAATCCAGGCGTTGAGCAATGTCGCGTGCCTCGCGGTCGCGCACCATCAGACCCTGCGGGTCGTCGATATCGGCCTCCAGTCGGACAGCCTTGAGCCGCTGTTCCAGCTTCTCGCGGGCTTGGTCGACCCGTTCTAGGAGGTCGTCGAGGTAGCGCTGCTCGGCAGCGATGTCGTCGGTGGGCGACAAGGTGGGTGGGGGTTCCCTTCTGAGTCTGGGCTTTTAAGGATAGAGCACGCCAGTTTACTCCCTCTGCGATGCTTTCGATAGCAAAGAACCCCTGGTAGCTGAACTAACCAGGGGCTCTAAGTGTATTTAGCTCTTACTTGAAGCGCTTTTGCGCCTTCTTCTGAGCTTTCTTTGCTCGCTTCTGTGCCTTCTGGGCGCGCTTGCGGGACTTCTTGGTGGCCTTCTGAACGTCCTTCTTCAGGCCTTCGGTGTCGAAGTCGTCCCATGCATCCTGTGCCTTGGCAGCAGCGGACTGTGCGTAGTCGGAAGCCTGATCGCCGAACTCAGCTGCGCGCTCGCGCAGATTCTCGGCCGTTTCCTTCCACTCGTCCTGGTGCTCGTCCACGTAGTCGGCAACCTTATCCTGTACCTGGCCAGCAACCTCCTTCGTCTTGGCGAAGAAGCCCTGGGCCTGGTCGGAAGCGCTGACAGCGAAGGCCTTGGACTGGGTCTGAGCGTTCTCCAGCATCTTCTGCTGCTCAGTCTTGCCCGGCATTGCCTGCTGCGCACGCCACTTCAGCCCCGGCTTGCCGGCGGTATCTGCAGAGGTGATAACCAGGCCACCCAGCAGCGCCAGGTCGGTCACTAGGCCGCGGATCTCCTCCTTACGCTCCGCACCATTGGAAGCATTCCAGAATGCGTGGCGGGACAGCGCGGTCGGGATCTGCACGGCGGCCAGGGTAGCGGCGGCCAGGCGCGGAGCCTTACCGGTGGCCAGCAGGGCAGAGGCGACGACCTTGGTGGTGCCAACCACGCGCACGGTGGTCTCAGCATCGTCAGGAATCAGGCCGGCCTTATCCTGCGGAAGCACGGAACGCAGAGTGCCGTTGATAGCCTTTGCGTCTTCTGCATATTCGTTGCTGTTCAGCAGCATCTGGGCGCCGTCAACGGCGAAAGCGGAAGCCAGCAACGGGCGGGCAAGAGTACGGAACATTTGGGTCTACACACTCCTCATTAGTTGGTGGCACGACCCTTTACTGCGTCTAGTCGTGCTCGAACAATCTCCCAGGTTACCTGAATCAATCTCACCGGGAGTGGGGTCCGGGGCTACCTACCAGCCTCGCGCGGCCCACTCATCCAACTTTCCCTTTTCCTCCCCGACGGAGGTGGAATCGCCGTGACCAGGGTGGATTCGAGTTTTTTCGGGGAGGGTGAAGATCCTGTCGCGCACGTCGCCCAGGAGCTGCTGGAACTGCTCAGGGCTATTTGTTTTTCCGACGCCACCGGGGAAAACACTGTCACCCACCCACGCTCGTGGCACGCGCCCGTCGGCCAGATCCAGCACCGCCAAGCCGCCCGGGGTGTGGCCGCGCAGCTCGACTACCTGCAAACCCAGCCCAGGCAGCTGTGCGCCAGCCAGATCCAGCGATTCCAGCGATCCCTCGTCGTTTCCGTACACTCGGTCTGGTGCCACGGGCAGCGCCTCGGCATCCAGGCGCGGCCCGTGGTGGCGAGCGCCTGTCGCCTTTAGGACGTCTGCCAGCGCGCGAGTGTGGTCTGCATGCTGGTGGGTCGTGAGCACGTCGGTGATACGTACACCCAGCTGTTCGGCCAGGCCTAGCAGGTGTTCTGCATCGTCGGCGGCATCCACCAGCAACGCCTCGCCGCCCCGGCACAGCAACCAACAATTGTTGTCCATAGAACCCACGGTCGTCACTGCGTACGTATGGGCGTCAGAACTAAGAACCTGCACGTCGCGAGGTGCGGAAAGATGGCTAAATTCAGTAACTTGCTGCATGGCACCACACTAGCGATGTCTCGGCGATGGCGTAGACTAGCAGGGTTGATGCTTCAACAAATAAGGAGTGAATAGTGGCCGATCAGCTGATTGTCCGTGGAGCCAGCGAACACAACCTCAAGGGCGTGGATATCGACCTGCCGCGCGACAAGATGATCGTGTTTACAGGGCTGTCCGGCTCGGGCAAATCCTCCCTAGCCTTCGACACCATTTTCGCAGAAGGCCAGCGCCGGTACGTCGAATCTTTGAGCTCCTATGCGCGCATGTTCCTCGGGCGCATGGATAAGCCGGACGTGGAGCTGATCGAGGGGCTGTCCCCGGCGGTGTCCATCGACCAGAAGTCCACGAACCGCAACCCGCGCTCGACCGTCGGCACGGTAACCGAGATCTTCGACTACCTGCGCCTGCTGTACGCCCGCACCGGCATTCCGCACTGTCCGGAGTGCGGCGGTGTGATCCAGCGGCAGACCCCGCAGGAGATCGTGGACCAGATCCTGGCGATGGAGCAGGGACTGAAGTTCCAGGTGCTCGCGCCGGTGGTGCGCACCCGAAAGGGCGAGTTCGTGGACCTCTTCGAGGACCTGGCCGCACAGGGCTACTCCCGCGTGCAGGTCGACGGGGCGGTGTACCAGCTGTCTGACCCGCCGACGCTAGAGAAGCAGGTCAAGCACGACATCGACGTGGTGGTGGACCGCCTGCAGGTGAAGGAATCCCAGAAGCAGCGCCTGACCGACTCGATCGAGACCGCTCTGCAGCTGGCCGATGGGATCGTGGTCCTGGACTTCGTGGGCTTGCCGGACGACGACCCGCACCGCACGCGCCGCTTCTCCGAGAAGATGGCCTGCCCGAATGGTCACGCGATCCAGCTGGACGAGTTGGAGCCGCGCACGTTCTCCTTTAACTCGCCCTACGGTGCTTGCCCTGCTTGTGACGGCCTGGGCACGCGCTTGGAGGTAGACGAGAAGCTGGTGATTCCGGACGAGGACGCAGCCGTGGTCGACGCGATCGCGCCGTGGTCGTCCAGCCCGAACAGCAAGTACTTCACCAAGCTGATCAACGCGCTGGGCGAGGCGATGGGCTTCGACCCGAAGTCCCCGTGGAAGGACCTGAAGGCCACCCACCGCAAGGCCATCCTGAACGGCCACAAGACGCAGATCAAGGTCAGCTACCGCAACCGCTACGGCCGTTCGCGCACGTACAACGCGCCCTTCGAAGGCGTGATGCCCTTCCTGAAGCGCAAGCTCGACCAGACCGATTCCGACTGGTCCAAGGAGCGCTACCGCAGCTACATGCGTGAGGTCGCCTGCCCGACGTGCGACGGCACGCGCCTGAAGCCGGAAGTTCTGGCCGTAACTATTGCCTCGGGCGAGCAGGAACTCTCCATCGCCGAGGTCTCTGATCTTTCTATTGCGGACGCCAGCAGCTTCCTCGACAACCTTTCTCTAAGCAAGCGCGAGGAGATGATTGCCGGGGCAGTTCTGCGGGAGATCCAGGCGCGCCTGAAGTTCCTGCTGGACGTTGGCCTGAACTACCTGTCGATGTCCCGCTCCGCGGGCACGCTTTCCGGCGGTGAGGCCCAGCGCATCCGCCTGGCTACGCAAATTGGTTCCGGTCTGGCGGGCGTGCTGTACGTGCTGGATGAGCCTTCAATCGGCCTGCACCAGCGCGATAACGAGCGGCTGATCCGCACTCTGCAGCACCTGCGCGATCTGGGCAACACCCTGATCGTGGTGGAGCACGACGAGGACACGATCCGCACGGCCGACTGGCTGGTGGATATTGGTCCGCGTGCCGGCGAGTACGGCGGCGAGATTGTCTACCAGGGCGAGCCCAAGGGCATCCTCGAGGCGAAGGATTCCTTGACCGGCCAGTACCTGTCCGGTGAAAGGGTGCTGGCTGTCCCGGAGAAGCGCCGCCCGATCGATAAGGACCGGGTGCTGACGGTACACGGCGCCCAGGAAAATAACCTGAAGAACGTGGACGTCACTCTGCCGCTGGGCGTGCTGACGCTGATCACTGGTGTGTCGGGCTCCGGTAAGTCTTCCCTGATCAACGGCATCGTGGCGAAGTCTCTGAGCAACACCCTGAACAAGGCGCGCCAGGTGCCGGGACACCACAAGAAAATCACGGGCACGGAGCACTTGGACAAGCTGGTGCAGGTGGATCAGAGCCCGATTGGCCGCACTCCGCGATCCAACCCGGCTACGTACACGGGCGTGTTCGACAAGATCCGCAAGCTATTCGCCGAGACGACTGAGGCGAAGGTGCGTGGCTACACCGCGGGCCGGTTCTCGTTCAACGTCAAGGGCGGGCGCTGCGAGGCCTGCCACGGCGATGGCACGCTGAAGATCGAGATGAACTTCCTGCCAGACGTGTACGTGCCCTGCGAAGTCTGCGAGGGCGCTCGCTACAACCGCGAGACGCTGGAGGTTCACTACAAGGGCAAGTCCATCGCCGAGGTGCTGGACATGCCGATTTCCGAGGCAGCGGAGTTCTTCGAGCCCGTCACCTCGATTTCCCGCTACCTGAACACCCTGGTGGATGTGGGCCTGGGGTACGTCCGCCTGGGTCAGGCGGCCACCACCTTGTCCGGTGGTGAGGCACAGCGCGTGAAGCTGGCCGCCGAGCTGCAGAAGCGTTCCAACGGCCGGACGGTGTACATCCTCGACGAGCCGACCACCGGCCTGCACTTCGAGGACATCCGCAAGCTGATGCTGGTGATCCAGGGGCTCGTGGACAAGGGCAATAGCGTGTTCATCATCGAGCACAACCTGGACGTCATCAAGGCTGCCGACTGGATTGTGGACATGGGGCCGGAGGGCGGCTCCGGCGGCGGCACCGTTGTTGCCGAGGGTACCCCGGAGCAGGTTGCGGAGGTGGAGGATTCCCACACCGGCCGCTACCTGCGATCCATGCTCTGATCCTGCATCGGCGGCTGCGGCTGCTGAGCCTGTCGCTGCATCGGCGGCTGCGGGGGAGTCTTG
Organism: Corynebacterium sp. ACRPH; assembly: GCF_022347285.1. GTDB lineage: Bacteria > Actinomycetota > Actinomycetes > Mycobacteriales > Mycobacteriaceae > Corynebacterium. The sequence continues at coordinate 27,250 of NZ_JAKRND010000016.1, forward strand.
TTGGGCTTCTCGCGGGTGACAGCGGCAACCAGTAGCACCATGCCGCAGATGAGGAACGCCAGAGCCTGCACAAGGCCACCGAGGACGGACAGGTCGTAGAAGACAAGCTTGGCGGTGGCGATGATCGCCAGCATAAGGCCGGGCTTGGAGTTGTTGCGGTACAGCAGGTACACGGCGCCCAACATCCAGCTGACGGAGATCAGCACGTGCGCCACCATGAATGACAGCTTCGTGGTGGAGATAGCCATAGCGACGGCAGGGATTGCGGAGGAGGCGAGCACAAGGGTGACTACGCCGATAACCAACATCGTCACTTCCGAGTTGGACTGCTTACCCGGAATTTCGCGTCCAGCGATTCCGCGCAGGCCGGTCTCGAGGAGGTATTGGTGGCGATACAGAAGCGCCACCGCTAGCGCGAGGCTGACTACCAGGACGATCGCCGAGTCCGGCACACGCATGCTATCCGCCCCGACCCAGCTGCGCGGTGCGTAGGTGAACACCGCTAGGAAAGAGCACATTAGCGAGATCCATGCGACATTCTTAGGCATCCGCGGCAATCCCCACACAACGGCTGCGGTGTATAGCAGCAGCCCCACAGCGACGATGATGCTCCCGTAGCCAAACGCCGAGGCCTCAGCGGGGGAATGCCGTAGTTCAGAATCCAATGCGTACCACTGGAAGAAGCGGATGATGAAGACAATGGGGAGAGTACCGGCGGAGATTATGAAAGCGAACGCGTTGGCCAGCTGTGGTGGAAGCGGTTCTGTTCCTGGAATCTGGAAGTCCGCTTGGAAGATGCCGCCGTTGACGCGAGCGATGATGTATGCGCACGCAGTTACTAGGGAGATAAAGGCGACGGCCGCCCAGGAATTGCTGGACAACAGGCACACCGACGGAATGATCACCACGGCAACTACGCCGCTGAGGTGAAGTTGGCGGGATGCAAACGGTGGGACGAAGCTGATAATCGTCACGAGCGCGAAGCCCACCACGCCGAGCAGGAACGTCGTAAGTATGAAGGGTGCACTCAGCAGCATCGCGCAGATGTAAGTAATGGTCGCGGTGGTCTGAAGCTTGAACCACGGGCGGCCCCAACGGGCTGCGAAGCCGCAGATAGCGGCGGCGATCAAGCTGCCAGCGAAGTAACCATTGTGGATTTCGCGTTGCACTGCCTGGTCGGCGGGGAACATGGAGAGGAAGTTCGCTGCCGCCGGCAGGATGAACAGAGGCGCAAAGGCGGTGACGACCACCGCGAGAACTTCCTTCTTCCAGGCATATGCCAGTGCCAAAGAGACGGCACATATGACCACCGTCAGCACGCTACCGAGCGCCTCGCCGAACCATCCCAGGTTGAACACCGCGACCCAGAGGTCCGCCAAACCGCCCAGTGTGGCAACTATCAATAGCGCCGAGGAGCTCACTCCGTCTGGTTGCTTCTTGTGCACGATTGTCGACGTCACGGCCAAACCGCCACAGATCACCGCAGCGAGAATCACCGCTCCCTCCGGAGTAAGGATTCCGGAAGCATAGGCCAATAGAGCCAGGAAGGTGAGGCCGACAACCATGATGGAGCCGCCGATGATCGCCAACAGGCGAGTGACCAGGTCCTCCTTTTCCCACCACTGTTGCAGCTTGTTCGGCTCCTTTGGCTCCTGCTGCTTCGCAGCTGGTTGGGGCTGTGGCTGAGGGGCAGCTGGTCGCGATGCCTGCGGACGCGGAGCCTGAGGTTGCGATGCCTGCGGACGGGGTGCCTGAGGTCGCGACGCCTGCGGACGCGCTGGCGCTTGCTGCTTTGGCGGAGCGAACTCCTGGCGCGGCGGTTGTGCAGGGCGCGCCGGGTGGTGCTGCGCCTGTTGTGGCTGCTGTTGACGCTGAGCCGGCGTGGGTTTAGGTTGTGCAGGCTGAGGCTGTGCTGGTTGAGGTTGTGCAGATTGAGGCTGTGCGGGCTGAGGCTTGGGAGCCTGAGGCCGCTCTATCTTGCGTTTAGCCGACCGTTCAGTTAGCGCAGGGGAGTGCTTCTGTGGAGCCTGAGCCGGTGGAGCTTGTAAGTCCGGTTTGGAGCGCGGGGGAGGTGAAGCTGGGGGCGTCACTAAGGAAGAAGAAGGAGCAGCGGCTCGTTGTGCCTGCGAAAGCCTTTGTTGATTAAGAGCGACCTCCCGCAAAATGCCGAACATCTGCGTTTGCGCCTGCGCCTGCGAGCGGGCAAGGTCATCGATGCGTTTGATGAGGTCATTGGTGGGCTGTGCGGATCCGTTAGAAGAGTTGTTCATGGCTCAAAAGCTTATTCTTATTCGGCGCGCCAGGGCGCAGTATTGGTTTTGGTAAATGCTCGGACGATTGTTATACTTCCAAGCACTACCGTCTCGTTCCGACGGTTTGAGTCGCTTTATCTCAAGTTCGTCTCAAACAAACGGAAACGGGCTGCAAGTGGAGATTCCTTCTCCCACCTAGAGACCGCCTTGAGAGGTTGGGCTCGGGTCGTAGCCACAGGCACGGATGGGTTTATGAGAATCCAGAAGTGCAATGCGTGATGCAGGGCAGTTGTTCCCGCTGGCGCAAAGTGGCTGTGATTGTGGGGGAACACAGGGGATCTTCAGTACTGCAGGGGTCGGTAAGACATTAACCAAAACTGCTACTGAGGAGTTCACATTAGCGCAGAAGCTCGCATCAACGACCGTATTCGAGTCCCTGAGGTCCGACTCGTCGGTCCAGGCGGCGAACAGGTCGGTATCGTCAAGACAGACGATGCGCGAAAGCTGGCCTATGAAGCTGACCTCGACCTTGTAGAGGTTGCACCGAACGCCAAGCCGCCCGTGGCAAAGATCATGGACTACGGCAAGTTCAAGTACGAGCAGGCCCAGAAGGCCCGCGAAGCTCGTAAGAACCAGCAGCAGACCGTGGTGAAGGAGCAGAAGTTCCGTCCGAAGATCGACGACCACGACTACGAGACCAAGAAGGGCAACGTCATTCGTTTCCTGCAGAAGGGCTCCAAGGTCAAGGTCACGATCATGTTCCGCGGGCGTGAGCAGTCTCGCCCGGAGCTCGGGTTCCGGTTGCTGGAGCGACTGGCAAACGACGTCGAGGAATACGGCGTAGTTGAGACCCGTGCCAAGCAAGACGGTCGCAACATGACCATGGTGCTGGGCCCGGTCCGCAAGGGCAAGAAGTAGTAACAGAACTAGTTGTTAGAGGTTTTTCACCAATGAAGCAGAAGACTCACAAGGGTGCCGCAAAGCGCATCAAGATCTCCGGTTCCGGCAAGCTGCGTCGCGAGCAGGCTAACCGCCGCCACCTGCTGGAGGGCAAGCCTTCCAAGCGCACCCGTCGCCTGAAGGGCACCGAGGACGTCGCTCCGGCCGATGTCAAGCGCATGAAGCGTCTGCTGGGCAAGGCATAACTTAAAGCCCGCTTTCCCACCCCTATTCACCCAACCGCGTCATCGAGTGGATACAGCGCTTGTGAAAGTGCTGACCCCGAGGCGCGCACTCTTAAAGAAAAGGAAGTATCACCGTGGCACGTGTCAAGCGCTCAGTGAACGCCAAGAAGAAGCGTCGCGAAGTACTGAAGTCCGCCAAGGGCTACCGTGGTCAGCGCTCCCGCCTGTACCGCAAGGCAAAGGAGCAGATGCTCCACTCCAAGACTTACGAGTTCCGCGATCGCAAGGCTCGTAAGAACGAGTTCCGCAAGCTGTGGATCCAGCGCATCAACGCCGGTGCTCGCCAGAACGGCATGACCTACAACCGTCTGATCCAGGGTCTGCGCCTGGCCGAGATCGAGGTCGACCGCAAGAACCTGGCCGAGCTGGCCGTCAACGACTTCGACGCATTCACCGCTCTGTGCGAGGCTGCCAAGGCTGCCCTGCCGGAGGACGTTAACGCACCGGCTGCTTCCTAAAGCCAGCCCTAAACGCGTAACGCGCACCCCATCCTGGATACCCAGGGTGGGGTTTTGTCGTATGGGGCACGAGGTCACAGACGGGACGAAGGAGCAGATGACCCTGTTCGAAAACTAGGTCAATTATGCTGTGGGGTATGAACCCGCAGGATGCCCAAGAGCTTTTCACCGAAAGAACCCCTCGCATTGTCAACGCAGCCAAGCTTCACCGGGCGGCTGCGCGCAAGAAGGCGGGGGTTTTCCTCGTGGAGGGGGAGAACAGCGTAGAGGCCGCCATTGCCACCGGAAGTGCCACGGACGTGTACGTCACGCTGGCTGCCGCGGAGCGTTTCGAGCCGATTATCCGCACCGCCGGCTACCTCAATATCTACGTGCACTACATCACGGACAAGGCGGCCAAGCACCTTTCTGATACCGCCACGACTACAGGTTTGTTTGCCGTGTGCAAGCCGGTGTTGTGGTCTGTCGGTAAGGTATTGACGCCCCAGCCTCGGCTAGTGAGCGTCCCAGTGGAAACCAACGACCCCGGCAATGCCGGTACCCTGATCCGAGTGGCCGATGCCATGGGCGCGGATGCCGTGGTGTTCGCCGGGGAGACTGTCGACCCGCAGTCGTGCAAAGCCGCTCGCGCCTCGGCCGGCTCCCTGTTCCACGTGCCGGTGGCCCGCTCCACCAACGTGAAGGACGTGTTGGGTCAGCTGCGTGCCCAAGGGCTGCAGATTCTCGCCACCGCGGCCGACGGTGAGGTCAGCCTGGATGATGCGGGGGAGATCCTTACCAAGCCCACCGCGTGGCTGTTCGGCAATGAGGCGCACGGGCTGGGCGAGGAGCTTCTGGCCGAGGCGGACCTGCGGGTCTCCATCCCGATCCGCGGGCGCGCGGAATCCCTCAACCTCGCCACCGCGGCCTCCATCTGCATGTATGAATCGTCCCGCATCCAAGCGGCGGCGCATGAGGCTGCCGGGGGAGCAGTCGAAGACTGATAAGCCCCAACTCGGTGCGGCAGTGGGCCAGCCGGGTATTATTAACGAGGTTAAGCCGTGCACGTAGAAAGAGGAGCGCACTGAAGTGACGGATTCCGCGGACACTCCCCAGGTAGAGCTTTCGGAGCAGGGGCTCAACGCCGCAGCAGACGCAGCCGAGAAGGCCTTTGCCGAGGCTGCGAATCTGGAGGAACTGGCGGCCGCTCGCCGCGAGCACCTGGGCGACGATGCCCCCATTCCGGCCGCCCGCCGTAGCCTGGGCAGCCTGCCGAAGGATCAGCGCAAGGACGCTGGTCGCCTGGTGAATATGGCGCGGGGTCGCGTCGAAAAGCGCTTCGCCCAGGTCAAGGCCGAACTCGAGCGTAAGCGCAATGAGGAAGTCCTGCGCGCCGAGCGCATCGACGTCACCGAGCCGACCACCCGCGGCCAGCGCGGCGCCCAGCATCCGATCACCATCCTGTCCGAGCAGATCGCCGACATCTTCGTTGGCATGGGCTGGGAAATCGCCGATGGTCCGGAGGTCGAGGCCGAGTACTTCAACTTCGACTCTCTGAATTTCATCCCAGACCACCCCGCGCGCACGCTGCAGGACACGTTCCACATCGCTCCGGAAGGTTCTGGCCAGGTGCTGCGCACCCACACTTCTCCGGTGCAGATGCGCACGATGCTTTCCCGTGACCTGCCGATATTCATCGCCTGCCCGGGTCGCGTGTTCCGCACCGATGAGCTGGACGCCACCCACACCCCCGTGTTCCACCAGGTCGAAGGCCTGGCCGTGGATAAGGGACTGACGATGGCGCACCTGAAGGGCACGCTGGACCACCTGGCCAAGACGCTGTTCGGCGAGGAAGCCAAGACCCGCATTCGCCCGAACTACTTCCCGTTCACCGAGCCCTCCGCAGAGGTGGATGTCTGGTTCGCCGACAAGAAGGGCGGCGCCGGCTGGATCGAGTGGGGCGGCTGCGGCATGGTCAATCCGAACGTCCTGATTGCCGCGGGCGTGGATCCGGAGGAGTACTCCGGCTTCGCCTTCGGCATGGGCATCGAGCGCACCCTGCAGTTCCGCAACGGCCTGCCCGACATGCGCGACATGGTGGAGGGCGATGTGCGCTTCACCCTGCCGTTCGGCGTGCGCCGCTAGAGAAACTTAGAACCCCCAGAGCAACAGAGCATCCCAGAGCACCCCATCTAAAGCCCCAATCAAGGATCTTTCGAAAACATGCTTATTTCCCAGTCGTGGCTGACCCGAATCCTGCAGACCTCCAACCCGCAGTGGAGCGTGAGCGCCGAGGAGTTCGACGCCGGCTTCGTCCGTGTTGGCTTCGAGACCGAGGGGTACGAGGCGATCCCTGAAACCACCGGCCCGCTGGTGATCGGTCGCGTCGAAAAGATCGAGGAGCTCACCGAGTTCAAAAAGCCGATCCGTTACTGCGACGTTAACGTCGGTAAGGCTAACGGCACCGGCGAGCTGCAGCACATCATCTGTGGCGCGCGGAACTTCGCCGAGGGCGACAACGTCGTCATCGCCCTGCCCGGCACGGTGCTGCCCGGCCCGTTCGAGATCTCGGCGCGTAAGACTTACGGCAAGATCTCCGAGGGCATGATCTGTTCTGCGATGGAGGTGGGCCTGGCCAGCCAGCAGAACCCGGGGATCATGACTATTTCTGACGCCGATTTGGCCAGCGCCAACCTCAAGGTAGGTGACGATGCGCGTGAGTTGCTGGGGTTGCAGGACACCATCTTCGACGTGAACATCACCCCGGATCGCGGCTACGCACTGTCGGCCAGGGGGCTCGCCCGCGAGTTGGCGTCCAGCTTCGACCTGCAGTTCCGCGACCCGGCGCAGGATCCGGCAGCGGCGGCGATGCGCAACGACCTTTTCGCCGGTCTGCCCGGCACCGACGGTGAGGTGCAGGCGCTGAAGGTCGACGAGGATACGAAGTGCTCCAAGTTCGGAATGCGCAAGGTCACCGGCATCGACCCACAGGCGGAATCCCCGCTGTGGCTGCAGCGCGAGCTGATGCTGTGCGGCCAGCGCCCCGTGAACCCGGCGACGGACGTGACGAACTACGTGATGTTCCTGCTGGGCCAGCCGATGCACGCCTTCGACGCGGATAAGGTCACCGGAGAGCTGCACGTTCGCTTGGCGAAGAAGGGGGAGAAGCTGACCACGCTGGATGACGTGGAGCGCACCCTTGATCCTGAGGACGTGGTGATTTCCGACGAGTCCGGCATCCAGTCGCTGGCTGGCGTGATGGGTGGCTCGACCTCCGAGATCTCCGAAGCGACCACCAACGTGCTGTTCGAGGCCGCGCACTGGGATCAGATCACCGTGGCCCGCACCTGCCGCCGCCACAAGCTTTCCTCCGAGGCCTCCCGCCGTTTCGAGCGCGGCACGGACGCCGCCATCATCGAGGACGCGCTGGATTTTGCCGTTGCCCTGCTGGTGAACATCGCCGGCGGCGAGGTGGAGGAGGGGCGCACCCTGGTCGGTGCGGTTCCGGAGATGCCGATGATCACCATTCACACCTCCCTGCCGGGTAAAACCGCGGGCAAGATCTACCCGGACGGCACCACCATTTCCCGCCTGCGGGAGGTCGGTTGCGAGGTGCGCGAGACCGGCTCCCGCGACGACAACGGGGCCCGCGAGATCGAGGTCACCCCGCCGACCTGGCGCCCGGATCTGACGATGCCCGCCGACCTGGTGGAGGAGGTTCTGCGCCTGGAGGGCCTGGAGGACATCCCCTCTATCGTCCCGACCGCCCCGGCTGGCCGCGGCTACACCCCACGCCAGCGGATGCGCCGCAACGTGGGCCAGGCCCTGGCCTGGGCGGGTTACGCAGAGATCCTGCCGACCCCGTTCATCGCCAACGACGTATTCGACGTCTGGGACCTGCCAGCGGATGACCCGCGCCGTCTGACGGTGAAGGTACAGAACCCGCTGGAGAGCGACTACGCCTGCATCGGCACTACGCTGCTGCCGTCCATGATCGAATCCCTCCGCCGCAACGTCACCCGTGGTCAGCGCGACGTAGCCCTCTACGGCGTGGAGCAGGTATCCGTTCCGAAGACGGATAAGCCGTTCTCCCCGATGCCTTCTGTGAAGCAGCGCCCGGGTGCAGAGGAGCTGCAGGAACTGCTGGATTCCCTGCCCGCCCAGCCGCTGCACGTTGCGGTCGTGGCTACGGGTAACCGTCAGCTGCAGGGCACCTGGGGTGAGCCGGAGGCCTTCACTGCGGCCGACGCCATCGAATCCGCCCGCGTGGTCGCCCGTGCCGCCGGCGTGGATATCACCGTGCGCAACGCGGAGTACCTGCCGTGGCACCCGGGCCGCTGTGCTGAGATTCTGGTGGGCGACAAGGTCGTTGGCCACGCAGGCGAGCTGCACCCGCAGGTCTGCGAGCGCGCGGAGCTGCCGCCGCGCACCGTGGCCATGGAGATGAACCTGGACGAGCTGCCGCTGAGGGAGACCTTCCCGCGCCCGGTGCTGTCTGCATTCCCGGCGGTGCTGCAGGACATCGCGGTCGTCGTTGATGAGGCCACCCCGGCCCAGGACGTTGAAGATGCCCTGCGCGCTGGCGCTGGCGAGCTGTTGGAGGAGATCCGACTGTTCGACGTCTACCACTCCGAGTCCCTGGGCGAGGGCAAGCGCTCGCTGACCTTCAGCCTGCGCTTCCGCGCGCCCGACCGTACTCTGACGGAGGAAGAGGCCAGCAAGTCCCGCGAGGCGGCCCTGCAATCAGCCGCCGAGAAGGTGGGCGCACAGCTTCGCGCCTAAGTGCATAATTCCCATAAACCTGAATAATTTGCAATTTTGGTTCCAGTAGGGCAGAATCGTCCTATGTTGAAAATTGCAGTAGCAGGCGCCAGCGGGTACGCGGGTGGCGAGGCTCTTCGCCTCCTATTGAATCACCCCGGCTACGGCGTGGACTTCGAAATCGGTTCGCTGACCGGCGGTTCCAACGCGGGCACGCGATTCGGCGAACTCAACCCGGGACTGCCCGCCCTGGCGGATCGCGTGCTCGAAGAGACGACCGAGGAAGTTCTCCGCGGGCACGACGCTGCAATCCTGGCCCTCCCTCACGGAGTCTCCGCCGCTCTGGATCTTCCGGAATCCATGAAGATCGTGGACTGCGGCGCGGACTACCGCCTGAAGAACGCCAACCACTGGGCGCGCTTCTACGGCACCCCGCACGCCGGCACCCGCACCTACGGCATCCCGGAGATGCCTGGCCGCCGGGAAGAGATCGCGGCCACCAACTACGTTGCCGCCCCCGGTTGCTTCCCGACCGGCGCCACGATGGCTCTCATGCCCGCTATTGCTAGCGGCCTGATGGCCCCGCAGATCAGCGTGGTTTCCGTCACCGGCACCACCGGGGCCGGCAAGAAGGCCGCCGTGAACCTGCTGGGCTCGGAGACCATGGGTAACCTGCGCGCATACGGCGTGGGCACCCACCGCCATGCCCCGGAGATCAAGCAGAGCGTCGAGGAGCTGCTGGCTCCCGGCTACTCCTCGGACGACGTGCACGTGACCTTCACCCCGGTGCTGGCCCCGCTGACCCGGGGCATCCTCACCACCGTCACCGCCCCCGCGCGTGGACAGGCCAGCGATATCCGCCGCGCCTACGAGAAGTTCTGTGCCAACGAACCCTTCCTGCACCTGCTGCCGGAGGGCCAGCAGCCGGAGGTGAAGAGCGTCGTCGGTTCCAACATGGTGCACATCCAAGTGGAGGTAGCCGACGGCATGGTCATCGCCACCAGCGCCATCGATAACCTCACCAAGGGCACCGCAGGTGCCGCCATCCAATGCCTCAACCTGATGTTCGGTTGGGAAGAAACCGCGGGACTCCCGCAGACGGGGCTCTGATTCTCAGTTATGACCAGTGCAGACAAGAACAACCCGGATACCAGCACTGCCCAAGGCTCCTCCGCGGACCTCGGCGTGACCGTTCCCAAGGGCTTTAGCGCCGCAGCTGTGACGGCGGGGATCAAGCCCTCCGGCAAGTCGGATATGGCTCTGATCCGCAACGACGGGCCGGATGCCATCGCCGCCGCCATGTTCACCCGCAATCAGGTCACCGCCGCCCCGGTTCGCTACACCAAGGCGAATAACGATGGCACCTTCCGCGCCGTCGTCGTCAATTCCGGCAACGCCAACGCCTGCAACGGAGCCCAAGGCGACAAGGATGCGCGCGTTACCGCCGAGAAGACCGCCGATCTGCTGGGATGCCAGCCCGGCGACGTTGCCGTGTGCTCCACCGGCCTGATCGGCGATGTGCTGCCGATGGATAAGGTCCTCGCCGGAGTCGACGAACTCGCCCTCAAGCTCGACCAGTCCATCACCGCCGGCAACGATGCTGCCCGCGCCATCATGACCACCGACCTCGTCGCTAAGGAAGCCGTCTACCACGGCGATGGCTGGTCCATCGGCGCCATGGGCAAGGGTGTCGGCATGATGGCCCCGTCGCTGGCTACGATGCTCGTGTTTATTACTACGGACGCCCACCTTCCCAACGCCGACATGGCCCACGAGGCCCTGGCGGGCGCCACTCCGACAACTTTCGACTGCATCGACATCGACGGCGCGACCTCAACCAACGACACTGTGCTGCTGATGGCCTCCGGCGCTTCCGGCATCACCCCGGACGCAGAGGAATTCAACGCTGCGATCCACCAGGTGTGCCTCGATATTGCGATGCAGCTACAGGCGGACGCTGAGGGCGTCACAAAGAGAGTGTCCATCACCGTCGGCGGCGCAGAAACGGACGCGGACGCACAGACCGCAGCGCGCGTCATCGGCCGCGACAACCTGTTTAAGTGCGCGATGTTCGGCTCCGACCCGAACTGGGGCCGCGTGCTGGCTGCCGTAGGAATGGCGCCGGTGAAGATGAACCCGGAGGCCATCAGCGTGTCCTTCAACGGACACCCGGTGTGCATCAATTCCACGGGCGCTCCCGGTGCCCGCACGGTAGACCTTTCCGGCTCCGACATCGCCGTCGAGGTGGACCTCGGCGTAGGCGAGGGGCGCGCGACGGTATGGACGACCGACCTGTCGTACTCCTACGTGGAGATCAATTCGGAATACTCCACCTAGTTCATCCAGCTCACCCAGCTTGCCCAGAGCTCACCCGCACAACGGATTTACCAGGAAACGCACCAATGAACCCCAAACACACTCCCATCGATACCACCGGGCTGACCCCCGAGATGCGCAGCCATGTGCTGGCCGAGGCCCTGCCGTGGCTGCTGCACTACCGCGACAAGATCGTGGTGGTGAAGTACGGCGGCAACGCGATGATCGACGAGGATCTGAAGCGCGCCTTCGCCGCCGACATGGTCTTCCTGCGCGCCATCGGCGCCCGCCCGGTTGTAGTCCACGGCGGCGGCCCGCAGATCAACGAGATGCTGAAGACCGTCGGCCTGGAGGGCGAGTTTAAGGGCGGCTTCCGCGTGACCACCCCGGAGGTCATGGAGTACGTCCGCATGGTGCTGTTCGGCAAGGTCGGCCGTGAGCTGGTCGGGCTGATCAACGAGCACGGCCCCTACGCCGTCGGCGCCTCGGGCGAGGATGCCGGCCTGTTCACCGCCTCTAAGCGCAAGGTCACGATCGATGGGGAAGAGGTCGACCTGGGCCGCGTGGGGCAGATCGAGCACGTCGACGCCGAAAGCCTGATCGACCTCATCGACGCTGGCCGCATCCCCGTCGTCTCCACGGTCGCACCGGATGACCAGGGGCGGATCTACAACATCAACGCAGATACCGCCGCCGGCGCGCTGGCAGGTGCCCTGGGCGCCGAGAGGCTCGTGATGCTCACCAACGTCAAGGGCTTGTACACCGACTGGCCGAACAAGGAATCGCTGGTATCCAGCCTGACCCCGGAGCAGCTCTCCGACCTGCTGCCCAACCTGGATTCCGGCATGGTGCCGAAGATGGAGGCCTGCCTGGACGCGCTGCGTAGCGGCGTGCAGGCCGCGCACGTCATCGACGGCCGTATTCCGCACTCCGTAATCTTGGAGCTGATGACCACCGGAGGTATCGGCACCATGATCTGCCCCGCGGGCTGGGAAGACGTCACCAGCCCCGACATCAACTATCGGGAGGATCTCCCATGACCCAGAACCTAGAGAACGCAACCAGCGACTGGCAGGGCCACTGGAATGCCGCGCTGTTCGAAACCTATGGCACCCCGCCGTGCGAGCTGGTTTCTGGCCGTGGCACCATCGTCACCGACGCAGAAGGCAACGAGTACCTCGACCTGCTGTCCGGCATCGCCGTGAACGCTCTGGGGCACGCTCACCCTGCCATTGTTGACGCCGTGACGAATCAGATCGCCACGCTCAGCCACACGTCTAACCTTTTTGCCCACCCGCAGGTGATCAAACTCGCCGAGCGGCTGAAAGCCCTGCTGGGGGAGCAGAATGGGGAGGCAGCCGAGGCGGTGGCCGGTGCCCGCGTGTTCTTCTCCAACTCCGGCGCCGAGGCCAACGAGGCTGCCTTCAAGATCGCTCGCGCCACTGGCAAGACCAAGATCCTGGCCGCCGAGCGCGGCTTCCACGGCCGCACCATGGGCGCCCTCGCCCTGACCGGCCAGCCGGATAAGCAGGAGCCCTTTAAGCCCCTGCCCGGCGGCGTGGAGTACTACCCCTACGGCGACATCGAAGCTCTGCGGGAGATGGCGGACGACGACACTGCCGCGATCTTCCTGGAATCCATCCAGGGCGAAACGGGCGTGATCCCCGCCCCGGACGGCTTCCTTGCCGCCGTGCGGGAACTGTGTGATGCCCACGAGATCCTTATGGTCGTCGACGAGGTACAAGCCGGCATGGGGCGTACCGGCCAGTGGTTCGGATTCCAGCACGAGGCCGGGGTGCTGCCGGACGTCATCACCATGGCCAAGGGGCTGGGCGGCGGCCTGCCGATCGGCGCCACGCTCGCCCTGCCGAAGGCGCAGCTGCTGGCCAAGGGGATGCACGGAACCACCTTCGGCGGAAACCCCGTCGTCTGCGCGGCCGCGAACGCCGTCATCGACACGATCGAGTCCGAGGACCTGCTGGACAACGTCGCCACCCAGTCGCAGGCAATCCGCGACGGCCTGGCCGACCACCCGAGTGTGCAGACCATCCGTGGCCGCGGGCTGATGCTCGGCATCGTCCTGGATGCACCCCTTAACCTGGATCCGCTGGACTACGGGCTGATCATCAACAAGCCCCAGCCCAACGTGATCCGCCTGGTCCCGCCGCTGAATATCTCGGCGGATGAGGTGCAGCGGGGCGTCACAAAGATTAGACAGATGCTGGACGACAACCGCGCGCAGAACCAGTAACCACAGAAAGAACGGAAGACACCACATGACAAACCTGCACCTGCAGAAAAAGGGGCCGCTGCGCCACATGCTGGCCGACGACGACCTCACCCCGGAAGAGCAGGCCGAAGTGCTGGCGCTGGCCGAGGAGCTGAAGGATAACCGCTACGGTAACGGCTACCGCAACCTGCTGGAGCGCCGCTCCGTCGCCGTGCTATTCGACAAGACCTCTACGCGCACGCGCTTTTCTTTTGACGCCGGCATCACCGAGCTGGGTGGCAACGCCATCGTCGTGGACAGTGGAAGCTCGCAGATGGGGAAGGGAGAGACCTTCCAGGACACCGGCGCGGTCTTGTCCCGGTACGTCACTGCGATTGTCTGGCGCACCGGCGCGCACGACAACCTCCACCAAATGGCAGAGACCGCGGGCGTACCGATCGTCAACTCCCTGTCCGATGATTTCCACCCCTGCCAGATCCTCGCCGACCTGGTGACCATCAAGGAGCACAAGGGCGAGCTCAAGGGGCTGAACGCGGTGTACTTCGGCGACGGCGCGAACAACATGGCTAACAGCTACATGCTGGGATTCGCCACAGCGGGAGTGAACATCACGATCGCCGCGCCGGAGGGCTTCCAGCCGGAGCCGCAGTTCGTGGAGCGCGCCCAGCAGCGTGCCGAGCTGACCGGGGCGACCGTGACCGTCACCGACAAGGTGGACGCCACTGGGGCGGACGTGGTGATCACCGACACCTGGCTGTCCATGGGACAGGATGCCTCCGAAGACCGCAGCGCTCTGCGGGCCTACCAGGTGGACGAGAAGCTGATGGGCACCGCCAAGGACGATGCGATCTTCCTGCACTGCCTGCCGGCCTACCGTGGCAGCGAAGTGACGCCGGAGGTCATCGACGGGCCGCAGTCGGTGGTCTTCGACGAGGCAGAAAACCGCCTGCACGCACAGAAGGCACTGCTGGTATGGCTTCTTCGCTGACTCGCACCGCCCGGCAGGACATGATCGGGCGGATCATCGGCGCGGAAAAGGTCGGCAGCCAGCGCGAGCTGCTGGGCATCCTGGTAAACCGCGGCATCGACGTCACCCAGGCCACCCTGTCACGCGACCTGGTGGACCTCGGAGCGAAGAAGGTGCGCGTGGGCGGGGAGGTTTACTACTCCCTGTCCGACGACGTGCGCGTGGACGGGCCGGACAAGCTGCGGCGCGTTCTGGCCGAGCTGTTGGTCGACCACGACCACTCTGGAAACATCGCCGTACTGCGTACCCCACCCGGCGCCGCGCAGTACCTGGCCAGCATCCTGGACCGCTCGGACGTAAACCGAGTGGTAGCCACCATCGCCGGTGATGACACGGTTTTCGTTCTGGCACGGGAGCCGCTCAACGGTAAGGAGCTGGGGGAGTATTTCTTCCAGCTGGCACATAGCTAAAATCGAATAACGGATACAACAACTAGAACGCAAGAAGAGTTTCGAAGGGAAGCTTAGAAGAATGAAGGATCGCGTAGTACTCGCATACTCCGGCGGGCTGGATACCACCGTGGCCATCAGCTGGATTGCCAAGGAGCGCAACGCAGAGGTCGTCTGCGTCTCCATCGACCTGGGTCAGGGCGGCGAGGATATGGAGACCGTCCGCCAGCGCGCCCTCGGCGCCGGCGCCGTGGAGTCCATCGTCGTGGACGCCCGCGACGAGTTCGCCAACGACTACTGCCTGCCGACCATCAAGGCCAACGGCATGTACATGAAGGAGTACCCGCTGGTCTCCGCGATCTCCCGCCCGCTGATCGTCAAGCACATGGCGGATGCAGCCAAGGAGCACGGTGGTACCGCCGTCGCCCACGGCTGCACTGGCAAGGGCAACGACCAGGTCCGCTTCGAGGTTGGCTTCGCCAACACCGCCCCGGACCTGGAGATCATCGCCCCGGTCCGCGACTACGCCTGGACCCGCGAGAAGGCCATCGCCTTCGCCGAGGAAAACGGCATTCCGATCGAGCAGTCCAAGTCCTCCCCGTTCTCCATCGACCAGAACGTGTGGGGCCGCGCCGTGGAGACCGGCTTCCTGGAGGACCTGTGGAACGCCCCGACCAAGGACGTCTACGCCTACACCGAGGACCCGGCTCTGGGCCAGGCTCCGGACGAGGTCATCATCTCCTTCGAGTCCGGCGTGCCGGTGGCCATCGACGGTAAGAAGGTCACCGTACTGGAGGCCATCGAGGAGCTGAACCGCCGCGCAGGTGCGCAGGGCGTCGGCCGCCTGGACATGGTTGAGGACCGCCTCGTGGGCATCAAGTCCCGCGAGATCTACGAGGCTCCGGGCGCTATCACCCTGATCCGTGCCCACGAGGCTCTGGAGGCCGTCACCGTCGAGCGCGAGCTGGCCCGCTACAAGCGCGGCATCGACGCAGAGTGGTCCAATCAGATCTACGACGGCCTGTGGTTCAGCCCGCTGAAGCGCTCTCTGGATGCGTTCATCGATTCCACCCAGGCCCACGTCACCGGCGACATCCGCCTGGTGCTGCACGCCGGTGCCATCACCGTCAACGGCCGCCGCTCCGGTAAGTCCTTGTACGACTTCAACCTGGCTACCTACGACGAGGGCGACTCCTTCGACCAGTCCATGGCCCGCGGTTTCGTGGAGCTGCACGGCCTGTCCTCCAAGATCGCCGCTAAGCGCGACCTGGCTAACTAGGTGACCAGCTAACTAGGCAACTGGATAAATAGAGCAGAAAGGCACACCCAAACATGACCACCGAGGCACACGGCACGAACGAGGGCGCCCTGTGGGGCGGCCGATTCTCCGGCGGCCCAACTGAGGCGATGGCCGCCCTGTCGAAGTCCACGCACTTCGACTGGGTTCTGGCCCCCTACGACGTGCTGGCCTCGCAGGCTCACGCGCGGGTGCTGCACAAGGCCAATCTGCTGAGCGACGAGGACTTCGACACGCTCATCGCCGGCCTGCAGAAGCTGGGCGAGGACGTGGCCGACGGATCCTTCGGCCCCGAACCCAGCGACGAGGACGTCCACGGCGCAATGGAGCGCGGCCTGATTGACCGCGTTGGCCCCGAGGTCGGCGGTCGCCTGCGCGCGGGCCGTTCCCGCAACGACCAGGTGGCCACCCTGTTCCGCATGTGGGTGCGCGACGCGATCCGCGACATCACCGCGGGCGTACTCGACGTCGTCGACGCGCTGGTCGCCCAAGCCGATCGCCACCCGGAGGCCATCATGCCGGGTAAGACGCACTTCCAGGCTGCCCAGCCGGTGCTGCTGGCCCACCAGCTGCTGGCACACGCCCAGCCGCTGCTGCGCGACGTGCAGCGCTTCCAGGATCTGGATAAGCGCCTGGCGGTGTCTCCGTATGGTTCCGGCGCGCTCGCGGGTTCGTCTCTGGCGCTCGACCCGGAGGCCATCGCGGAGGAGCTCGGCTTTGACTCTGCTGCGGATAACTCTATTGACGCCACCAGTTCCCGCGACTTCGCCTCTGAGGCAGCGTTTGTGTTTGCCCAGGTGGCGGTGGATCTCTCTCGCCTGGCCGAGGAGATCATCGCCTGGTCCACCCCGGAGTTCGGCTACGTCACGTTGGCCGATGAGTGGTCCACCGGCTCGTCGATCATGCCGCAGAAGAAGAACCCGGATGTTGCCGAGCTGATGCGCGGCAAGACCGGCCGCTTGATCGGCAATGCCACCGGCCTGCTGGCCACCCTGAAGGCCATGCCGCTGGCCTACAACCGTGACCTGCAGGAAGATAAGGAACCCATCGCGGATTCCGTCGCCCAGCTGAACCTGCTGCTCCCGGCGATGGCCGGCCTGGTCGGTACCCTGACGTTCCACCCGGAGCGTCTGCGCGAGCTCGCCCCAGCGGGCTTCACTCTGGCCACGGACTTGGCGGAGTGGATGGTTCGCCAGGGTGTGCCCTTCCGCGTGGCGCACGAGGCCTCCGGCTCTTGTGTCCGCATTGCGGAATCCCGTGGCGTGGACCTGGTGGACCTGACCGATGAGGAGCTGGCGAGCGTGCACGAGGCTCTGACCCCCGAGGTGCGCGAGGTGCTAACCATCGACGGTGCAGTTGCCTCCCGCGCTACCCGCGGCGGTACTGCCGGCGTGCGCGTGGCCGAGCAGAAGGAGCGCGTGCGCGAGGCCGCTGCCGCCGACCGTAAGTGGGCGGAGAAAACCCGCCTGGTCTAAAAGGCCAGCGGGCTTAGATCTCGACCCCGTGTTCATTCGCCCCGCCGGGCAGGTTGTGCAAACGCACGCCCTGCCCGGCGGCGTGCTGTGCAAAGCTGTCGACGAAGCTCGCCGAGCGCTTGCCGGAGGCGCAATAGACCACTACGTCCACGGCGCCCGCTGCGTTGCTGCCTTCGGTGCCAAGACTCTCAATCAGCTGCTCGGCCAGCTCCGGCTGCTCGCTCCATACGGTGGTGGGCAGGTGGTAGCCCGGGTGCTCAGCAAAAGACGGCAGATCCTTGATGGCCTTTTCCCCCGGCTCGCGCACGTCGATGGCAACCGCAGAACCGTCGGCGAGGCTACTCAGCAGGGAAGTGGCCGTATCTTCTTCCGCCGTGCGAGTTTCAGCGGCATCCACCGCGCAGCTCGACATTTCCTCCGCCACGATCTCGGTAACCGGCTGCCGCTGGGGATCGGCGGCCACGTTGAAGTGCTGGATGTTGGCATTGAGGGCGTCATAAATAAGCAATCGCCCCACCTGCTGTGCGCGAGTATCCGGGTCTCGCAGGAACTTAATGGTTTCCGTGGCCATCAGGCCGGCGACCACAGAGGTCGTCACGCCCAGCACTCCGGCGGTGGCGCAGTCCGGCACGCTGTCGGGGTCCGGCTGGGAGGGGTAGAGGTCGCGCATGCCCACGCCCCGGCCATCCGGCTCGGCACTCTCGCCGGACCACCAGACGGCCACGTCGCCGCGGTAGCGCAGGACGGAACCCCAGACCAGGGGAGTGCCGGTGGCCTCGGCGGCATCGGCGGCCAGGAACTTCGTGGCGAAGGTATCCGACCCGTCGATCAGCACGTCCACGCCTTCTAGCAGTTCGGCGGCGTTGTCGGCGCGCAGGCGCCCATGGATGCCGTGGAAGACTAGGCCGGGCTGCAACTCCCGCAGGCGTTCCCCGGTGACCTCCACCTTGGGGCGGCCGACGTCGCTGGCGCCGAAAAGGATCTGCCGGTGAATGTTCGTGATGTCCACCGTGTCGTCATCGATGACGGAAATCTCGCCGACCCCCGCCGCGGCCAGGGCTTGCATCAAGGGGCAGCCGAGCCCGCCGGCGCCGATCACCAGCACGTGTGCCTCGTGCAGCCGCTCCTGCTCCCGCAGCCCGTGGCCCGGCAGGATCGTCTGCCGGGCCACGCGCTTCAGCTCCTCGGCGGGCAGCGTGGTGTAGTCGGAGGTGTAGTCGCCGAGCATCACAGCACCTCGTCGGCCCAGCCATCCCAGCTGGCCAGGCCGTCGAAGCTGGAGGAGGCCAGCGCGCCCTGGGCGTGCGTGCGTTGCGGGATGCGTCCCGCCTCGCGCGCCAGTCGGCCGGCATCCACGGCGGACTTCATGGCCTGCGCCATCGCCACCGGATCCTGGCAGCGGTTCACTGCGCTGGCCAGCAGCACTGCGTCGCAGCCCAGCTCCATCGCCAGTGCCGCGTCGGAGGCCGTGCCCACGCCCGCGTCCAGCAGTACCGGAACCTGGGCGCGCGAGCAGATCAGCTCGATGTTGTGCGGGTTCAGGATTCCCAGGCCCGTGCCGATGGGGGAGCCCAGCGGCATGACCGCGTGCACGCCCACGTCCTCCAGCCGGCGCGCGACCACCGGGTCGTCGCTGGTGTAGGCCAACACTACGAAGCCCTCGGCCACCAGCATCTCGCAGGCATCCACCAGCTCCACCACGTCGGGCAGCAGTGTGTGGTCGTCGGCGATGACCTCCACCTTCACCCAGTTGGTTCCCAGCGCCTCGCGCGCCAGCTGTGCCGTCAGCATTGCATCGCGGGCGGTCTGGCACCCGGCGGTGTTCGGCAGCACGTCGATGCCCAGGCGGTTCAGCAGCTCGAACACGCTCTCGCCGCCGCCGGTGGTCTTGGCGCTGTGGCGGCGCATCGCCACCGTGGTCAGCTGCGTGCCGCTGGCCACCAGCGCGTCCTCCAGCAGCGATTGGCTGCTGGCTCCGCCGGTGCCCATGACCAGGTGTGAATCGAATTCCTTATCCGCGATCTTCAGCATGATCTTGTCCTCTAGCCGTCTTTAGCCGCCCTGGACGGCGATCAGGATGTCCACCGCGTCGCCGTCCTCCAGCGCACGCCCCCAGTCGCTTGCCGGCACCACAGAGCGGTTCACCGCCACCGCGACTCCCTTCGCGCCCTCGTTCTCGGAAACCTCGCGGCCCGTCTCCGCAGCCACGACCTCCGCCACGCTCGGTGCCTTGTCAGCCGACCGTGGCTCTTCATTCACCGTGTAGTTCATCGATCCTCCTTAGATCGTTTGTGCGTACGCCCCGCAGCTTTAGGCATGCCGCAGTGGCGCGCAGCTGGCTAGGTTCATCTCTGGGTCTATCTCCGCTTCCAACGCAGACACCGGCTTGCCCATTCCCAGCGCTGCCCCCACTGTGGCCCCCAGCGCAGACAGCAAAATTCCGTGTCGGAAGTAGCCCGTGGAAACCACCAGCTTCTCGCTGACTTTCCCGAGGTAGGGAAGGTCATCTGGAGTTCCGGGGCGCTCGCCGGTGATCGCCTCGATAAACTCGCACTCCTGGATGCCCGGCACAATCCGGATCGCGTCGCGCAGCAGCGTGTACACCCCATCCACGGCGGGGCCGCGTCGCGAGTCCTCGCGGCTGGTCGCGCCCACGGCGATCGTGCCGTCGGTTCGCGGGATGATGTACACCGGCCGATCTTCCACAAACGCCCGAATAACGCGCCCCACGGGTGTCTCCATCCCTTCCGGCACGCGTAGCCGCAGCATGTCGCCGCGCACCGGGCGCAGTTTCAGTGGCGACTTTTCGCCCTCGTACCAGCCGCGCACCTGCCCGGCGCCCAGCCCGTTGCACAGGTACACCATGTCGCCCGTGTGCGTCGTCGCATCGGTCGTCACCACACCGTCCTCGATGCGGCTTACTCGCTCGCCGAGGATCGCCACCCCCATGTTCCGCAGCGCATCCAGCAGCGCCGCGCAGTACATACGGGGATTCACCTGGTGGTCGCCGGGGATCTCGACCACGCCGGATAGCTGCGGAC
Source organism: Corynebacterium sp. ACRPH (assembly GCF_022347285.1). Taxonomy (GTDB): domain Bacteria; phylum Actinomycetota; class Actinomycetes; order Mycobacteriales; family Mycobacteriaceae; genus Corynebacterium. The sequence goes on from NZ_JAKRND010000016.1 coordinate 47,659, forward strand.
TGAGCCCCCACTCGGCCTTGCGTGCCTGGCGCAGCGGCAGGCGCTGCACCTCCATGCCGTGGCCGTGCTGATGCTCGGTCAGCTCGGTGAGGTGCCGCGCGTCCGCCCGGTCAGCCCCCACCACGAAGGTCGATTCTGTTCTGTGGCCGGTGCTTAGGGAGGTCTTTTCGCCCAGCCGTTGCAGCAGGTCGTCGTACAAGTTTTTGGACGCCACCATCAGCGGGTACAAAGGCTCCTGCTTATACTGCACCTCTGCGACTGGGGCCAGCATACCGCCCGCGACGAAGGAGGCCCCGCTCACCGGGGCTGGGTCGATCACCGCCACGGTAGTCGGATCCGCACCGAGATCCACCAGCTTAAAGGCGGTGGATAGGCCCACGATCCCCGCACCCACCACAATGTGGTCATAGTGCTGGGAACTAGCGGGGCTGGGATTAGTCACTTCTATTCACTTCCTTTTGGGCGGGTTGCAAGCGGTGGGCGTCACGAAGAAAAACCAGTGAGTACCTGCCGTGCCGTGGCGCGTGGGTCGGGCGAGTTCATGAATCCGCGAACGATTGCAACTCCCGCCACACCCGTGGCGGCCAGGTCGGCGGCATCCTCCGCATGAACGTCGCCGATGGCAACTACCGGCACTCGTGAGGCCTCCACCAGCGCGGGATAGCCCTCCAGCCCCAGCGGCTCGCGGCCGGAATCCTTGGTAGGGGTGGGACGGAAAGGCCCGGCGCCGATGTAATCGATCACGTCGGCATATTCGTTGGCCTGCTGAACCAGGGGCAGGGTGCCGGTGGTCAGCCCGATGATGGCATCCTTGCCCAACACCTGGCGCGCCAGGCGCGGGTCCAGGTCGTCCTGGCCAATGTGCACGCCGTGGATGTTGTGTTCCGGCATGAGGGCAGCCGCAACATCCACGCGGTCGTCAATCAACACCCGGGTAGCCGGGTTGGCCTGCTGCACGGCGGCGGCGACCTCGATGGCCAGTGCCGTGAGGTCGCGCACGCTGATCGGTTTGCTGCGCACCTGTACCACGCCCGCACCCCCGGCGGCCGCGGCTGCGGCCACGTCCACGACCTTTTCTTGAGGGGCGCCCGTGACCAGGTAGCAGCGCAGATCCAAGTTAGCGCTCACTGTGCGCTGCCGCCTCCTTCTGCAGATCCTCGGCGACTTCCTTCGCCTCGTCGCGGTTCAGGTACAGCTGGGAGCCCGCGCGGCGGAACTCCTCAGCCATTTCCTCCTCGCCCGCAGCGTTGAGGCCGTCTACGCCGTCTACACTCTGTCGGCCGAAGCCCGGCAAGCCCAGGTCCTTGACCAGCGACTGCTTCTGGTCGGTGGCCAGCGCCTCGTCGATCTCGTCGCCGAAGGCATCGCGGATGTCCTGGCTGATGCGCATGGAGCAGAACTTCGGGCCACACATGGAGCAGAAGTGCGCGGTCTTCGCGGGCTCCGCAGGCAGCGTTTCGTCGTGATACGCCTGCGCGGTGTCCGGGTCCAGGGAGAGGGCGAACTGGTCGTGCCAGCGGAACTCGAAGCGGGCCTTACTCATGGCGTCGTCCCACTCGTGGGCGCCCGGGTGGCCCTTGGCGACATCGGCGGCGTGGGCGGAGACCTTGTAAGTGATCACACCGGTCTTCACGTCGTCCTTGTTCGGCAGACCCAGGTGCTCCTTCGGGGTGACGTAGCACAGCATTGCGGTGCCGCCCATGGCGATGTTCGCCGCACCGATGGCGGAGGTGATGTGGTCGTAGCCCGGAGCGATGTCCGTGACCAGCGGCCCCAGCGTGTAGAACGGTGCACCGCCGCACCATTCCTGCTCCTTTTCGTTGTTGACCTGCACCATGTTCAGCGGCACGTGGCCAGGGCCTTCCACCATGACCTGCACGTCGTACTCCCAGGCCCGGTGGGTCAGCTCGCCGATGGTTTTCAGCTCTGCGAACTGGGCTGCGTCGTTGGCGTCCGCGATGGAGCCGGGGCGCAGGCCGTCGCCCAGGGAGAACGCGACGTCATACTTGGCGAAGATCTCGCACAGCTCGTCGAAGTTCTCGTAGAGGAAGGATTCCTTGTGGTGTGCCAGGCACCAGCCGGCCATGATGGAGCCGCCGCGGGAGACGATGCCGGTGACGCGCTTGGTGGTCAGCGGTACGAAAGGCAGGCGCACGCCGGCATGGATGGTCATGTAGTCCACACCCTGCTCGCACTGCTCAATGACGGTATCGCGGAAAATCTCCCAGGTCAGGTCCTCGGCCACGCCATCGACCTTCTCCAGAGCCTGGTAGATCGGCACGGTGCCGATCGGTACCGGGGAGTTGCGCAGGATCCACTCGCGAGTGGTGTGGATGTCGTTACCGGTGGACAGATCCATCACGGTGTCCGCGCCCCAGCGGGTAGCCCAGCGCAGCTTGTCCACCTCCTCGCGGATGGAGGAGGTGACGGCGGAGTTACCGATGTTGGCGTTGATCTTCGTGGTGAAGGCGTTGCCGATGATCATCGGCTCGGACTCCGGGTGGTTGACGTTGTTCGGAATGATGGCCTTGCCGGAGGCCACCTGCTCGCGGACCTTCTCCACGTCGCAGTGCTCGCGCAGTGCCACATACTCCATTTCCGGGGTGATGATGCCCTGGCGGGCGTAGTGCATCTGGGTGACGCGCTTGCCCTCCTTGGCCCGCAGAGTCGGGCGGGTGGAGCCCTTCCACTCCTCACTGGCCTCGCCGCGCTTGACCGCGCGGTTGCCGTCGTCCAGCAGGTTACGGCGGCGGCCTTCGTAGGCCTCCACGTCGCCGCGGGCTTCGATCCACTCACTACGCAGGCCCTCCAGCCCCTTGGTCGGCTCGGCCCACGGGCCACGGGTGCGGTAGATACGCACCGGCTCGTTCGGGCCGGTCGGGGAGTTGTCCAGCTGGATCTCCGTCTCCGGCACCTGCAGCGTGAAGGTCTTGCCGAAGGATTCCACGGTCTTTTCAATGGGGGAGAAGCTGTGCTTCGGGTGGATCTCCGCGCCGTACTCGTCGGTGGGGGTGGTGTTTTGGGTAGACGTATCCGTCATTAAGACTCTCCTGACTCTTCCTTCGCTGGTTCTAACCAGACAGGTTCTAGCGGTACTCGCGCGGGCTTCAGCGCGATCTCAGCCCAATACCTCGGGCGCCCGTGTTCGGTTGTGCTTCCCACTGTAACGCACCTCTTACAAGCGTGTAGTTTCGGCCTGTTCTGTCACTAAAACTGTTAGTGGATTTGCCCTGAAAAGTGGCTGTATGTGCAATATGATCAGCTCCATGGTGGCCCCTAATCCCAGTAGCTTGAGCAGCCCTGAGAAGAGTTCTGGTAAGAACTGGTCTTCCACAAAGATTCTTCTTATCGTCATCTTGCTGCTGATTGCGGTAGGTGCCTATGTAGTCGGCTCGGGAGATTCCCTCAACGGTTTCAAACGGCCTGGTAGGAATTCTCTTGACACTAGTAAGCCACTAAATATCGTCGCCGCCACGGAGCTGACGGATATGGAGCCGTTCGTCCATCAGGCTTCCGCGGACTTGGGCTTCGACATTGAAATGGAGTACGACAGTGGCACGCTCGTCAACACTCGTAACCTAAAAGACGGTGCTTATGACAATAAGTATGACGCCACCTGGTTTGCGACCAACGCCTTCGCCAGAGCGCAGGACACAACCTCGCAGGCTGACGATCACAGCATTGCCCGTTCGCCGGTAGCTCTGGGTCTTAAGCAGGACGTGGTGGATCGCCTGGGGTGGCGCAACAAGGACGTTAAGTGGGCAGACATCGCGGACGCTGCGGCGCGTGGCGACCTGACCTTTGGCATGACGGATCCGCAGGAATCGAACTCTGGTTTCCTAGCCCTCCTATCAGTGGCCGCGGAGTTTAGTAACTTCCCACAGGGGCAGGCTTTTGACCCCTCGACAGCGCCCATGGACCAGCGCCGTATGGAGGACTTCTTCTCCGGACAGACGATCACCTCCGGGTCCTCGGGCTGGCTGCGGGAAACCTTTGTGAAGAACCCTGGTAAGGCCGACGGCATCTTTAACACTCAGGCCGTTCTGCAGTCGATGAAGGAAAACGATGGCGTCGACATCGAAGTGATTGTCCCTGACAGCTCCGCTGGCGCCGCTGATTACCCCATCTCGGCACTTCGGAAGCCCGAAGCTCGGAATGCCGAGGAGGACGCTCAGGCTAAGGTTGAGGCCCTCGCAGATTGGTTTAGGGAGCACAGCGTTGAGGTGGGGGAGAAGACCCATCTGAATGTCTGGGGCGAGGACGCAGAGAATAAGGGTATGCGGCGCTACTACGAGTACCCGAAATCTGAGGAACACATTGTTTCGCTCGTTAACCTGTACCGGGAAAAGCTACGCCGCCCCGCCGACAGCAACTTTCTGTTGGATACTTCCGGCTCGATGCGCGGCAACCGCCTGACAGATCTAAAGGGCATTCTGAACAAGCTCATCGATGGCACCGCAGGCGAGGGGGATAACCCCAAGGGATTCGCGCGCCGAGAGACAATTACCCTCATGCCCTTCAGCAGTAAGGTTGCGGACGGTTACACGCAGGAGAACTACGACCCGGACAATGCACAGCAGAAACAGGAACTGCGCGGTTACGTTAACGGCCTGCAGCCACGTGGTGAAACCGCGATTTATGACGCCGTGTTGCGCGCCTACGACCGTGTGGGTGAGGGTGGCGGTTCTCTGAACTCGATCGTGCTAATGACCGATGGTGAGTCGAACTCTGGCACGAGTCGTCAGGAGTTCATCACAAAGATGACCCGCATAATGGGCGAGACAAACCATAAGATCCCGGTATTCGTGATTCTGTACGGTGAAGCCAGCGAGGAGGAGATGAATTTCTTGGCCAACTTCACTGGCGGCAAGGTCTTCAACGCCCGTGGCGGTGACCTGGCACAGGCGTTCGAAGAGATCCGTAGCTACCAGTAGCCCCAAGGTAGACCAGGAGATGGAAAGAAGCCGTGAACTCTAAGTACTCCCTCAAGATCATCGTCGCGCTTGTCGTCTTTGTTGCCGTGGTGGGCGTCCACGCAGCAGTAGACCTTGGTTCTCTATGGATCATCACGGCAGGAGCGCTTGCCGGAGTCGCCGGAATCGTGGCGCCTGAACGAAAAGATCAAGGGGCGCTTGAGCAGAAGCCTTATTACGGCGGGAAACATACCTTGGAGAACAAGTCCTCCGAGCTCTACAGCAAACCGGCTCCTGAATATTATGAGATTCCTTCCGAATCTCTCCAGGGCATTCGAAGTAGCTCTAAGCATCTAAAACAAGTTGTGCGTGTTTCCGATCAACAGCGACAGGATTTTTGCGCGGATCTCGATCACTTCTACAACACTTGCAGGGACGTTGTTCACGAATGGGATCATCTGTCAGCGGATTCTCTGCAAGAACAAAAGGTCCGCCGGATCATGGACGTCTTCTTTCCAGAGACGTGCAGAATTTTGAATGATATGCCGCGTGCAACGCATTCTCAGGCAGTGGAAGACTTTCGTGCATCGCTGGCGGTCCTGCAGAGGGAAATGGACAAAGTGCACCAAGCAATCATGCAGGACAACCTGCGAGAGCTTAAGGACAATCGCACCTTCTTGGAGCTGCAGTTCGGAGTACTAAAAGACCCCGACGAACAAAGCTAGTAACTATTGGGCGGCGTAGGGGGCGTCACTAAGAAAGAAGCCCAAGCTACCGGCTAGAGTAGACAGCATGATTGACCAGAAGCTCCTAGAGATCCTCGCGTGCCCGATCGACAAGCAGCCGCTGGAGGATCACGGTGACTATTTGGTGAACCCCCGCCTGAACAAGGCCTATCCGGTGCAGGACGGCATCCCGGTACTGCTGGTCGAAGAAGCTAAAGACTGGCCCGTTAAGTAGCAACGCACAAAGAGCACAGAAGAAAAGCGAGAACGAGCGCGTATGAGCGATAACAAGAACATCATCGACGAGCTGCAGTGGCGCGGCCTGATTAACCAGTCGACCGACCTGGAGGCGCTGAAGGAGGCCACGCAGAACCCCATCACGCTGTACTGCGGTTTCGACCCGACGGGCAGCTCCCTACACGCCGGTCACTTGGTGCCGCTGATTATGCTGAAGCGCTTCCAGCAGTTCGGCCACCGTCCGATCACTCTGGCCGGCGGTGCGACGGGCATGATCGGCGACCCGCGCGATGTGGGCGAGCGCTCCATGCTCACCGAGGAGCAGATCGGTGAGAACATGGTGGCCATTAAGAAGCAGCTGGAGGCATTCGTCGACTTCGCCGAGGACAGCGATGTGGATAGCCCGGCTGTGATGGTGAACAACGCGGACTGGATCAGCCAGATGAACGTCATCGAATACCTGCGCGATGTCGGCAAGAACTTTTCGCTGAACACCATGCTGGATCGCGATACCGTGAAGCGTCGCCTGGAATCCGACGGCATTTCCTACACTGAGTTTTCCTACATGTTGCTGCAGGCCAACGATTACGTGCACCTGCACAACGAGTTCGATTGCCTGCTGCAGATCGGTGGCGGCGATCAGTGGGGCAACATCGTCTCTGGTGTGGACTTGAACCGCCGCGTGAACGGCGCCAAGGTGCACGGCCTGACGGTGCCGCTGGTTACGGACGCGGAGGGCAACAAGTTCGGCAAGTCCACCGGCGGTGGCAAGCTGTGGCTGGATCCGCAGCTGACCAGCCCGTACTCCTGGTACCAGTACTTCATCAACGCAGGCGATACCGTGGTGATCGACTACCTGCGCTGGTTTACCTTCCTTTCCCAGGAGGAGATCGCGGAGCTGGAGCGCAAGGTCGCCGAGGAGCCCTACAAGCGCGAGGCGCAGCGTGTCCTGGCCCGCGAGATGACCACTCTGGTGCACGGTGCGGCCGCCACCGAGGCTGTGGAGCTGGCCGCCCAGGCGCTGTTCGGCAAGGCCGAGTTGCAGGATCTGGACGAGGCCACCCTGGCTTCTGCCCTGCAGGAGACCGAGGTTGCCGAGGTCGGCGCCGACGCCACCATCCTGGATCTGCTCGTCGAGTCCGGCCTGGAGAAGTCCAAGGGTGCCGCCCGCCGCACCGTCGGGGAGGGTGGCGCGTACGTGAACAACCAGCGCATCGAGGACATCGAGTGGTCCCCGTCTGCTGACGATCTGCTGCACGGATCGTGGCTGGTGCTTCGCAAGGGCAAGAAGCGTTTCGCCGGTGCGCGCGTAGGTGCTTCTTCTTAGTGACGCCACCCGCACGGCCTGTATGCGCTAAACCGATCCCGTGGTAGTTGTAGTTTTCTGCTTCTACCAGGGGATTTGTGTCTTTCTTGGCGTTGGGTGTACATTAATTCAAGTCGCCGAGAGCGAGCGGGGAAATAAATCCGGCTCGAGAGGCTCGGTGTGCGTAGGTTGTTTGAGAACTCAATAGCGTGATGAACCAAGTTTAGATACTTTGTTGACCAACCTTTGTGTTGATTCTGATGCATTGTATGTCTTTATTACTTTTGTGACTTGTTTCAGTGCTCCACCGGCTCGCATGGATTGTGGGTTGGTGGTGGTTACGCCAGCGTGGTTTTAACGTCTCCACGATATGTAATGTGCGTATCCCAGCGAGAGTAGCCTTTTTATGGGTGCTTGTTGGGCTGATAGAGGTTTTGGAAAGTTTGGGATGTATGTTGTGTCTGATCAATAACCAGCAGCGTTTGTGTTGTTGGTGTTGGTTGATGTGATTTATTTATCCTTTTTTCAATTCTTTTGTCAGTAATTTTTTGTTTTGCCTGGTTTTCAGGCTCACCATGTGTCTGATGACAGTTTTTTTATGGAGAGTTTGATCCTGGCTCAGGACGAACGCTGGCGGCGTGCTTAACACATGCAAGTCGAACGGAAAGGCCTCTTGCTTGCAAGGGGTACTCGAGTGGCGAACGGGTGAGTAACACGTGGGTGATCTGCCTTGCACTTCGGGATAAGCCTGGGAAACTGGGTCTAATACCGGATAGGACCATGCTTTAGTGTG
>NZ_JAKRND010000017.1 GCF_022347285.1 Corynebacterium sp. ACRPH
GGATCGTTCTCGTACATCGCGACCGCGTCACGCTTGAACTGATCCGAATAAACCTTCCTAGGCATGGAGGTAGATTACCTTTCCCCGACCCAACACGGCCGGAATCAGAGGTGTCTACCAAACAGGGGTCAGGTCCGATTTAGGGTATATCCACCATGGTGTGAAGGGCTGAACTCCAGCGCTTTAAAGACTCAAAAGCAGCAACAGGCATCGTTTACAGAATTCTGACCGCCTATTCCTCCCGGATAGGCGGTAGGAAGTGTTTCTTATTAGCTAGCTTGCCTACTTTTTGTCATGGATTGTGAGTAGATAGCCATCGGGGTCTGAAGTGTTCCAGATTTTCCCATCTACTCAAACGGAACAAAACCTGGGACACTTCACATCGGGGTCTTTCACACCTCGAGATTGTTGACACAATGCATCAGCGTAAGCAACGGATGAGTGACCTGGTCGATGCCTACGTGTGTTTGCCTGGCGGCGCTGGAACGTTAGACGAATTTTTTGATGCGTGGACAGCTCAACAACTCGGGCTTCATAGCAAGCCCATTGCCCTTTTTGGTTCAAGTTTCTGGGCACCTACGGTATCGATGCTCAAGCATATGGCAGACGAGGGATTTATTCGTCAAGATGATGTCGACACGCTTATTGTCGCCGACACCGTTGATGAACTTCTCGTCGCGCTCAATTCTTGGGCTGCGCCGTGCCCCAAGTGGAATTAGTTTCTAAATTGTATTGCAGTAGGTACCGAGTAAAGCGATATTTGTTTGCATTTGCTGGACTGGAAGCTATACCGCGAACGGGTCGTGGTCCGGGTCGCTGTTAACTTGAATCTCTAGGTCATGGGCGATCTTCTCCGCAAGTGGAGCGCCGAAGAAGTGGGAGACGAAGGCGACGGCCATATCTATACCCGCGGCCACACCGGACGACGTCCAACGATCTCGGTCGTGCACCCACCGGGAAGAGCTTTTCCAGTCGATGTCCTTGCCGAAAGACGTGGCCCAATCAAACGCAAGCTTATTGCTGGTGGCGGCGTATCCCTCCAGCAGACCAGCTGCAGCCAAAACCGCTGAACCCGTGCATACCGAGCAGACAAGTGAGGCGCAGCTCGCGACCCTATCGATGCGGGCCAGGAAATCTGCATCTTTGACGAGAGCTCGCGTTCCTTGGCCACCGGGGACCACAATGGTGTCGCAATCTAGGGAATCGAAGGCCGTATCGGGGAGAATCTTTACACCTTGGGAGCTGGCTACAGGTTCCCTATCCGCGGAGGCGAATTCCACCTGTAGGCCAGGCACCTTGGAGAAAATTTCGGCAGGCCCAAAGACATCCAGCAGCTCAAACCCGTCGAAAAGAATAAACGCTACGCGCTGTGGTCGTCCGTTATTCATGGGTCTGCCCTCGAACCTGCTGCATTTCTTCGTGCAGTAAGAACTGATCGATCGCGATCGCAGTGGCCACGCCGGTGCCCATCGCCTGAGAAACCTGGTCGGGGGAGCTGGTGACATTGCCGGCTGTCCACAGTCCGGCTTTGGAGGTCCGGCCACTGGGTTGCCTAACTACCCAGCCGTTTTCGGATTCACAACCAGCTGCTAGCAGCAGTTGATCATTGGGGTGGAATTCCGGGCCGGTGAAGCACGCTTCAAAGGCGCGGGTAGTAAAGGCAGAGTCGCCACTTTCGTTGGGATCGGCGATGCTCACCAGAACTCCCGCTTCTGACTCAGGGTCGGGTTGCACCTCGGTGACGTGGGCGTCCATAAGAGCAACACCGCGCTTCTCGAACAGTGCACGGTCGGCTTCGTCAAGGGAGAGCCCATTGGTGAAGAACGTGACGCGATCGGTCCACTTCCGCATCAAGTGCACCATATGCGTCGTAAACCTGGGGTTCTTTCCGCCGATGACGGCAAGGTCGCGCCCCCGGACCTCGTAGCCGTGGCAATAAGGGCAGTGGAAAACTCGCGATCCCCAAAGCTCGGCTAAGCCCGGTACGTCTGGCAGTTCGTCGGTGATGCCCGTCGCAATGAGTACCTGTCGGGCCGGAAACTGCTGTCCGTCGGCCGTAGTGGCCGTCCATGCGTTGTCTGTTTGCTCGAGGGAGGTGACCTCACCCTGGGTCACTTCACCGCCGAAAGTCATGAATTCTTTGCGGCCTTGGTCCAGCAGCTCCATTGGGTTAGCCCCGTCACGGCCCAAAATGCCATGGGAATGGGCGCTGAAGCGGTTACGCGGTTTTCCGCTGTCGATGATTCCTACGGTCCGCTGAGCCCGGGCGAGGGTAACACCCGCCGCAGTGCCCGCAAACCCTCCGCCGATGATGAGTACGTCGAGTGGTTCAGTCGCATTGCATGCCATGATCTACTCCCTTCGAGGATCGTTACACTCGGCCACTGTACCTGCATGTTTGGTGCGATTCGCGCGACGGAAAGGTGGAGTATCGTGCAAACCTACTCTGAAAAGGCGATTCGGAAGAGCTTTATCAACTGCTCTAAGGGTGCCGCTGCGCGCATCAATATTCCGCCACACGTTCTGGGAGCGGATTTGGGGGAGCCAGGTGTTTGTCAGCTGGGCGGTCCCCAATGCGCCCCAGCGGGCATACCTCGTCGCGAAGTCCGCACAGGTTAACTACGGCAGCATCGGTACGTACATGTGCAGCGCCGAGGCGTATCTCACCAGTATTTATTGAAAACGTATTGACAACGTAGCAGGTGAGAGGGCAGTATAGAAAGCGTCGAAGCAACCTACTGGCCCGCCTAATCCTAGGGAAGTGGCTCCATGGTTGCCTGTAATAAAGGAGTTCATCATGAGCTGCACTACCCACGCCGATCATGATCACAAGCACGGCCCGAACTGTGGTCACGTCGCCATCCCGCACGGCGACCACGTCGATTACGTCCACGATGGCCACCTGCACCGCGAGCACGAGGGGCACTGGGACGAGTGCGAGACCACGGAGCATCAGGTCCACGAGGATCACGACCACGAGCATGGCCCGAACTGCGGCCACGTCGCCGTTCCGCACGACGACCACGTGGACTACATTCACGACGGCCACCGTCACGCCAAGCACGGTGACCACTGGGACGATCACTAAAGCTCGATCACTAAAGCTGCGGAGAGGGGTGACTACTCAATAGTCACTCCGGTAACATAGGCCACCTGAAACGCCAGTGAAAGGAGCGTTGGGTGACTTACCCGCAAGGAAACGACGATCAGACCCGCATGTTCAACACGCAGGGCAATAGCGGTTATGGCGGCTACAATTCTGGCTACAACAATCAGCAGCAGTACCCGCAGGGCTATAACTCTGGCTACAACCAGCCCCCGCGGGACCCGCGCGAAGGCCTGCTGGCCGGCCGTTACGACGGCAAGAAGGTTGCGATGAACCTCATAGTCCTCGCTGTTCTGGCCGCGGCTGTTACTTTCGCTGCGGTGTTCATCGTGGATCTCTTGGTGGGCTTTATCCCTGGTGAGGCTTCCGCGGGCGTAGGACCTGCCGTACTGACTGGAGTGATTGCGGGCGTCATCGGCGTACTCGCCGGGCTCCTGTACATACCGGTTTCCGGTACGGGCAACGAGCACCTCTTTGGCATGGCCGTGATCGCGCTGGCATCAGTCGCCGCGATCGCATGGGTGCTCGCGGGCGGACTGCTAAGTGGCGACTGGGGGACGTTGGTCACGCTCACGGGCATTGTTTGCACCGCCGCAATCGCGTACGTGGTGCCTACCCGCATCGAATCGGCTGCGGTCTACGGCCCGCGCCGATAGTTCAAAAAAAAAGGGGGCGGGGGATAAGAAGCCCCTTAAATTTCGTTATCAATCCGAGATTCTTTCGGGATTTAGTGCTTTTTCGGTTGACGCACCCCGGGGGAGAGTGCGTAAGTTTGCGTACTTAGTGGCAGCCGCCCGGCAAACACCCGGGGCGCGATACTTCGCGTAACTGCCAGCGTGCAGTCGCAAAGCGCGGCCGCGTAGACATCAAACAATCGATATGAGGCCAGCCACCCGGTCGGCTTCGCAGAAGGAGTTTTCGTCTACATGAATAAGTCCGTAAAGACCGCTTTCGCCCGCATCGGTATGGCCGCAGGCCTGGTTGCTGCTCCGGCAGCCGCCGCAGCTGTGGCAGCCCCGGCCGCACAGGCCGCACCAGTAAGCGCCTGGGATCAGGTTGCGCAATGCGAGTCCGGTGGCAACTGGAGCATCAACACGGGCAACGGCTACTACGGCGGGCTGCAGTTCAGTGCTCAGACCTGGTCTGGCTTCGGTGGCACGAAGTACGCCCCAACCGCTAACCAGGCCACGAAGGCGCAGCAGATTGAGATCGCCGAGAAGGTCCTGGCCAAGCAGGGTGCAGGCGCTTGGCCGAACTGCGGCAAGGTGCTCGGCTAATCGCTTGAGCTAGGTACCGGACTAATTTAGTACCGGGCTAACTTAAGCGTCCAGGTACTTTTCCGGAATATCTAGAGCCACCAGGTCCTCCCGGGACTTGGTGGATTTTTCTAGTGCTACCTTCACCACGTGGCGCATCTGATCCTCGGGATCGGGGATGCGGCGCTGTTCGGACATGAGCACGGTCAGGATCTCCGGCTGATCCTTGAAGCAGTGCCAGACCACGGCGTTTGCCAGCGATTCCAACACTAGGCCGCGCGGCTGCAGGGCCTGCTTCGGCCGGTCGGCGCGCTTGCCTCCACCGCGCGGGCGGACGTGCAGATCCTGCTGGCCGATGCCCACGATGGAGCCGTCCTTGTTGTAAATGATGGAGGTGTACGGCACGTTGCAGTAGCCGTCCTCTTCGACGGTTTCGGTGATCCAGTTGATCAGCTCGGGCGTGAGATCCACGTCCATGTATGCCCCACTGCGACCGGGCTTGAGGAATTGGAAGGTGCCGGTACGGGTCCAGGCTTCGTATTCAGTGCCAAGACGGCGGGCGATCAGGGTGCCGAACAGCACATCCGTCATGGCAAACAGCGTTCCGCCGAAGGCGGCGCCGTGCATGTTGGCGTTCCACCAACGCAGGTTCAGCACGATGCGCGCGTGTGCCCAGTCTTCGGAAACGCGGGTCATCTTAATGCCGGAGCACAGCAGCGGTGGCCAGAGGTTCATCATGCGCCGCATGCGGTTCGGCTTCTCGATCATCTTGTCTGCGAAGGCCGGTACTGCCTTCATTTGTGCGCGGTAAATCTTCTTCAGAGGTTTCATGATGCGTTTATGCTACCGCGAGACCGCTAGCGGTAAGCAGGTATAAAAGTATTCTCTTTTTGTTGACGCCCCTACGCCCGCGCCGCCCCGCACGCTTGTTCGAAACTTAAGGTGGATGCTCGCCGGGACTGTCCAGGGCGATTGCTAGCGTGTTGGACTATGAGCAAGAGGGTAAGTGGGCGTGTATCCGCTCGTGCAGCGGCGCTGCTAGTGGGCGTGAGTTTGCTGCTCGGTGGGTGCGCCGAGGGTGCGGAGTTCCTAGAGGGCGGAGGTTCGGCGTCACAAAGCTCGGAAGCACCGGTAGAACCGACCACAGAAACGGTGCCGGAGCAGCCAGAACAATCCGAGCCCCCAGAGCACCCCGAACCAGAGCCAGAGCAACCCGCAGCGCCGGAACGGTCGCTGCACCAGCAAAACATGCTGGATCTGCTGGAGACGTTGGCGGTCAAGGGGCGCGCGCCGAAGACGGGCTACAGCCGCGACGAGTTCGGCCAGCGGTGGAAGGATATCGACCGCAACGGTTGCGACCAGCGCAATGACATCCTCGCGCGCGACCTCACCAACGTGGAGGCGCCGAAAGGTTGCAAGGTGCTCAGTGGTGATCTGCAGGATCCCTATACCGACCAGCGCATCCACTTTGTCCGTGGGCAGAACACCAGCCGGGCAGTGCAGATCGACCACGTGGTGGCGCTGGCCGATGCCTGGCAGAAGGGTGCGCAGCAGCTTTCCCCGGAGCGGCGCGAGCAGTTTGCCAACGATCCGATGAACCTGCTGGCTGTGGATGGGCCGGCGAACATGCAAAAGGGTGCGGGCGATGCCGCGACGTGGCTGCCGGCGAATAAGGGTTTCCGCTGCACTTATGTCTCCATTCAGGTGCGTGTGAAGGCGGAGTACCAGCTGTGGGTTACGCAGGCGGAAAAGGCGGCGATTCAGCGCGAACTCGGCCGCTGCTAGAAGCCCACTACGAGGGTGTGCGCAGTGGGCTTCCCAGCTGCCGGCCGCGAGGGCTGGAAACGCTGCGGTCGCCGGGCACCCAGAAGCGGAGTAAGGCATCCGCGTTCTTGGTGATCCCTATGCGTTTGCCACGGGTGATCTCTGGGATAGCTGTGCGTGGGGTCAGGGTAAACGGGGCAGCAGGGGATGAGGTATCGCCTGCGCCAGAAATCACTTGATCAACCGCCGAGCCATTAAGGTCCAGGTTCAAACCAAGTGCTGCGCCCAGGTTTCCCGGCCCACGCGCAAGCGCTTCATCCGCGGGCTTTGATCCGCGCCGGGCACGGGCAATATCGAGCCCCTCGATGAGTTTTCCTGCGCGCAGCAGTACTCCTCCAGCCTCGCCATCGGGGCTGCACACCAGGTTGCCGGCACGGTGGATGCCGTAACTGGCATACACGTAGAGGTGCTGGGGAGGGCCAAACATAACCTCGCAACGAGGGGTCGGGCCGTTGAAGGCATGGGAGGCTTCGTCTGCAGTCCCTAGGTAGGCCTCGACCTCGGTCAACTCGATAGCCACTCCGCCGTGGCGCAAGACCGCGCCCAACAAAAGAGGGGCGACGACGTCGGCGGGTTGGGTGAAGTCGATTCTCTTTGCGCTTCGATCCATGTAGCCATTGTGGTGCTATTGCCCTAAACCCGCCAAGGTTGGTCCATTGTTGCCGAAAACTAGACTGCTTAGTCTATAATCGTTGAAACGATACGCGCCGGATCGGTTCACCCGGCGCCGACAAGCGCGACTACGCGCGACCAAGCACTAGTTCGAAGAGGAGTTTCCATGGCCCACAACACAGATGCCATCCACGCAGGCTACGAGCCCGACGAGTTCATGGGCTCCATCAACGTGCCGATCTACGCCTCCACCACGTTCGCCCAGGATGCACCGAACGATCTGCGCGGAGGCTACGAGTACGGCCGCGTGGCGAACCCCACCGTCGATTCGCTGGCCCGCACGGTCGCCGCCTTGGAGGGTGGCAAGCACGGTCGCGTCTACGCTTCCGGCATGGCCGCCACCGATCACCTGCTGCGCGTGCTGCTGCGCCCCGGCGACCACGTGATCATGGGGCACGACGCTTACGGCGGCACGTATCGCCTGATCGCCACCGTTTTCAAGGACTGGAACGTGGACTTCACCGTGGTTGACACCACCGACCCCGAGGCCGTCCGTGCGGCGCTGACCCCGCAGACGAAGCTGGTGTGGCTGGAGACCCCGACGAACCCGCTGCTCGCCGTGACCGACATCGCCGCTATCGCCGAGGTGCTCTCCGACGAGTTTGGTAATGACGCCCCCACGCGCCCGAAGCTGATCGTGGATAACACCTTCTGCAGCCCCTACCTGCAGCGCCCCCTGGACCACGGAGCGGATGTGGTGCTGCACTCCACCACGAAGTACATCGGCGGGCACTCCGATGTGGTCGGCGGCGCGATCGTCAGCAACGATGCACAGCTGGACGAGGATCTGGACTTCCTGCTCGGCGGTGCGGGCCCGATTGCTTCGCCTTTCGATGCCTACCTGAATGCCCGTGGCCTGAAGACCCTGGGCGTGCGGATGGATCGCCACTGTTCGAACGCGCAGGCCATCGCGGAATACTTGGATGAGCGGGAGGAAGTCGCCACCGTCCTGTACCCGGGTCTGCCGCAGCACCCTGGACACGAGGTGGCCAAGCGCCAGTCCACCGGCAAGGGGTTTGGTGGCATGATCTCCGTGCGCTTCCACTCCGAGGAAGCGGCACTGAAGTTCTGCCAATCCACCAAGCTGATCTGTCTGGCGGAGTCGCTGGGCGGCGTGGAATCGCTGCTGGAGCACCCGGCGACGATGACTCACCAGTCGGTTGCGGGATCCCAGCTGGAGGTTCCGCGCGACCTGGTGCGCATTTCCATTGGTATTGAGGATCTGGAGGATCTGCTCGCAGATGTCGCGCAGGCTCTGGAACAGCTTTAAAATACGGGGCTTATGAAGTCCTTTTCTTCTTCCAAGTCCCTCACCGCCCTAGCCACCGCAAGCGCCCTAGCCGTCAGCGCCATCGCAGCCACCCCGGCGCAGGCCATTGCCCCGTCCGAAGGCAACGGCTCGAGCACCGCCCCGATCACCCAGCCCGTCGACCCGGACTCCAATCCGAACAACCCAGAAGCCACTAATGAAGGCTCGTTGGCCGGCAGCATTGAGGCTGCGAACCCGGGTGCCGAATGGCTGTTGAAGACCTTCCCGCTGGGCAGCACCGACCCCGCAGGTTCCCTGGGTAAAGATGCACCGCCGATCGCAGGCATCTTGGCCTGGGTCGGCGGTGTCGTAGGTGCTTTTGCCCTGGGCGCGGCACTCGTCGGTGGGTACCAACACGCCGTGCAGCAGGGCTGGATCCAACCGCTGTAGCGGTTGGGCGCTAGCCAGGAACGGTATTTAGCTAGCCGGTCGTGGGTTAGGCGTCATCGGCAACACCGGAGTAACCAAGCTCGTCGAATACCTGCTTGACCTCGCCGGGCTTCGGGGCGATGAGCTTGGACTCTAGAACCATGTCCTTGTCCTTGTTGAAGATGAACACGATCGTGTTGCCCCGGTCTTTAACGTAGCCGGCGTACTCGTTTGGCTTGTCGTTTACAATCTCTGCGCCGCCGTCCTTGAATTCCTTTTCCTTGACGTCGACGTACTCCTTGTCTTTGATGAAGTCCACGTCCCAGTAGGCCCAGCCCGAGCCTCGCACGCCCTTACAGTTCGCACCGGTCATGTCACGGGGCTTCTTGGAGGAGTCGTAGTAGTTCAGGGTGAAGGTTCCATCTTTGCACTTATTGATCAGGTCGTTAACCTTCTCCGGCATTGCATCCTTGTAGGTGGCGGGGAGGGAATCATCGGGTCCGCCGACGTCGCCCCTCTGTGCTGCGGTGGAGCTGGGCGCGCTCGAAGTCTCGGAAGAGGTGGACTCCTCGGAGCTCTCTTCGGATCCTTCCTCAGTGCTTTCTTCAGTGGACTCGTCGGCGCCCTCGGACTGGGAGGTCGAAGTTTCGTCGGAGTCGGTACCTTCATCATCCTTGGCCAGCAGGAAGAAGCCGCCTACTGCCAGGGCAATGACGACAGCAAGGGCGATGATGATGCCGATAACCTTGCCTGTGCCTCCGCCGGAGTTTAGGTTTTGACCGTAGGAGCTGGCAGCACCGCCAGCGAAGGGGTTCTGGCCGGGCTGACCGGGCTGGCTGGGCTGACCGGGCTGACCGGGTTGGCTGTAGCCACCCTGGTTAAAAGGATTCTGGCCGGGCTGTCCAGGCGCACCCGGCTGGCCGTAGCCGCCTTGCGGGCCGGGCTGACCGTAGCCCCCGGGCTGCGGCTGCTGTGCGCCGTACGGCTGACCGCCTTGCGGCTGGTTCTGGTTTGCGCCCCACTGGGTGGTCTCGTCACTTGGGTTGGAGCCGTTGTTAAAGGGGTTGTTCTCCCCGTTGTTGCCGCCCTGGTTGGGCTGGTTGTCGAAGGGATTATTGTTCGTCATGAGGGGGCAGGTCCTTAAATCTCTGGAAACGTCGTTTTCGGCTTTTGGTGCCTGGGAAGCAAATGGCGCCCGGTCTCGTGTGAAGGGCGCCTTCCCGCGGCGCTCAGTAGGTCAAATGTTACGAGATCCGCGGGATGTTCCTACTCGTTATTCTTTTATTGGAATAGGGGTGAATAGCGGGGGGGGGGATTCCTCTGTGCTGAAGCTAAGGCCTCTTGTAGCCCAACTGGGTGAGAGCCTCTTGCAGGGCGGATTCGTCTTCGAAGTGCATCTTGGTTTCCATGGCGATGCCCTTGGACTTGTTAATGACGAATAGGAATGGCTTGGAACCCTGAAGTAGGTAGCCCGCGAAGTTGTCTGGGTCATCGGACCAAATTTTAGCGCCCTGTTTCTTCACGTAGTCGATTTCCTCAGGTACGAATTTCGCATCACGGACGAAGTCCACTTTCTTGAACTCCCAAGCGGAGTCCCATACACCGGTGCACTGCACGCCCTTGACCCTGCGGTTGTTATCGCGTGCCAGTTCGAAGGTGCCGTTACGGCAGTCGTACACCAGATCCTGCATCTGCTTGGGCATCGCGTCGGCATAAGTCCTGTCCATCGAATGATCCGGGCCGCCGATATCGCCAGCCTTCGCAGGCTCCTTAGAGGAAGATGAAGTCTCCGAGGTGCTGGAATCCGAGCTGGATTCGGAGGAGCTCTCGCTGGTCTCCTCCGACGAGCCAGACTCTTCAGAGCTCGACGAGGAACTGGAGGCGTCCGTGCTCTCTTCGTCATCCTTGTTCAGTAGGAAGAAACCACCAACGATCAGGCCGATTACGACCACTGCGGCGACGATGATGCCGATGATCTTGCCGCCGTTGCCACCGCCGTTACCTCCGACATTGCCTGGCTGGCCGTACGCGCCATAAGGCTGCGAGTTGAACGGATTCTGACCCGGCTGGCCCGGTTGGCCGTACCCCTGCTGACCGAAGCCTTGCTGGCCATACCCCTGCGGGCCGTATCCCGGTTGGCTCGGTTGCCCCTGCTGGCCGTACGGCTGTTGACCATAACCTGACTGGCTCGGCTGACCCTGTTGTCCTTGGTTCTGGTTGCTCGGGAACTGTTGATTACCGTAGCTCTGCTGGCCAAACGGATTCTGGGGCTGATTTGGGTTCTGTCCCGGGTTGTTCTGGGAACCATCTCCGGGGCCGGGGTAACCGCCTCCGTAATTATTAGTCATAAGAATTCCTTAAGGGGATGCCATAACCTTTGCTAAAGGGAAAGGTTAATGCATGGCTTTCTCTATTGCAGTGTTCTGCAGGTATTGTCTCAAACCACAGCTAAATGGCCCTCGCGGCCTATGGTTGGTCGCTACATTGGAATCCATGAGTTCCACGAATGCAGAGTCCATGAATGAAGGATCCACGCCCACCCCACCAACCAACTCCCGCGTCGCCGTCGTCACTGGCGCGAGTGCCGGCATCGGCGAGGCGACCGCGAAGCTGCTGGCTGCGGACGGCTGGCATATGGTTCTGGCCGCGCGCCGTGCAGAAAAGCTAGAGCAGGTAGCGAAAACGATTGCCCAGGAGGGCGGCAAGGCTACGCCCCTTGTGCTGGATGTGACGGATAGGGCGTCAATAGATAATTTCACCGCAGCGCTCGCCGAGCTGACGGGCTCCAAGCTAGACCTACTGGTCAACAATGCAGGCGGCGCGCGGGGGCTTGACCCCGTGCTGGAAGCCGATCCGGAGGATTGGCGCTGGATGTTCGAGGCGAACGTGATGGGCACCCTGGAGGTCACGCGCGCGCTGTTCGATCAGCTGCAGGTGGCGGACGCGCCGCAGGTTATTAATGTGGTTTCCGTTGCTGGTCGCGGCGCCTACCGCGGGGGTGCGGGCTACAACGCGGCGAAATTCGGGCAGACTGCCCTGACCGACGTGATGCGCATGGAGTTCGCCGAGGCGGGCGTGCGCGTCTGCCAGGTGGATCCGGGCCGGGTGGCTACCGACTTCAGCTTAAACCGCTTCAAGGGCGACGCAGAGCGGGCCGAGGAGGTTTACGCGGACAAGCTAAACCTGCAGGCAGAGGACATCGGCGAGGCCATTCGCTGGATCGCGGACCGCCCCCGCCACATGGATGTGGAGTCCATCATGATCCGCCCGCTCGACCAGGTCTAAAGTTTGGCGCACGAGGTGCTCGGCGGGTCAGTCGCGCCGGGTTATCCCCGGCAACCAGGGTCTACTGGAAGGTGACGGCAGTGCCGGTCGCGCTGACCATCACCATGCCGCCCTGGCCCAGGGACTCGTAGTCCACGTCCACGCCGACGATGCCGTGCGCGCCCATCTCCAGCGCGCGATCCACCATCTCCTTCAGTGCGCTCTCGCGAGCCTGCAGGATCTCGCCCTCGTATGCGGAGGAGCGGCCACCGGTGATGTTGCGGAAGCCCGCGCCGATGTCCTTGAACATGTTGATACCGGCCACCGTCTCGCCCGAGACGATGCGCAGGTACTGCCCAATGGTGTGGCCCTCGACGGTGTTGGTGGTAGTGACGATCATGGCGTTGTTAGCCTTTCTGCGAGTCTTTCTTAATGACGCCCACGTCTGCCGCGGGCGCGCTTATGCAACTGACTATAGAGGACTGCGTGGGTTGCGCGCGCGTGAAAACCTCAGTTGGCCTTCCGGCTAGGGTGGGGGCATGGTCACCGTGATCGCCAGCCCGCAGTCCACCTCCGACGATCTCCAGCCGCTGAAGTTGGAGGACCTGCCGGAAGACCTCGTCGCCGCAGTGGGTGGCGCCAAGCACGTGGAAATGTTCACCGGGGCTGGCATGTCCGCCGATTCCGGTTTGGATACCTTCCGCGACGCGCAGACCGGCATCTGGTCGCATGTAGATCCCCAGGCGATGGCCACTTTGGATTCTTGGGCGAAGGATCCCGAGCCCATGCTTGCCTGGTATCTGTGGCGGGCGGTGCTATGCCGCCGCGCAGAGGCAAACGCGGGGCACCGGGCGATAGGTGAGTGGGCGGAACGAGGGGGCGTCACCGTACACGTAACAACCCAAAACATCGACGACCTGCACGAGCGTGGCGGCAGTAAGAACGTGGCGCACCTACATGGGAGCCTGTTTCGCTATCGCTGCAGCATTTGTAGCAAGCCCGCGCGCATGCCCGAGCTGCCCGAGAAGCAGGTGGAGCGCGTCACGCCTCCGACGTGCTCACTGTGCGGGAATCCGGTGCGGCCGGGAGTGGTGTGGTTCGGCGAGCCGCTGCCGCACCGGGAGTGGGAGGCAGCCGAGGAGGCAATGCGGGCGGCGGATCTGGTGGTGATCATTGGCACGTCGGGAGTGGTGTGGCCCGCCGCAGGCCTGCCCGCGATCGCGGCCCGGCGCGGCACGCTTATCGTGGAGATCTCGCCCGCGCGCACCGACCTGACCGATATGTGCACATGGTCGCTGCGCACGACCGCAGCGAACGGGGCACCGCTGGTGGTGGAGGCGGCGGAGGGCGCCTAGCGTGGCGCTGAGTCAGCCCCGCTAGTTCTGCGGATTCGGAGGAGCCGGCTGGCTATTCTTCGGCATCAGGCCGGCGTTCATCGGCGGGATCTTGTGGTTCGGGTCGAACATCTGCGCCTCGATCTCCGGAGCCAGCGTTTCCGCGAAGATGTTGTTGAAGTGGTGCGCATCGCGGTAGACCGCCATGTTGCCGATGATGGAAGGGCACCAATCCTCGCGGCACACCGCAGCAGTCAGATCCATGAGGGTTACATCCATGCCCTTGTACGCTTCGATGGAAGGATCCACAGGAAGCAGGGAATCCCAAACGCTCTGGCCGCACTCGGCGTTGATGGCCAGCACTTCGTCGAAGTTCGGGCGGCCGGGGTTCGCAAGGCCGGGGAAGTCCGCGTTTTCCGCAACCTCGCCCTGCTTGCCTTCCATCATCTCGGCCACGCAGGCGCGCATGTCACGGGGAGCGCCCTCATCGGTGGTCTGCCACGGGTTATCGCGCATCAGCCAACTGTGAATCCCCTGGTCCGTGAAGCTCTGCACCAGATCCTTGTACTCTTGCGGCACCTGCTCCGGGCCAGCGCCACCGATCGAGGTTGGGCGCGTACCGGTCATGAAGATGCCTTCTGTCGGCGGGTTCTCCTTGATGTAATCCACGACCTTCTCCGACCAGCTGAGGCAGGAGGGGTACTCCTCGCCATTGACACGCGTGATCTTGGCGTTTACCGGGCAGCCCATCTTCAGCAGCGGGATCATCTTCACGTGCCGGTTGCGGCCCACGATGTCCAGCGCCGGAATGTAGTGCTCGGAATGCGAGCCGCCGATCACATAGATGGTCTTGTCGGAGTTGACGTCGCCATACGCGCATTCCTCGTCGGAACGGTTGAAATTCTTCGTCAGGATCAGAGCATCGCTATCGAAACCGATCTGGCAACCATCGGGCTGCGTCTGCGGCAGCAGGGCGTGGAAGTCCTCCAGCGGCGGCACGATCGGCATGTTCTCCGGCACGGGGGCGTTCACCAGGAAGCTCGCCGCGCCGGGGTAGATCGACCTATCTGCGGCCAACTCCCACAACTGTTCGCTGTTCACATCCTCGCGGTGCTGTAGATACTTTGGTGACGCCACCACAGACCCAGCGAGCACCAGAATCAGCACGGCATAGACGGCCTTCGGCCAGGCGGACAGGGACTTTGCCCAGTACTTCGGGCTGAGCAGCACCCAGTTGCGCTCGGGCTTCTTGCCCTGGCGCAGGGGGCGCTCGATCAGCTTGTTGGAGAGCCAGGCCAGCACCACGCTGGCCGCGATCACGACTGCACCCAGGCCCGGGCTGACCTTGGGAACGTTGAAGTAGTAGACGCACAGCACCAGAATCGGCCAGTGCCATACGTACAGGGCGTAGCTGATGCGGCCCAGGAATTGGAATGGGCGCGTCAACAGCAGTCGGGTCACGCCGACGGGCTCGCCGGAGTGACCAGAAAGGACCACCAGCAGAGCACCACCCAGGGGAATTAGCGTCCACGGGCCGGGGAACTGGTCCGCGCCGTCCAGGAAGAGGCCGGTGCTGATGATCATGCCCAGGCCGACAATGCCCATCACGGTGCGGGTCCATCGACCCAACGGACGCAGCACGGGGTTGCCATTCGCGTCGCGGCGCAGCAACAGCATGCCCAGCAGGCCACCCAGGCCGATCTCCCAGAAGCGGCTCAGCGTGGAGTAGTAGTTGATGGTCTGGTCTTCAAAGTGGAAGTACGTGGCGTAGGTGAAAGAAAGCACCGTCGCGGCGGTGAGCACAACCAGCAGGGCCGGGCGTGCGTACTTCCGGAAGATGAGGGCAAGCAGGGTAACGACCACCAGGGATGCTACGTAAATCTGCAGCTGCGCCGACATGGACCACAGGTGTTGGAAGGGGCTGACGGTGGTGCGCACAGAGGTGTATTCGCGGCCGGAGTACGCCAGCTGCCAGTTGATGTAGTAGCCCAGGGAAGCCACCGCATCCTTTGCCATCTGTACGTGCACCAGGCGATTCATGAGAAGTAGCGACGCCGCCAATACGCTGGCGACCACCACTGCGAGTAGTGGGAATAGTCGCCGGATGATGCGAATCAGAGACTGAATGAAGGTGAGCCCCTTCGGGTTCTGCGCGTTGCGCAGCTGGCTGCCGAAGAAGAAGATGCCGCCGAGTAGCAAGAACACGTCCACGCCGGAACTAACCTTGCCGACGAAAACGTGGAAGATCACGACCAGGCCGATGGCTAGGCCGCGCAGACCTTCGATGTCGTAGCGCATCATGCTGGACGATGCGCCGGGCTTACCGGAGGTGCCCTTGGTCGTGGCGCCGGCCTCTGCCGTTGCCTTTTGCTTTACCTTTGTGGCGTTGGACTGCTCTGCCTTCGTGGCTGCGCTATCGTCCGCCGAAGAGTTTCCCTGTGCCATAACTTGAATAAGTCTATTGAGCAGCGGGAAAAATATCGAAACGACTCACCCGAGAAGGCCTCAAGCTGCGACGGCGGTCACTCTAGGCCCGGGAGAGGCTACTCGAAGTACACGTCCTCCAAAGACAGCGCCTTTGCAGCGCTGGCCTGGTTACGGGCAGTTTCTACATAGCGCGCCGCGTGGGCGATGAAGCCCTGGCGCTCCTCCTCCGTTAGTTCGCGGCGCACCTTCGCGGGAAGGCCGGCGGCCAAGAATCCCGCCGGAATTTGCTGCCCTTCCAGCACTACCGCGCCCGCGGCGACGAGGCTGCCGCCGCCGATAGTGGAACCTGATAGCAGTGCCGATTGCATGCCAATCAGCGTTCCCGCCCCCACATGCGAGGAGTGAACCAGCGCCTGGTGGCCGATCGTTACATCGTCTTCCAACACACATTCCTGGCCGCGCTCCACGTGCATCACGGAGTTATCCTGCACGTTCGTCCGCTCGCCGATGCGGATCGCGCCTACGTCGCCGCGCAGTACGCACCCGTAGAACACGGAGGAATCCGCCCCGATTTCCACATCCCCAATGATCGTCACGCCCGGGGAGATCATCGCGCTGCGGTGGATCCTGGGCGTCTTGCCCTGATACGGAAGGATAATCGGTGCTGCATTCATGTTTCCCACCCTAACTATTTTTGGACGCCCACGCTTCCCTTTGCCTGGAATACCCCACCTAACCCTGCAGGATCGGTAGCGTTGGCGTCATGAGTAAGAACACCACGAACGACGACCACCCGGTAACGATCCTCGTCGTCCACCACAGCCCGACCGAGAAGGCGCAGAAACTCGCGGACACGGTACTCGCGGCAGCACGCGCCGCTGCAGAGGAAGTGAATGCTGAGCTGAGTCCGGCCACAAGCGAGGGAGCTGGCCAGCCCTCCGTTCAGGTGCTGGAACGCCAGGCTCTGGAGCCGGACGTGGAGGAACTCCGCGGAGCAGATGCCATCATCCTGGGCACTACTGCCAACTTTGGCTATATCTCCGGCGCCCTGAAGCACTATTTCGACACGGTCTACGTGCCCGTCCTGGAAGAGAAGAAGGCCACTCCCACCAGCTGGTGGATCCGGGGTGGCTACGATACGACGGGTGCGGAAAAAGCCATGCGCTCCATCCTTACGGGGCTGGAGTGGGAAACGGTGGCCGAACCCGTCGAGTTCACTGGAGATATTGAGCCCCACTTGGCGGAGCTAGAGGCGATGGCTCAGGCTGTGGTGGGCCAAGCTGTGGCGTCAATAATCTAAAGGGATCTAAGAATAGAGCTCGTTAGCGCAGGTCGGACAGGACGCACGCAGCGCCTGCGGCGGCGGTGGTGACGGTCAGAACAGCAGGCCAGGCGCCGATCTTCTTAGCCAGCGGGTGGGAAAGACCAAACGCGGCCAGGTAACCGGCGGTCAGGCCCGTGGCAACACCCGCGCCAGCCTTGGCGTTCCAAGAGCGGGCAGCGTAGCCACCTGCAGCGGCCAGAATCACGCCACCGAGCGGGCGAATACCGGTCTCGCGGGCGGTCAGCCAGCCGCCGACCAGGCCAGCGATGACGACGGATGCGGTGTTGACTTCCTTCGCTGGCTTCAGGGTGGCGGTGGGCTTGAGCTTATTGAGCTGATTCTTCTTCGACATGCCAACAACTCTACGCCGGTGTAGGGGGACTAGTTTCGCAAATGAATCAGAAGTAGGACTAGGGTGGCAACCAGACCTAACCTTTTTGCCGATCCAAAACCACGAGGAGGCATGTGTTCCATGGTTGAACGCATCGATACCCGGTTGACCAGACTCTGGGGAATCGATAAGCCCATCATCGGTGCACCAATGGCGGGGCGCTCCGACGGCCACCTGGCAGCCGCCGTCAGCCGCGCCGGTGGATTGGGAATGTTCGGCGCCGGTGCCGGAACCAAGCCCGAATGGATTCTGGAGAACGCGCGCATCGCAGCAGAGGCAGGTCCCTACGGAATCGGCCTGATGGTGTGGGCGCTGGAAGACAACCCGGCCCAATTCGACGCAGTGCTGGAGGCGAAGCCAAAGGTAGTGAGCCTGGGCTTCGGCGACCCCAAGCCCTATGTGGACCGTGCCCACCAGGCCGGAATCTCCGTCGTTGCCCCAATCAACACCATGGCACAGCTGCGTCAGGCACTGGCCGCAGGCGTGGACGCTGTTTGCGTGCAGGGAACGGACGCCGGCGGGCACACCGGGCGCATCGGCACGCTGCCACTGCTGCAGATCGTGATGGAATACATGCAGGTCAACGCGCCGGGCGTGCCGATCGCTGCCGCGGGTGGCATCGCCACAGGCAGGGGTGTGGCCTCCGTGTTGGTGGCAGGCGCCGACGCAGCATGGGTTGGCACCGCACTGCTGGCCTCCCCGGAAGCCGCCGGTGCGCCCGAGCTGCGACAGGCCGCGATCAAGGCCACGGCCAGCCGGACCGTGCTGACCGACATCTACGACCGCGCCGAAAAGCAAAAGTGGGATACGGAGCAGTGGCCCACCCGCACCGTGCGCAATGCATTCGTGGACGTGTACCGCCCGCTGTCCGAAGCGGGGGAGGTTACCGACGAGGAACTGATCGCGGCCCGGGCCGAGGGCGGGGACTTTGCCGACGAGCTGAAGCTGCACGCGGGTCAGGGCGTGGAGCTGCTGCGGGCAGAGGTGCCCGCCGGTGAGGTCGTGCAGGGTATGTACGACGAAGCGCTGCACTGCCTCGGGCGTTTCGCCTAAAGAGGAAACCGCATGGACATCGACCGCGTGTACAACTGGCGCGACCGACAGCGCCAAGGTCTGTATCTAGTGGACCGGTTGTGGCCTAGGGGCGTCAAGAAAGAAAGCCTAGATTTGGCCGGTTGGCCGAAAGAACTAACGCCCAGCAGCGACCTGCGCCGAGAGTTCCACAATGGCTTGGGCTTTGCCGAGTTCCGTGAGAAGTACGTGGCGGAGCTGGAGGAACGGAAAGCCGCAGGGGAGCTGGACGATGCGCTGACTGCATTGCGCGACTACCAGGAGCGGGTGACCGAGGAAGGCGCTCCGGAGCTCCTGCTGCTGTATGCCGCGAAAGAAAAAGAGCACAACCATGCGGTTGTGCTCCGAGATTGGCTGGCACCCCAGCTGGAAAGCTAAGGCGCCGGCTAACTAGCCAATCGCGCTAGAGGCGCTGGCGCGACAGGAAGTTCCAAACCTCCTGGGAAGCATCCGGAACGCGGTTCCAGGTGTGGTTCTGCGGGTTCAGGATCAGCTGCAGCTCCTTGCGGGCGCTGGGGTACACGTGGCGCTCGCCGCCCCGGATGTGGGTGACGCGCGGCGGGTAGCCACAGCCGTTACGCTTCGCGTAGCTACCCACCAGGTCGCGAACAGCCAGGTAGTGGGCGCCGTTGTGGCGGTAGCCACCGTTGATCTTCATCATCGTGTCGCCACGGCCATGCATGATCAGGAACGGGATTGCGCGGTTCTTGCAGCCCATGTTCACCGGATCGTAGTAAGCACCGCCGACGGCAGCGGCTGTGGCATGGGAGGCAGCTGGGGGAGCTGGGGGACAGAGCCCTGCGGGGCAGCATTTGCCTCCGGGGCGTTCTAGGTAGCCACGCCCGCGGTACCGAATGCGGTGGCCAGCACCAGCGACAGCGCTACGACAATGCGCTGAAAGGAAGGCAAGAAGGAGCTAAGAGATCGATTCACGAATGTGACTATACATATATGTGAATACATACATATATGTGAATACTCTGCCAATTTGATTGAGGAAATCTGGCTGGCTGGAGTTTGCATTGGAGTTCGCGCTGTAGAAGTTCCTGATCATGGTCTGTATGCTGAGTAGCATGATTACTGAAATTTTTGCGGCAAATACTTTCCTACTCGCTGAGGGCTCTGCAGTTCCGCCATTGGGCATGATCGGCTGGGTTGTCATCGGTGGCCTGGCTGGTTGGATCGGTTCCAAGATCATGGGTACCGACGAGCAGATGGGCTTCTTCCTCAACATCATCGTCGGCATTATCGGCGGCTTCTTGGGCGGCTGGGTCCTCGGCCTGCTGGGAGTCGGCAGCGGCGGCTGGATCTGGAGCTTCCTGACCTGCCTGTTGGGCGCCTGCATCCTGATCTTCATCGTCGGTCTGGTCACCGGAAAGCGCAAGAAGTAAGCAACCGTAATCGGCAACTGCCGCTACAGGCTGGAGCTGGGGTTTAGTCGACCAGCAACATAGCAAGCGCACTTTCGCCCAAACGTGCGCTTTCGTTTTCTAGGCCTAGGCCAAGCCACATTACGAGAAGCAGGATAACCAGCGCGCAGATGATAAAGATCAGTGCGCCGATAAAGAAATAAGACCGGAAGGGGCCACTTTTGGACTCTTCCTTCAGAGGCACCTCAACCATCGGTTGGGGGCCTTTTTTCTGTGGGTCTACGGCCGGTGTGCCCGTCTCATCGACGAAGCCGCCACGTTGGACGGATACCGCCCGGAACGTGCCCGTATCGCGTTGCTGGCTCTGCATCGGTCTTCTCCGGTTCGTAGATCTTAGTGGGGCTTTCTGTTTCAGCTGCATGCGCAGGGGCGACGAAACCCTGCATGGCTTCTGCAGGGCTGCGTGTAGCCTTACAAAAACTTAAAGAGCAAGAGGAACGAACAGTCGAAACTGTTGGGTTTCTTTAAGCCTAGTATCGTCGGTCCCTTCGTTGTGGGGTTATCCCAATTCCAGGGGTGTGATGCCAGATGACCTCCACCTGTTCCCACCCCCAAATAGGGCTATTCACAGGCAGGGTTGTCTGTGGATAACCCTGTTATCTGGATGGGTTGGCGGCCCGTTTACACGCCAACCCGTCCAACCTTTTCGTTACGCTGTTGAATGTCTACCAGCGCTCGCGAGCGCACACCAAATCCCGCACACCAAGTCCATGTCACATGTTTGTCGCATGTGCCTGGCCGTAGTTGAAAGGAGTCCGATGGAAGGCCAACTTCTCACCACCAGCACCGGGCAGCTCGTCGATGAATCGGGAGTCGCCCGTCCGCCGTGGGCCTATCGCAGCGAGATTGAGCTGGACTACTACGACAACGAGTGGGGTCGCCCTGTCATCACCGAACACGGCCTGCTGGAGCGCATCGCCCTCGAAGGCTTCCAATCCGGCTTGTCGTGGGCCACCATCCTGCGCAAGCGGAGGGATTTTCGCTCTGTGTTCTTTCTTTTTGACGCCCAGCGCATCACCGAAATGAGCGAGCCCCAAAGGCGCGCTGCTCTGCAGGACGAACGCTTGATTCGTAATGCCCGCAAGCACGAAGCGCTCTACGAAAACGCCAAGGCGACGCTGGAGCTGCGGCGAGCGGAGGAATATCAGGAGTTGCCGGAGGATTCGCCCGCCCGCGACGTTCTGGGCGGGGCGGCCAACCGGCTGGCGCCGGGTCTGCCGGTACTCGTGTGGTCGTTCACCCCGGCGGAGCACTCCCGTCCGACATCGCTGGATGGGGTGCCCTCGACTTCGCCGGAGTCCAAGGCGCTGGCGAAGGAGCTAAAGCGCCGGGGATTTCAGTTCGTCGGCCCCACCACCTGCTACGCGCTGATGCAGGCCATCGGCATGGTCGACGACCGGGTGGTGGAGCCAGCCGAGGGGGCCTAGAGTCGCGCGGCCAGCTCCACGGCCTGGCGGATCGCGCGCTTGGCGTCCAGCTCCGCGGCGACATCCGCACCGCCGATGATGTGGACGTCAGAGGTGCCGTCCTGCTCGGCGTCGCTCTTCTCGGCGCCTTCCGGGCGCACGGATTCCTGGCCCGTGCACAGCACGACCGTGTCCACGTTGATCACGCGCTCTTCGCGGTTCTCCTTGGTCTCACGCTCGATCTGCTCCAGCAGCTCCTGCTTTTCGGCGCGATCCAGCGTGCGGCCCTCGAAGGTGCCGGACTTGATCTGCTTGATCTTCTTCAGCGTGACCTGCGGATCCTCCACCGGGACGGTGATGTGCAGGCCGTCGGAATCGATCTTCTCGTAGGTCACGCCCACGATCTGCTCCGTGCCGCCCATGGCCACCGCCGCGCGGTGTACCCAGCCGGTCGTCTTGCCCAGCGTGCGGCCCATGCGGGTCGGCTTACGCTGCAGCATCACCACGCGGCGCTGCGGGCGCTCCGGCTGCGGGGAGGAGAGGTTGCCGTGCACATCCGAGTCTTCGACCACGCCCCACTGGCTGTTCCAGGAGGTCAGGGACTGCGGGGCGCCCTGGCGATCCGCCAGCAAGAACTCCGCCACGTCGTAGCCGATGCCTCCAGCGCCGATGACGGCGACGTACTCGCCCGGCGCCTTCTTTCCGGAGATTAGCTCGGCGTAGGTGGCGACGGTCACGCCGTCGATCTTGCCCTCCAGGCCCTCGTTCACGCCCGGGAACTCCGGGATGCGCGGGCGCACGCCCGTGGCCACAACAACTTCCTCGAAGCCGTCGGCCTTAAGCTCCTCCGGGGTAACGGCCTTGCCGGTGGAGATGTTCACCTTCAAGCCCTCCAGGCGGTTGACCACCGCGTACAGCGCCTGTACGAACTCTTCCTTGCCCGGCACGCGCATCGCCAGGTTGAACTGGCCACCCAGGGTGTCAGCCGCTTCGAAGACGGTGACATCGTGGCCGCGCAGCGCCAGCGCCTCAGCAGCGAAGAGCCCGGCCACGCCACCGCCGATCACGCCGACCTTCTTGGTGCCCTGTGCGGGCAGCAGCTCCAGCTCGGTCTCGTAGGCGGCGCGCGGGTTAACCAGGCAGGTCGCCCGCTTGTTCTCGAAGGTGTGGTCCAGGCAGGCCTGGTTGCAGGCGATGCAGTGGTTGATCTCGGTGTTCAGGCCGCGTGCGGCACGGTTGACGAACTCCGGGTCGGCCAGCAGCGGGCGAGCCATGGAGACCAGGTCGGCCTGCGGGGTGCCGGCGGGCTCGCCGTTGCCACCGTCCCAGCTTCCGTCGAGGATGGCCTCGGCAACCTCCGGGGTGTTGATGCGGTTAGAAGCCACCACGGGGATGTTCACGTGCTCGCGCACCTTCTGGGTCGCCCAGGCGAAGGCGCCACGGGGGACGGAGGTCACGATGGTCGGGATCTGTGCCTCGTGCCAGCCCACGCCGGAGCTCAGCAGGTCCGCGCCGGCCTCCTCGATCTTCTTGGCCAGCTGCAGGATCTCCTCCTGGCTCTGGCCACCCTCGACCAGCTCCAGCACGGAGATGCGGTAGTCGATGACGAAGTCTTCCGGCACCTTTGCGCGGATGGCCTTAACGATCTCTACGGGGAAGCGCTGGCGGTTTTCCACCGAGCCGCCCCACTTGTCAGTGCGCTGGTTCGTGCGCTCCGCGAGGAACTGGTTAATCAGGTAACCCTCGGAGCCCATCACCTGCACGCCGTCGTAGCCTGCGTCAGCGGCGAGTGCGGCGGAGGTGGCGTAGGCGTCAACAAGCTTTTCAACGTCCTCGGTGGCGATCTCGCGGGCGGGGAAGGGGCTGATTGGCGACTGCGAGGCGGAGGCGGACTCCGCCATCGGGTGGTAGCCATAGCGGCCGGCGTGCAGCAGCTGCAGCAGGATCTTCGCACCGCCGGCGTGTACTGCGTCGGTGATTTCGCGGTGAGCCTCGGCGATCTCCGGGGTGTTAAACGGAGTGCCGTAGGGGGTCAGGTTGCCTTCTAGGACCGGCGGGTAGCCGCCGGTGACCATCGCGGCCACGCCACCTTCGGCGCGGGCGGCGTAGAAGGCGGCGAGCTTCGGCACGTCCTCGATGGAATCCTCCAGGCCGGTGTGCATGGAGCCCATGATCACGCGGTTGCGGAAGGTGGTCTTTCCTACCTGGATAGGGGAGAGGAGGGTCTTGTAGGCGGTGGCGGGATCTTCCACCGGGGTGGCGGTGAGAGCGGTGGCGCCCGGTGCCGTAGTCAGCGGCAGGAGGGTGCGGACGGAAGCGTCGGAGGAGTTGTTGGAAGGCTGGTTGGTCATGGGCGCAATTATCTCTAACTGCGCAAAAACTTGTGGGGCTTTTGAAGAAACCGAGAGCATTCACACTGCTGCGCGTTAAAGTATGTATCAAAATGTGAGTAATGTATGACGATCGTTGCAGTTCA
Source organism: Corynebacterium sp. ACRPH (assembly GCF_022347285.1). Taxonomy (GTDB): domain Bacteria; phylum Actinomycetota; class Actinomycetes; order Mycobacteriales; family Mycobacteriaceae; genus Corynebacterium. The sequence goes on from NZ_JAKRND010000017.1 coordinate 23,660, forward strand.
GCGTGACTTCGATCACACATTAAGGTGAGGCTAGAAAGAGTAAGGCAAGCCTAATTTTGTCTGCTCGTACCGACGGGTGCACTCTAGATAACCCAAGACGAAATGGTGTGACCGGAACTACAGCTGTTTCTTGGCGGAGACTCACGTCACCACCAGACCGGCGGTCCGATTGCAACTTTATTCGCATATGCAAATGCAGTACTTGTGACGAAAGTTAGGCCGTAAATCATGAAAAACTACCCTGCACGCCAGGGTCTTTACGACCCCCAGTTTGAGCATGATGCGTGTGGTGTCGCCTTCGTGGCTGACATGCACGGCCGCGCGACACGCGACATTGTGGACAAGGGCATCCAGGCCCTGGTGAACCTGGATCACCGTGGCGCAGCTGGAGCGGAAAAGAACACCGGCGATGGCGCCGGCATCCTTATCCAGGTCCCCGACCGCTTCTACCGGGAGGAGATGGCCAAGCAGGACATCACCCTGCCGCCGGCCGGCCAGTACGCCACCGGCATCGCCTTCCTGCCGAACTCCCGCATGGCCGCGCTCGACGCGGTGCGTGCCGTCGAGGCCATCGTGAAGGAAGAGGGCCTTAACCTCATCGGCTGGCGCGACGTCCCCGTCGACGACTCGAGCCTGGGCGCCATCGCGCGCGACGCCGAGCCGCTGTTCCACCAGCTCTTTATCTCTGGTGTTGACGCCAACGGCTCCCCCCTCGAGGGTCTCGAGCTCGACCGTCGCGCCTTCTTCGTCCGCAAGCGTGCAGAGCGTGAACTCGGCACCAAGGGTGCAGGCGAGGGCTCCGGTGGAGACACCGTGTACTTCCCCTCCCTGTCCTCCCGCACGGTCGTCTACAAGGGCATGCTGACCACCCCGCAGCTGCGGGAGTTCTACCTGGATCTGCAGGACGAGCGCATGGAGTCCGCGCTGGCCATTGTGCACTCGCGCTTCTCCACGAACACCTTCCCGTCCTGGCCTTTGGCTCACCCCTACCGCTTGGTTGCACACAACGGTGAGATCAACACCGTCCGCGGCAACGAGAACTGGATGCGCGCTCGCGAATCCCAGCTGCGCTCCGAGGTGCTGGGCGACCTGGGCCGCGTGCTCCCGATCTGTGACCCGGAGGGTTCGGATACCGGCCGCTTCGACGAGGCTCTGGAGCTGCTGCACCTGGCCGGTCGCAGCCTGCCGCACGCCGTGCTGATGATGGTTCCGCAGGCGTGGGAACGCAACCCGCACATCGACCCGCAGGTCCGTGCGTTCTACGAGTACCACTCCAGCTTCATGGAGGCCTGGGACGGCCCGGCCGCCATCACCTTCACCGACGGCACCCTCATCGGCGCGACCCTGGACCGCAACGGCCTGCGCCCCGGCCGCATCTGGATCACCAAGGACGGCCTCGTCGTCATGGCTTCCGAGGCCGGCGTGCTGGACATCCCGGACAGCGAAATCGTTAAGCGCACCCGCGTGGAGCCGGGCAAGATGTTTCTGGTCGACACCTCCCGCGGCTGCGTAATCGAGGACGAGGAAATCAAGCAGGCGCTGGCCGACCAGCCCTACGAGCAGTGGGTAGAGGAGAACCTGGTCCGCGAGTCCGACCTGCCGACCGCCGAGCCGATCGCCATGAACCACGAGCGCATCGTCCTGCGCCAGCGGGTCTTCGGCTACACCGAGGAAGACCTCGAGACCCTGCTGCGCCCCATGGCCGACAAGGGCGCTGAGGGCATCGGCTCGATGGGTACGGATACCCCGATCGCCGCCCTGTCCGACCGCCCGCGCCTGCTGTACGACTTCTTCGCGCAGCGTTTCGCGCAGGTGACCAACCCGCCGCTGGATAGCTACCGCGAGAAGATGGTCACCAGCATGTTCACCCAGCTGGGTGCGCAGGCGGATGTTCTGAACCCCGGTCCGGACGCCGCCCACCGTATCCACCTGGACAGCCCGATTCTGGGTAACCAGACGCTGGCCAACCTGGCGAATGCGGCGGAGAACGCCGCGGCCGCCGGCTCCGACGTGGACTTGAGCGCCTTCAAGGCCGTGCGCATCCCGGGCCTGTACTCCGTCGCCCACGGCGGCAAGGGCCTGCGCGAGGCCATCAACCGCATCCGCCGCCAGGTCACCGAGGCAATCGAGGACGGTGCGACCATCCTGATCCTCTCCGACCGCGAGTCCGACGAGCGCTACGCCCCGATCCCGTCGCTGCTGCTGACCAGTGCCGTGCATCACCACATGGTGCAGGAGAAGACGCGCACCCGCGCATCGCTGGTGATCGAGTCCGGCGGAGCCCGCGAGGTGCACCACCTGGCCATGCTCATCAACTTCGGTGCGGATGCCATCAACCCGTACATGGCCCTCGAGACCGTTAATGAGATGGCCAACGACGGACGAGTGGGCGTCACCGCAGAAGAGGCCGAGGAAAACTACATCAAGGCCGCGACCGCCGGCATCCAGAAGGTCATGTCCAAGATGGGCATCGCGACGGTGGCGAGCTACCGCGGCTCCCAGCTGGCCGACGTGGTGGGCCTACACCAGAGCCTGCTCGATGAGTACTTCGTCGGCGCCTTCAGCCCCATCTCCGGCATCGGCCTGGACGAGATCGCCGACGACGTGGCCAAGCGCCACCGCGCGGCATTCCTGCCCCGCCCCGAGGAGCAGGCACACCGCGAGCTCGAGATCGGCGGCGAGTACAAGTGGCGCCGCGAGGGCGAATACCACCTGTTCAACCCCGAGACTGTCTTCAAGCTGCAGCACGCGACCCGCACCGGCCAGTACCGCATCTTCAAGGAGTACACCGAGAAGGTCGACAAGCAGTCCGAGCGCCTGGCTACGCTGCGTGGCCTGTTTAAGTTCAAGTCCAATCGCCCGTCGATCCCGATCGAGGAGGTCGAGCCGGTCAGCGAGATCGTGAAGCGCTTCGCCACCGGTGCGATGTCTTACGGCTCGATCTCCGCCGAGGCGCACGAGACCCTGGCGATCGCCATGAACCGCCTGAAGGGCATGTCCAACTCCGGTGAGGGCGGCGAGGATCCGGCCCGCTTCGAGCCGGAGCCGAACGGCGACTGGAAGCGCTCCGCCATCAAGCAGGTAGCCTCCGGCCGCTTCGGCGTGACCAGCCACTACCTGAACAACTGCACGGACATCCAGATCAAGATGGCCCAGGGTGCGAAGCCGGGCGAGGGCGGCCAGCTGCCACCGAGCAAGGTGTACCCCTGGATCGCCGAGGTGCGCGTGACCACCCCGGGCGTGGGCCTGATCTCCCCGCCGCCGCACCACGACATCTACTCCATCGAGGACCTGGCGCAGCTGATCCACGACCTGAAGAACGCCAACCCGGATGCCCGCATCCACGTCAAGCTCGTCGCCGAGCAGGGCGTGGGCACGGTCGCCGCCGGTGTGTCCAAGGCACACGCGGATGTGGTGCTGATCTCCGGTCACGATGGCGGCACCGGCGCCTCCCCGCTGACCTCGCTGAAGCACGCGGGTGGCCCGTGGGAGCTCGGCCTGGCCGAGACCCAGCAGACCCTGCTGATGAACGGCCTGCGCGACCGCATCACCGTGCAGTGTGACGGCCAGCTGAAGACCGGCCGCGACGTGATGGTGGCGGCCCTCCTGGGTGCTGAGGAATTCGGCTTCGCCACCGCCCCGCTGGTGGTCTCCGGCTGCATCATGATGCGCGTCTGCCACCTGGATACCTGCCCGGTGGGCGTGGCAACCCAGAACCCGGAGCTGCGCAAGCGCTACACGGGCCAGGCGGAGCACGTGGTGAACTTCTTCAAGTTCATCGCCGAAGAGGTCCGCGAATACCTCGCCGAACTGGGCTTCCGCACCCTGGAAGAGGCCGTGGGCCACTCCGAGTGCCTGACCGGCGGCGAGATGGAAGTCGAGCACAAGACCGCGGGCAAGCTGGACCTGGCGCCCATCTTCGCCCAGCCGGACAGCCCCTTCATGCACCAGGACCTGCACCGCACCAAGGAGCAGGACCACTCGCTGGACAAGGCGCTGGACAACCAGATCCGTTCTGATGCGCAAGACACGATCCGCCGCGCCGCTGCGGGCGAGGACGTCTCGATCGACCTCAGCTACCCGATCACCAACGTCAACCGCACCGTCGGCACGATGACCGGTTCGCTGATCTCCCGCGTTGCCGGCCGCGATGGCCTGCCGCAGGACACTGTGAACCTGCAGTTCACGGGCTCCGCAGGTAACTCCTTCGGTGCCTTTGCCGCCCACGGCATGACGCTCACCCTGAACGGTGATGCCAACGACTACGTGGGCAAGGGCCTGTCTGGCGGCCGCATTGTCATCCGCCCGGCCGATAACCACGGGGCGGAGGACACGACCAGCGACGTCATCGCCGGCAACGTGCTGGGCTTCGGTGGCGCACACGGCGAAATGTTCATCCGCGGCACCGTGGGCGAGCGCTTCTGCGTGCGTAACTCCGGCCTCACCGCCGTCGTCGAAGGCGTGGGCAACCACGGCTGTGAGTACATGACGGGTGGTCGCGTTATTGTCCTGGGCAAGATCGGCAACAACTTCGCAGCCGGCATGTCCGGCGGCATTGCTTACCTGGTGGATGACGGTAGTGGCGTCACCGATCGAATCAACACCGAGCTCGTCGACATCGAAAAGATCACTGACGAGGAAGAACTGCGCTGGGTCGAGCAGACGATCCAGACCCACCGCGACCTGACCGGATCTACCGTGGAGGTAAACGCCGCGGATCTGATCAAGGTCATGCCCCGCGACTACGCGCGCGTGCTCAAGACGATCGCACGGGCCGAAGCCGAAGGCTTGGACAACGACGGCATCGCCGCCGCAATCATGGAGGAAGTGAAGTAAATGGCTGATCCACGCGGATTTCTGAAGCACCGCCGCGAGTCGGCGGCACACCGACCCGTCCCGCTGCGCCTGCTGGATTGGAACGAGGTCTACGAGGACTTCTCCGACGACAAGGTGCAGACCCAGGCCAGCCGTTGCATGGACTGTGGCATCCCGTTCTGCCACGATGGCTGCCCGCTGGGCAACATCATCCCCGAGTGGAACGACCTGGTGCGCAAGGGCAACTGGCGCGAGGCCTACGACCGCCTGCACGCCACCAACAACTTCCCGGAGTTCACCGGCCGCCTGTGCCCCGCACCCTGCGAAGGCGCATGCGTGCTGGGCATCGGCGACGACCCGGTGAACATCAAGACCGTCGAGTACACCATCGTTGAGCACGCCTGGAAGGAAGGCTGGGTCAAGCCGATCAAGCCGAGCTTCAAGACCGGCCAGCGCGTGGCTGTCGTGGGCTCCGGCCCGGCCGGCCTGGCAGCCGCGCAGCAGCTGACCCGCGCGGGCCACGACGTCACCGTCTTCGAGCGCGCAGACCGCATCGGTGGCCTGATGCGCTACGGCGTGCCCGAGTACAAGATGGAAAAGAAGTGGATCGACCGCCGTCTGGAGCAGATGGAGGCCGAGGGCACGAAGTTCGTCGTCAACACCTCGCCGACCGGTGAGCAGCTGAAGGAGTTCGACGGCGTGATCGTCGCCATCGGCTCCACCGTGGGCCGCGACCTGCCCGTCGTGGGCCGTGACCTGAAGGGTGTCTACCAGGCGATGGAGTACCTGCCGGAGGCCAACAAGGTCTGTGAAGGTGACCGCGAGGTTTCTACCATCAACGCCAAGGGCAAGCGCGTGGTGATCATCGGCGGTGGCGATACCGGTACCGACTGCTTCGGCACCGCGCTGCGCCAGGGCGCCATCTCCGTGTCCCAGTTCGACATCACCCCGAAGCCGCCGAAGACCCGCGGCGCATCCACCCCGTGGCCGACCTACCCGCGCATCTGGCGCGTGGCGTCCGCCCACGAGGAGGGCGAGTACCGCGTGACCGGCAACGAGTCCGCCGACGAGATCGCCGCCCTGGGCCTGGCCGAGCGCCAGCCGGGCGACGAGCTGGGCATCCGCCGCTACTCCATCAACACGGTGGAGATCACCGGCGACGGCGAGAAGGTCACGGGCCTGAAGGGCGCCGAGTGCCGCTTCGGCGAGAACGGCCTGGAGAACATCCCGGAGTCCGACTTCGAGATGGATGCCGACCTGGTGCTGCTGGCGATGGGCTTCGTCTCCGTCGAGGAGACCCCGGTGGTGTGGGACCTGGGCCTGCAGATCGGCGAGCGTGGCCGCCTGGAGCGCGACGATACCTTCCGCGCCCAGCCCACCAACGCTGAGTTCGCGGACATTCCAGTGTTCGTCGCCGGCGACGCGGGTCGTGGCCAGTCCCTGATCGTGTGGGGCATCTCCGAGGGCCGTTCCGCCGCCGCGGAGCTGGACCGCGAGCTGATGGGCGAGACCGCTCTGCCGCGCCCGATTAACCCGACTGACGTGGCGATGCAGGCATGAGCCTAGCCGCTTACCTAGGGCTGCTCGGTGCCTGGGTGCTGGCCATTACGATGCCAGGCCCGGACACCGTGCAGCTCATTCGTTTGGGTGCCCGTTCGCGCCGCTCGGCGGTGTTCGCCGCGCTGGGAATTAGCACGGGCAATGTGTTGTGGCCGGTGGTCACGATGCTGGGCCTGGCCGCGTTGATCGCGGCCTTCCCGTGGATCCTGACGGTGTTGTACCTGTTCGGCGGCTGTTTCCTGATCTACATGGGCCAAGGCGCGTTTCGCTCCGGGTACGCGGATTGGCGCGCCCGGGCGGTCTTGCCCGCTGTTTCTTTTAATGACGCCACCAGCGCTCCAGCGGGTGACGGTGGAGCACAGGCAGCGGCGCGTGCACCGCTGGGGGACTTCGCCTCCTGGCGCCTGGGGCTGGTGACGAACCTCTCTAACCCCAAGGCGTTGCTGTTCTTCGGTTCGGTGTTCGCACAGTTCATCCCGGTGGACGTGTCCTTGCTGGACCGGCTGCTGGTACTGCTTTTGATGACTGTCGTGGGTGTGGCGTGGTTCTGCGGATTCGCCCTGGCGGTGGCCGCGGGAGCGGAGAAAATCCAGCGGCTCAACCCCTTCATCGAAATGGTGGCCGGGGTGATCTTTGTCGTGCTCGGCGCGTTCCTGGCCTTCGAGGGCGTGCAGATGCTGGTGGGTAGCTAAAGCCCGCTAGACTGAGGCGCATGGAGTTTCCAGAGGTCAGCATTCGTGATTCCGAAATCAAGCTGGGGCAGTTCATCAAACTGGCGAACCTGGTGGAGACCGGCGGGGAGGCCAAGGAGGCCATCGCCGCCGGGGTTGTGCAGGTCAACGGCGCGGTGGATACCCGCCGCGGCAAGGCGTTGCGCCCGGGTGACGAGGTGGCCCTGGTGGATGCGGACACCGGCGACGTGCTGGCAGGAGCCACGGTGGCTGGCGCGAGCGGCGCGGCGGGCGCTGAAGGTGTTGCGAATGGAGCGGAATCCGACGATGACCTCGGCGAGTTTTTCGACGAGTCTACTGCGGACGATGACTTCGATCCGCAAAAGTGGCGCAACGTCAGCCTGGAAGATGTCCGCGAGGATAACGCGATCTAGCGTCAGCTGAATGCCTGGCCGGTGGAGGCCAGGTGGCGTCAATAAGAAACAACAGATACACCCCAAGAACACAAGAAAGAGCAGTGGAGGAACCATGCCCGCAATGATCGCCCAGCCCGGAATGCCCGTATGGCTGGACCTGGCCAGCACCGACGCGGCCGGAGCGGAAAAATTCTACAGCGAGTTACTGGGCTGGGAGTTCGAGCAGGTCTCCGACGGCTACACCGTGGCGAAAAAGCAGGGCATGCCGGTGGCGGGCATCGCGCAGATCCCAGAGGGCAACCGGTCTGTGTGGGGAGTGCTGCTGTACACCCCGGACGTGCAGCAGGCGCACGACAAGGCCGTGCAGGCGGGGGCGAAGTCCGTGCTGGAGCCGCAGGATCTGGGGGACCGTGGCGACATGGCCGTCATCGTCGACCCGTCGGGGGCCACGGTCGGCCTGCGCAATCCCGCGGATGAGCATGCGTTGATCGCCGCAGGCGAGCCCGGAACTCCGGTGTGGTTCGAGCTGATGGTGGTGCAGAACTGGGATACGACGCTGGAGTTTTACCACGAGCTGGCGGGCTGGGATATTAAGGCCACAGGGGATGGCGCAGGGGATGATGAGTTCCGCTATGCCACCGGCGAGTTCGACGGCGCGGCAGTGGTTGGCCTGTGGGATACCTCCAAGCTGGAGGTGCCCGGGATGTGGACCGTTTACCTGGGCGTGGCGGACGTGGACGCCGCCATTGCCAGCACGCCGGAGCTGGGCGGAAAGGTGATTCGCCCGGCCTGGGAATCCGAGTTCGGCCGCATGGCCACCATCGAGGATCCGACGGGCGCGCTGGTGAACCTCTGCGGGATCGAGGAGTTCGTCCCCGACGAGGACGTGCACGAGCCGGACCTGCTGGCTCCGGAGAACTTCCAGGCGTTCTAGCGCGCCGGGTTGGCTCCGCCGCGCCGGGCAAGCCCAGCGGGCGCCGCTACCAGATGCAGACGCGCTCGTCCTCGGCCAGCCACATTCCGTCGCCCTCCGAGACGTCGAAGGCTTCGTAGAACTCCGCGATGTTGCTGGAGACCACGTTGCAGCGGAACTCCGCCGGCGAGTGCGGGTCGATGGAGGCGTACTGAGCCGCCATCTGCGGGCGGATCGCGGTCTGCCAGATCCGTGCCCAGCGCAGGAACACGCGCTGCAGGGCGGTGTACTCGGTTGTGTCCGGGTTGCCCTCGGCATCCACCAGCCCCTCGACCGGCAGCTTCTCGGCTGTCTCGAAGGTCTGCCCCTGGTCCGCCAGGTAGCGGCGCAGAGCCACGATGGCGATGCCCAATCCGCCCAGGTCACCGATGTTTTCACCCAGGGTGAAGCTGCCGTTAACAGTGTGCTCGGTGATCCCGCGCTGGCGCAGGCCCGTCGGCACCAGGCCGTCGTACTGGGCCACCAGCTTGTCGGTCAGCGCGGTGAAGGCCTCGCGGTCCTCCTCGGTCCACCAGGAGTTCAGGTTTCCGTCGCCGTCGTACTTCGACCCCTGGTCGTCAAAGCCGTGGCCAATCTCGTGGCCAATCACAGCGCCGATGGCGCCGAAGTTGCCGGCCATGTCCGCCGCCGGGTCGAAGAACGGCGTGCGCAGGATCGCCGCCGGGAAGGTGATGTCGTTCTTCACCGGGTTGTAGAACGCATTCACCGTCTGCGGGGTGGTGAACCAGGTCTCGTTGTCGCTGGGCTTGCCCAACTTGGAAACCTCGTAGTTGTGGTTGAAGCGGCTGGCCGCCCGCACGTTCGCCAGCAGGTCCGCGCCGGTGGCGCCGAACTCCAGGCCGTCGAAGTCGCGCCACTTATCCGGGTAGCCGATCTTCGCCTCGAACTTCTCCAGCTTCGCCAGCGCCTTCTCGCGCGTAGCGGGGGTCATCCAGGCTAGCTCGCTAATGCGCTCGCGGTAGGCGGCGATCAGGTAATCCACCAGCTCCAGCATCTTCTGCTTGTGCTCCGGCGGGAAGTGCTCGGCGACGAAATTCTTGCCGACTTCCTCGCCCACAGCACCTTCGACCAGAGCGACGCCGCGCTTCCACCGCGCCCGCTGCTCCGTAGCGCCGGACAGGGTGCGCCCGTAGAACTCCCAGTTCCGCAGGTTCACCTCCGTCGGCAGGTATGCCGCGCTGCTCAAGATCACCCGCCAGTAGGCCCAGAGCTTCCACTCGTCCAGGCCACTGACCTGCGGGCTATCGCCCTCTCCGGTGGCCATGGCCGCGACGTGCTCCAGGTAGCTGGGCTGGCACACCACGATCGTGCCCCCGCCCGCGCTCTGGGTATCCACGCCCGTGGCCGCCAGCCACTCGCGGAAGGGGAAGCCCGTCGGCAGATCCTCCACCTTCGTCGGGTTATATGTCTTCTCCGCATCGCGGCTGGCCACGTTGTCCCAGTGCCCGCGCGCCAGCTCGGTCTCGAAAGCGCAGATCGCATCCGCCGCGGCAGTAGCGCCCGCATCCGCATACTTCCCGGGCAGCTCCAGCTCGCTGACCAGCCCCAGCATGTCCTTTACGAACTCGCGGTAGGCCTCGCGGGTCGGCGCGTGCTGCTCCTCCCGGTAGTACGCCTCGTCCGGCAGACCGAGCCCGGTCTGCACCAGGTAGGCACGCTGAATGTCCTGGCTGGAATCCTTCTCGATCCAATACCCCGCAACACCACCGGTGCCCTCCATATCGAGCCTGCCGAGTACCTTGGCCAGGTCGCTGATCGAGGTGGCGTCACTAACAAGCCCCAAGGGCTCCCGCAGGCCGGCCAGACCCGCGGCGGCGATGCCCTGCACGTCCATAAAAGAGGAGTACAGGGCGCCCACGCGGCCGTTCGGCTCGTCGGTGGCGGCGGCCTCTACAATCTCGCGGACCTCCTGCTCGGCGAGGTCACGCAGCTGGTGAAAGGTGCCGTCGACGGGGCGATCGCTGGGGATCGTGTGGGTCGCCAGCCAGGTGCCGTTGACGTGCCGGTACAGGTCCTGTGCAGGCGAGGGCTGGGTGGCCTCGCCAGCTTGATTCTGCGGCGCGGCCTCGGAGATGTCGTCCGGGATATCTACAGCCTTTGTTTTTGCAGCGTTGTTTTCTACCATGCCCACCACCTTAGACACCGCCGCAGACAGGGTGTCCGGCACAGTGGTTAGGCTATGGCGTATGTTCCATCATCCCGCGCCACAGGGGCCGCAACATGGGCGGCCGGCTCGCCCATCACAGGGTCCGCCAGTCCGCCCAGCACAGCGACCGATGGCCCCGGTCCCGCCTGTGCCAGCCCGCCCCGCGCCACCCGCAAAGCCTGCCAAGCCCGCCCCACCGACCACATATCGCCCCGCGCCGACCAGTCCGCAGCGGAGCGGTGCCTACTCTGCCTATCTTTTAGGGACACTGTTGTTGCTGGTTGGGGGCGTTTTTATTGTGAACGCCACCCTGGAAGACGAGCCCCAATCCCTGACCGTCGCGGAAGGGATGGCGGACTCGGTTCTCACCTATTCCGAGTGGCCGCTGCGGTTTGCCTCCCTGGAGGAATGCCACGATTCACCCGGCCTGGGTCGCCCCGGAGTGATGGAATTGGATTGCGATGGAGAAAGCTACGGAGTGACCGGCCTATCGGGCGTGGACGTGAAAGGCGGCGAGGAACCCATCTCGCAGGCCGTGAACCGCGCCGTGCGTGCGATAGTTTTCCAGGACGGTGTGAACCTGCAGTCGATCGACGTGCTGGGCAAGATCTCGGAGGAAAACCGAGAGCTGCTAAAAAAGTCGCAGGTCAAGCAATTGCGCGTGACGGATACCTACAAGCTGGGGGAGAAACGATTCATGGCAGTCGCGTTTGTGCGGGCCCCGGATGCGGGTTCATCGGACGGCAGCGGGGAAGCCGGCGCCGCTGCGAACGATGGCACCGGCGGGGAGCCCAATAGCGAACTGGAGCACAGTCTCGAACCCGATGGCACGGCCCCGATAGTGGTGGTGCAGATGCCGGTGAAGTCGGCGTCAATCAGAAGGCAGTTAGAAGAGATCGACGAGTTCGTGCGCGGCGTCAGCTTGGAGGACAACGCAGAAAGCGCAGGTGAATCCGATGTTTAAGGTGCGCAACTACCGCGTGTTCGAGGTGCCACTCGAGTTTCACTTGAAGCATCCGCCCCAGCAACGGCCGAAACTGGGACTTTTCCGCGACGGCTGGCTGGCGGCGTACTGGCTGCTGGTGGTTCCGAGCCTCGTGATGTCCGGGTTTCTGCTAATTGGCAATAATCCTTCAACGGTTAGCCCAACGCTGACGCTGGTGCTGCTGATCGGTGCGTTGCACCTGGCGGGGGCGTTGCTGTGCGTGTGGGCGCTGCCGATATATAGGGGCACACCTAAGCGGCTGGCCGCGCTGGCGGTGCTGTGGGGTGGGGCGGCCTCCGTGGTGCTGGCGGCGGTGGTGATTCAGCCGCCGGTGGTGAGCACCGTAGACAAGCTGGGTTGGCACGGGCTGACGGCCAGCTTTGGAGGCGCCTACCCGGAGGAGATCGCTAAGGGTCTGGGCATCTGGCTCCTGCTGTGGATGGGGCGCGTTTGGTGGAACCGCCCGTGGCACGGCATTATCGCCGGATTGCTGGTGGGGCTGGGTTTCGAGGTCTTCGAGAACATGATGTACGCGATGATGCTGGCGGTGATGGATCCGGTGTCTGACATGCAAGGAGCCTTGTCGACGTACCTCGTGCGAGTGATCGCCGGACCTGCGAAGCACATGATGTTCAGCGCGCTGGTCGGCTATGGGATCGGCCTGGCGATGTTCGTGGGAGCGAAAGCGGGGCAGCCGCGCGGTGTCGCCTGGCGCCTGGGGGCCGTCGTGTTGTGGGGTGGCCTGGGCTTCTTGACGCACTTTGCGTGGAATATTCGCTGGCTAGATGTGTCGCCAGTGTTTCAGCTGCTGTGGATGGGCTTCGTCTGGGTGGCGCTGGCGGCGCTCGCAGTCTGGGCGATTGTGTGGACGAGTGTGGAGTTTCTGCGGTGGAAAAAGCGCGGTGTTTGCCCAGCTGTGACGATATATCAGCGAGTGTGACGAAAATCACATGAGGGCTTGAGCAGGGATTTCTCGGTCGATGGTTTCATGGGGTGAAAGATGTTCCCCATGGGGTTGATGTGAATAATGTGAAATCAGTGGTTTTTGGGTATGGTGTGATTCATGATTTCACTGCTATGGCGCCGCTCCACGCGCACGTCCGTACCGAAACGCCTCACCGCAACGGCACTCGCTGGCTCCGCTTTGACGGTTGCAGCGCTCGTCGCCACCGATGTCATTCCCGTCCCCTCGTGGGCGCTGAATGGCATCGACGTTGCCTCCCACCAGCACCCCGGTGGTGCAGCAATCGACTGGACTGCCGTGAAGCAGTCCGGCCAGTCCTTCGTCTTCGTCAAGGCGACCGAGGGCACGTCCTACACCAACCCGGCGTTCACCACGGACTCCGCAAAGGCTCAGCAAGCCGGCCTGGTTCCGGGTAGCTACCACTACGCCCGCCCGGGCAGCGGCAACCCGCGCGCCGAGGCTCGCCATTACGCCAGCGTTCTGGCCACCGGCGTGCAGCCCTCGCTGCCCCCGGTTCTGGACCTGGAGGAGCACGAGGGCCTGAACCCGACCCAGCTGCAGAATTGGGTCCGCGAGTGGATCGACGAGATTAAGGTCCAGACTGGCCGCGATCCGATCATCTACACCTACTACAGCTTCTGGATCCAGCGGATGGCCAATACCACTGAGTTCTCCGAGTACCCGCTGTGGCTGGCCTACTACCGCGACACTTTGCCGGATAAGATCCCGGGCGGTTGGGACCACGTCACCTTCTGGCAGTACTCCGGCTCCGGCCGCGTTAATGGTGTGCAGACCCAGGTGGACCTGAACAAGTACTACGGTGACGACGCTGCCCTGAACGCCCTGGCATCCGGCATGCCTGCGGATACCGCCGCAGGCCAGGCTTCCGAGGCGATGGACCCGATGCGTCCCGCCGTTGAAGGCGAAGCTGAGATCGCCAACAAGATTGAGCACGCCACCGGCGTGAACGTCCCGTTGGCCTCTGACTTTATGATGCAGTTGCTGGGCGTTATCGGCGGCCGTGTATCCCCGGAGGTTCTGCTAACCCAGGGGCAGAAGCAGCTGCAGGGCATGGATCCGGCACAGGTCGCAGGATCTGCTGGCGGACCGGATCAGGGCGCCCAGGCAACTGGTTCCGTGAAGGCGGCCCAGGAGGTTCTGACCGCCTACACCGCACTGTCCGGAGCGCTGAAGGAGTTCAACTCCGGTGGAAACAAGCTGCCGGTCGAGGCCATCCTGAGGCTGGTTCAGGGCTACACGCCGGGCGCTGGCGCCCAGGGCGGCACGGTGAACATCGGCCAGATCCTGAGCCTGCTGCAGCAGTTCGGTGGCATCTCCAACTGGAACGCTAAGCTGGAGAACGGCGAGGTCCAGCCTGACGCTAATGCCTTTGCTGAGCTGGCGGATGCCGCCAAGTCCGCGAACCCGGATGGCACCGCTCCGGCGGACGCTGCCGCCGCGCCGGCCGCTGACCAGGCTCCGGCCGCTCCGGTTCCGCCGGCAGCCCCGGCTCCCGCTACTAACTAAGCACATGGTGCCGCTGCTGGCACCGCAGCCTTGCAGCTAACTGAGCGCATTCAATCTGCGCGTTAGCGAGCTAGCGAGCAAACAGCTACAAGCAATGAAGCGTCGCCCTAACCGGGCGGCGCTTTTTGCATCCCTATCCCGCACTTGCGTTCCTACCCTGCTTTTGCATCCCTGTCTCGGTCGTGCATGCTCCACGGTCATCCATCCCTGTCTTGGCGAGCTAGAGCTGGGGAATGTCCCAAATCTTCCACTCTGTTTTTATAGCTATCTATTTCCGCAGGTCAGGGCTTCGCAGTTTTTTGCTGCAAAGGAGCTACTCCTCGAAGGTGGAAGATTTGGGACATCGTCCCTCTAGCGCAGGGTTCCTAGGGGGGCATGCATAAGTGCCAGAGCATGAAGGGGGACCAAGGCATGAAAAAGGCGGAGTGGATTTTCACCACCCCGCTCAGCCTTGTCCAGGGGCCAGCCGCCCCGAACCTAGTCCGAGAACTTCATCGGCCCGTTGTACCAGAGCCCAGAGCGCTTATCCGTCTCCGTATCCAGCTTCACCGGCTTCGGCTTATCGCCGTTCGCATTCGGGAACGGGGTCAGCTTATCCAGCACACCCCAGTCTCGCTGCCAGTCGTCCTGCAGGTAGGTCGGTATCTCCTCGGCCTGCGAGGTCATCTGCACCAGCCCGTAGGAGCCACCACCGGAGTAGTCCATCACCGGCGTGTGGTTGCTGCGGACGTCGTGGTCCGGCGAAATGCGGAACTCTGCTGCCTCGGCCACGCCCGCCCAGTGGTCGTACGGCTTCTGGCACGGGAACTGGAAAGCGATGGTCCAGTCCAGCAGCGTCGGCGCTTCGGAGCCCACGTAGTCGTTCAGTGACTCCATCTCTGGCACGCGCGGCGGTGTAATGGCAATCCACTGTGTGGGCGTCAGGTTCGGATCGTTCGCCACAATGCGTACCGAGTCCGCGTCCTCCGGAACTTCGTCCATCGGGATGCGCAGGTTACGCCACTCGGGCGCGTAGCCCGGATCCAGCGGAATCTGCTCGCCGAGCACCTCAAAGTCCTCAGCCTTCTTGGAACCACCGGACTTGCCGAACTGAACCTTGATCTCCTGGCCGTACTTGAAGACGCCGTCCATGTCGAAGTGTCCGACCTGCCCGGCCACGCTGAACACTAGCAGCGGCAGACCCTCGCGGTCCTCCGGCAGGCTGTACCAGCTGGTCGTGGTGTTCGCGGGTGTCTGCAGGCCCTCGGTGTACGAGCCGACCACTGGCACCTTGTTCGCGTCGATTCCGAACGGCAGCACGGCATAGGATCCGTTCACGCCCTTGGTGGCCTTCAGGCCGCCGGTGGTGCCGGATGCGTCGCCGCCGTCGTTGCCGTCATTGCTGCTCGTCTCTCCCTCGGACTTGTTCGTTGTCCTATCCTGTGACGCCGCATTCTGCGTGTCTCCCTGGTCAGAGGAAGCGTTCGTGTCGTCGGAGCCGGAATCCTCGCTACGGAACTGGTCGGAAGAGCCCACCGTGGCCTGGGAGTTGCCGGTGGACTTGGAGTCGATCTTGGCGGGGATGTTGTTCGGCTCGAAGCCGCGCCCCCCGCCGCTGGTCAGGGATTCCTTCAGGGAGCTGCCGTCGGCAGGCTGGAGGAAGGAGTCGTTGGTGTTGGTCTCCACCAGAACATCCGCAGCCTGGTTACAGGTCTGGCCCGTGAGAGCCATCACGTTGCCCTTGCCCACGGAGTAGGCGGGCCACTGGCTGACCATGCCCTTCGTCAGGGAGGCCAGGGTGAACACGACCGTGAAGGCCGTCAGCACGGCGATTGGCGCGGCCGTCAGGCCGCGGAACTGATGGAGCTTCTTAGTCTCGGCCCGCTCAAGATCTGCCACTTCCGATTCGGTGGTGGCACGGGCGCGTTTGGCGTCCGCAAGAAAGCCGACGATCACACCCCAGAAAAGAACCACGACAGATACAGCAAGCATCACGGTGCTAGCGGTGATACCAGAGAGCTGCACCGGCTTATCCCACCACGGCACACCGTAGGAGGACAGGTACCACCAACCGTTCGGGCCGGCGAGGGTGAAGGCGAACAGCATCAGGGTAGAGCCCAGGAACAGCAGTTGGTTGCGCCTGGTCTGCAGTGCGAAGCGCGAGGCGGCAACGGATGCTAGGGCCGTCAGCGCAGCACCGATACCCGCGAACACGCCGAAGTGGTGGGTCCACTTGGTGGGCGTGAACGTCATGAAGAACAGCGTGCCCAGAATGATCAGCAACAGGCGAGTGGACGGAGCCTTAGCAGTACCGGTGATGCGCCCGTTGCGCAGCATGGCAGCCACGACGATGCCAATGCAGAAGAACAGCATGACCATGGTGAAGCGGCGCGGGAAGCTGCCGTCGACGGTCTGCTCCATGAGGGCTTCGTAGCGACGGAACTCCTCGAACCACTGCATAGACGGGCCGATTTCTCCACGCAGCTTGATGGCCTCGGCGACGGTGCGCAGCGTCTGGTCTGCGAACACAGCCGTGAGGATCGCGGTGCCGGCGGCCAGGAACGGCGCGATCTGCGCCAGGATGGCCGCAATGACCGTCTTCTTCGGGGCACCCTTCGGCGCGCCCAACAGAGGCAGGCGGCGGGTGAGAATGCGGATCAGCGCGCCCAGGGAGGCCAGCAGGGCGGAGACGGCCATCAGGCCAGTCGGGCCCGCTCCCAGCGCCAGGGTGGCGATGATCGTGCCGACCGCGGCGGGCAGCAGGCGGTGGGTGGCGATGGCGCGTTCGAAGGAGACCCAAGCCAGCAGGGAGAGCACGGCGATGATCGGCTCCGGGCGCGTGCCGTTGTTGAAGGTCATCCAGAACAGCAGGAACGTTGCCGCCATGGTCCAGTGGGCGACTTGGCGCTGGTTGATCTTGGCGCCGAGGCGTGGCATGACCTCACGGGAAAGGAACAGCCACGTGACAATGCCCGCGATCAGAGAGGGCAGGCGCATCCAGATGGATGCGGAGGTGACCTGCGTCATCAGTGCCAGCAGGTCGTAGAACGGCGATCCGAAGGGGGATTCCGGTACGCCGAACCAGCGGTAGTAGTTGGCCATGTAGCCGGACTCGTGGGAGACCTTGGCCATGGTCAGCAAGTAGCCGTCATCCGAGGTGTTGGCACCGACAAAGTACCAGGCCAGCAGGATGAAGCCGACTACGCCGTCGAGAGGTCGGGGCTTCCACCAGTCGCGGTGGAACAGGCGGCGGGACGTAGTTCGCTTGTCGAGGATATCGATGCGGTACAGACAGTACAGGGCAATCGCGGTGGCGATGATGCCCACGAAGATGGCCAGGTACTTGATGGCCGACGGGGAAGAGGTGAAGCGCGAATCGACGGTGACGTGTGCCTGGAAGCCCGCGTCGATCGTGCTGTTGGAGTTCTTCTCCGTGTTCTTGATATCCGTGTAGATGCCGGTGAGAGCGGGGCGAACGTCGGCATCGATGGTGGAATCCAACGCGTAGTCCAGGTGCTTGTCTGCGTCCGGAACCCAGGCGCGGGTGGATTCGTAGTCGGAGGTGATGCGCAGCTGCGCGTCGTCCGGCAGCTTCCGCAGAGCGTCCTTATTAATGGACAGCGGGACGACGTTGCGCACGACCACGTCGAGGCTGTCGTCGGTGGAGCGGACGAACATGCCGCGCAGGGTGGCCTCTGTGGATTCTGGCGGGAGGGTGGACAGAATGTTTGTCGCACCGCTTTCCAGGTTGCGAACTTCCTGGATGGGAACCGTGATGTCTACGTCTTGGGGGACGTAGGAGATCAGGGGCGCCTGGACGGATGTGAGGTCATCGTCCTGAGGCCAGTTGAAAGAGGACTGTACCTGGTTTACAGGCAGGAAAGGCAAAGAAAGGAACATCACCATGCCGATGAGGCCGGAGATGATGGACGCTAACTTTAGTTTCCCTGTTGGCTGCTGAACTTTAGACACAACAGGTAATTGTAGGCCACGGTCGGGCTAACACAGAACTCAATTAGCCTATTCGCCGGGATTTCTGTTAATTCCTGTTACTTAGAGAGTCTTTTGTGACGCCACCTACAGTGTGCGCGGCGCCAGGGACCTGCTGGTGTGCGCAGCTCCGCTACCTAGCGTTGGATTGCTCAGCGCTGGGTGACTCAGCGCTGGCGCACCGCGATGACAAACGGCCCGACCTGGTGCAGATCCCAGCCTTCGGAGAACGCAGAGGCATCGAAGTGGATCGCGCGGAACCGTACATTCGGCTGGCTGGGGTAGATGTCATCTGCTACCAAGTAGGTAAATGTGCTGTCAGCGTCGTCGGCGCCGTCGCTGCTGCTATCGGTTGAATCCAACTGCCCGCGCATGAGTAGCGCGTCGGGTGCCTTCCACCCATATTCCTTTTCTGCGTTGTCCATCGCAGCCAGCAGGTCCTTGGGTTCCGCGATCTTGCTCCAGCCCTCGATCTCCTCGTTGCGGCGAGCGAAGTCACCCAACGGGTTGGCATAGTGCGAGGTAAAGGCCTGGTAGGCGTGGTACGGGTAGTAGGCCAAGAAGCTCTTCTCGTCCGTGAGCAGCACCTTTCCGGACCGGCCACCGAGCTCCTCGGAGAGGACCTCGTCTACCTGTGAATAGTACACGGCGGAATCGCCCGGAAGCTTGTCCGCGCGTTTTCCTTCGCCGTCAGTGTCGGTGTAGGCCGTGTCGATGTGGTTTTCGTGCTCGTGGGGGATCTGCGTCGCATAGTGAATGCCACATACGGCCATCACGATAGCCATCACGCGACTGATTAGTACGCCATTCACAGGCTTGCGGCCCGCTGCCGCCGTGAACTGCGGAACATACACCAGTCGCCAATCGGCGATGGCTAGCACGCCCGAAACGGCGAGGATAATGCTGATTGGCACAGCCATGCGGAAGCCCAGCAGCGTGGTGCCGAAGACCGTCATCAGTAGCGACAGGATCACCCATGCGTAGCAGACAAGTAGGCCGAGCGTCAGAGCGCGGACGTCGCCGTCTTTGCGCCGGAATACCATCCAGATCAGCGCAATGATGGAGAGGACGCCTATCGCCGCGGACTCGAAGAACGGGGTGGGCACCTGTGTGGCAACTTCCGGCAGGTAGTGCTGTGCGGTGCTGGTGGAGCCATGGGGCTGGGTGACTAGGCTCCACAGGTACGGCGCCCAGCCCAGCAGGGCAATGGCGATGGAGCCTGCGCCGATTGCCACCAGCCGGATCAGCGGCTTGATGCCGCGCTCCATAATCGCGCCAGCCACCGCTAGTACCACTACGGTCAGGGCGGATACGGCGGTGTACAGCGTATAGAGGTTTGCCGAAAGCCCCAGGTAGATGATGGATCCGACGAGCGCGGCGCGCCCTCCGTGGAGCGCGCGCCGGGCGAGGACGAACGCTGGCGCCATGCCCATGGCCACGATTGCCGCGTAGGGTTCGTCGCCGCCGGCCGTCAGGGTAACCGTCACGGTCACTAGTGCCAGTGCGCTGGCGATCGGCAGGGATCCGGAGATGCGCTGCCATACCGGCACCAGCATGCTGGCGGCCATGGCCATCGTGATGAGCGCCCAGGGCTGCATCGCCACCCAGCCGTCCAGGCCAAAGGTGCGGGCGAACAGTCCGCCGCTGAAGAACCACAGGCCGGGGTAGAAGGACGGCTGATCGATGTAGGCCATGTCCTCCCACCCCAGGTGGTCGGTCATGCGGGTGAGGAATTGCGTGCGAAACGCCTGGTCTACGCTGATTCCGCCGAGGTAAAGCTGGGTCGCCGCCAGCGGAATGCCCAGCGCTGCCAGCACCAGCACGGCCGGCGCTAGGTGCATGATCAACTGCAGTAGGATGGAGACCCACCCGCGCAGAGCTGGTCGCTGCGATCTTCGCGCCCCTAAGCTCTTGCCCTGCGCACCGGTGGCCTGCCCGCTGAGCATCCGGCTCGCCGGGTAGACCCACCAGTAGCAAGCCAGTCCGGTGACTACGACCAGGATGACTATTGCCGCTGTGGTCAGTCCGCGCAGCACGAAGCTATTGGTAAAAGCAGGGAAGTTCGTGTGCGCCATCAGGTACCACCCCAGGGTGGTTCCGGCGAATGCAAGCGCAGCGGTTACTACGAGGCGCACGAAAGTCTGGCGGATGGACAGCGCGTCCTTGGTGAAGGGGACCGTCCGATCAGCCTGCGTGGCGGAACTTGAGCTCATTGCTTCATTCTTGCACACGCCCCGGACAACCCCTGTCGTCCGAAGCCGTGTGCGGGTCGCGTCCGTCACGCCCCGCTCAGTCAGCGCAGCATGATTGCCCTAATCCCGGAGTGGAATCCGTCGCGCAGGCCTACGCGCTGCGTTTCGGAGAGCGTGTACTCGTGCAGAGTCTCGCAAGCAAACTGCAGCAGCGGCCGGTCGATCTCCGGAGGCAGCCCGCCGCCCGACAGCAGGTGGGCGTTGTCGCGCTGTTCCTCGTTCGCCACATTGTCGTACCACCACACCGCGTACTGCTGGCCAATGTCAGACGGGCTCTGCTCGCCCGCGGTCGCCCACACCTCGTTCGGCAGCGGCACGTAGCGGCTGCGCAGCTTGCGGTGGCGCGCCATCATGCCGGGGTTCGGGCGCGGCTTCGGCTTGGGTGCTTCTGTTTCTTGTTCTTCTGCTGTCTTATTTGGTGACGCCGTCGTGCCCGGCCCGGCCGCCGCAGCCGACGTGCTGGTCTCCGCCGGTGTGGGTTGTGCGCTGTCTGCATTCTGTGCAGTTTCGGCTGCCTCGACCGCCTCAGCTGCAGTTTCCGTGGCGGGTTGGGTTGCCGGAGTTGGGGTGACTTCTTGGTTCACGCTCGGATGGGTGGCGCCCCGGGAGGTGGCGGCAGGGCCGCTGCGCACAGGCTCCGGAATCTGAGGAGTGGTTGGAGCTTTGGGCTTGGGCGCATCCGCAGGTTTGGGTGCGTCCGCATTGCCGGCGGCGACACTCTCCTCGCCAGCGCTTTTCCCGGCGGCGGTGTCTCCGGGGGTAGAGCCCCCGGCAGCGCTTTCATCGGCAGGCCCATCCCCGGGAGCGTCGGCGGCGGTGAGTACGCACGGGCTCGAGTCCGCGGGCTCTTCCGCATCGCCCAGCGGCTTGTCCTCGGGCTGTTCGGGTTGTTCGCCAGTCGGCAGGGGGCCTTCCAGCACTTGCAAGCGCATGGTGTCGCGGAAGTCTTCGCGCGGATCCAAGATCGTGGTCGTATCGCAGGCGAAGCGCAGGGCGGAGGACATGGAATCCCAGCCGAAACCGTATAGATGCACGCGGATGCCTGCCGCGACGGCCTCTTCAACACCGGGCAGCATGTCGGCGTCACCAGAAACGAGCACGATGTCGGATACCTGGCGCTTCATCGCGGCGATAACGATGTCGGCGACGAGGCGCGTATCCACTGCCTTTTGGGTGCGGCGGTCGCCCCATTCGATCAGTTGACCGGCGCGTAGCTGCACGCCCGGCTCGCTGCGCAGGGAGCGCTGGTAGCGGTGGGGGCCGGAATCGGGGATGCCGTCGTACCAAAATTGCCGGTGAACGGGCTGTTTCAGCTGGTCCTGGATCATCTGGCCGAGGACTGCCACGACCTCCGGAAGGTCTATCTCTAACTGGGCGCGAGCCCCGGTGTCCCAGGAGTTATAAAAGCTTGCTAGCAGGTAAGACGTGTCGACATAGACCTGTGTGCGTTCCAACATTGTTCATTGCTCTTTTCGTTTCGTTCGTAACTAGTTCTTTTGGGTTCTTTCCCTCTAGCATGCCCGAAAACTTTGTTGTATGGTTAGTTGCACAAGTAACTAACCAACTAACTAGGTGTGTTGAGAGTGCACTGAGGTACAGAGCGCACTGGGAACTTGTTAAGCAGCCCGCGGAAGGAGGTGCCCCATGAATGAATCGTCGACTCCGCTTTTTCAGCAGGTCGCAGACCTCATCGCGGACGCGATCGTGGATGGATCGCTTACTGAGGGCGAACGCGCGCCATCGACTAACGAACTCGCAGAATTTCACAGCATCAACCCCGCAACCGCCAGAAAAGGGTTGGCGCTACTTGTCGATCAGGGCGTGTTGGCCAAGAGACGTGGCGTGGGAATGTTCGTTGAACACGGCGCCCGCGAGCGAATCCTGGCCTTGCGTAAGGAGGCCTTCGCGGCCAGTTATTTGGTTCCCCTCGTCGACGAGGCCGCCAAGTTGGGCATGAATCGCAAACAGCTGAAAACCCTCATGGACAAAGTCGCAGAAAGTCGAGGACTCTACGAATGAACGTCACACAATCTTCCGTCGTAGCCTCAGGCGCCGCTCCCGACATTGAACTGCGCGACGTCAGGCGCAAGCTCGGCGCCACTCACGCCCTTGATAGCGCGACGGCGCACCTGCCAGGTGGCCGCGTCTATGGCCTGATCGGCCGCAACGGTGCAGGTAAGACGACTCTGTTGCGCACAATTTCCGGACAACTGCGCGCCCAGGGCGAAGTCCTTATTGGCGGTCAGCCGGTGTACGACAACACGGAAGTGCTGAACAGCTTGATACTGTCTGGCCCTGATGTGCCTTGGCCCGCGGATATTAAGGTCAAGCAGTTACTCAGTGTGGTCGCCGCCCGCTGGGAGACTTGGGATCAGCGCTATGCGGGCCAACTCTGCGAAGACTTCGAGGTCGATACGCGCAAACCGCTGTCTAAGCTCTCGCGCGGGCAAAAGTCCCTGGTCTCGATTGTTATTGGTCTGGCTGCCCAGTGTCCCGTCACCCTCCTCGACGAGCCCTACCTGGGCCTTGACGTGCAGAATCGCGAGCTGTTCTACAAGCATCTCTTGCAGGACGTGGAACGCAACCCGCGCACATTCATCATCTCGACCCACCACGTCGAAGACGCCGCCCGCATCCTCGACTCCGTCGTCCTCCTCGACAAGGGCCGCATTACGGGAGTCGGCACCCTCGACGCGATTACCGAACGCATCGCGATCCTCTCTGGTTCCGCCGCGGGAGTCGACGCCGCGCTCGGGGAGGTTGGGGCTGTGGGTTCTGTTCTTAATGACGCCACGTCCTCCGGCCTACGCCGGGTAGTCCTTGATACTCACGGGCTGGGGACCGATAGCGTGCAGGATCTCGCCACCCGTATTGAAGGCAGCGGAGTGCGCGTAACCAGCGCGGACCTGGAGAAGGCGGTGCTAGCGCTGACCGGAAGGGAGTTCTAGCCTTGGTGACCACCTATCGACCTCTGCCTTGGGGAACGCACTGGAAATTGGCCATGCGCCAGCTGCTTCCTAAAGCTGGGAACCTTGGTTTTAGCACCGTGTTCGTTCTGATGATCCTCTTCTTTGCCGTGGGTGGGGAGGAAATCAACGGGTTCAAGCTGGGGATATACCTACTGTTTGGCCTCTCGCTGGGGCTGCAGCCGATCACCACAGTGTGGGACAAAGCTCAGCTTCGAGCGCTGGGGATGAGCGTGGCGGATATGCGCCGAAACCTCCTGATAGTCATGCCAATTGCATCAGCAGTCGTCTGTGGAGCGATGCTTTTGGGCTACGTCCTTGCGCTAATTCTCAGTTGGCACATCCCGGCATTCTGGGTTGTCTTAGGATTCGTCTTCCTCGTGCATGTGGCCAGCATCATCAGGGCTCTGGCACGTGTCGGGGATAATAGCGAGGTCATCAAGGCCGCCAACAGGAACTCTAGCGATTCTGAAAAAGACGAGCTTGGCAAAGCGGATAAGGCCGCGTTGGTTGGATTGTTAAATACGGAGACGAGGTGGCGTCAACAAGAAAAGAAGGGCAACAACCCCACGGCGCTCAACTACCTTGCAGCCTGGCGGATCGACGGCTTCATGGCTTGGATGCACCTGGCTGGACTCATCGCGATAGTCGTCGGTGTGATCGGTTGGTTCGCCTCAGGGCTAACGGCTAGTGGGGCGATGTGGCTGTACCCGGCCGCGATGATTCTGCTGGTGGCTGCCTACTACCTCGGTGAGACGCTGAACTCGAGCTTGCGCAATTGGCTGGTGCTCTCCGGCGATCGCCGCAGCTGGTACGCAACGGCTATGGGGCGGCTTGCTTTGTGGATGCCGGGAGTGGGGCTGCTGGTGCTGATCGGAACGGCGGAGTTCGCGCTATTTAGTGCACTGTTCCCGGGGGGCGGCGATCTAGAACTGCACGTAAGCGGGAAGGGTCTGCTGATGACCCTGCTCGTTGCAGCGACAGTGGCAATGGCCTTTGGCTCGGTGGTAATCGTGAGCTTTTGGGTGAGCAACCGCTTCAGCGGATGGATGAGGTGGGTGGCCAGCCTGCTGGCCATCATGCTGATGTCTGCCGCGATGGCGGTGATCATCGTCTCGGTTCAAGAAATTGATGAGGCTGGAATCGACCTATTGGGGCCTGTTGGTGCAATCCTTGGAGCAGTGGGTGTGGTGACAGTGCTCGTATTCGCTGCGCTGCGATGGGGGATCGGGCGTTTCGATACGGCCCATGAATCAATCCAGGAGAATCTGGGTCTAGGATCTGATGCCTAGAACACTCTGCGGAAATGCCTTGTGGCCTGCGGGTTTGTGTTTGGTGTGGGGTGTGTGTACATTAATCCAAGTCAGCGCGACACGGCGCCGCGAGTTACAGACTCTCGGAACGCTGGAAGTCATAAGTGTCTGGCCAATCATTTTGAAGCTGTAAAAACAGTTCGTTTGTGTGCGAGTGCAGCGGGTTGTTTACCGGGAATTTGCTTTATCTTCACGGTTGCTTTACACTCGTAATCCGTCGCAACGTGACTGCCACTGTGTGGTGTGTTTGTTGTGTGCGTAGGTTGTTTGAGAACTCAATAGCGTGATGAACCAAGTTTAGATACTTTGTTGACCAACCTTTGTGTTGATTCTGATGCATTGTATGTCT